>NZ_SPUM01000100.1 GCF_004614195.1 Massilia horti | reverse complement strand
GGTTCGTATTTTTTGTGAACATTTGATTTTTTAAGTAATCAGCTGACCGAAGCCAGCTGGCACCTTCATCAAACGCCCACACTTATCGACTGTTGATTGTTAAAGAACCGTGTTCTGTAGTACTGCTTTGCTGCGCTCTGCGAATCGTTTTGTTCGTCAGCAGCAGAGAAGTGAGATTATGCAGCGTTTCGAAATATTCGTCAACTTCATTTTCTCAGCATCATTTCGACGCTCCCTCATGAGTCCTTCGCAACCTGTTGATTTGTTGCGTGTTTCTCGCGAGGGACGGAACTATAGCAAATTCCGGCCCCACCTTGCAAGCGGTTCCGCGCAATTGTGCGGCACCCGACAGGGGCGGCGTACAATGACCGCTTTGCCGCCCACCTTCCCTGCTCATGACTATCCTGCTTTCCACCCTGAATGCCCGCTATGCCCATGCTTCACTGGGACTGCGCTATCTCCTGGCGAACATGGGCGAACTGCAGGCACAGACGAAGCTGCATGAGTTCGTAATCGGCGCCAAGACCACCGAGGTGGTCGAACGTCTGCTGGCGCACAAGCCCCGGATCGTCGGATTCGGCATCTATATATGGAACGTCGAAGAAACGACGAAGGTCATCGCCATGCTCAAGCGCGTGGCCCCCGAGGTGACGGTTGTGCTGGGCGGACCCGAGGTATCGCACGAAACCAATGAGCAGGCCGCCGTCAAGCTGGCCGATTACGTGATCACCGGCTGGGGTGATATCACTTTCCCGCAATTGTGCGCCCAGATCCTGAACGGGCCAAAGCCGCTGATGAAGGTCCACGCTGGCCAGCAGCCGCCCATGGGAGAGATCGCTCTGCCGTACAAGTTTTATACGATTGAAGACATCGCCCACCGCACCATTTATGTAGAGGCCTCGCGCGGCTGCCCGTTCAAATGCGAATTCTGCCTGTCTTCACTGGACAAGACGGCCTGGCCATTTCCGCTCGACGCGTTCCTGGATGAACTCGAGGCACTGCACGCGCGTGGAGCGCGCCTGTTCAAGTTCGTCGATCGGACCTTCAACCTGAATGTAAAGACGAGCCAACGCATCATGCAGTTCTTTTTGGACAAGCTGGCGGCCAATCCCGGCGATCCGGTCTATGCCCATTTTGAACTGGTACCCGACCACCTGCCGGAAGCACTGAAAGAGACGATCTCCAAATTCCCGCCCGGCGCCCTGCAGTTCGAAATCGGCATCCAGAGCTTCAACCCGGAAGTGCAGGCCCTGGTCAGCCGCCGCCAGGACAACGCCAAGGCCGCCGACAATATCCGCTGGCTGTGCGAGCATTCGCACGCCCATATGCATGTCGACCTGATTGCGGGTTTGCCAGGCGAAGACGTCGCCAGTTTTGCGCGCGGTTTCGACAAGCTCGTGGGCCTGGGGGCGCATGAAATCCAGTTCGGCATCCTCAAGCGCCTGCGCGGCACCCCGATCATCCGTCATACCGAGCCGTTCGGCATGGTCTATGATCCGTATCCGCCCTATACCATCCTGGCGACGAACCTGATCGACTTTGCTACCATGCAACGCTTGGTGCGCTTTGCCCGCTATTGGGACCTGGTTGCCAACTCCGGCCGCTTCACGAACACGATCCCCCATCTGCTAGGCGCCCATCCTTTCGACAATTTCATGACCTTCTCGGACTGGATGTACACCAGGACCGATGCCACCCACCGCATTGCGCTCGACAGGCTGGCGAATCTGGTCAAGGAGTGGCTGCAGCAGCGCGGCATGGCAAAAGACGAAGCTGCCGCCCTGATTGCGAGCGATTATGCGGGGCGCGCCGACAGCCCCGCCGAAAAAGCGAAGCCAACCGCGGCGGCGCCCGAAAGACAGCTGCGCCATCTGGTCGCTTGAGCACGCTACTGTGTCGCCTGTGGCGGCCGCGGCGAAAGTCTTTTACACTGCTGCAATGCAGCTTGATAACGAGCCAACGTTAATCATCGATCATCGCGACGATGGCGCGATGCAATCTGTCGTGGCACGCGGAGTTTGGCAAGTGCACGGGCTATGCCAGAAAGGCGTGCTCAAGTCGCTCAATAAAAAGCTGCGGGAGCTGAAGGATAATCCTGGCCTCGCCTGGGACCTGTCGCAGATTGTGAGCCTGGACCACATCGGGGCCCAGATGTTCTGGAATGCGTGGGGCAAGCAGCGCCCCGACCAGCTCAAGCTGGACGCGCGCCAGGAAGAACTGTTCAACCGCATCGAGCAGACCGGCAGTTACGAACTGCCGCATCACCGAACCAGCCACCTTAACTGGGTGGTCGCGCTGGGCGCCGGCATCCTGTCGTTCTTCGAGCACCTGCACGGTTTTGTGCTCCTTATCGGGCGCCTGGTGCTGGACTTCGGGCGCCTTCTGCGCCAACCGGTCAGGGGTCCCTGGCGCGAAATCTCGGCCAATATCTTCCATTCCGGCTTCCAGGCGCTTGGCATCACGGCGCTGGTGGGCTTTTTGATCGGCGTGGTGCTGTCGTACCTGTCGGCCCAGCAGTTGCGCATGTTCGGCGGCGATATCTACCTCGTGAACATCCTGGGCATGGCCGTGATCCGCGAACTGGGCCCGCTGCTGGCGGCGATCCTGGTCGCGGGCCGTTCCGGTTCGTCGATCACCGCCCAGCTGGGCGTGATGCGCGTGACCGAAGAGCTGGATGCGATGCTGGTCATGGGCATTTCGCACGGCTACCGCCTGATCATGCCCAAGGTGATCGCGCTCGCGATATCGATGCCGCTCCTGGTCGTGTGGACCGACGCCATGGCGCTCATCGGCGGCATGGTCTCGGCCAACATCGAGTTGCACCTGTCGGCACGCTACTTCATCCAGAAGCTGCCCAGCGCCGTCCCGGCGATCAACTACACGATTGGCCTGCTCAAGGGTGTCACGTTCGGCATCCTGATCGCGCTGGTGTCGTGCCACTTTGGCCTGCGCATCAAGCCCAACACCGAAAGCCTGGGACGCGGCACCACCACCTCCGTGGTCACCGCCATCACCGTCGTGATCCTGGCCGACGCGGTGTTCGCCATCGTCTTCAACGAAGTCGGGTTCTTCTGATGAACGAGGCCAAACCAAAACGCGATCCGCAACGCCTGAACCGGCGCCCGACCGAGGATGTCGGCCCGCCAGTGGTGCAGATCCGCGACCTGCTGACGCGCTTTGGCCGCACCGTGGTGCACCAGGACCTGAACCTGGACATTTACAGCGGCGAGATCCTCAGCATCGTCGGCGGGTCGGGCACCGGCAAGACGGTGCTGCTGCGCCAGATGCTGGGGCTGGAGCACCCGGCGCGCGGCACCGTGCGCGTGTTCGGCGAGGACATCACGGCCGCCGGCGAAGACCAGCTGCGCCACATGCGCAACCACTGGGGTATGCTGTTCCAGCACGGCGCGCTGTATTCCGCGCTGACCGTATTCGAGAACATCGCGCTGCCGATGCGCGAGCTGCGCGCCCTGCCCGAGGAGGTGATCCGCGCCGCCGTGCTGCTCAAGATGGAGATGGTGGGCCTGGGGGCGGAACATGCGAACAAGATGCCTTCCGACCTTTCGGGCGGGATGATCAAACGCGCCGCGCTGGCGCGCGCGCTCGCGCTCGAGCCGCAGCTGCTGTTCCTGGACGAGCCGACCGCCGGCCTGGATCCGGACCTGTCCGACTCGTTCGTGGAGCTGATCCAGACCCTGCACGCGGAGCTGAAGCTGACGGTGGTGATGGTGACGCATGACCTGGACACGCTGTTTGCGCTATCGTCACGCATCGCGGTCCTGGCGGACAAGCACGTGATCGCGGTCGGTCCGGTGTGCGACGTGCTGAAGGTGGACCATCCGTTCATCAAACAATTCTTCCTGGGGCCGCGCGGCCGGCGCGCGCTCGAGGTGCTCGAACAGCGCCAGGCCGGCCAGGAATCGGAGAAGTGACATGGAAAGCAGATCGCATGCCCTGATGACGGGCTTCTTTACGATCGCGCTGCTGATCGCCGCGGTGCTGGTCGGGCTTTGGCTCAACCGCGACCGCACCGAGAAGGTGCCGTATGAGATCGTCACCACGCAGTCGATCCCGGGCCTGAACCCGCAGGCGGTGGTGCGCTACCGCGGGCTGGAGGTGGGGCGCGTGGACGACATCATGTTCGACCCGCAGGTGACCGGGCAGATCCTGGTCAAGCTCTCGGTCGATGCCGGCTCGCCGATCACCACCACCACCTTCGCCAGCCTCGGCTACCAGGGCGTGACCGGCATCGCCTTCGTGCAGCTTGACGACGACCGCACCGGCTCGCCCCTGCTGCGCAGCGATCCGCGCCACCCGGGCCGCATCCCGCTGCGCCCGGGCCTGTTGGACCAGCTCGAGAAACGGGGCCTGGCGATCCTGGAAAAGACCGAACGGATTGCCACAGGCCTGGACAAGCTGATGAGCCCCGAGAACCAGCGGATCATGGTCGGCGCGTTCGATAACATCGGCAAGGCTGCCCAGGCCTACGCCGCGATTCCGCAAAAGCTCGAACCGACCCTGGCCCGCCTGCCCGCGCTGACCGACAAGCTGGACGACATGACAACCAGCGCCACCAGCACCATGCGCAACTTCGACCGCCTGGGGACAAGCCTGCAGGCGCCGGACGGCCCAATCGCGCGTTTGAACGGCGCCATCGAAAAGGTCGGCGGCTCGCTCGTGGGCGTGACCAACGAGCTCGAACTGCAGACGCTGCCGCACGTGAACGACATGACCGACGAGGCCAAGTCCTCGCTGCGCGCGGTCAAGCGCACCGCGACCGCCCTGTCCGACCGCCCGCAAAGCATCCTGTTCGGCGCGCCGAATACCCAGCCCGGGCCGGGCGAGCCCGGCTTCGTCCCTCCGACCAAATGAGGATCATCGTGAACCGTAGATTGTCCAGCATCCTCCTGGCCTGCCTGCTGCTGGCCGGCTGCGCCGGCGGCAAGAGCAGCCAGTCCACCACCTTGTTCGACTTCGGTTCTGCCGCGCCGGCGGCCGCCATGGCCGATCCGCCGCAGGCACCACTGCCGGCGCTGGTGGTGACCGACGCCACCGGCTCGGCCGCCCTGGACAGCGAGCGCATGTTCTACCGCCTGAACTACGCCGATGCGCTGCAGGCGCGCTCGTATGCGAACAGCCGCTGGAGCACCAGCCCGCTGCAGATGGTCACCCAGCGCCTCAAGTCGCGCCTGGCGCAGGCGGGCGTGAAGGTGCTCTCGCCATCCGATGCCCCGGTCGGCGTGCCGATCCTGCGCGTCGAGGTCGACGACTTCATCCACGCCTTCGCCAGCCCGGCCCAGAGCGAGGGCCAGCTGGTGTTGCGCGCCTCGCTGTTTTACGGCCATGCGCTGCTCGACCAGCGCACCTTCAGCCACGTTACCGCCGCGCCCACGCTGGATGCCGCCGGCGGCGCCCGCGCGCTGGCGGCCAGCACCGACGCCGCGGCGTCCGGCATCGTCGCCTGGCTGGGCGGCCTGAACCTGAATACACGATGACGGAAAACGAAACGCCCCGCCAAGGCTCGCCGATCTCCCGCGCTACGCTGGTGGCGTACTTTCTGCTGATCGTTTACGCCAGCTGGTTCCCGTTCTCCGGCTGGCACAACAACGGGCAGTCGCCGTTCGCCTTCCTGAACCTGACGCCGCCGCGCTACTGGACCGGCTTCGACGCGGCGGTCAACGTGGTCGGCTACATCCCGTTCGGCGTGCTGCTGGTGCTGTCGATGTACCCGAAGGTGCGCGGCGCCTGGGCGGTGCTGGCCGCCGCGCTGGCCGGCATCCTGGTCTCGGGCACGATGGAGACCGTGCAGAGCTTCCTGCCCAGCCGGATTCCTTCCAACCTCGACCTGCTGACCAATTCGGCCGGCTGCCTGATCGGCGCGGTGCTCGGCGTCTTGTGCGCCCGTTCGCTGCTCGACCAGGGACGCCTGAATCGCCTGCGCCGGCACTGGTTTGCGCCGCATGCGAGCCAGGGGCTGGTGCTGCTGGCGCTGTGGCCGCTGGCCCAGATCTACCCGCAGGGCTACCTGTTCGGCCACGGCCAGGTACTGCCGATCATCTCGGACTGGCTGTCCGAATGGCTCGACACCAACATCGACCTGGTGGCGCTGCTGCGCGGCGGGCGCGAAATGACGGTCGAGCAGTACTGGCTGTCCGAGACCATCATCACGGCGTGCGGCATGACCGGCGCCGCGCTGACCCTGTTGTGCCTGACGCGCAATAACGCACCGCGCTACCTGCTGATGCTGGCCATGCTGGGGAGCGCGCTGCTGGTCAAGACGCTCGCCACCGCGCTGCTGTTCACGCCCGATAACGCCTTCGTCTGGGTCACCCCGGGCGCCGAAGGGGGCTTCCTGATCGGCCTGATCATGCTGACCGGCCTGGCGTTCGCGCCGCCGGTGGCGCAGCGCCGGCTGGCCGTGCTCACGCTGCTCTTGTCCCTGATCGTGGTCAACTCGATTCCGGTGAACCCGTACTTCATGGCAACCTTACAAAGTTGGGTGCAAGGGAAATTCCTCAACTTCAATGGCGCGGCGCAGTTCCTGTCGCTGCTGTGGCCGTTCTGCGTGCTCTGGTTCCTGCTGCTGCCGTCGCACAAACTCAATCGTCAATAAGACGTATCATTGCGGATGGCCACGCTGGACCGCGCACTCCTTCCGATCGAGAATGACATGAACGACAACCCTTTTTACCAGTACCACGTGTTCTTCTGCACTAACGTGCGTGAAGACGGAAGCCGCCCAAGCTGCGGCAAGTGCGGCGCGTTCGACGCGCAGCAGCACGCCAAGAAGCGCGTCAAGGAACTTGGCCTGAACGGCGCCGGCAAGGTACGCATCAACAAGGCCGGCTGCCTGGACCGCTGCGAGGAAGGCCCGGTCGTGGTGGTCTACCCGCAAGGCACCTGGTACACCTATGTCGACACTGACGACATCGACGAAATCATCGACTCCCACCTACTCAAGGGCGAGGTAGTCGACCGACTGAAAATCTGATCCATGTTACTGAACAAGAATTCGAAGAAGTTTTACCTGACTGGCCCTGCAGGCAAGATGGAATGCCTGCTCGACCTGCCCGAAGGCGCCCCGCGCGGTGTTGCCCTGGTGGCGCACCCGCACCCGCTGTACGGCGGCACGATGGAAAACAAGGTGGTGCAAACCCTGGTGCGCACCTTTGTCGCGCTCGGCTACGTGACGGCCCGCTTTAATTTCCGCGGCGTGGGCGAATCGGAAGGCGTGCACGACGTTGGCCGCGGCGAAGTCGACGACATGGGCGTGATGTTCGATTACATGCAGGAACAGTATCCGGGACTGCCGGTCGCGCTCGCCGGCTTTTCGTTCGGCACCTTCGTCCAGGCCCAGTTCCAGCAGCGCCTGATCTTTCAAAACCGCCCCGCCGAGCGCCTGGTGCTGGTCGGCGCCGCTGCCGGCAAGTGGCCGATGCCCGAGGTTCCCGCCGACACGATCCTGATCCACGGCGAACAGGACGACACCATCACGCTCACCCAGGTCTTTGACTGGGCGCGCCCGCAAGACCTGCCCGTGATCGTGATTCCCGGCGCAGACCACTTTTTCCACCGAAAGCTCGGGCACATTAAAAATCTTGTCGTCCAGATGTGGCGTCGGTGACATTTGCAGTGCACGCTGGCCTATAATGGGTCTTCTTCTTTCTGGGCAATGCTTCCGAGTATTGCCCGCGCACCGCGATGTTGACTACTTTTGCTCCCATGAAAAAAATGATTGCGGCCGTGGCCGCCAGCGTGCTGCTGATGTCGACTGCCAGCGCGCAAACCATTCCTGCGCCGCAGATTGCGGCCCGTTCCTGGACCCTGCTCGACGCGACCAGCGGCCAGATAATCGCCTCGCAAGACGCCGACATGCGCATCGAACCGGCTTCGCTGACCAAGGTGATGACCGCCTACGTGGTGTTCCAGGCGCTGCGCGACAAAAAGATCACGCTCGACCAGATGGTGAACGTGTCGGTCCGCGCGTGGAAAGTGGACGGCAGCAGTTCAAAGATGTTCATCGACCCCGCCACCCCGGTCAAGATCAACGATCTGCTGTACGGCCTGATGGTGCAGTCGGGTAATGACGCGGCGGTCGCACTGGCCGAGGCAGTGGCCGGCGACGAAGGCACCTTCGTGACCCTGATGAACCACGAAGCCCAGCGCATGGGCCTGAAAAATACCCATTTTGCCAACCCGCACGGCCTGCCGAGCCCGGAAAACTACTCGACCGCGCGCGACCTGTCGATCCTGGCCACGCACGTGATCAAGGACTTCCCCGAGTTTTACAAGATCGACTCGGTCAAGACGTTCACCTATAACAAGATCAGCCAGCAGAACCGCAACCGCTTGCTGTGGCTCGACCCGACGGTGGACGGCATGAAGACCGGCCACACCGAGGCCTCCGGCTATTCCATGATTGCGTCGGCACGCCGCCCCAACGGCCCGGCCGGCGAGCGCCGCCTGATTTCGGTGCTCTCGGGCGCCAACACGGACGGCACCCGCACCGCCGAAAGCCAGAAGCTCTTGAACTGGGGCTTCCAGAACTTCGACACGGTCAAGCTGTACTCGAAGGGCCAGGCGATCGCGACGCCGGAAGTGTGGAAGGGCTCGAAGTCGACCGTGAAGATCGGCTTTACCAACGACGTGCTGGTGACCGTGCCCAAGGGCGTGGCCCAGAAGATGAAGCCGGTGCTCGAGCGCAAAGACCCGCTGGTGGCGCCGCTGCCGCAGAACGGCCAGGTCGGCACGCTCAAGATGATGGTCGACGGCAAACCGCTGCTGGCCCTGCCGGTGGTGGCACTGGAAGAGGTGTCGCAGGCCAGCATCTTCGGCCGTGCGTGGGACTCGATGCGCCTGTGGCTGAAATAAGCCGCCGGCGGCCCATACCATGAACTACGCGCCGCCCACCGATCTGTCCTGCCCGCGCATCGCGATGCGCCAGGGCGGACTGGAACTGTCACGCGTCGTCGCCGGCATGTGGCGGATGGCCGAATGGGGCATGTCGGTGGAGCAGCGCGTGGTCTTCATCGAACAGTGCGTGGCGCTGGGCGTGACCAGCTTCGACCACGCCGATATCTACGGTAACTATAGCGTCGAGGGCCTGTTCGGCGAGGCGCTGCGCGCCCAGCCCTCGCTGCGCGACCGCATCGAACTGGTCAGCAAGTGCGGCATCAGGCTGGTGTCGCCAATGCGCCCCGAACAAACGCTCCAGCACTACGACACCACGGCCGCGCATATCGTGGCCTCGGCCGAGGAATCGCTGCGCCAGCTGCACACCGACCACCTCGACCTGCTGCTGATCCACCGCCCTGACCCGCTGATGGACTTCGACGAGATCGCCGAAGCCTTCTCCTCGCTGAAAAAGGCGGGCAAGGTGCTGCACTTCGGCGTGTCGAACTTCAGCCGCAACCAGTTCGAGTCGCTGGGTCGCCGCATCGAGCTGGCCACCAACCAGGTCGAGTTCTCCCCGCTGCACCTGGCCCCGATGTTCGACGAGACCTTCGACGGCCTGCAGGACCTGCGCGTCGCGCCGATGGTCTGGTCGCCGCTGGGCGGCGGGCGCCTGTTCACGTCCAACGATACCAATGCCGAGAACCTGCGCCTGGTGATCAAGGAAGTGGCCGATCGCATCAAGCAGCCGTTCGCCAGCGTGGTGTTCTCGTGGATTATGCAGCTGCCCAGCCGCCCGATCCCGCTCACCGGCAGCGGCCGCATCGAGGCGATCGGGGTAGCGGTCGCCGGCACCACCTTCACCCTCTCGCGCAACGACTGGTTCGCCATCCTGCGTGCGGCTCGCGGCCACGAGGTCGCGTAAGGAAGCGCCATGGCCGAACCTTTGAGGATCGTCGAAGGACCCGCGCTGACCCACCAGCAGAAGAAGGACCTGCTGAACCGGCTGGCGCGCGTCGAGGGCCAGCTGCGCGGCATTCAAAAGCTGATCGCGCTGGCCGAGCAGCCGTCCGATTGCGACGCTGTGGCGCAGCAGATGGCTGCGGCGCGCAAGGCGCTGGACCGCTCGTTCGTGCAGCTGCTCGCGGCCAGCATCGTCACCCAGAGCGGGCAGGCGCCTGACCTGGAACAGGCGCGCTCCAGCGCCGAGCATCTGGCGGCGCTGCTGGACAAATTCGCCTAAGAGGCCGTAACCCGCGATGTATGCGATCGTAGGGGGCGCGGGGCCGCCGAGGACCTGTGCGCACGCGGTACGGGTGAATGCCGTTGGCGCCGGCCTGGACACGTACCGCGTGCGCACAGGTGCGCACCCTACGTATTATGCCTGCTCGTCGTACACTTTTGGCGGCGCGATCCCGCGCCAGCCGCCGCGCCACGCGAGGTTCAGCAGCAGGGTGGCACCAATGTACAACAGGAAGAACAGGACAAAAAAGCGCGTGCGCAGCCAAATCAACAACAGGACGCAGACCGCGAGCAGCACGAACAGGAGTTTGTTCTTCGGCTGCTTGGAGCTGGGGAAGCGCAGCGTCGACACCATCAGCGCGCCGACGCCGATCATCAGCGCCATCAGCAGGAAGCCCTGGGCCATCGTGGTAAGCGGCTCGGGCCAGGCGACCACCACGGAGGCCACACATGCCGCGCCGGCGGTGATCGGCATGCCGACGAAGTAGCGCGGATCGGTGCGGCCGACGCTGATGTTAAAGCGCGCCAGCCGCAATGCGCCGCAGGCGACGAACACGAAGCAGGCCAGCCCGCCCATGCGCACGAGGGTCGGGTGCGAGACGCTCATTTGGGCAAACCCGTAGCAGTACAGCAGCAGGCCGGGCGCGCAGCCGAAATTCATCACGTCCGCGATCGAATCGAGCTGCACGCCGAATGCGGACTGGGTATTGGTCGCGCGCGCGACGAAGCCGTCCAGCGCATCGAACACGCCGGCCAGCACCAGCAGGATCGCCGCCAGCCGGTAATCGTCAGGATCGCCGATCGGTGCGTTGTCGACGGAGATGACAATGCTGCCAAAACCGCATGCGATCGACAGCAGGGTGACAAGGCTTGGCAAGGCAAACTTGGCGCGCGCGAGACGCTTTCGGGGTGTGGTTCTCAAATTTTTTGATCCAACAGGAAGCGAACAAAAGGGTTCAATGGGATATTCTACAGTGGGCCGCATCAGGCTCGTGTCGCTTCGCTAAGCCACTCATCAATTTTGGATTTGCCCTAGAATTGGGGCTTCGCTTTTTTTGTATTTACAGGAGTCTTGTCATGAGCGGATTGCTTCGCTTGCGAACGATTGTGGCGGGGTGCGTGACCGCTTTGGCATTCACCGCCTGCGGCGGCGACAGTGGCAGCAGCACCGGCATCAGCGCCGACAGCAGCGCGGTGAGCCCGCCACCGCCCCCCGTCGCCACGACCGATCCGAACGCGCCGGCGAGCACCGGCAACATCGCGGTCGATGGCCGGAACTGGATCAACTACCGGCGCGCCCAGGCAGGCGTTCCCCAAGTGGCGGAGAACGTGCAGATTAACGTGGCGGCGCTTGGGCACTCGGAATACCAGCGCACCAACAACTACGTGACGCACACGCAGGACCCGAAAAAACCAGGCTTCACCGGCGCCGATCTGCTCACCCGCATGAACAATGCCGGCTATACCATCCCGGTCAACGGATATGCGATCGGCGAGGTGATCTCGGCCACCAGCAGCAAGTCGGGCGCCTACATGGCGGAGGAGCTGATCACGGCGATCTACCACCGCTTCGTGATTTTCGAGCCCATGTTCAAAGAGATCGGCACCGGCGCGGCCACCACCTCGTCCGGCTATTCCTACTTCACGGCGGACTTCGGGTCGCGCGGCGGCTTTGGCCGCGGGATCGCGTCCGGATCGATCGTGACCTGGCCATTTAACGGACAGACCCAGGTCACGCCCAACTTCTTCAGCGACTACGAGACACCGGACCCGGTCCCCGACCGGAACGAAGTGGGCTACCCGATCAGCGTCCACACCAACCTGGATTCCAAGCTGACGGTGCAAATCTTCTCGGTGCGCCCACATGGCGGCGGCGACCTGGCGGTGAGGCTGCTCGCGAAGGCCGGCGACCCGGAGACGCCCGATTACGCGGCGTCGATCATCCCGCTCTCGCCGCTCGCCTCGGGGACGACCTATGACGTAAGCTTCTCCGGCACGGTGAATGGCGCCCCGGTCAGCCGGAACTGGTCGTTCACGACGAGGTGAGCACAATGCGCCCAGGCCGTGCGCCGCGCGCGGACGCGGGCATTGATCCCGCCGCGATCGACGTCGCGGCCGGGATCGAGCGGATGATGGGCGACCGGTCGATGTTCATTCGCCTGCTCGCCCGGTTCCGCAGCAACTACCTGTCGGCCAGCGGTTCGATCCGCGCCGCGCTCGCGGCTGACAATGTGCAGGCCGCCGAGCGGCTCGCGCATACGCTCAAGGGTGCGGCGGGTATGATCGAGGCAAACGAATTGCAGCAGCGCGCGTTCCTGCTCGAGCAGTCACTGCGCGCGCCGCGCGAGGGCTGTCAGCGGGAACTCGACCTGATGGATGCGGAGCTTGCGCGCGTGATGCGGGAAGTCGACACGATACTCGCGAGCGCCGAAAGCACGTCCGAGGCGTCATGCCCCGCACCGGCTCCCTCAGGCGAGGTGCTGGCGCGGCTGCGCGCGTTGCTGGACACGGGTGACGGCGCCGCTGTGGAACTGGTGGGGGAAGCGCGGGCGGCGCTGGTGCAAATGCTGGGCGCCGCGCGAACGAATGAGGTCGCGGCATCGATCAATGAATTCGATTACGAGCGGGCATTGCGCCTGCTCGACGGGAACGCCAACGCCCGATAACGCCGGGCCGGCCAGCGCACCGTTCAACGCGTGTATTCCGCTTCTTCGTCGAAAGCGGAGGCGCAAGTCTTGCCGCAGAAGCGACGCACGGCGTCGAGCGGCTTTTCGCAGTACCAGCACGAACCCTTGGCCGGCAAGCTCTGCCGCGAAGGAATTGCGCGCACTGCGCCGGCGACCAGCGGCTCGGCAGCCGCGTTCTTATCCGGCAAACTCTCCTGTATCGATTCCACGATAGACCCCCTACCCGGCTGCACGTCACAAAAGCAAGATTACTTCAGCGGAATACCTTGGGCATGATAAAGCTCAAGCGTAGACACCGTACTGTCGAAGTTGCCTTGACAGTTGTGGAAGCCCCAGTTTGCGCTCAATCCCCTGGCTCTGCAATGCTGTCATTATCGACAGGCCATTGTGGAGTAAAAGCAGCCACACCCTCCGTATGACGTCGTCACAGGCGCGTCCCATCGGCGAATGCAACTGCGAAAAATCATAGCGGAATGATAACGGAAGGCGCGCACGTTCCGAACCGTGGACGACCCGGTCGTATCTAAGCAGCGACAATCAAACATGGACATGAACGAACTGACCAGAGAAGAACTGGACGCGCGGCTCGGGACGATCGAGCAGCACATCGACACGCGCTTTGCACAGGCGGATGCGAGGACCCAAGTGCAGTTCGCGGAGGCGGACGCGAAGATGCGGGTGCAATTCGCGGAAGCGGGCGCGAAGGTTCAGGCACAATTCGCGGAGGCGGAGGCGAGGATTCAGGTGCAATTCGCCAAGGCGGACGCGAGAGTTCAGATGCAATTCGCGGAGGCTGACAACAAGGTCCAGGCGCAATTTGCGAAAGTTCAGATGCAGTTTGCGGAGGCGGACAAGAAGGTTCAGGCGCAATTCGCGGAGGCGGATGCGCGGATGCAGGCACAATTCGCGAAAGTTCAGATGCAATTCGCCGAAGCGGATGCGAAGATGGAGAAGAGGATCAATGATCTGATCAAGTGGATGATCGGGACAGTGATTGCCATAACAGCAGTAGGCGTCACTGCGACAGGCATCATTGTGACTGCACTGTCTGCCAAACCTGTCGCCCCCCTCTCCGGCACACCTCCCGCGTCAACCCAGTCGGGGAGAATGCCTTAGTCACCCTATTTGACCGGCTCCAGGCGCACCCGCAATGCGCCGGGGACCGTCCGAATGCTGGTCGGTACAAACTGCACGCCGGCGTAGCTCAGGTCTTCCATGTGGAACGAGTACAGCGGCACGTCGCGCACCACCTTGTCGAGCACCAGGTTGGCGACCTTGGTCAACTGGCGCTGGTTCATGTCGTCAGCGCCGTCGATCGCAAGGTGGTCGACGCTCGGCTCCGCCATGAACACCCCATTGCGCGACGGGTCAAGGTACAAGCGCCCGGAGAGCGTCAGGCTGGCATGCCACGACTGGCGCAGGAAGAATGGCGCCACGTCAGCCCGCATCGTCAGGCCCACCCGGTCGCGGTCGTGGAGGATGGCCAGCTCGGGGCGCGACAGCTGAATGTCGAACAGCTCCAGTGCACGATTGTCGAGCGGGAAATGGCGGTCCAGCCCTGCCTGCAGCCGGTAGAGCGGGATGTCGACCTCGCGCGGCCCGACGAAACTTGCGCACGAGGCCAGCATGGCGCAGGCTGCCATTGCCGCCAGCGCCATGCCAAAGCGCCGCCTGTTTGCTCCAACGCTGTTGGTTGCCATCGCTTGCCTTTCCGCTTGGGTTCGATACGAAAAGACTAGCACAACAATGCCACACTGACCGCCCCGCTTACGTCCCGTTACCTTCTTAAAGTGCGCACGGATCGGATGAGCGCGACCGCTTCTGTTACTATTTTGTTCAGCTTACTTTCCGAAATTCGCCGTCCCATTGTCAGGAGAAGAATATGCAATACAAAGGAAGCTGTCACTGCGGGCAGATCGCCTTCGAAGTCGAAGGCAGCCTGGGCGAAGCGTTGGAATGCAATTGCTCGCATTGCAGCCGCAAGGGCTATTTGCTGTGGTTCGTTCCGGCCACTCAGTTCACGCTGAACACACCGGAAGCCCCTCTGTCGACCTACACCTTCAACCGCCACGTCATCAAGCACCGGTTCTGCCCGACCTGCGGCTGCGCTCCGTTTGCTAACGGCACGGATCGTTCCGGAGCAGAAACTGTGGCGGTCAACGTGCGTTGCCTTGAGGACCTGGACCTGTCGTCGCTCAAACGAGTGCCGGTCGACGGGCGGTCATTCTAAAGCCCGCCCGAGGCCGTTCCGCTCTACTTGCCGATACAGAAGCGGCTGAAGATCACACCGAGCAAATCGTCCGGCGTGAACTCCCCGGTAATGCTCGACAGCTGGTCCTGCGCCAGGCGCAGCTCTTCGGCAAACAGGTCGAGCGACTGGTCGTTCTGAGCGGCGTGCTCGGCTGCGACGTCCAGGTGCCTGCGCGCGGAGCGCAGCGCGATGAGGTGACGCTCGCGGGCCAGGTATAGCGACTCGCCTGTCTGCTGCCAGCCGGCGATGCGCAGCAGCTCCTTGCGCAGCAAGTCGATGCCGAGCTTTTCGTGTGCCGACAGGTAGATGTAAGTCGCATCCTCGGCCGGCTCGACCGCGGGCCGGTGGCCGGACAGGTCGATCTTGTTCCAGATGCACACGACCGGCACGTTGGCCGGGAACGCGGCCACGATCTCCTCGTCGGCGCGGCTCGGCCCCAGGCTCGCGTCCAGCAGGTGCAGGATCACGTCGGCCTTGCCGACTTCGCCCCAGGTGCGCTCGATGCCGATGCGCTCGACCACGTCGATGCCCTCGTCCACCGTGCGGATGCCGGCAGTGTCGATGATATTGAGCGGGATCCCCTCGATCTGGATGGTTTCCGTCACCTTGTCGCGGGTAGTGCCCGCGATCGGGGTGACGATTGCCACGTCCGAACCGGCCAGCGCGTTCAGGAGCGAGGACTTGCCGACGTTCGGCTGCCCCACCAGCACCACGTTCAGGCCTTCGCGCAGCAGCGCGCCCTGCGCCGCCTGGCGGAACACGTGGTCGAGCGATTCGACGATGGCGGCCAGTTGCCCGCGCGCGTCCGACTTTTCGAGAAAGTCGATTTCCTCTTCCGGGAAATCGAGCGTCGCCTCGACCAGCATGCGCAGGTTGATGGTCTGGTCGACCAGCTTGTGCACCACCTGCGAGAACGCGCCGGACAGCGACTGCGACGCCGACCTCGCGGCCGCTTCGGTCGAGGCGTCGATCAGGTCGGCGACCGCCTCGGCCTGGGCCAGGTCCAGCTTGTCGTTCAGGTAGGCGCGGCGGGTGAATTCGCCCGGTTCGGCCAGGCGCAGGCCGGATGCCATGCCCGCTTCCAGCACGCGCGCGAGCAGCATCTGCAGCACCACCGGCCCGCCGTGGCCTTGCAGCTCGAGCACGTCCTCGCCCGTGTACGAATGCGGCGCCTTGAAGTACAGCGCAATGCCCTGGTCGATCACCTCGCCGCTGGCGGACGTGAACGGGATGTAGGTGGCATGGCGCGGCGCGAGTTTGGCGCCGGGGAACAGCGTCTCGATCAGCGGGCCGAGGTTCTTGCCGGAGGCGCGCACGACGCCGATGCCGCCGCGCCCCGGTGCGGTGGCGATGGCGGCGATGGGGGAGGTATCAAGCTTCATGGGGGAATTGTAAGTTATTTACCAGGCGCAGTAGCGCGCGCTCGAAGCTACGCGCCACCGCAGATGCTTACCGAAGGCGTAGGGTGCGCACAAGTGCGCACGCGGTACGTGTGCGTACCGGAGCCAACGGCATTCAACCGTACCGCGTGCGCACAGGTCCTCGGCGGCCCCGCGCCCCCTACGACGTGCGTGGACCCACACTTAGCGGGACATAGCCTATAAAAAAGCCCGTGCGGGGCACGGGCTTGTTTCTCGCCAGCGGCCGGATTATTTTGCCGGCATCAGCTTCTTGGTGATCACGTACTGCTGCGCCATCGAGATCAGGTTATTCACCACCCAGTACAGCACCAGGCCAGCCGGGAAGAAGAAGAACATGACCGAGAACACCAGCGGCATGAACAGCATCATCTTCGCCTGCACCGGATCAGCCGGGGCTGGGTTCATCTTCTGCGTCAGGAACATCGAGATCGCATACAGGATCGGCAGGATGAAGAACGGGTCCGGCGCGGTCAGGTCGTGGATCCAGCCGATCCACGGCGCGCCACGCATTTCGACCGAGGCCTGCAGCACCCAGTACAGCGCGATGAACACCGGCATCTGCACCAGGATCGGCAGGCAGCCACCCAGCGGGTTGATCTTCTCCGACTTGTACAGCTCCATCGTGGCCTGGTTCATCTTGACCGGGTCATCCTTGTGGCGCTCGCGGATCGCCTGCATCTTCGGCGCCACCACTTTCATCTTGGCCATGCTGCGGTAGCCGGCTGCGGACAGCGGGAAGAACAGCAGTTTGATCAGGATGGTGAACGCGATGATGGTCCAGCCCCAGTTGCCGAGCGCGCCATGGATCTTTTCCATGACCCAGAACATCGGCTTGGCGATGACCGTCAGCATGCCGTAGTCCTTGACCAGCTCCAGGCCCGGCGCAACTTTCTCCAGCACGCTTTCGGTCTGGGGACCCGAGTACAAGCGCTCGTCGTTCGACACGGTAGCGCCCGGCGCGATGGGGCCCAGCGGCAGGATGTTGCCGATCGCGTACAGGTTGTTGCCGACCTTCTTGGTGTAGATGTCGCGCGCCTCACCCTCCGGCGGAATGAATGCCGACACGAAGAAGTGCTGCGAGAGCGCGAACCAGCCGTCCTTGGCTTTCAGGCTGTGCTCGGCCGTACCCTTCTCGATCTTCTCGAAGGTCAGCTTCTGGTACTTGTCCTGGCTGGTGTACAGGGTCGGACCGGTGTAGCTGCTCATGAAG
Source organism: Massilia horti (assembly GCF_004614195.1). Classification (GTDB taxonomy): domain Bacteria; phylum Pseudomonadota; class Gammaproteobacteria; order Burkholderiales; family Burkholderiaceae_D; genus Telluria; species Telluria horti. The sequence continues at coordinate 46,116 of NZ_SPUM01000100.1, read as the reverse complement.
AACGAGTCGCCAGGCGGTTTGTTGCCGTCATGCTCGATCTGCAGATACAGCGACGGGTCGATCTTCGCGTCGGTCAGGTTGGTCACGTCGTGGCGCACGCCGATCACGTAGTCGCCGCGCTTGAACGTGAAGGTCTTGGTCAGCTTGACGCCGCCCTGCTCCGCGTCGAGCACCAGCTGCACCTGGTCGTTGCTATCGAGCGAACGCGGACCCGGACGCGCGACGAACGGAGTGTTGTGGTTCGGCAAGGCGCCGGCCGGGGTCTGGCCGATCAGGCCGGTCTGGGCGATGTACACGTCATTGCCGCCGACGTGGAACAGCACCTGGTTCTTGGTCGGATCCTGGGCGTCGCGGTACTTCAGCAGTTCGAGGCGCTTGATCACGCCGCCGGCGGTGTCGATCTCGGCCTTCACGACATCGGTCGTGATGGTGACGATATGGGTCTGGACCGGAGCGGCAGCTTCAGCTGCGCCCGGCACGGCGGTGCCCGCGGCAGTGCCCGCCGCCGGTACGTCGGCCGGCTTGGCCGCGGGCGCGGTGGCGACCTTGGCCGGGGGCGCGGACGAGAACATCGACTGCTTACCGTTCGACACCATCCAGTCGTTCCACAGAACTACCAGTGATACGGCGAACACGATCCACAGGATGGTACGTTTATTAATTTCCATTGAGGTCTTGATCAGGAGTGGTTGCAACCGCAAGCGGCTGTAGAAGACTCGTGGGGCGCGGGCGGCACCGGGTCGAGGCCGCCGGGATTCCACGGATGGCAACGGCAGACGCGGCGCACAGCCAGCCAGCCGCCACGCGCGGCGCCGTGCCTTTGCAGCGCCTCGATCGCGTAATTGGAACAGGACGGGTAGAAACGGCAGTTCTGCCCGAGCATCGGGGACAGCAACAGCTGATACCCGCGCAACAGCCAGACAAGCACGCGTTTCATGATCCGGCAGCAGCCTTTGGCGCTGGCGGCCGGGCGCCGCGCGGCTGCTGCAAGGCGAACAGGCGCGCCAGCTCGCTACGCAGCGCCGCCTTCAGCGCGCGCCCGGTGGCCGGACCGTCCTTGGCGTTGACCGGGCGCGCCAGGCGCACGATGCAATCGATGGCGGGCAACGGGGTGACGCGGAACAGCTCCCGCGAGACGCGCTTGATGGTGTTGCGCGTCACCGCGCGCGGAGCAAAACGCTTGGCCGCGACCACGCCAAGCCGCGCGTGCGGCAACTGGTTGGGCCGGGTGTAGAGCACGAAATGCGCGGTTTTTTGGGTCGGCCGCAAACGAAAAACGGATGAAAACTCATCCGTTTTAACGATGCGCCGAACGCGCGCGTAGTCGTGGGACCTTTCGGCTGTCATGGCCGAGCGCGGTCGATGCGGCGCTTGGCTGCCTTATACAGCCAGACGCTTGCGGCCCTTGGCACGGCGAGCGTTCAGGACTTGGCGGCCACCACGGGTAGCCATACGTGCGCGGAAGCCGTGCGTACGCTTGCGACGGACGACGGAAGGTTGGTAAGTACGTTTCATGGTGGTCTCGCTTAAAGCAAATTAATTAATATGCAAAATCGGTCTGACGTCTCGTCAGGATTCGGCGCCAATGACAGTTCGCAGATGGTTAAGCCAGCGTCACGCCACAGCTGATACTCTTTTCTCCCGTCACACGGTCGAGCAAGTTGACTGCTTGACATGGCACGGAGATAGGGAACCCTGAATTAGACAGCATTTTCGATCGGACTGTCAAGGCCGGTGTGTCCTATCCGCGCCTTTCCCTACACCGCCGGGGCCGCCGATGCAAGCAGAGCGCACCGGTGGAAAAATCGCGACGTGCCTGTGGATAACTCGCGCCAAGACATGTAAAATAGAGTGTTACGTATCAATTGGTCGATGTATGGAAAACTTTTGGCAGACCTGTTCCGCGCAGCTCGAACTCGAACTGACGCCGCAGCAGTTTAGCGCGTGGATCAAACCGCTGGTCGCCCTCGATTACGAAGACGGCAAGCTGCGCGTCGCCGCGCCGAACCGCTTCAAGCTCGACTGGGTCAAGACGCAGTTCGCCGCCCGCATCACCGCCCTCGCCTGCCAGTACTGGGAGGCGCCGGTGGAGGTGCAGTTCGTGCTCGACCCCAAGAACAACCCGGCCAAGAAACCGATGGGCCCCGCCGGCCACTCGGTAGCGGCAGCGGCGGTCAATGCCGTGGCCGAGCCGCCCGCGCCGCCGGCGCCGGGCAACGTCAACGTCGCCAACTCGCCCAAGCGCGAACAGAGCCGCATCAACCCGGACCTGACGTTCGACAGCTTCGTGACCGGTAAGGCCAACCAGCTGGCGCGCGCCGCCGCGATCCAGGTCGCCAACAACCCGGGCGTGTCGTACAACCCGCTGTTCTTCTATGGCGGCGTGGGCCTGGGCAAGACCCACCTGATCCATGCCATTGGCAACCAGGTCATGGCCGACCAGCCGGGCGCGCGCATCCGCTACATCCACGCCGAGCAGTACGTGCGCGACGTGGTGACCGCCTACCAGCGCAAGGGCTTCGACGACTTCAAGCATTATTACCACTCGCTGGACATGCTGCTGATCGACGATATCCAGTTCTTCGGCGGCAAGAGCCGCACGCAGGAAGAGTTCTTCTATGCGTTCGAAGCGCTGATCGCTGCGAAGAAGCAGATCATCATCACCAGCGACACGTATCCTAAGGAGATCACGGGCATGGACGACCGCCTGATCTCCCGTTTCGACTCGGGCCTGACGGTGGCGATCGAACCGCCGGAACTGGAAATGCGGGTGGCGATCCTGCTCAAGAAAGCACAGTCCGAAGGCGTGACGCTGAACGACGACGTGGCGTTTTTCGTGGCCAAGCACCTGCGCTCGAACGTGCGCGAACTGGAAGGCGCGCTACGCAAGATCCTGGCGTATTCGCGCTTCCACGGCAAGGAAATCACGATCGACATCGTCAAGGAAGCGCTGAAGGATTTGTTGTCGGTGCAGAACCGTCAAATCTCGGTGGAAAACATCCAGAAGACGGTGGCGGACTTTTTCAACATCAAGGTCGCGGACATGTACTCGAAGCGCCGGCCGGCGAACATCGCCCGCCCGCGCCAGATCGCTATGTACCTGGCCAAGGAGCTGACGCAAAAGAGCCTGCCCGAGATCGGCGAACTGTTCGGCGGCCGCGACCACACCACGGTGTTGCACGCGGTGCGCAAGATCGCCCAGGACCGGGCGAAGCTTGCCGAGCTGAATCACGAACTGCACGTCCTGGAACAGACGCTGAAAGGCTAAGGGAGAGCCCTGGGGCAATATCGTTTGCCTCCGGTAATTTCTGGCAAAATACGCGCTAGAAACACTTTCAACAAATACAAACCTGATTGAGGATAACTATGCAATTGGTCAAAACTACTCGGGACACGCTTCTTCGGCCACTGCAAATTGTGAGTGGTATTGTCGAGCGTCGGCACACGATGCCGATTCTGGCCAATATCCTCATCCGCAAGGACGGCGACAACGTCTCTTTCCTGTCGACCGACACGGAAGTGCAGATCACCACGACCGCCAACATCGGCTCGGGGCCTGAGGTGACCGGCACCACGGTGGCCGCGCGCAAGCTGCTCGACATCCTGCGCGCACTGCCGGAAACGGGCGACGTGTCGCTGACCCTGCTGAACAAGCGCCTGACGGTGCAAAGCGGCAAGTCGCGCTTCGCGCTGCAGACGCTGGCGGCCGAAGAATTCCCCACCGTCTCGGTGGCCGACAGCTACAACGCCTCGGTGACGCTGCCGCAAAAGACGCTCAAGCACCTGTTTAACATGGTGCACTTCTCGATGGCGCAGCAGGACATTCGCTACTACCTGAACGGCCTGCTGCTGGTGCTCGACGGCCACAACGTGATCGCCGTGGCGACCGACGGCCACCGCCTGGCGTTCTGCCAAGTGGAAACCGAGCAGTCGTTCGAGCGCCAGGAAGTGATCATCCCGCGCAAGACCATCATTGAACTGCAGCGCCTGCTTGAAGAAAGCGACGAGACGGTCCAGCTGGACATCGCCGGCTCGCAGGTCAAGCTGACCTTTGCCGACATTGAACTAGTGTCGAAGCTGGTCGAGGGCAAGTTCCCCGACTACACCCGCGTGATCCCGAAGGGCTACAACAACGACTTCACGATCGGCCGCGAAGAACTGCTGCGTTCGCTGCAGCGCGCCGCAATCATGACCAGCGACAAATTCAAGGGCGTGCGCTGCGTAATCGAGCCGGGCAGCATGAAGATCAGCTCGACCAACGCCGACCAGGAAGAGGCGGTGGAAGAACTCGAGATCGACTATGGGGGCGACCGCATCGACATCGGCTTTAACGTGACCTACCTGCTGGACGTGCTGAATAACCTGAAGTGCGACCAGGTGAACATTGCGCTGGGCGACGCGAATTCGTCGGCGCTGATCTCGATTCCGGAAAATGGCGACTTCAAGTACGTCGTCATGCCGATGCGGATTTAATCGCGCGACCCAAACACGTCGTTCCCGCGCAGGCGGCAGCCCGGCGGGAATCTAATTTTGCGTAAAAACCCGCGCAACTCAAATTAGATTCCCGCCGGGCTGCCGCCGAGGCCGGGAACGACGTTTTTAGACTGCTGGCCAAGGGCCGGCAGCCTGAAGTGAATAGTTTTTTGAGAAAGCAGTCCATGTCCGAGAACACTCAAGCAGTCACGTCCGGCGCGCCGGCCAACAAGCCAGACGAGTACGGCGCCGCCTCGATCCAAATCCTGGAAGGCCTGGAAGCGGTACGCAAGCGCCCCGGCATGTACATTGGCGACACCTCGGACGGCACCGGCCTGCACCACCTGGTTTTCGAAGTGCTGGACAACTCGATCGACGAGGCGCTGGCCGGCTACTGCTCCGAAATCCATGTCGTGATCCACTCCGACAACTCGATCTCGATCACCGACAACGGCCGCGGCATCCCGACCGGCGTCAAGATGGACGACAAGCACGAGCCGAAGCGCTCCGCGACCGAGATCGCCCTGACCGAACTGCATGCTGGCGGCAAGTTCAACCAGAACGCGTACAAGGTGTCCGGCGGCCTGCACGGCGTGGGCGTGTCGTGCGTGAACGCGCTGTCGAAGCTGCTGCGCGTGACGGTCCGCCAGCACGGCAAGGTCCATCAGCTGGAATTCGAGCGTGGCGTGCCGCTGGACCGGATCATTGAAGTCGTCGACGGCGTCGAGATCTCCCCGATGAAGGTGATCGGTGAGACCGACAAGCGCGGCACCGAAGTACATTTCTGGGCCGACGAAACCATTTTCGGCAATGTCGAATTCCACTACGAGATCCTCTCCAAGCGCATTCGCGAACTGTCGTTCCTGAATAACGGCGTCAACATCAAGCTGTCCGACCAGCGCACCGGCAAGGAAGAAGTATTCGCATTCGAAGGCGGCACCCGCGGCTTCGTCGAATACATCAACAAGGCCAAGACCGTGCTGCACCCGACCGTGTTCCAGGCAACCGGCGAGCGCCCCTCGGAAAACGGCACCACCATCGCCGTGGACGTGTCGATGCAGTGGAACGACTCCTACAACGAGCAGGTGCTCTGCTTCACGAACAACATCCCGCAGCGCGACGGCGGCACCCACCTCACGGGCCTGCGCGCGGCGATGACGCGCGTGATCAACAAGTACATCGACGAGAACGATTTTGCCAAGAAGGCCAAGGTAGAAATTTCGGGCGACGACATGCGCGAAGGCCTGACCTGCGTGCTGTCGGTGAAAGTGCCGGAGCCGAAATTCTCGTCGCAGACCAAGGACAAACTGGTGTCGTCGGAAGTGCGCGGCCCGGTCGAAGAGATCGTCGCCAAGACCCTGACCGACTTCTTGAACGAAAAGCCGACCGACGCCAAGATCATCTGCGGCAAGATCGTCGAAGCCGCCCGTGCGCGCGAAGCGGCGCGCAAGGCGCGCGACCTGACCCGCCGCAAGGGCGTGATGGACGGCCTGGGCCTGTCGTCGAAACTGGCCGACTGCCAGGAACGCGACCCGGCGCTGTGCGAACTGTACATCGTCGAGGGTGACTCGGCAGGCGGCTCGGCCAAACAAGGCCGCGACCGCAAGTTCCAGGCCATCCTGCCGCTGCGCGGCAAAGTGCTGAACGTGGAAAAGGCGCGCTTCGAAAAGATGCTGTCGTCGGAGCAGATCACGACCCTGATCGCCACGCTCGGCACCTCGATCGGCCCGGACGAATTCAACGTCGACAAGCTGCGTTACCACCGCATCATCATCATGACCGACGCGGACGTCGACGGCGCCCACATCCGCACCCTGCTGCTGACGCTGTTCTACCGCCAGATGCCGCAACTGGTCGAGCGTGGCCACGTTTACATTGCCCAGCCACCACTGTACAAGGTCAAGGCCGGCCGCGACGAGCGCTACCTGAAGGATGACGTCGAAGAAGCGAGCTACATGATGACGGTGGCGCTGAACAGCGCTTCGCTGATTCCGCGCGAAGGCGCCGAGCCCATCACCGGCGAAGCGCTGGCCGAGCTGGTGCGCCAGTACAACATGACCAACGCGATCATGATGCGTTTGTCGCGCGTGATCGACCGCACCGCACTGTCGGCGATCGTAACTGGCGGCGTGAAGCTGGACCTGGCGTCACTGCCGGCGGCCGAGGCATCGGCGCAGGCGCTGTCGGCTGCGATCAAGGATCCGAGCGTGAAGGTTGTCGTGCGTTCGGACGAACTGTCGGAAAAGCACTTGCTGCGCATCGAGCGCATGCGCTTCGGTAACGTGCAGGTGACGTCGATTGACGCCGACTTCGTGGCCGGCGCCGACTACGGCGCGCTGGTGCGTGCGGCCGACACCTTCAAGGGCCTGATGGGCGACGGCGCGATCGTGCGCCGCGGCGAAGGCGAAAAGATGAAGGAATTCGCGGTGACCGACTTCCACCAGGCCATGCAGTGGCTGCGTGACGAAGCGGAGCGTGGTGTTTCGAAGCAGCGCTACAAGGGGCTGGGCGAGATGAACCCGGAACAGCTGTGGGAAACCACCATGGATCCGACCGTGCGCCGCCTGCTCAAGGTGCAGATCGAGGACGCGATTGCGGCGGACCAGATCTTTACCACACTGATGGGTGATGAGGTGGAACCGCGCAGGAACTTTATCGAGACGAATGCACTGCAGGCGGGGAATATCGACGTCTAAATCTTGCTATCAGAAGCTAAAAGAGGCCTCATTCGAGGCCTCTTTCTTTTTGTGCTTTACCTCCCTAGTTCAATATCTATCATTTAAGTTTCTTTTGCTCTACTATGATTAGATATTGAACAACAGGGAGGCTACATGCCCGACATTCTCGACATCGCAGTAACTGTTGGACAAAATTTTTCTCAGGAACGACAGCGTCAGTTCGCCCAAAATTGGCTGGCGGCACTAATCAGGAATGAGTGGCCCAACAGCTTTTCCGCCTTGTTCCCTGCGGTTAAATTCCCACTTATTAAAGCTAAGGCAAGCGCAGGTCAGGGGCAGTGGAGTGAAGCGCCCTTTATGGCCTTCCTCCACGGGGAGATCACATCTACGCCACAAGCGGGCTATTACCCAGTAATTCTCTTTGAGCGCGGTTTTCAATCATTCTGCCTAGTTCTGGCTCAAGGTTCCCATTCTCTTACTGAGTTATTTGGAATGAGGAAAACTTGTGCCATCCTAAAGAACAGAGCTCCGATTCTCAGAAACGCAGCCCCAGCTTGGAGGCAACTCGGCTTTTCTGCTGGCCCATTCCACACCTATAGTCGAGGGAACACTTCTTCAACCGAAGTCGCCGATGACCCGTGGGCCGCCTCGATAGCTTTCGGCAAGCGTTACATGGTCAAGACCCCGCCTTCACTACAAGAGTTCAGGAGTGATTTAAATTCGATGCTCGAGCTGTACGAGGAGGTTGTCCGGCGAGTGGGTAGGCTTTTTTTACAAGAAGAACAAGCTGCCGAGCAGCTCGCGGCAAGTGGTGAGCTTCCACGTACAGCCGGTCTCGACGGAGCCCTGAAGGTCGCCCATCACAAAACCGTAGAGTGGAAGCACCGAAATTCTAGGCTAGTGAAGCAGGTAAAAATTGAGCTCGGGTGTACGTGCCAAGGCTGTGGTGTGACACTGAGCTCAGCTTACGGCAGGATCGGAGCCGACTTCATAGAAGCGCATCACCTGACCCCGCTCGCCCAAGCACCTGATCAAGGCGTCGAGCTCACTGCTAAAGATTTCGCTGTGCTGTGTCCGACATGCCACAGGATTATTCACCGTCTTGGATGCCCCACGCTCGATTTTTTGCGCGAAACAGTGAATCCGAAAGTTCGCGCGTTTTACGAAGATTTAATGACTTAATACATAAAGTCCAGCGATATAGAAGACTGGCCCTTGTGTCGGCGAACAGCGTCGGGCAGTAAGTATCGATATCTCAGGCATGGCCGGCTCAGGCGCTTGCCGCTTCCCGTGCAAAGGCAGCGCTGGACTTACATCAACGGCTCCCACCGGCCGTTTTTTTGTAACTGCACATCGCGGACGGATCCGTAGCCGGTACTGTCCGGGCAAAAGTAACGCACCCCTAACAAGTCGCGCCAGAAATGCTGGCCCCGGTTCGGAGGTTGAATCCAAAATGGCACGTGTAGCCATCTCGGTCGTGGACGCATGAGATATTCCCCTTGATCCGCTGATGAAAATCCTTGTCAAGGCTGCACGCCACTTTCACGTCGGGGTACATCGAATCGAACATTTCCTTCGCGAGCGGACCGCTAACCGCGAACGAGATTTTGCGGTCGCTTGCGGTCGGGGGCCGTTCCTCGCCCAACTGGTTGGAATAAATTAGATAGGCCCCTTTGAAAGCCTTGTACTGCCACCACTCGCTTTTCTCGGCCGCATAGGCCAAAGTGAGTGTGGTGATCGCGCTGAGCGCGAGGGTAAAAGATCGCTTCATGGCCGCAGTTGGACGTGAAAGTGGTGGTCGTGGTCTTTGAACGGCTTGACGAAAGGAATGGAAGTGTCGTTGAACAGGATCGTGCGCACCCCAGCGTAGGCGTGAAAGATGCCGATCAACTTCGCTGTCGCGTCGTGGTCGTACAGGTCCCTTTGGTACCAGAATACCTGGTCGTGGCGACCATCCTTGCGGATCGGCCGGACATCCACCTCCAACCCGCTCTTGTGCGTCTCGTGCTTCTCGTACGGTTCGCCGCCAGCGAGGCTAATGTTCCCAACACCGAACTTGCGTCTATCAGTGGCAGCCCACTCACGCTCGACGAACAGGAGCATCGACATCATTGCATGATGCGCGTATTGGCCCTCGCCATCGGGCGGCGTTCCGTACACGTAGTAGCCCGCTTCTTCAGGCGCCTGGGGCAGCACAAAGTAGCCGCGTGAATCCTTCTTCTGGACTTCGAGCACCATGGCCGGCCCCCGTCACACGATTTTGTTGGCCGCCAGATCCCAGCCGCCGACCGTGGCACCGCCAACACCGCCGCCAATTTTCTGTTGGGTGTATTTCCACTTGACCCTTGAGAAACGCAGGCCGATAGCGTCGCGCAAAATGCTCCCTTCGTGCACGCTCTGGTCAATGGTCGCGATCATGACATTCTCCAACTCAACCTCGTAATACTTCACTGGCTTGCCCTGGCCGTCGGCCCGCATAAATTCCAGCTTGGCTTTCGGGATCGTCTTACCCATCGAACAGTGCTGCATCAGGATCGGCGAGGCCAGGTCCGCGAGTTTGGTGAGCGTCAGGGCCCGGTGCTCACAACGTTCGGACGTATGGCCGCCACCAGTTGATACCGTGACGCTCCGGGGCTGGACAATGCCCCACTGCGCCGAAGTCAATTCGATCCAGCCCTGATGTGCAGAATCCTGAGACTCGCCCTTGATGCCGTCGATCAGCAGATATGCGTCGATTGCCATGCAATCCTCCAATTAGTTGCATTAAGTGAATAAGTTTCGCTTGGAGATCAGCTGGCAGAGTTGCGAAAGATCAAATTTCTGGACAGAGGAGTGTCAACAAGTCGGCTACCAAACAGCAGCTAACAAAGTGCGAGCAACCCCAGGGGTCACAAAGACCCGAATTGTTTTTTTCTCGACGGGTCCGACGCATGCTCGGACTGTCCGAATCTAGCGCTAGAATACTAAGCCATGATATTTTGGCAATGGTTTGCGCCGGCGATTGCGCAGATATTGGATGTATCAGCGAATTTCTCCCAATGGCGATGAGTTCGAAAAAGAACGCCTATTAAAGTTTTCGAGTAGTGCTGCCGGATCTATGAACAATACTTGTGAGGATAATCGCTTTGAGTAGTGTGTCACGTGCGTCGCGCGCGAGGTCGCTCCGCGCAGCCCATACAAAAACTCTCACGTCTGAGGACGGCGACAACCCTAAACGACTGAGCACCGCAGTATTGCTCTCCCTGTTGGCTCATGCGCTGCTATTGAGCGTCACATTTGGTGGCCACAAATTCGGGCTTCCTGACTTTGCCTTTCCCTGGATAGAAAGGCGCCTGGAAGCTAATAACTTGCACATCACACTTGCACCGTCTCAGCCCACGCCGCTTGCGCCAGCGTCGGCGCCGTCAGAAATGCCCAATGTGGGGTCCACCTCAGAGGACAAGCTCGCAGATGTGAGTAACGAGACACCTCTGGTGCAGGCCCCTCCCGTATTGTCCTCACCAACAACATCCGTGCCAGCGCCAGCACCGAATCCTGCGCCTCCCAGCAAGCCGGTCATGGCGGCAGCGATGCGACCCGAAGTGAGCCTACCGATCGCGCCCGATGCGCCACCATTAAGGGCACCCGCAGCACCCGATAGCGCGAGTGATCCAGACACCGAACATAAAACGCTAGAACGAACGCTAGGGCAGGCCAGTCCCGAGCAGGACAAGCAGAACGCCGAAATGCTGCGAAAGGCGGAACTGATTGCAGCCGCACAGCGCGAAGCGGCTCTTCAAGAGCAGCAACGACAAGAGGCGGCACGCGCTGAGCAAGCGGCCAGGGACGAAGTCGCACGACTGGAGGCTGGGCGCCAGGAGCTCGCGCGGCAAGAGGCCCGGCGTCGAGAGGTATTGCGACAAGAGCAGGCAAGACAGGAAGAAAAGTTGCGGCAGGAAGCAGCTCGACAGGAGCAGGAACGGGCCGAAGCTGCACGACTGGAAGCTGAGCGCAAGGAAGCCATACGACAAGAGCAAGCGAAGCAAACACAGCTTGAAGCTGCACGCCAAGAACAACTGCGACAAGACGCCGCGCGCGCCGAGCAAAAGGCCAAGGAAGCTGCACGTTTGGAGGCCGAACGTCAGGAGCATGCCCGGCAAGAAGCTCTACGGCTTGAAGCTGCCCGGCAAGAGCAACTGCGACAAGATGCCGCGCGCGTTGAGCAAAAGGCCAGGGAAGCTGCGCGTTTGGAAGCCGAACGTCAGGAGCATGCCCGGCAAGAAGCTCTACGGCTAGAGTCACTGCGACAAGAGCAGGCAAGACAAGAAGAAAAGGCGCGGCAAGACGCAATAAAGCAAGAGGCAGCACGCCAAGAACAGGCAAAAAAAGAGCAAGCGCAGCGGGACCGGGCTAAACAAGAGGAAGAACGCGAAGAGCGTCTCCGCGCAATCGGCAGGCAACTCAACGAAGAAGCGGCCCAACGCGACGCAGCATCAACTCGGCCTGCACGCTCCTTACTGCCTGGTGAAAGCAGCCTGCGCCGCGGATGGCTTTTTGGCCGCGTCGACCCGGATGCCGATCTCGTTCTTTATGCGGACGCCATGAGCCGGAAGATCGAGAGGAATATGACGTTCGATATGGTGCGCGAGGTGGTGAAGCAGCCTCACGTCCAGCCAACAGTGACGGTGGCTGTGCGCGCCGACGGCTCCGTAGAGAAGGTTACTTTCGTGGTCTCCAGCGGTGTGGCTGCTATCGACGAAGCGATACGTAAAGTGGTGGCCAGCCAGGCCCCCTATGGTGCGTTCCCGCCCGCCCTTGCGCGCCGGTACGACGTGGTCGAAATTCGCCGCACATGGATATTCGACGTTAGCATCCGCCTGCAGTGAGCAGGCTTTCGATTTGACGCATTGACCTCGGGGATTCATGGCTGGCGGAGGACCTGGGGCGCGCGGATGCAAACTCTGCTCAACCGTACCGCGTGCGCACGGGTGCGCACCCTACGTCGTTTCCGCGCCCGTAGCCCTCTCGATTGAGCCTGACAGGTACAGCCCCTTCCCCAAGGCAAAGGTGTTGCAAACTGGTCAGACCTCGCACGATTGGTCTGACCAAATATGTTTACTTCGTGCTAACATTGACTTCCAGCCTGTCAATACAGGTTGCGACTGAAGCTGCTTCCACAGCGGAAGTTATTGACCACTCCGACCTCGGCCAGCGCAACCGGCCCTCGTCATGGTGGCGCCGGGCACGCGAGGTGCCTGCCTCTGGCGCGGCCTCAAGCCGCGCCCGTCAATAGCGTTCGACAGGAGACAGCCTCATGCAGACTAGTCGTCGTAGCACCAGCGCCAGCCCCGCATGCGGGTTCGATCCGCATTATTCCCCTCAAACGTTCGCGCCCCCGCTCGGCCTTGCGCCGTAGGTTCCGCTTCGCCTCCTGCTCGACGCTTTCCCGTAATAACTCTTCACTTTTAATTAAAAATGAAAAAGACAATTATTCTGGAGACATTGGTTTTAGCTGCGGTACTTGCCGCTTCCCCTGCAAAGGCAACGCCGCTTCCGCTGCAGGGTGCGAAGATCACGGCGACCTATAACGGTTCGGCCGCCGGCATGCTTGGCTTCGACAGCGGCTACAGCGGCGGGCCCGGCAGCAACATCACCGGACTCGATCCGTCGGATATCTCGGTGGAATTTCTCACCAGCGACTTCCTGTTCGGCTTCGATTTCGCCGAGGACGGGATGCTGACGGTCTACAACAACGACACGATACCCTTTGGCTCGTACAGCATAGTGTTCGACTTCGGCAGCAGCCTGTCGCAGGCCATCACCAGCTTCACCTTGGCCGACAGGAACGCCATCGGCGGCATGCCGGCGCTGTCGCTGATAAATAGCCATGCGATCGGGCTCGATCTTTCCAACGTGACTTGGCGCGGCGATTACGTCACCTTCAGCGCTCGGATCAGCACTTCGGCGCCAACGTCAATTCCGGAGCCCGGCAGCATTGCACTGGTGCTCGCCGGTGTGGCGGGCGTGGCCGCCAGCAGGCGCCAGCGCACTCGCCGCGGCTAAATGCGAGGAGAAACCCATGAAAAGATTCGGTTTCAAATCGCTATGCGCGGCTTTTCTGCTCGCCAGCGTGTTCGGCCACGCCGCCAGCGCCGCGGTGGACCCGGCCCAGCAGCCGGCCCCGTCGGACGGCTGGGCCAGCCAGGCTGGCGGCACGGCCGGCGGCTCGGCCGCTACCACCGACCAGATTTACACAGTCACTAACCGCGCGCAATTGCTGGCGGCGATCACCAATGGCGGCACACTGCCGAAGATCATCAAGCTGGTGGGCACGATCGACATGACCGAAGGCACGCCGTACACCAGCACGGCCGACATGGCCGCGCGCGGCATGATCCGCTTAAAGAGCAATACCACGCTGATCGGCGACGGCGCCAACTCCGGCATCGTGAACGGTTCCATCCTGTTGACGAACGTGTCGCAGATCATTATTCGCAACCTGAACTTCGTGAATCCGTGCGACGTGGAACCGATCTGGGATCCGAACGACGGCAGCACCGGCAACTGGAACTCGCAGTACGACTCGATCACCATTTCGGGCTCGCACCACATCTGGATCGACCACAATTCGTTCACGGACGCGCCGATCACCGACAACTTTCTGCCGATCGAAAATGGCAAGAAAAAACAGTGCCATGACGGCTCGGTCGACATTTCCAATGCGTCGGATTACGTGACGGTGTCCTACAACGTGTTCGGCGAGCACGACAAGAACAACCTGATCGGGTCCAGCGATACGACAACCGCCGACGAAGGCAAGCTGCGCGTCACGTTTAGCAACAACGTGTTCCGCGACATCACACAACGCGCTCCGCGCGTGCGCTTTGGCCAGGTGCACCTGTTTAACAACTACTATGTTGGGAGCAAGTCGGCCGAGATCTACAAGCACAGCTATAGCGTGGGCGTCGGCACGGCGGCAAAGATCATTTCGAACAATAACGTGTTCGAGGTGGCCGGCGCGCAAGGCTGCAAGAGCGTGGTGACAGACATGGCCAGCGGCGCCCCCGGTGCGTACAAGGATACCGGCTCGGTGCTCAACGGCGCCCCGCTCGGCGCCTGCCCAGTGTCCAGCGACGTGACCTGGACTGTTCCCTACGCCTACAGCGTGCGCCCAATCGCTCTGGTCAAGGCCAATGCACTGGCCCAGGCCGGCGGCGGCAAGCTGACGACGGCGGTCACCGGTACCGGCAGCGTGACGGTCGATACCGTGAACCTGACCTGCCCGCCCAGCGGCCTGTACTTCTGTGACGACTTTCAGGATGGCACCAGCAACAAGTGGAACCTGTTGCCTGTCAGCGGGCCGAACGGCAAGTTCAGTGTGGTCGCGGAGGTGGCGGGCAGCGCCAACAAGGTGCTGCAATATGCCGCGGCCAGCACCGGTGGCGTTCTCGCGCTGGTCAAGCCGGATGCATTCGCGGGCGTGCCGTCGGGCGACTATTTCGTGGAGGCGCGCATCCGTCCGATGACGAACAGCACCACCAGCAACAAGCTGCTTTACCTCGTCACCCGCTACGTCGACGCCAACAACTGGTATGGCGCGGGCCTGAACGTGCAGAGCGCCAACACCAGCACCCAGGTTGAAATCGCCAAGATGCAAAACGGTACGCTGAGCCGTCCCAAGCAGGTGAAGGTCCCGATCGACATGGATGCGCAGTTCTACACCGTGCGTTTCGAAATGATCGGCAGCACGCTCACGGTCTACCTCGACGGCAAGAGCATTGGTTCGACCACCGACACGTCGTTTACCCAGCGCGGCCTGATCGGCCTGTACACCGCCAACAAGTCGTTCCAGATCGACGACATTCGCGTTGGCGACCCGAACCTCAAGCCGGTCCAGCTCACACTCGATCCGGCCAACACCACGTACTCTGCGGAAGCGGGCGACACGCCGGCGCAAATCACCGTCACCGCGGTGGCGAGCGACGGCAAGCCGGACAGCTTTACCGTCACTTCGAGCAACCCGTCGGTGGTCAGCGTGAGCACCAGCGGCAAATATGTCACGCTCACGCCACTTGCCGCGGGTACGGCCAACATCGTGTTTGCCAGCGGTTCGGAGCCGAGTGTTACCCGCGCGATCGCGGCCACCATCCAGTCTGGCTTCACGCAGCCGACCGTGATCTATTCGGCACTGCCAGGCGCTGCCTTCCCCGCGCCACTAGACACGGCGGTCAACGTGGACGCGTCGCTCAAGCTGGTGTTCGACCAGCAGCCGCAGCTTGGCACCGGCGGCACCATCCGCATCTTCCGCAAGTCGGACGATGCGCTGGTCGACGTGATCCGCACCAGCGGCGAGACGGATGCGATCGGCTACCCAGGCCAGGCGCTGGTCCGCAAGGTCAACACGACGCCGATCAAGATCAATGGCAACACGGTAACGATCAAGCTGCACAGTAACAAGCTGGCCTATGGCACCGAGTACTATGTCGGGATTGCCGACGGGGTGTTTACTGGCGCAACGCTGGGCAGCACGCCGTTCAGAGGCATCGGCAAGCTGGCCGGCTGGACCTTCACCACGCGGGCGAGCGCTCCGGGCAGTAACAGTGTCACGGTCGCCGACGATGGTCCGGCCGATTTCCGCACGGTGCAAGGCGCGCTGAACTATGCGATGCAGAAATTCGCGAAGAGCGCGCCGGTGACGATCAACGTGCGCAACGGCACCTACGAGGAGCTGCTGTTCCTCAACGGCAAGGACAACGTGACGATCAAGGGCGAGAGCCGCGACGGCGTCGTGATCCAGTACATCAACTATGACAGGCTGAATCCGGGCACCGGCGGCAGCCAGTCCAGTTCCGCGCCCGGTTCGAGCAACGGCGGGCGCGCAGTCATGCTGGTGGAGTCGTCCGACATGCTGACCCTCGATACGCTGACGCTGAAGAACGCGACGATCCGCTCGTCGTCCATCTCGGCACAGGCGGAGACGATCTACTTCAACAGCGAGGGACGCCTGATCGCAAAGAACGCCAACTTCTACAGCGAGCAGGACACGCTGAACCTGAAGGGGTGGTCGTGGTTCTACCGCACCCTGGTGGCGGGCAATGTGGACTTCATCTGGGGCGGCAGCCATGCCGCGCTGTTTGAGGAGAGCGAAATCCGCTCTGTGGGCGACAGCGCCAACGCCAACAACGGCGGCTATGTGCTGCAAGCGCGCGTGCCGGCGGCAAACGACATCGGCTACGTGTTCCTCAACAGCACGCTGACCCATGGCCAGGGACCGGGCCCGCTGCATGGCGACGTCCCCGTTGGAGCCACTTACCTTGCCCGCAGCCAGGGCGGCGGGACGAGCTGGGACAACATTGCCTTCATCAACTGCAAGATGGATGCGCATGTGGCGCCCGCCGGCTGGGCCGGGCTGGGCGTGAACGGCCAGCCCGCGCCGAATCCCACCGTGCCGACCGCGGACGCGGGCTGGCGCGAGTATGGCAGCACCGACCTGCTGGGTGCGCCGCTGAACCTGGCGGCACGCGTGGGCGGCTACACGCTGTCGGACGACGAGGCAGCGAACCGCTTTACGACGCGCGCCAAGGTGTTCGCGGCCTATGGCAGCGGCGCGGGCTGGAATCCGCAGCCCTGACCGGATCAACGCAGCTACCTAGCGCCCCGGCCGTGCCAATGGCCGGGGCGTTTTTTTTGGCGCTGTCACCGTTACCTGTGGGGGGCGTAGGGTAGGCAGGGTGAGGCTGGCCAGTGGCCGGCCGAAAGCCCACGCGTTCAGCGATGGCATGCCATATCCCGACTGGTTCCATCGTGGGCGTTCGTAACGTCGGCCACTGGCCAACTTCACCCCGCCCACCCTACGAAACCCACATTTAGCGGTGACATAGCGTTTTTTTGCCGAATTAGAGGGATCATTCAATAAGTGTTGCTTTTAGGAACATTTAACCCTCCGGCCGTCGACTCGTTCCCAGCTTAGTCGTATGATATTTGTTTTCGTAAATATCCGTTCCAAAATTGCAACTTCTGGAAAATAGGAGAAGAAGGACGATGTGGCTTGCAAATTTAAGGATCGGCAACCGACTGGCGCTAGGATTCGGCATCATTTGCGCGTTGCTCATGTTAATTGTCGGATTGGCCATCACCATGCTGGGACGCATCGATCAGGGCACACAAGAGATTGCCCACAATCGCATGCCGAGAATCGAAACGAGCAACAAGTTGTTGCATGAAATTAACAAAGTGGCGATCGCGGTACGCAACATCATGCTGACCGACGACGCTGCGGACAAGCAGGCGCAACGGGAAATGATTGCGTCCTCGCACCGAGCCGCGAAAGAGCTCCTAGACAATCTGGACAGGACGCTCCAATCGGCCAAGGGCAGGCAAATACTGGAGGAGGTGAAGCGCTACAACGACGTCTACCTGCAAGGGATCGATCAACTGGTGCGTATGATCGATTCCGGTGACAAGGCCGGCGCGGAAACCTACCTGGCCAAACAACTGCGCCCGCAGCTGGCCGCCCTCCAAGGGGCGGTTAACGAGCAAATTGGCGTCCAAACCGAACTGGCCGAGCAGGCGGCCGCCACTGCCGCCGAGACCTTTACGAGCACGCGCAACCTGATGTTCGGGCTGGGCCTGGCGATACTGGCCTTTGCGGCCTCGGTCTCCGTCTGGATCACTCGGTCAATTACCGGCCCGGTCCGCACGGCGCTCGATGTTGCCAATACCGTGGCCAAGGGTGACCTGACCAGCCGCATCGAAGTGCACACCCGTGACGAAATGGGCCAACTGCTCGAGGCGCTCGAGACCATGAACCAAAGCCTGGCGCGCACGGTGAGCACGGTGCGCACCGGTACCGATGCGATCGCGACCGCGTCGGGCCAAATGGCGGCCGGTAGCCAAGACTTGTCCGCGCGGACCGAACAGCAGGCCAGCTCACTGGAGGAAACCGCTTCCTCGATCGAAGAGCTGTCCTCGACCGTTAAGCAGAACGCGGACAATGCGCGCCAGGCCAATACCCTGGCCATGTCGGCCTCGAACGTGGCGGCCAAGGGCGGCCAGGTGATCGACCAGGTGGTCACCACGATGGTCGAGATCAATAACGCGTCGGGCAAGATCACCGACATCATCGGCGTCATCGACGGGATTGCATTTCAGACCAACATCCTTGCATTGAATGCTGCGGTCGAGGCGGCCCGCGCCGGCGAACAGGGGCGCGGCTTTGCGGTCGTGGCCAGTGAGGTGCGCAACCTGGCCCAGCGCTCCGCCGCTGCGGCCAAGGAAATCAAGACCCTGATCGATAATTCGACCGCAAAGGTGGAGAGCGGCAGCAAGCTGGTCAGCGAAGCCGGCACGACGATGAGCGCGATCGTCGACAGCGTCAGGCGCGTGACCGACATCATGAGCGAGATCTCGGCCGCCAGCCAGGAGCAGACCGCCGGCATTGAACAGATCAGCCAGGCGATCACACAGATGGATGATGTCACCCAGCAGAATGCCGCGCTGGTGGAAGAGTCGGCCGCCGCAGCGCAGGCGATGCAGGACCAGGCGACAACGCTGGCCGCGGCGGTCAGCGTGTTCCGGCTGGACGCGAGTGTGGCGGCAGCGCCGGTTGCCCAGGCCACGCACGCCGTTCCCGCGCGGGCGGCGCTGCCGGTGCACGCGCCCCGGGCAAAACAGGCGCAGCACGCCAAGCCGGTGCCACGCAAGGAGCCGGCCACGACCGACGACTGGCAGGAATTTTGATGCGCGCGCCGTTGCGGCAACGCTAACGCGCTCCCATCATCACGATGCCCCGGCCCAAAAAGCCGGGGCATTTTTTTTAGGCTATGTTACCGCTAAGTGTGGAACCGAGCTGGCAGCCGAGCTGCTGTTTACCAAAGGCGTAGGGTGCGCACCAGTGCGCACGCGGGAGTGTGCGTACCGGAGCCAACGGCATTCAACCGTACCGCGTGCGCACTGGTGCGCACCCTACGTCGTGCGTGAGCCCACACTTAGCGATGACATAGCCTTTTTCATCGCCACCCGGGCGCTGCATTTGCAGCCGGAACGCCCCTTCTTCCCTCAAGGCGGATTGGGCTTCACAGCAAGAAATTACTTCGTATGCTAAACTTTCGTTCGCGAAGTATATTTACACCCTCCTCATGGATTCCCTCGATCACACCCTCATGAACCTGACGGCGACGCTGGCGCTCGCCTCCCGCAGCTACAAGGCGGCAGTGGACAAGGTCGCCGCCGACTACGGTCTTTCCCAGGCAACCGGCCTGCCCGTGCTGATCATCGGCCGGCTCGGCAACGGCGTGCGGCCCGGCGTGCTGGCCGATGCGCTCGGCCTGGAGGCATCGTCGCTGGTGCGGGTGGTGGACCACCTGATCGAAGCGGGCCTGCTCGAACGGCGCGAAGACCCGCAGGACCGCCGCGCCAAGATTCTCGAGCTGACCGGGGAAGGCAAGAAGACCGCCGAGCTGATGGAACAAGCCCTGATCCCGTTTCGCCGCAAGCTGTTCGAAGGCTTCGCCACGGCCGACGTCGAGGCCACGCTGAGCGTGCTCAGTGGCCTGAACGCGCTGCTGGCCAAGCCCGCCGATCCCTCCGCCGGACGCAAGCCAGCGTGAAGCTGCCGACCGCAGGCGAAGCGCTCTTTTCCATCAAGTGCTTCGCCGCAGCGATGCTGTCGCTGTACATCTCGATGCGCATTGGCCTGCCGCGCCCGTTCTGGGCGATGATGACCTCGTATATCGTGGCCGCGCCGTTCGCCGGCCCCACCCGCTCGAAAGCGGTGTACCGCGCCGGCGGTACGCTGCTGGGCGCGATCGCGGTGATCGTGCTGGTGCCGCAGCTGGTCAACGCGCCGGAACTGCTGTCGCTTGCGCTGGCCCTGTGGATCGGCGGCTGCCTGTACGTGTCGCTGCTGGACCGCACCCCGCGCTCGTACACCCTGATGCTGGCCGGGTACACGGCGGGCCTGATCGCGTTTCCCGCCGTCGGCAGTCCGGAATCGATCTTCGACATCGCGCTGGCGCGGGTCGAGGAGATCACACTCGGCATAACCTGCGCGACGCTGGTGCACAGCCTGGTCCTGCCGCAAAGTTTCGCCCCGGTGCTGCTGGCGCGGCTGGACAAGGCGCTGCGCGACGCCCAGCACTGGATCTCCGACGCATTGGCGCCGGACGGCGACGCGCGCACCCCGCAGGACCGGCGCCAGCTGGCCGGCGACATCACCGATTTGCGCCTGATGGCGAGCCATCTTCCGTTTGACACCTCGCACCTGCGCTGGACCGCGAACGCGATCCACGCGCTGCAGGAGCGCCTGGCAACGATGGTGCCGCTGCTGTCGGCAGTCGAAGACCGACTGCTCGCGCTGCGCCAGCTCGGTGCGCTGGACGCCTCCTCGCGCTGGACCGCCCTGCTGAACGACATCAGGCAATGGACCGGGTCGCGCCGCGGCCAGGCCGAGCCGGGCCGCGAGCTCGCCCTGCGCAAACAGATCGACGCGCTCACGCCGCAGGTCGGGCGCGATTCGAGCTGGCGCGAGCTGGTCGAGGTGAACCTGGCCGCGCGCCTGCGTTCGCTGATCGACACCTGCATTGAGACCCAGACGCTGCGCGGCCACATCGACGCCGGCGTGCACGGCGAGCTGCCGCCGCAAGCGCGCCACGTGCCGGGCGTGCCGCCGCGCGCGCTGCACCTGGACCACGGCCAGGCGCTGATCTCGGCGCTGGCCGCGATCATCGCCACCCTGGCCTGCTGCGCGTTCTGGATCCTCACCGGCTGGCCCGCCGGCGCGGCCGCGCCGATGTTTGCCGCAGTGATGTGCTGCCTGTTCGCGACGCAGGACAACCCGGTCCCGTTCATCAAGAGCTTCCTGGTCTACATCATCTATTCGATCCCGCTGTCGGCGCTGTACGTGTTGGTGATCCTGCCCGCGCTGCACAGCTTCGAGATGCTGATGTTCGCCTGCGCGCCCGCCTTCCTGGTGATCGGCTGGCTGATGTCGCGGCCGTCGACGTTCGGCATCGCGATGCCGCTGTACTTTGGGCTCGCCGGCACGCTGTCGATGCTCGACACCCACAACGCCGATCTGGTCTCGTTCCTCAACTTCACGCTGGCGCAGGTCGCTGGCCTGATCGCGGCGGCCGTATTCACGCGCATGTTCCGCACCTTCGGCGCGAGCTGGACTGCGCGGCGGCTGCTCAGGGCCGGCTGGAGCGAGCTGGCGCGGCTGGGCAGCGGCGAAAAAGTGCCCTCGGTGCCGGAATTCTCGGCGCGCATGGTCGACCGCATCGCGCTGCTCACCCCGCGCCTGACGCTGGCCGGCGCACAGCAGGACCTGAAAGCGGCCGACGCGCTGGTCGACCTGCGCATCGGCCTGAACATGGCGCAGCTGCAGGACATGCGTGGCCAGCTCGGACGCAGCGAATCGTCGCTGTGGCCGCTGCTCGAGCACCTGTCGCAGCATTTCGAAGCCAGGCCGATGCCAGACCCGGCGGGCGAAGCGCGCCTGCTTGCCTCGCTGGACAACGCCTTGCGCTCTGTGTGCGCGGCCCAAGCCAGCCACGCGCAGCGCGAAGCCGTCGCCGCCCTGGCCGGCATCCGGCGCGACCTGTTCCCCGGCGCTCCCGGCTACGAGCCATCCCCCATTCTTGAAAAGGAGATCCGATGATCGGCGAAGTCAGCCTTTACGGCCTCTATGTTCCCCCGCTTTTGCTGCTGACGCTGGTGGCCCTGGCCATCTCGAGCTTACTGAATCGCCTGCTCGCGCGCACCGGCTTTTATCGCCTGGTGTGGCATCCGGCGCTGTTCGACTTTTCGCTGTTCGTCATCATCCTCGGCAGTCTCTCATTCTTCGCATCGAACTGGTTTTGACATGGTCATGAAACTCTCCCTGCCGGCGTTCGGACGCGTCGGCATCACGCTGGCGGTGTCCGCGGGCGCAATCTACGCCGGCTGGCAGCTGTGGCGCCACTACGAGGTCGAACCCTGGACCCGCGACGGACGCGTGAAGGCGTACGTGGTGCAGGTGGCGCCGGATGTCACTGGCCCGGTCACCAAGGTGTACGTGCACGACAACCAGCCGGTCAAGGCCGGCGATCCGCTGTTCGAAATCGACCGCGCGCGCTTCGAGCTGGCGCTGCGCCAGGGCGAAGCCACCGTGCAGGCGGCGCAGGCCGCGCTGGCCCAGGCCCTGCGCGAAAACCGACGCAACGGCCAGCTCGACGACCTGGTATCGGAGGAAACGCGCGAACAGGGACAGACCCGCACCGACCAGGCCAAGGCCGCGCTGGCCCAGGCGCTGGTGAACCTGGATACGGCCAGGCTCAACCTGGAACGCACGCGCGTGGTCTCGTCGGTCGACGGATTCGTCACCAACCTCGACCTGCGCGTGGGCGCGTACGCCAGCGCCAGCCGCCCGGTGATGGCGGTGGTGGACCGCCACTCGTTCTACGTCGAAGGCTATTTCGAAGAGACCAAGCTGCCCGGCATCCACCTGGGCGATCCGGTGCAGGTTTCGCTGATGGGCCTGCGCAAGCCGCTCACCGGCCATGTCGAAAGCTTCGCTGAGGGCATCGCCGACCGCGATCGCAGCACCAGCCCGAACATGCTGCCCAACGTGAATCCGACCTTTAACTGGGTGCGGCTGGCCCAGCGCATCCCGGTGCGCGTGGCGCTCGATGCGGTGCCTGCCGACGTGCGCCTGGTTGCGGGGCAGACCGCGACGGTGCAGGTGCTCAATGCCGGCCCCAAGCCGGCGGCGGCCACACCGGCCATGCAAGCTGCGGCCACGCTTAAGCTCAACAAGTAAGGCAACATGACTGCACATCGATACATCAAACGGTCCGCGGCAGCAGCCACGTTCGCGCTGCTGGCCGCCTGTACCACCGTCGGTCCCGACTACCACGTGCCCAAGGAAGCGGTGATCAAGCGCCCGGATGCGTCCAAGCCCTTCATCGGCGCGCAGGATGCGCCGTTCAAGTCCGAGCCGCTGCCGGCCGACTGGTGGCGCCTGTACCAGGACAAGACGCTCGACGCGCTGATCGCCAAGGCGTTCAAGGCCAACACCGACCTGCGCATGGCCGCTGCCAACCTGCAGCGTGCGCACGGAGTGCTGGAACAGGTCGAGGAAAAGAAGCGCCCCGAAGTCGAGACAGGCACGGACGTGGCCTATGGCCGCATCTCGGGCATGTCGCTGGGGATTCCGGAAGTGCTGCCGGACACGGGCCTGTACAACGGTGACATCAAGATCGCGTACGAGCTCGACCTGTTCGGCAAGGTCAAGCGCGCCATCGAGGCCGCCGAAGCCGACGTGGAAGCGACGCAGGCGGCGCTCGACCTGACCCACGTGGTCGTCGCGGCCGACACCACGCGCGCCTACACGGACGCGTGTTCGGCGGGCTACCAGTTGAAGGTCGCGCAGCATTCGGTCGACCTGCAGCAAAAGTTCGTGGCGCTGACCGCGGAACGCGTCAAGCTCGGGCGCGGCATCGCGCTGGACAACAGCCGCGCGCGCAGCCAGCTCGAACAGCTGCGCGCCGCCCTGCCGCCGCTGGAGGCGCGTCGCCGCACCGCCCTGTACCGGCTCGCGGTGCTGACTGGTGAAATCCCCTCCAACTTCCCGGCCGACGTGGCCAAGTGCGACACCCCGCCGCGCGTGACCTCCGCGATTCCCGTCGGGGACGGCGCCGCGCTGCTGCGCCGCCGGCCGGACATTCGCCAGTCCGAGCGCGCGCTCGCTGCCGCCACCGCGCGCATCGGGGTTGCGACCGCCGACCTGTACCCGAGCATCACGCTCGGCGCATCGTTCGGCAGTATCGGCATGATCCCGGGCATCGGCGACGCGAACACCTGGCACTATTCGCTTGGCTCACTCATCTCGTGGAATCTGCCGTCCTTCAGCTCGGCGCGCGCACGCATCGTGCAGGCCAAGGCCGTCACCACCGGCGCGCTGGCGCACTTCGACGGCGTGGTGCTCAATGCCCTGCGCGAGACCGAAAGCGCGCTGACGGTCTACGCGCGGGAACTGGACCGCAATGCGGCACTGAAGGCGTCGCGCGACCAGAGCGCGCTGGCGTCAGATCAGGCGGCCAAGCTTTACCGCTACGGGCGTACCGACTTCCTGACGGCGCTCGACGCGGAACGTTCGCTGGCGGTGGCCGAATCGGCGGTGGCAGCATCGGATGCGCAGCTTGCAGCCGACCAGGCGACGCTGTTCCTGGCGCTGGGCGGTGGCTGGGAGAGCTCCCACGGACAGGGGCATGGCAAGCAAGGCCAGGATCAGCACCACTGACCCTGGGACGAGATATCCAAATAAAAAAGCGTGTTTTCGCGCTGAACAAGGCCATGCGTGGTACACTGGCTTCATCGGTAGGTTGTTACGGACCTTTCCGTTCTCTAAACGGTACGCGATATGTCATGTGTAATGGCGTAGGCGAGTATGCCGCTGGGGATGTCATCCCAACACGATGTGTCGATTACACGAACGAGCACCATGCAGATAGCATGGGCGTCCGACGTTCCGCACCATGCAGATAGCATGGGCTGGTTCAGCGATTCAACATTGGTATCACATTGAAACGAAGCCCGCAGCAAGCGGGCTTTTTTTTGGTCGCACAGCGCAGTGGCTGCTCGCTGTTCGGCATCCTCGGCAGGCTTTGCCATCATTTCCGTTTCACCGTCGTTATCGGGTTGCTATATCTCCCGGCAACCCATTTCACTCCCTGCACTGGAAACATTAAATGGCAAAAGAAGAACTGATCGAACTGAACGGCGTTGTCGCCGAGGTCCTTCCTGACTCGCGCTTCCGCGTTGACTGCGAGAATGGCCACCAACTGATCGCCTATACGTCCGGCAAGATGCGCAAGAATCATATTCGCATCCTTGCAGGCGACCAGGTCAAACTCGAACTCTCACCTTATGACCTGTCCAAGGGCCGGATCACTTTCCGTCACATCGAACATCGGGCGGCGGCGCGTCCCGGATACCGTGGCCGCAGATAGCCGGTCGCACCACTGATCCCTCTTACACGAGCGCGGCTTCGCCCTCATGGATCACATCGGCGAGCAGGTCCGCCACCGCCTTGACCCGGGGTGAACGGCGTACATCGGGATGGACCGCGAGCCAGATTGGCCGGCTTACCGGGCACGGATGCTGGGCCAGCAGCACCAGCGCAGTGTCGCCGCGCGCCAGGAAGTGCGGCAGCGCCGCCAATCCCAGCCCCGCACGGCAGGCCTGGTGCATCGCGCCCAGGTCGTTGGTGCGCAAACTGAACGGCCGCCCCTGCGCCAGCTCTTCAAGCCATCGCTGCTGCGGCGTTTCGCGCAGCAGCTCGTCATAACCGACGAATTCCCATCCGTCCGCTCTGCGCTCGCGCCATGCGTGACTCGCGTACAGGCCGTAGCCGATGCTGCCGAGCGGGCGCGCCGCCAGTTCCAGTTCTTCGGGCCGCGAAAGGCGAATCGCCAGGTCAGCTTCGCGCCGGTACAGGTTGGCCTGGCGCGATTCGCCGACCATCTCGATCGTGATTCCCGGCCAGCGGTCGCGCACCCGCGCCAGGCGCGCAATCAGGAAGTGGCTGGCAAACACCGGCGGCGCGGAGATGCGCACCGTGCCGTTTGACGCGCCGAAGCCGGCGCTGGCGCGGCTGAAGGCCAGCGCCTCGTCCTCGATGCGGCGCGCGTGGGCGACAAGCGCGTCGCCCTCGGCGGTCAGGTTCCAGCTCTTGGGCAGGCGGTCGAACAGGCGCAGGCCAAGCCGGGCCTCGAGGGCGCTGACGCGGCGGGCAACGGTCGAGTGCTCGACGCCGAGCGCGCGTGCGGCCGCCGTCAGCTTGCCCTGGCGGGCCAATTCGAGGAAGTAGCGCACGTCGTCCCAGCTCAGCGCGTCTTTGGCGTGTTCAGTCGAATTTTGCACAGTAACGGTCGATTTTTTGCTATTTCGGACGATTTTTGCACCATCTACCATGACTGGCAACCATCATCACTTGAGGAGCCTTCCATGAACGACCTGATCCAACACGTTCGCATCCATGCCCACGGCGACCACACGCAACTGGTTTGCGAGCCGATCGAACTTGCGCCGCCTGGCCCGGGGCAGATCCGCATCCGCCACGCCGCCATCGGCGTGAACTTTGTCGACGTCTACCACCGCACCGGCTTGTACCCGCTGCCCAACCTGCCCGCGACGCTTGGTGCGGAAGGGGCAGGCGTGGTGGAGGCGGTCGGGCCGGGCGTGCGGGAAATCGTGCCCGGCCAGCGCGTGGCCTACGCCGGGGCTCCCGTGGGCAGCTACGCGGATGCGCGCAACCTGCCGGCGGAACGCGCGATCGTGCTGCCGGACGCGGTCTCGTTCGAGACGGCTGCCGGCGTCATGCTGCGCGGGATCACCGCGCACATGCTGTTCGCGTGGGTTCGCAAGATCGGGCCGGGGGATACGGTGCTGGTGCACGCTGCCGCAGGTGGACTGGGGCTGATCCTGGTTCAGTGGGCCAAGGCGCTCGGCGCGATTGTGATCGGCACCGTGGGCAGCCCGGCCAAGGCCGAGCTTGCGCGCGCGCACGGGCTGGACCACGCCATCTTGTATCGGGAAGAGGACTTTGTCGCCGCAACGCGCAAGTTCACGCAGGGCGAAGGCGTGCACCTGGCGATCGACGGCATCGGTGGCGAGACCTTGCGCCAGACGCTGGACGCGGTGCGGCCGTACGGGATGGTGGCCAGCATCGGCCAGGTGGCGGGAACAATCGCGGCGCTCGACCCGGCCGAACTGGGACCGTACCGCTCGATCGCATTCGCCCGGCCCGGCGTGTTTCGCTTCATGAGCGACCTCGCGCGCTACCGCGAAGGCGCACAGGCGACCCTGCAGCGGCTGGCAGCGGGGCTGCGGGTGCGGATCGGGCAGGAACTGCCGCTGGCGCACGCGGCGCAGGCGCATCGGCTGATCGAGAGCGGGCAGACGGTGGGTTCGGTGCTGCTCAAACCCTAGGCTGAGCTACTATCGGTTCGATCGGCTGCGTAGGGTGCGCACCTGTGCGCACGCGGTCACCGTATGCTGACTTGCGGCTACCGCTTCACTACGCGACGTTCGCGAACCGCGTGATCAAAATTGCGCACCCTACGCCTGAGTGGACACGCTGCCAGTCGATCGCCTACAGCAGCTTGTCCAGCGTGATCGGCAAGTCGCGCACCCGCTTGCCGGTGGCGTGGTAGACCGCGTTGGCCACGGCCGCCGCCACACCGGTAATGCCGATCTCGCCGATGCCCTTGGCGCCCAGTGGATTGACGTAAGGGTCGTGCTCCTCGACGACCTGCACGTCGATCGTGCCGACGTCGGCATTGACCGGCACATGGTACTCGGCCAGGTTGCCGTTCACCGCGCGGCCGATGCGCTTGTCGATCAGCGTTTCTTCGAACAGCGCCATGCCCAGACCCCAGACGATCCCGCCCATCAGCTGGCTGTGGCCGGTCTTTCGGTTGAGCAGCCGGCCCACGCCGTACACCCCGACCACGCGCGGCACGCGGATTTCGCCCAGCAGTTCATCCACGTGCACCTCGACGAATACCGCGCCGAACGAGTGCATCGAATACTTGTTCTTTTCCTCGCCGGGCGCGGCGTTCGCGGTCGCTTCGATCGGGCCCTGGCCGTGGCGTTCAACCACCAGCGCCATCGGCTCGCGCCGGGACGGATCACCGGACAGGAACAGCCAGCCAGCGTCAGCACCCACCTCCTCAGGCACTGCACCGTGCAGCGGCGAGTGCGGATGGGCGCAGGCAATGCTGGCAAGCTTGTGGCGCAGGGCGCCCGCCGCCGCGTGCACGGCGGACGAAACGCTCGCCACCGTCATCGACCCGCCCGACACCGGCGCATCCGGCATGCGCGAGTCGCCCAGTTCAAAGCGCATGTTCGCCAGCGGCACGCCGAGCGCGTCGGCGGCGACCTGGGTCATCACCGTGTAGGTGCCGGTGCCCAGGTCCTGGGTGGCCGAACGCGCGATCGCAAAGCCGTCCGGATACATGACGACGCTGGCCTTGGCCGCCATGCGGCGCATCGGGTAGGTGGCGGTAGCCATGCCCCAGCCGACCAGTTTGTCACCTTCGCGCATCGAGCGCGGGGCCGGATTGCGGCCGTGCCAGCCGAAGCGCTGCGCGCCAACCTCGTAGCACTGGCGCAGCGACTTGCTCGAGAAAGGCAAGCCCTTGTCCGGGTCGCGCTCGGTGTAGTTGCGCAGGCGCAGCTCGATCGGGTCGATGCCGAGCTCGTATGCCAGTTCGTCCATCGCGCACTCCAGCGCATAGGTGCCGGTGGCTTCGCCGGGCGCGCGCATGAAGGTCGGGGTGCCGAGGTTCATCTTGGCCAGCCGGTGCGAGGTCTCCTGGGTGGGCGACTCGTACATCATGCGGGTGACCAGCGCCGACGGCTCGGTCCAGTCCTCGATAACGGAAGTGTAGGAGGTCACGTCGTGGCTGGAAGCGGTCAGGCGCCCATCGCTCAGCGCCGCCAGCCGCATGCGCTGCTCGGTGGCGGGGCGCATGCCGACCGGGCCGAACATCTGGTTTCGGTCCAGGACCAGCTTGACCGGGCGCCCCGCCTGGCGCGCGGCCATCGCGGCCAGCACCACGTGCGACCACACGGACCCCTTGCAGCCGAAGCCGCCGCCGGTGAAGGGGCAGAACACGGTCAGCCGGTCGGCTGGCATGCCAAGCGTTTCGGCCACGATCCGCTGCACGCCCTTGATGTACTGGGTCGAGTCGTACAGGGTCAGGCGATCGCCCTCCCACGCGGCGATGGTCGCGTGCGGCTCGAGCGGGTTGTGGCTCTCGTAGGGCGTGACGTAGGTCGCCTCCACCCGCGCGCTGCCCGTCAGCAGGCCCGTCTGCAGGTTGCCGCGCCTGGTGTCCGGGTCTTCGCCCAATATGGTGCCAGGCGGATGGACCGATTGCTTGGCCAATTCGAAATCGAGCACCGCGTCGGCACGCTCGTATTCGATTTGCAGGCGCGCCGCGGCTTCGCGCGCATGTTCCAGGGTCTCGGCCACGACCACGCCAACCGGCTGGTTGTTGTAATAAACCCGGTCGTCCTGCAGCAGCGTCAGCGCGCGACCGATCGGCGGCTGCAGCTTGCCCATTCTGGTTGCAGGCGGCAGCCGCATGGCGTTCTCATAGCTCATCACGAGCAGCACGCCGGGAACCTGCTCCGCCATGCGCGTGTCGATGCGCGTGATGCGTCCGCTCGGGACGGTGCTGGTGACCAGCACCGCGTGCGCCAGGTTCGGGACCGGATGCTCGGCAGAATAAAGTGCTGCGCCGCTGACCTTGGCCCAGCCGTCGGTGCGGTTGACGGGTGCGCCGACGAAGCTCATGCGAGTCCTCCCGCGGTGCGCAGCGCGCGCACGATGGCATGCTGCGCCAGCTCGACCTTGAACGCGTTGTGCACATACGGGCGGGCGCCCGCCACCGCGGCGTGCGCGGTGCGCTCGATCGTCAGCTCGTCGAAGGCATTGCCGCGCAATTCTTTTTCCGCCTCCATCGCGCGCCACGGCTTGTGCGCCACGCCGCCCAGCACCAGGCGCAGTTCGCGTACCGCGCCGCGCTGCACGTCCAGCACCGTGGCCACCGACACCAGCGCAAAGGCGTAGCTGGCGCGGTCGCGCACCTTGAGGTAATGCGAGCGGCCGGGGAGCGGCGGCGGCAGGTCGACCGCCGTGATCAGTTCACCGGGCCGGATATCCGTGTCCAACTCGGGATGGTCGCCGGGCAGGCGGTGGAATTGGCCAATCGGCACCTGGCGCTCGCCGTGCTCCCCCTTCAGGCGCACGATGGCATCGAGCGCGCACAAGGCGACGCTCATGTCCGACGGGTTGGTGGCGATGCACTCTTCGCTGGCGCCGAGGATCGCGTGGATGCGGTTGTAGCCGTCCTTGGCGGCGCAGCCGGAGCCGGGCTCGCGCTTGTTGCAGGCGCCAAGCGTGGGGTCGGTGAAGTAATAGCAGCGCGTGCGCTGCAGCAGGTTGCCGCCGACGGTCGCCATGTTGCGCAGCTGGGCCGAGGCGCCGCTCAGCAGCGCCTCGGACAGCACGCGGTAGCGCTCGCGCACCAGCGGATGGTTGGCAGCAATGGTGTTGGAGACCGTGGCGCCGATACGCAAGCCGCCATCCGGCAGTTCCTCGATGCCGTCCAGCGCCAGCCGGCTCACGTCGACCAGCCGCAGCGGCCGTTCGATGCCGCTCTTGTAGAGGTCGAGCAGGTTGGTCCCGCCGCCGATGAACATGGTGCCCGGCTGGCGTGCCAGCGCGATCGCGTGGTCGA
Source organism: Massilia horti (assembly GCF_004614195.1). Lineage (GTDB taxonomy): Bacteria > Pseudomonadota > Gammaproteobacteria > Burkholderiales > Burkholderiaceae_D > Telluria > Telluria horti. The sequence goes on along the minus strand of NZ_SPUM01000100.1, from coordinate 15,698 downwards.
CGTCGCGCGCCCTGTCGTAGTAGATCGATTGCACGGGCCGCCCCCTTTTACGATCCGGGCATGGCGGTGCGTTCGACCACGTTGCGGATCGCCGCCACGATGTTGGGATAGGCGCCGCAGCGGCACAGGTTGCCGCTCATGCGTTCACGGATCTCCTCGTCCGACAGCGCGCCGCTCCGCGCATCGCCCTTTGTTACCGCGCTGGCCTGGCCGCCGGCCGCCTCGGAAAGCAGCGCCACCGCCGAGCAGAGCTGGCCCGGCGTGCAGTAGCCGCACTGGAAGGCGTCATGGTCCATGAAGGCCTGCTGCAGCGCGTGCGGCGCGCCGTCCTGTGCCAATCCTTCGATGGTGGTGATCTCCCTGCCCTCCTGCATGATCGCGAGCGTCAGGCAGGAGTTGATGCGGCGGCCGTCGACCAGCACCGTGCAGGCGCCGCACTGGCCGTGGTCGCAGCCCTTCTTGGTGCCGGTCAGGCCCAGCACCTCGCGCAGGGCGTCGAGCAGGGTCACGCGCGGCTCGATCATCAGTGCATGGTTCTGGCCGTTGACGCGGAGCAGGACATTCTGCGGGGGCGCATACGGCATGGGAGCGGCCTCGACAGGCCGTTCGATCCGGGTTTGCTCGTCTTGTGGCATGGCTGTGCTCGATTGAAGGAAAGACAAAGAACCCGTCTGACCTGCCGGGTCCACCGGCAGTTCCTACGGATGAGTGATGTGGGCCGCGGCACGTGATCAAGCTTTGATGCAGACAGCCTGCCTGAGCCTGCAACCTGCCTTACGGATTGATCATCTACCAAATCCCAAAACGGGGGAGCGCGCCACGAGCGCCGTGTCCGGCCGGCGGTTGCGTACGGCGTTTGAAGCAACCTATACTGGTCGCGGTGATGCAATAGAGCATCAAAGAGGAATCGACATGCGCAAAGCACTGGGCTTGGCCGCGCCGCTGCTGCTGGCCGGCTGCGTCAACCAATCGGCCAGCTATTACATCGACGGCAACGAGCACGCGCTGAGCCTGCGCGCCCAGCAGGACACCTTCTGGAGCAAGCAGGTAACGCTGCGGCTGATGGTGTCGCGGCTGCCCGACTGCCAGCGCCAGCTCGTGCTGGGCAAGGCGCCGCTGTCGGACGTCGAGGTGGAACTGTTCGCCAGCGGCGAACAGGTGTACACGCTGCGCACCACGGAACAGGTGTGGCAGGTGGATACGCAGGGCTGCACGCAGATCGACCCGCCACAGGGAGAACTGGGCCAGCAGTTGGGGATGTTCCGGCTGGACGGGAAGAAGAACCTGGTGTTCGAGCAGGCCGCGGCGAATGCCGCGGCCAAATGATCAGGCGCAGGTTGGGCCAGGCGCCGGCAATTACGGCCGTAGCCAGCCGCGCGCGATCGGCGTTGCCAGCACACGGCGGTAGACCGTTTCCATCGGCGGCAGCAGCCACCCGCAGAGCGCCGCACCGACGCGGCCGTTAAACAGCAGCACCACCGCCAGCGAGACCAGCAAGGCGCCAAACATGTCCATCGGATAGTGCACGCCGAGGAACACGCGCGACCACGCGACCGCCAGCGCGGCCGGCAGCAGCACCGCGCCCCAGCGGCGCGCCAGCGGCGGCGTGCTGGTCAACAGCACCAGCGCCACGGTGAACATGATGGTGCCGTGGTCACTCGGGAACGAGCTGTCGGGCGCGTGGTGCAGGAAGGTGTTGCCGATTCCGGCCATGAACGGCCGCGGATGGAACCAGAGCAGGCCGATCACGGCATTGATCGCGAGGGCGACACCGGCCGCCAGGCCAGCGCGCACCGCCGCCTGGCGCTGCCTGGCCCCGCCAACGATCCAGAGCTGGACCAGCACCACCGGCACCAGCAGGATCAGCCATTCGGCGGCGAATACGGCGCCGGACAGGCGCCAACCGGCCAGTCCGGCAGGCGCGTTGATTACGGAAAATAAAACGAGGTTGAGGTGTTCAAACATGGTGGTACCGCTGAGGAAGAAATGGGCTTGATTTGCTCAGCTTAACGCAGGCGAGCCCAGCCGTGCTACGCCAATTGCGACAGAACGTAATCAGGATCAACCTGGCTCGCTGCCAGGGATGCCATCCATGAAAAAAAATGGCCCCGCGCAAACGGGGCCGTGAACGGATGCCACGGCGGGAACGCCGTGGCTTAGCGCGCAAGAAGCGTCAGAACTTGTAGCGGGCGCCGACCAGGAACTCGCGGCCGGTCACGTGATGCACGAGCACGCTGTTGCGCGCCCGGCTCACGAACTGGTCGTTGGCCTCATTGGTCAGGTTGACGCCTTCCAGCGTGAACTCCAGCTTGTCGTCCCACTTGTACGACACAGACAGGTCGACGTTGAAGGTGGCGTTCTTGCCTTGCACGTCGTTGTTGTTCTGTGCCGGCACCACCTGCAGGTACGACGCGCGGCGGGCGCCGGTCAGGCGCGCGCTCAGCTTGCCGTCGTCGTAGTACAGGGTGGCGTTCGACGATTTGGGCGACAGGTTAACCAGGTCATCCTGCACCATGCCGCTGTTGGCGACGTTGGCTGCAAGCAGGTAGTTGATCTTCGACTCCACTTGCGTGTAGTTGGCGACCACGCCGAAGTTGCGGCCCCAGGACGGCAGGAAAGTGAACGGCTGCTGATAGTTCAGTTCGAAGCCGCGCAGCTTGCCGCCCGGCGTGTTGGCGAACGAGGTCACGTCGAACACTTCGGTACCGTTCCAGTTAGACGGCAGCAGCGACATCGGCAAGCCGGTCTGGTTGAACGGCATCGACTGGCGGACGCCCTGGATGTAGCTGTCGATATTCTTCTGGAACAAGCCGAGACCCACAAACGCGTTCTTGCCGAAGTAGTACTCGAACGAGGCGTCCAGAGTCTTGGCGCGGAACGGTTTCAGCACCGGGTTGCCGGAGTTGATGGACGGCGAACCCGCGGTGGAGATCGAACCGCCCGGGTTCAGGTTGCCCAGCGGCGGACGCGACATCACCTTGGCGGCCGCCAGGCGGACCAGAAAATCGCGGGTGACGCTGGCGGTCAGGTTAAACGACGGCAGGAAGTCCTTGTAGTCGTTGTAGGCAGTGACCGGGGTGCCGCCGCCGGTGGCCAGGTAGCCCTGGGCGGTCACCTTGGTCTTGACATAGCGGCCGCCGACGTTGCCGCGCAACGGAATGCCGGCCGCCTCGGTGTCGAAATCGGCCATCAGGAAGACGCCATTGTCTTGTTCCTTGATGGCGCGGTTGTTGCCACGCGCGTTGCCGTTGGTAATCGAGGCCAAGGTGAAGTCGCCCGGGCCGTTAGCCGGACCGCTCTTGAGGCAGTTGCAGTAAGCGTCGTACAGCTTGGTGATCGCCTTCACGTCCGGAATCACCCAGCTGGTGATGGTGCCGGCAGGCAGGGAGAGCCCGTTGCCGAAATCGGTGACCGTACGGGTCACGCTGTCCAGGCTGGTGCCGGCCGGCAGGCCGTACATGACTTCGGTGCCGCGCCGATACTCATAGGTGTCGAACTTGTAGGTCTTGAGGTCCACGCCCCCCTTGAGCGTCCAGGTGTCGTTGGCGCGCCAGGCCGCGTCCAGGTGGAGCACATCGTTGACGTTGTTCGAACCCTGCGGGCGGATGCGGATTTCGCTCGGGGTGGCATTGGCAACGCTCGTGGCGCCTGCCGGCACGCCGTAGATGTTCAGCACGCCGGTCTTGGACGGATCGAACGGATAGGTGATCAAAGGCAGGCGGTCGCTGTTGCGGAAATCGATCGTATAGCCATTGACGTTCGGGGCGTCCAGGGTCACCGTGGTCTGGTACGGATTCGCGAACTTGGACTGGGCGCGTCCGATGCGGGCGTTCACGGTCCAGTCATCGTTCAACCTGTGCGCGATGGTCAGGGTCGGCTGGGTGAACTTGGTGGACAGGTCGTCGAAACGGTTCTCGGAACGGATGTCCACGCCGTTGTACACGCCGTACAACAGGCGGCCCTGGGCGTCATATTGCGCCTGGACCACCGAGGTCTGCGGCTTGCCACCCTGGGTGGCGGTACGGCTGAACGAGATCGCTTCCAGGAAGCTCTCCTCGCGCGTGGCCTTCAAATCGGCGTACAGCATGTCGAGCGAAATGCGGGTGCCGCGCATCGGCTTCCATTCGAACGATGCGGTCACGCCCAGGCGGTCCTGGTCGTGGGTCAGGCGGCCGTAGCGCGGCAGGCGCGGATGGAAATTTTCGTTTTTGCTGGACTGGTTGTAGGCATCCGTGGCGCCCGCGCTGGCCGGCAGGCGGTCGGCGGCCGGGAAGCCACCGCCGGCGGGGGCGCAAGTCGTCGCGGTCGAGCTGCCCACGCCCATCGGGGCGCACCAGCCGCCGGAGGAGGAACCGTTATCCCAACGCACGGTCGAGAAGCCCTCTTCGAACATGGTGCGCTTGGAGTAGGCCGCCGAGATCAGGTAGCCCATGGTGTTGTCGTTGAACGTATTCGACACCATGAAGGCGCCGCGCGGATTGGTCTTCTTCGCCAGGTCGTTGTAGCGCGCCTTGAGCATCGCGGTGGCGTTGAAACCCTTCTTGAGGTCGAACGGACGCATGGTCTGCAGGTCGACGGTGGCGCCCAGCGAGCCTTCTTCCACGTCAGCCGCCGAGCTCTTGCGCACGGTCAGGGAGCTGAACAGTTCGGAAGCGAACACGTTGAAGTCGAAGCCGCGGCCACGGTTGTTGCCGCCCGAGCTGTCGGTGCCGCCGGTGGTGGCCAGGCCCTCGATGCCGTTGATGCGCACGCGGGTGAAGTCCTGGCCCAGGCCGCGCACCGTGATGCTGCGGCCTTCGCCGGCATCGCGGTCGATCGCCACGCCGGGCACGCGCTGCAGCGACTCGGCCAGGTTGGTGTCGGGGAATTTGCCGATGTCTTCCGCCTTGATGACATCGACGATGCTGTTTTCGGTGCGCTTGGCATTGAGCGCGCTTTCCAGCGAGGCGCGCAGGCCGGTCACCACCACGGTCTGCGGTTCGTCCTGGGGTGTGGCGGTCTGGGCATGGGCGCTGCTGCCAATGGCCAGCAGGGCAGTGGCAAGCACGGTCATGGCCGGCAGTTGATTCTTGTTACGCATGCAGTCTCCTATACATTTGTTAGCGCTTTCTTGTTTCTGCTATTGCGGTAGGCGCCACCCGAAACTCTGAGAGGTCGTATCGAGAGCAATCAAAACTCTGAGCGGTCACGCCCGATGATTACTTATAGTTTCCGTAAGTACAACCAAAATCGCATTTGGACACGCCCAAGGTGGCGGCCGAGGGATGCATTTTTTACATTCAAATTGATTGACGAATCTGCAATTTTGGCGGAATTTCCGCAGTTTTCACTGCAATCTGCCGTGCAAAGCCAACAATCTCTTGTTGGAATGGAAGAATGTGAAATTTATGGCGGGCTGAGGAATTGGTAAACCGCCGAGGCAAAAAAACAACAAGTGGTCAGACCACCAAGATTTTTGCCGCGTTATTATTCCGTCAAGTGGTCAGTCCAGAAGGGAAGTGATCTAGCCGGCCTGCGGAATCGGCCGGACGGCGGGGAGAAGGCAAGGCGCTGCGGATAGCGGGCTTTGCGTGGATAGGGACGACGTTTCCTGCGCGGCCAGTCAAGCGTGCAGGCCAACGCTCAGCAGTAAAAACCAGGGCGCGGGACGACATGCCGGCAGCCAGGAGCAGTCGCCTGTCCCCTTCTATCGTGGTGCCAGCAGTTTGCGCAGCCGCTCCAGTTCCTGCGTGCGGCCGAGCTTTTCCAGCGTCTGCTCGAGCAGCGTGCGGTCGCCCTCGCGCAGCATGGTCCACTGCGTGAAATATTCGTGAACCGTGCGCCAGGGCGGGAACTCGGGCGGCATGCTGCGCCAGGCGGAACCGGTGTGAAGGAAGTACAGGACGGCGTTATATACGTCGTACAAGTCGTGTTTGCGTGGACGCGTTTTGCGGCGCGCTGCTTCGAGCATGTCGCGCACCTGTTCGAACTGCTCGCGCGAAATGTCGCTCGGGAATTCTGGCCTGGCCATCTCGATCGTCCCAAATACGACTTTGAGACAGCCGATCTGGAACAGGTTCCCGATTTGACGCCATGGCGCCGCGATGAAAAAGCGGCGCCCGGCCGGCGCCGCCAGGGGTCAGTCGCGGGCGAGCGCCAGGAACTCGGTACGCAGGGCCAGGTTGGGTTGCAGTTCGCCCAGCATGGCCGAGGTGACGGTTTCCTCGCCGGGCGTGCGGATGCCGCGGCTTTCCATGCACATGTGGCGGCACTTGACGACCACGCCCACCGCCTTGGGCTCGAGCACTTCCATCAGCGCGTTGGCGATCTGGATCGTCATGCGCTCCTGCACCTGCAGGCGCTTGGCGAACACGTCGACCAGACGGGTCAGCTTGGACAGGCCGACGATCTTGCCATTGGGTAGATAGCCGACGGTGGCCTTGCCGAAGAACGGCGCCAGGTGATGCTCGCAATGGCTGTACACCGGGATGCCGCGCACCACGATCAGCTCGTTGTACTCCTCGGCGCCATCCTCGAATGCCTTGAGGATCTCGGCCGGGTCCTGGTCGTAGCCGGAAGTCCAGTGTTTCCACGCTTTCGCAACGCGTGCCGGCGTTTCGTGCAAGCCAGGACGGTCCGGATCCTCTCCCAGGCTGGTCAGCAGGCGACGCCAGTCGTGTTCGGTGAAAGCTTCTTTGTCAGACATGTTCAACCCTAAATGTGCAATCCCGAGAGTATATAGAAAATGCCGCAAATGTATCCGGCATTGCCTTTTGTTCGAGCAAGTTTGAGCAAACCGACCTCATCCGTTAGCCGGATGCGCTAGCGTGTATCGAGTTTTGACTCACTCGCCAAGGAGGCGCCCATGTTTGGCAGCACAGTCCTGGAAGTTGCGATTGGTTTGACGTTTTGCTTTGGCACGGTCGCCCTGATCGTGAGCGCGCTGCAAGAAGCGCTGGCGTCGGCGTTCCGGCTGCGCGCCAACACCCTGCTTGACGGGGTCAAGAGCATGCTCAACGACCCGAACTTCGCCAGCCTGGCGCAGGCCGTGTACGCGCACCCGCTGGTCAATCCGCATGGCGGCGGTACCGAGGCAGGCTCGCTCAAGAGCATGCCGTCGTATATCGAGCCGGCCAATTTCGCGATCGCGCTGGTGGACAGCATCCAGCAGACGCCTGGCGACTACAGTTCGTTAGGAAGGGCGATCGATGCCATTCCGGATGATCAGATCCGGCGGATGATGCAGGGGCTGTACCGGCGCGCGGCCGACCTGCCCCAGTTCCAGCACGCACTGGCGGCGTGGTTCGACAATGCCATGGATCGTTTGTCCGGCGTCTACAAGCGCCAGCAACTGCTCATTTCGGTGCTGATCTCGTTCCTGCTGGCGGTCCTGTTCAACATCGACAGCATCCACCTGTTCCGCACCCTGTGGCAGCACCCGCTGGCGAGCCAGATCAGCACGGTGCCGGGCGCGCTCACGCCCGAGACCCTGCAGGCGCTTTGGGCGCTGCCGATCGGCTGGACCAGCTTCCCGCCGGCATTGAACGCCGATTTTGCGCTGCAGTTGGCCGGCTGGATGGTGACCGCCTCGACCACCCTGTTCGGCGCGCCGTTCTGGTTCGACCTGCTGCAGCGTGCGATCCAGATGCGCGGCACCGGCGCCAAACCGCAGGACACGCCCCGGACCGTGGTGCTCGATGGCGCGCTGGCGGTCCAGCCGGAACAGCCGGCCAAGCCGGTGGCGGTCGCCTGAGATTGCTAGCGTCCGGGCGGACGGTGCGTGTCGACCAGCAGGCTCGAGATCGACACGTGCGGCACCCGCTCCGGCCACTCGTCGCCGGGGCCGAACCAGCGCGCCTCGGCGATTTCATTGCGGTCGACGCGGATCTCGCCGTCCAGGTAGTCGGCGGTGAAGGCAATCATCAGGGAATGCGGGAAAGGCCAGGACTGGCTCGAGAAGTATTGCAGGTTGTGCACCCGCAGGCCCACTTCCTCGGCCACTTCGCGGTGCACCGCTTCCTCGATCGATTCGCCGGCCTCGAGAAAGCCGGCCAGCGGGCTGAAACGCTTGGAGGGCGAGTGCACGTGCATCGCCAGCAAGACTGCATCGCCCTTCTTGATCAGCACCATCATCGCCGGTGAGATGCGCGGGTAGGCCATGTGGCCGCACGCGACGCACTTGAAGCAGCGCTCGCCAGCCATCAGCAGCGTCGGGCTGCCGCAGGCGCCGCAGAAACGGTGGGTGCGCGCCCATTCGGCGACCTGGGAGGCGCGCCCGGCCAGTCCCAGCAACTGGTCGTCAAGCGTTCCGAACAGCGAGCGCAGGCCGCGCCAGGCAAAGCCGGGCGGCACGCTTTCGCTATCGGTCCAGCCAGCCTGGCAGTAGCGGCCATTCCACAGGCCGAGCGGCAGCAGGCGTTCGGGATCGACGTCCAACTGCGCCAGTACCGATGTATCCGGCAACGCGAGGCCGGGCTCGGACACCAGCAGCCGCCCCTGGTGGAACAGGAAAGTCAGCGGGTCGGGGTGGGACTGGCGAGTCAGGAGCGGAATGAACGAAGCGGGCGTCTGCAGCATGGGTTGGTATCAGCGAGAAAAGTTCTCTCGATGATACCTTCTTTCGCCTCCCTCAGGCACGGCCCAGCTTCTTGCCCACGTCGTGCGCCCGCTTCAGGTGGTCGCCGAACATGCGCGCACCCTCCTTCGCCATTTTCTTGATTTCCGGGTCCGGTTCGGTATCGGCGTAGTGGCTAAACACCTTGATGTCGCGCTCGTGCACGTCGATTTCGTATTGAATCCAGCGCTGCTCGAACACGGTGCCTTCCACGCCCGACAGCTCGTCGACCGTCATCTGCTGCTCGCGCCGGATGGCGCGCGGCACTTCCAGCTTTTTGTCGGTCGCCAGCTTTTCCATGTCGCGGCTCATGCGGCCGTGCTCGTCGATCATTCTTTGGGCAAAGTGCTTGACCTCGGGGTTCTGCGACTTTTCCATCGCCATTTCGCAGATCTTAACTTCCGCCATCGAGTCCTGGAGCGCCTCGATCAGGAATTCATTGCTGCCCAGGTGAGGCTTGGCCTCATGCCTGGTCTCATGCTTGGCTTCGTGCTTGGTCTCGTGCTTTTCCTCGGCTTGCTCCTTCGGCTTGGCTTCGTGTTTGGTCTCGTGCTTGGCCTCAGCCTCCTTCGGCTTGGCTTCGTGCTTTGTCTCGTGCTTGGCCTCATGCTTTGTTTCGTGCTTGGCCTCGGCCTCCTTCGGCTTGGCTTCATGCCTGGTATCGCGCTTGTGTTCCTGGCCCTCGTCACGCCCGCCGGTCACATCATCCGGTAAGCGCCCAAACGCCTGGCTGACGTCGGCCGGTGTCTGGAACATTTCGTCCGGCAGCATTTCGAGCGATGCGCAGACGTTGGCGTCCGCCCCTTCGCTCTTCGCTTTGTCGATCAGCGAGGCCTTGGACGCCGGATAGTCCATGCCCTTCAAAAACTTCTGAATCTGAACCGGATTGACGTGCGCCATGATCGGCCTCCTTGACAAATAGCCTTAAGACCTCGTTTTCGCATACTGGTTTCGCCCAGCCGCTCGCGTCCGCCACGAACTTAATGAGCTCATCACGCTCCAACAGTGAGCTGGAGCGCCGGATCGCCGGCCGCCGGGTCGCCACCATGGCCAACCAGGAGATCACGATGAACGATGCGCCCGTTGTGCTCGGGGTCAACCGCACGCAGGACGCGAGCGTCTGCCTGATGCACGGTTCGCAGCTGGTATGGGCAATTCAGAAGGAAAGGCTGACGCGCCACAAGCACCACTGGGGCAAGCCGGGGGATTTCCGCGACCATTATGCGCCCCGCCTGCCGGGGCTGGACCGGCCGATCGACGTGCTGGTCGAATGCTACTCGTCCGATCCCGAGATCGGCCAGCTGCCGCTGTACGAAGCGGAACTGCGCGAGACGCTGCGCCTGGCGCCCGGCTGGCAGAGCAGGCGCATCTCGCACCACCTGGCCCACGTCTACAGCGTGTTCCATCCCTCGCCGTTTCGCGATGCGGCGGTGATGATCGTGGACGGCCAGGGCAGCCAGGTGTCCGCGCTGACCGAGCACTGGAACGGTGCGGTCGGCGTGCCGGGCGACTGGCGCGAGGTGTCCTCGTTTTACCGCGCCGACCGGGAGCGCATCGAATGCATCGACAAGCAGGTCTGGAACCGCGACGATGCAGAGCTGGTCGGCCTGGGCATGTTCTACTTCCTGCTGACCCAGACCATGTTCCCCGGCGAAGGCAACGAAGGCAAGATCATGGGGCTGGCGCCGCACGGCGACCCGCGCGCGCTCGGCCTGCCGCCGCTCGATGTCGACGGCTTCCACGTCATGATCCCGGCGGCATGGCGCGCGCAGTTGCGCGAACGGGCACGCTTTCGCTACGGCGAGCCGGGCGTGCGCTTTTCCGACTGCGCCAACCTGGCCGCAGCAGGCCAGCGCGCGTTCGAAGAGGCGCTGCTGCAGGTGGCACGCTGGCTGCACGCCACGACCGGCATGGACAACCTGTGCTTTGCCGGCGGCACCGGCCTGAACTGTTCCGCCAACGAGCGCCTGCTGCGCGAAACGCCGTTCAAGCACGTCTTCATCCCGCCCGCGCCGAGTGACGCCGGCACCTCGATCGGCTGCGCGCTGTATGGCCTTGTCGAGCTGGCCGGCCAGCGCTGCGAATGGCGCTGGACCAACGACTATCTGGGGCCCGAGCCGCGCCTTGATGCCATCGAGGCGGCGCTGGCCGACTGCGCCGACCTGATCGTCGAGCGCCCGCCGGGGCGCGACGTGCTCGCCGTGCACATGCTCGACCTGCTGTGCGCGCGCAAGGTGGTGGGCCTGTTCCAGGGGCGCAGCGAGTTCGGGCCGCGCGCGCTGGGGCATCGCAGCATCCTGGGCAATCCGCGCCACGGCCACGTGCGCGACTGGGTCAACGCCAGCGTCAAGCAGCGCGAGTGGTTCCGGCCGCTGGCCCCGGTCGTGCTGGAAGAGCGCGTCTCTGATTTCTTCGGCGTGGCGGGCCCGTCGCCATTCATGCAGTTCGCCGCGCCCGTGCATCCGGAGATGGCGGCGCTGGTGCCGGCCATCACCCATGTCGATGGCACCGCCCGGCTGCAAACGGTCGGCCCGCGTGACGATCCGCTGCTGCGCGCCTTGCTCAAGGGTTTCGAAGCGCGCACCGGCGTGCCGGTCCTGCTCAACACCTCGTTCAATGGCAAGGACGAACCGATCGTCGAAACGCCGGAAGAGGCCGTGGCCGCGTTCCGGCGCATGCCCCTGCACGCGCTGGCGATGCCGCCGTTCCTGGTGCGCAAGCGCGTCGAGCCGGAGCTGCCCGAATGATCCGCGGCTATCCCGCCCGCGCCAGCGTGGCGCCCGGCGAGCAGCTGCTGCTGCACGTGGCGACCGACAGCCCGCGTTTCCGGGTGCGCTTCTACCGCTACGGCGACGGCCCGGTGCCGGTGCACGCATCGGGATGGATGGCGGGCGAGGACGCGCCAGAGCGCGGCGCTGACCAGGACTGGCGCTGGCCGGTCTACCCGTTGGCCATTCCGGCCGACTGGCCGTCGGCGGTCTACATCGCCCACCTGGAAGAGCCGGGCGGAGCACCTTTCGACCTCGCGCTCGATTGCGCGGCGGCGCTGTTCGTGGTGCGCGGGGAGCAGCCGGGCGGCATGCTCTACAAACTGCCGCTGGCCACCTACCACGCCTACAACTGCAGCGGCGGCGGCTGTTACTACTTCAATCCGCCACGCTCGAGCGACCCGCCGGGGGCGCGCGTATCCCTGCTGCGGCCGGGCGGCGGCATCGGCGGGCCCACCTGGGGCGCCCCCGACCATTACGATCCCGGTTCGCCGCGCCAGACCTTCGCCCACTGGGATGCGCGCTTCATCGGCTGGCTGGCCAGGAACGGCTACGCGCCGCAGTTCTGCACCGACCTGGACCTCCATGCGCAACCTGACATGCTGCACGACTACCGGCTGCTGGTCTCGAGCGGCCACGACGAATACTGGAGCACCGCCACCCGCGACGCGGTCGAGGACTTCGTCACGGGCGGCGGCAACGTCGCGTTCTTCGCGGCCAACCTGTGCTGGTGGCGGGTGCACCTGGTCGACGATGGCACGGCCATGGTGTGCCACCAGGGCGGGCCGCGCGGCGCGCTGGACCACTGGTGGCCGCCCGGCGGCGCGGGCCGGCCGGAAGACACGCTCTCGGGCGTGAGCTACCGCCACGGCGGCGGCTGGTGGGACGGCGCGCGCGCCACCCGCGGCTACATCGTGCAGCAGCCGGAGCACTGGGTGTTCGCCGGCACCGGCTTGCAACGGGGCGAAGCATTCGGCCAGCACAGCGAGCCGCCGCTGGTGGGCTACGAATGCGACGGCGCGCCGCTGGACGCGTTCGATCCGGATACCGGCGCGGCCCTGCTCTCCGCGTGGGTTGATGACGAAGGCACGCCGGCCAGCTACCAGCTGCTGGCGGCCAGTCCGCTGGACGCGCGCTGGCAGGAGCGTCCGCCGCGCGCGCGCCACGCCGCCGGGGAAGGCGTGCACGCGGCCACGCTCGGCCTGTTCGAACGCGGCGGCACCGTGTTTTGCGCCGGCACCACGGATTGGGCGCAGGTGCTGGGCAGCGGGCGCGAGCCGGTGGTCGAGCGCATCACGCGCAACGTGCTCGACCGCCTGTTAATCCCATGAGAGAACGCCATGAGCACGCCACTGCCGCGCTTCGTCCAGATCGAGCCCGTCGGCCAATGCAACCTGCGCTGCCGCATGTGCCCGGTCCAGTTCCGGCCCGATGGCCAGCACGGCCCCGCGGCCTTCATGCCCTACGACACCTTCCGCAAGCTGCTCGACCAGTTCGAAGGACTGGCCGAGCTGCACCTGCAGGGCCTGGGCGAGCCGCTGCTGCATCCACGCTTCTTCGACATGGTGCAGCTGGCAACCGCGCGCGGGATCGCGGTGTCGACCAACAGCAACCTGACCGTGCTGACCGAGGAACAGGCGGTGCGCTGCGTGCGCAGCGGCTTGTCCAGCATCCACGTCTCGATCGACGCGGCCAGCGCCGCAGCCTACGAGGCGATCCGGGTGCGCGCGCGCTTCGACAAGGTGCTGCGCAACCTGCGCCGGCTGGTCGAGGCCAGGGAGCGCCTGGGCTCGCTCTTGCCGCGGATTCCCCTCGTTGCCGTGCTCATGCGCCGCAACCTGGACCAGTTGCCGGCGCTGGTGCGCCTGGCCGCGCGCGAAGGCGCGGAAAGCCTGGCGGTGCAGCAGCTGTGCCACGACTTTGGCGAAGCGACGCTGCCGGCGCGCTACCTGCCGATGCGCGACTTCGTCGACGCCGAGATGCTGACCGAAGCCGACCGCCCGCATGCCGAAGACGTGTTCAACGCGACCCGCGCCGAGGCCGAGCGGCTCGGCCTTCCGCTCAAGCTGCCCCGGCTGGTGGCGCGCGTGCACGCGCCGGACGTCCCCGGCCCCCAGCGCTGCGACTGGCCGTGGCGCGGCGCCTACGTCAGCTATGACGGCAAGGCCATGCCGTGCTGCATGGTCGCAACCCCGGACCGCATCAACTTCGGCGACATGGCCGCGCGCGGCGTCGCCGACATCTGGCACGGGGCAGCCTACGAGGCGTTCCGCGACCAGCTGTCCTCGCCCACCCCGCCGGCCGTGTGCGCCAGCTGCGCGATTTACAAGGGAACCTTTTAATGGAGGAACACGTGAACCGCCGACCACTCCTGCAGCGGCCCGACATCCGGTCGGTCGCCCTCTTCCGTGCCCTGCGGCTGGGCGACATGCTGTGCGCCGTGCCCGCCCTGCGGGCGCTGCGCGCCGCGTTGCCATCGGCGCGCATCACGCTGGTCGGCCTGCCCTGGGCGCAAGAGTTCGCCGACCGCTTCGCGCGCTACGTCGACGAATTTGTCGCCTTTCCCGGCCACCCGCTGCTCCCGGAGCAGCCCGTGCGCCAAGCCGAACTGACCGCCTTCTATGCCGGGATGTGCGAGCGCGGCCTTTCGCTGGCGCTGCAGCTGCACGGCAGCGGCGAAGTCAGCAACGAGATCGTGGCCGGCTTCGGCGCCGCGGCGATGGCCGGCTACACCCGCGGCGAGGCGGTGCACACGGACAAGACCATGCTGCTCCCCTATCCCGACACCGGAGCGGAACCGGAACGCCTGCTGCAGCTCGTCCTCGGACTGGGCGCGCCAGCGGCCGGCGAACACCTCGAGTTCCCGGTCGGCAGCGAGGACGAAGAAGAACTGCAAAGCCGGGGCATCGGCGCCAGGCTGTCGCCGGGCAGCTACATCTGCATCCATCCGGGCGCGAGCAGGAGCGAGAAGTGCTGGCCGGCGCGCCACTTCGCCGCCGTGGCGGACCGGCTGGCCGACGAATTCGGGGTGGCGGTGGTGCTGACCGGATCGGCCGGCGAAGCGACCACCACGGCCGAGGTGGCGGAGCACATGCGCACGCCGGCGATCGACGCGGCGGCCCCGATCTCGATCGGCGCGATGGCGGCCTTGATGAGCCGTGCGCGGCTGCTGGTGTGCAATGATACGGGTGTGTCACATATCGCCGCCGGACTCAAGCTCAAGAGCGTGGTCGTGTTCAGCAAGGCCGACATCGCGCGCTGGGCACCGCTCGACCGCCGCAACCACCGCTGCATCTGGGACCCGGACGCCGAACGCGCCAGCGTGGTGCTGCAGCATGCGCGCGCGCTGCTGGCCGGCACCGCGCCGAGCCGTGAGCGCGCGGCGGGGATGTGGCCGTATTGGTGACACGGGCAGATGCGGACGCGAAATCCTAATCGTGCACCGCGCACCTACGCATGAACATCGTAGGGTGCGCACCCGTGCGCACGCGGTACGTGTGCGTCATGTTGGCTCATTCATAATCCATTTCCGACAAATCGGCCGCCCCACCCCAATCCGCCGGATAAACCCCTTCCCGAACATACCGTCCAAATGTCGAATACGGCCAATCGGCAGCTCGCTTTGCATGCCCGTGCTTCACCGGATTGATATGCACATAGTCGAGATGCCGTCCGTAATCGACATCATCACGAATCCGGTGGTCCCAGAAACGCCGCTGCCAGATCGTCGACTCTCGTCGTACAACACTTGACCGAGTCAACAATCTTTGGTCCCTGAAATCGTCGCGCACGCATATCGACACCCACCGCTTGATCTTTAACCAGCGAACGGAAAAATTACTGTCACCAGCCGGCAGGGTCCACACGCAATGCAGGTGATCCGGAAGAAGAACCCACGCATCGATTGAGAATGGATGCACAGCGCGAACCATTTCGATTGCGCTCCTGAGCGCCAATCGGATCGATTCATTGCACAGGATCGGACGACGGCGGTAGGAAACGACAGTGAAAAAGAAGGCCGGACCAGCGAGTGGACGACGATAGCGGGACATGACGCAGCATCGTACGCCCGTCACGTTTCGGCCCCGTGACGGGTGTCAAAAACCGCATCATGGTCAGGGATTGACGGCCCGGGCGGATCGATCGTCCTCGTGCGCACTGGTGCGCACCCTAGGAACTCGAATACGTTGAGTTCGATCCACCAGCTCCGTCGGGTGCTGGCTTGCGGCTGTCGTTTTCACTGCGCTGCGTTCGCGAACCGCGGGCGCACAGGTGCGCACCCTGTAAGAGCAAAGTTGTAATGTCCGGTTCTAGCAAAGTAGAAATGTCCGCTTTCT
>NZ_SPUM01000150.1 GCF_004614195.1 Massilia horti | reverse complement strand
CACGCTGCCTATGGGGGGAACAGCGCCAGTGGCGCTGTTCCCGCCTGCGCGGGAAGTCGTGCCGACCAATGGGAGGGACGACGGTTTTTGGGCTAGCGAAATTCCAGGCGCTCCTCGCGCCGTCGGATCTCGGCCCAGACCGCGCGCTTGTAGGCGTCGTCCGCGCAGCCCCAGTTCGCGATCTCGTCGAGCGTGCGCATGCAGCCGCGGCACAGGCCGGTGTCGGGCGCGATCTCGCACACGTTGATGCAGGGCGAAGGCACCGGCGTTTGCTGTTCGGGAGCTAGGTTCATGCGGGCGCCTGCTCGATTTTCTGGGCGACCCTGGCGTTAAAGCGCACCGGATCGATGACGCAGCGCTCATGGACGCCTGTGCAAATCTGGTCGGCGCCGTCCCACGCCTCGATTCTGAAGCGCACGCGCCTGCCCTCGACCTCGGTCACTTCGGCCTTGATGGTGAGTGTCATGCCGGGCGGGGTGGGCGCGAGGTGCTGGAAGCTGACCATGGTTCCCAGGCTCTGTTCACGCGGCCAGTCGACATAGGGCATCATGCCGTGGATGCAGGCAAGCTCCATGATGCCGACCATGTAACCGGTGGCGAGCACGTCGGGCATGTCGCGGCAAAACGGGGTGTCGTGGTACAGCTGCGGGACGGTGGCGCGCGACGGCACCGTGTACTGCCACTCGAAACGGATACCGGGTTGTAAATCTGGACTCATGCCGAGCAGATTACCCGATCCAAACAAATCGCGCTTGACCTGAAAGCGCATCGGCGTAGACTAAGAGAAACCATCTGGTTGGATGGTGCCGGGATGGAGGCGAGACCATGAGCAGAACGGACCCCAAGCCCAAGAACGCCGATTCCGAAAAGATCACGATCAATCTGGGGCCGATCGACCTGGGACAGATCGACCTGCTGGTCAACGAAGGCTTTTATGCCAATCGCACGGACCTGATTCGCACGGCGATACGCAATCAATTGAACCTGCATGCGGATGTCGTCAAACAGACCGTGGCGCGCAAGAGCCTGGTGTTGGGCATGCACCACTATTCCCGCGCTGACCTGGAGACGGCACGTGCGGCCGGCCACCGGCTGCAGATCCAGGTGCTGGGCATGGCCAGCATCGCCAGCGATGTGCCTGTCGAGCTGGCGCTGGAAACGATCGAATCGATCTTCGTTCTCGGTGCGCTGCATGCAAGCAGCGCAGTAAAGGACGCACTGGCGTCCCGCATTCTGTGATGCGCACGGAAAGGAAACCCCATGAAACTGAGCGATAGATTTCTCGCGCAATTGCGAGCGGCAACGCAAACCTGGTTCCGACGAGGGCCGGATGCGACCGCCACGGCCATGCAGTCAGCGCTGCAAGATGCGAGCAGGGTCCAGCAAGCGATGCTGGATCTGATCCCGGCACCCGACCGACTGGCGAGCCAGCCTCCGGCCGAACCGGCGCGCGTTGCCAAAGAAATCGTGCCCGAAATGTTGGCCGAACTCAGGCTGACCAAGCTCGGCCGCCTGGATACTGTTGCCGATCTGCTGGACGCGGCCACGCCGCAGGCGCGGGCGCAAGCGCTGCCCGGCAGCTTTATCGACGGCAGCTACACCAATGAAGCCGGCACGCGCGGCTACAAGCTGTATGTGCCCGGCAACTACACGGGACTCCCCGCGGCGCTGGTCGTGATGCTGCACGGTTGCGTCCAGGACCCGGACGACTTTGCCGCCGGAACGCAGATGAATGCGCTCGCGGAAGAGCACGGTTTTTTGGTCGTCTATCCTGCCCAGTCGCCGCAGGCGAACGCCACGCGCTGCTGGAACTGGTTCAACGCCATCCACCAGCAGCGCGACCAGGGCGAGCCGTCGATCATCGCCGGCATCACGCGCGACATCATGGCGCGCTATTGCGTCGACCAGGCCCGGGTGTATGTGGCCGGGATGTCGGCAGGCGGCGCGATGGCGACCATCATGGGCACGCTCTACCCGGACCTGTACGCGGCGGTCGGCGTGCACTCGGGCCTGCCATTTGCATCCGCGCACGACCTGCCCTCCGCGCTGGCAGCCATGAAGGGCGACTTCCTGCGCCGCTCCGAACCCGGGCATGCGCTGCCGATCATCGTGTTCCATGGCGACAAAGACACGACGGTGCACCCCGCCAACGGCGAACACTTGATTGAGCTTGCCAGGCATGCGTCGATCGATGTCGCGGTCGAACCCGGCACGGTGCCGCAAGGCTACGCCTACACGCGCACCGTGCACCAGCGCGAAGATGGGCGGGTGCACGCGGAGCACTGGGTGATCCATGGCGCGGGCCATGCGTGGTCCGGCGGGGATGCGCGCGGCAGCTATACCGATGGCAAAGGGCCGGACGCAAGCCGCGAAATGCTGCGCTTTTTCAGGACCCATTCCTGACCCCTTTCGGACATGGCGGTGATCGGTTGCATGTGGTTACCTACGCGGCCGGTTTCGTAAGTCACATCTCCTTGAGCCACATGATCTTAGCGTGCACGTGCGGCGCTTCGCTCCAGCTACTTCAACTGTTTGGAGGGAACTTCGGCCGGGGTCGCGGGTTGTCCTCCGATGTGCTGCCGCAGGCAGGCCGGACACCAGCAAGCGGCATCTGTTCCCGGCACCGGCACCACGGGCGGCAACTCGGTGCACCAGCATGGTCCATTGCCGCCGTCGGCCATCGTGCAACTGAACTGCGCACCGCAACGCGTGCATATACTCATTGGCAACCTCGCTGGAAATAAAGCCGAAGAAACGGGGTTCGGGGTGCCCTAGGTTAAGGACCGAACCTTAAAATACAACCAGACCCAATATAATGCGGGCAGGCTTTGCCGTGTTGCCGTAAAATCTCGCAAATTTCTTTTCCGGACCCTCCATGAACGCTCAGCTCACCAGTCCTCCGCCCGACGACCAGCAAAACGACCTGTCCAGGGTATCTCCGCAGATCAAGGCGGCGATTTTGGCGGAGGCACTGCCGTACATCCGTAATTTCCACGGCAAGACCATCGTTATCAAATACGGCGGCAACGCGATGACCGACGAGCGCCTGAAACACGGCTTTGCGCGCGACGTCATCCTGCTCAAGCTGGTGGGCATGAATCCGGTGGTGGTGCATGGCGGCGGTCCGCAGATCGACAATGCATTGAAGAAGATCGGCAAGCAAGGCACCTTCGTGCAAGGCATGCGCATCACGGACGAAGAGACCATGGAAGTGGTCGAGTGGGTGCTGGGCGGTGAAGTCCAGCAGGACATCGTCATGCTGATCAACCACTATGGCGGCCAGGCGGTCGGCCTGACCGGCAAGGACGGCGGCCTGATCCGCGCACGCAAGATGGCCATGCCGGACAAGGAAAAGCCGGGCGAGTTCCTCGACATCGGCTTCGTCGGCGAGATCGAGGCGATCAATCCGGCCGTGGTCAAGGCGCTGCAGGATGATGCCTTCATTCCGATCATTTCGCCGATCGGCTTTGGCCAGGACGGCCAGGCTTACAACATCAACGCGGACGTGGTCGCCGGCAAGATTGCCGAGATCCTGAAGGCGGAAAAGCTGATCATGATGACCAACATTGCCGGCGTGCAGGACAAGAACGGCAACCTGGTGACCGACCTGTCGGCGCGCGAGATCGACGAGATGTTCGCCGACGGCACGATCTCGGGCGGCATGCTGCCGAAAATTTCATCGGCGCTGGACGCAGCCAAGTCGGGCGTGAACACGGTGCACATCATCGATGGCCGCATCGAGCACTCTCTGTTGCTGGAAGTCTTGACCGAACAGGCTTTTGGCACTATGATCCGGTCGCACTAAAAAAATGTGGCGGCGCAAAGCCGCCCGTTGCGGCTGGTCCTTGGCCAGCCTTGATTTTTTTGCATGCCCTTGTAGCTCAGTGGTAGAGCACTCCCTTGGTAAGGGAGAGGCCACGTGTTCAATCCACGTCAAGGGCACCACTTCTCCCTGGTACACCCCAGGATTTCCCCGCAAGCGCAAACTGCCGGACATGTTGTCGTCCGCCGTCAGCCCCGACCGCTTGGCGCACGCCTATAATCGTGGTCACTGCCCTGATTTAACTTCACCTGACCGCACCCGTGCCAAAATCCGCTCCGCCTTCTCCCGTCTGGCTGTTTGATCTGGACAACACCCTGCACGACGCCTCGCACGCGATCTTTCCTGCGATCAGTGCCAACATGAACACCTACATTGCGCGCGTGCTGGGCGACGGCGTCACGCCCGCCAGCCAGGAGGCGGTCGACGCGGCCCGGCTCGGATACTGGAAGCGCTATGGCGCCACGCTGCTGGGCATGATCCGCCACCACCAGGTCAGCGCCGCCGACTTCCTGCGCGAGACCCACGACGTGGGCCTGCTGGCCGACATGGTCAAGGCCGAACGCGGCCTGGCGCGGCTGCTGCGGCGCCTCCCCGGGCGCAAGATCCTGCTCACCAACGGCCCGACGCACTATTCGTCCGAAGTAGTGCGCCACCTTGGCCTGCACCGCCACTTCGCGCACCACATCGCGATCGAGGACATGACCGTGCACCGCCACCTGCGGCCCAAGCCATCGAAACTGATGCTGCGGCGCCTGCTGCGCCGGCACCAGGTCGCCGCGCCGCGGGCGATCCTGGTCGAGGACACGCTGGCCAACCTGAAGGCCGCGCGCCAGCTGGGCATGCGCACCGCGTGGGTGACCCAGTACCTGCGCATGAGCGACCCGATCGGCCGTGCCAAACTGGCGCGGCTGCTGACCCGTCCCAATTTCGTCGATGTCAAAGTAAAATCTGTTCGGCAACTACCCGCGCGCCTCCCCGCACTGGGCGTCAGGCGCGGCTGAACCGATCAACCACTCATTATTCGGGAACCTATGGCAAGCACAAAGCCTGGCCAACGCAAACTGCAAATCCTCCAGGCTTTGGCCGCCATGCTCGAACATCCGAAGGGCGAAAAGATCACCACCGCCGCGCTGGCGGCACGCCTGGAGGTATCGGAGGCGGCGCTGTACCGCCACTTCGCCAGCAAGGCGCAGATGTATGAGGGGCTGATCGAATTCATCGAATCGAGCGTCTTTGGCCTGATCAACCAGATTGCCGAGCACGAAGAACGCGGCCTGGACCAGGCGCATGCCATGCTGCGCATGCTGCTCGGCTTCGCCGCCAACAATCCAGGCATGACGCGGGTGCTGATCGGCGACGCGCTGGTGGGCGAGGACGAGCGCCTGCAACTGCGCATGAACCAGTTCTACGACAAGGTCGAGATGGCGTGCAAACAGGCGCTGCGGCTGGCGGCATCGCAGGGCCATGGACAGGAAGCCGACGTGAGCGCGCGCGCCAGCCTGCTGGTAAGCTACGTGACCGGTCGCTGGCATCGCTTTGCCAAGAGCGGCTTCAAGCAAAATCCGCTTGATGCCAACACGCTGCAGCTCGCGCTGCTACTCGCCGCATAGGAACCGCATCGCAGTAATGAACGCCCAGGAAGTATTCGCCCTGCTGGACGACGCCAGCGCCGAAGGCCATGCCGCGGCCCGTTCGCGCCTGTACAGCGTGCACGCCGGGACACTGCTTTGCCACGATGCCGCCGCCTGGCCGCAACTGCTGGCCGAGATGCAGCAAGCGCTTGGCCAGGGCCTCTTTGCCGTGCCGCTGCTGACGTACGAGCTGGGCGCCGAGCTGCTCGGCGTCGGCACGCACAAGCCGCACGGCCCGCTGGCCCAGGTGCTGCTGTTCGAAAAGTGCGATCAGTTGACTGCCCCCCAGGTCGATGCCTGGCTGGCTACGAGAAGTAGCAGCGACACGCCGTGCGGCATTGCCGGCGTAAAGGCGAACGTCGACGAGGCGGCATTCACCCAGGCGATCGACCGCATCCGCGACTACATCGCCGCCGGCGACACCTACCAGGTCAATTACACGTTCCGCCTGCGTTTTGACGCGTTCGGCCCGCTGGTGCCGCTGTACTGCCGCCTGCGCGCGCGCCAGCCGGTGCCTTACGGAGCGCTGGTGGCGCTGCCCGACGGCGGCGCCGTGCTGTCGCTGTCGCCCGAGCTGTTCGTGCGCCGCGAGGGTGGATCCCTGCTGGCGCGCCCGATGAAAGGCACCGCTCCGGCCAGCGGCGATGACGCCATCGATGCAGAGCGCGCCAGCATACTTTCCGCCGACACCAAGAACCGGGCCGAGAACCTGATGATCGTCGACCTGCTGCGCAATGACCTGGGCCGGATTGCGGCCACCGGCAGCGTGCAGGTGCCGGCGCTGTTCGACGTGCAGCGTTACGGCCGCGTGCTGCAGATGACCTCGACGGTAGAGGCGAAACTGGCCGAGGACGTCACGCTCGAACAGCTGTTCGCCGCGATCTACCCGTGCGGCTCGATCACCGGCGCGCCCAAGCGCCGCACGATGGAAATCATCGACGAACTGGAGCCGGACCCGCGCGGCATCTACACCGGCGCGATCGGCTGGTTCGATCCGCCGGCCGCCGGCCGCGCCACCGGCGACTTCTGCCTGTCGGTTCCGATCCGCACGCTGTCCCTGCAGGCGGAGGCCGGCGGCGTGCGGCGCGGCGAACTGGGCGTCGGCGCCGGCATTGTGTACGACAGCGTCGCTGCGGCCGAGTACGCGGAGTGCGGCTTGAAGGCCGGCTTTCTCGCTGGCCTCTCCAACGAATTCGAGATATTCGAAACGATCCGGGCCTCGCAGGAAGACGGCTGCCGCCACCTGGAGCAGCACCTTGAGCGCGTCAAAGCCTCATGCGCCTACTTCGGTTTTCCTTTCGATCCGCAAGGCGCACGCGCACTGCTGGCTGCCACCTGCACCGCGCTCGAACCGGGCAAGCTTCACCGGGTGCGCATGGCGGTCGACCACAAGGGCGACATCAAGATCCAGACCGGCGTGCTCACGCCGCTGCGCGAACCGGTGCGGCTAGTGCTGGCGCAGGAAACCACGCAGTCAAGCGACCTGTTCTTGCGCCACAAGACCAGCATCCGCAGCCGCTACGACGCCGCGTGGCGCGCGGCCGAAGCGCACGACGCGTTTGATGCGCTGTTCTTCAACGAGCGGGACGAGCTGACCGAAGGGGGACGCAGCAGCGTGTTCGTGCGCTTCGGCGAACGCTGGTACACGCCGCCGCTTTCGTCCGGCGTACTGCCGGGCGTGATCCGCGGCGTGCTGCTCAGCGCGCCGGCATGGCAAGCCGCCGAACGGGTCATCACGCGCGACATGCTGGAAGATGCCGACGACATCGTCGTGTGCAATGCCCTGCGCGGACCGCTGCGGGCCGTGCTTGATAGCGGCCAGTCAGGCTGGTAGCGCGCCACTCCACGCACGCAGGCGCTGCTCGCCGTCGTGGCTGAACGCGACGATCCTGGTGCCAGGCACCCGTCGCGCCCATCCCAGTTCAAGAAAGCGCGCCAGCAGCGCCGATCCCACCGCGCCCGCCAGATGATGCCGGCGCTCGCTCCAGTCCAGGCAGGTGCGGCAGGCGGGACGTCGGCGCCCTTCCAGCTGATCTGGCTCGATGCCAAGTTCAGCGATCAGCGCGCGTCCGCGCTCGCCGAGCGACAGGCCGTTGGCATCGAATACAAACGCTTCGCGCCGGACCAGATTGTCATACAGGAGCACCCCCAGTTCGCCTGCCAGGTGGTCGTAGCAGACCCGCGCACGCCGCAGGGCCGGCTCGCGCGGGCTGGAACGCACCCTCACCGCCCCCGTGCGCAAGGCCACGCCCATCAGCGATTCGAGCAGCTGGGCCACATCCTCGTCCGCCAGGCTGAAATATCGGTGGCGCCCCTGCGCCTCTACCGCCAGCAGGCCGGCATCCACCAGCTTGGCCAGATGCGCGCTGACCGTCTGCTTGGTCACGCCCGCCACCGCCGCCAGCTCGGTCGCGGTCAGCGCCATGCCGGACATGAGCGCGGTCAGCACCTGGGCACGCGCGTGGTCGCCGATCAGTGCGGCGATGGTCGTAATGTTCGGGCCGTCCCTCATGGTTCGATGTTAGCCGAACCATCACACCGCAACAAGCGCGTATAGTCCGGCCACCACATCTCAAGAGGCAGCCGATGGACCTGATCCAATACCTGACCGGGCATTTTTACACGCGGGAGCAGCTGCTCGAGCATGCGCGGCTCGACGGCCAGCTACTCGATCAATGGCAGCAGCGCAGGATGATGCCCAAGCCGTCCTACCGGCTGCGGCTCGATATCGCCTGCGATTCGTTCTTCGGCGCGCACCGCGAAGCGCACGCGATCGACTACTACGCAAAGGGATACGTGGCCTGGGCCGCGCTTCTCCCCACACTCACGGACGAAGTTCAAGCCCATGCCCTGTTCGCGGACCGGTACCGTAAGCGTCTGGCCGAGCTCGGGACGTCTGGCCTCGGAGATTTTGCGGCCGCGCTGTCCGACAGCCACATCGAGTCGGAGTGGCAGCATTTTTTGGATGGGACATATGGCTTGTGTACCGTGTCCGGCCTGCCGGAAGACATCGCCACCAAGGAAGCGGCGATTGTCGTCATCCGGGAGTTAACTGTTGAGCAAGTGCTCACTAGCGTCAAACGCGAGCGGCTGAGCGCCTGCGTCGACCTGCTCGATGGCGTTAGCTCGCCATTTGCGCCGCATGAGGTGGCAAGAAGTTCGCGCCGCAGATACATCGACGACGTTCGCCGGGCCTTTCGGCTTTAGCGCCAGCCCACAAAAAAGAAAACCGGCCACGCGGGACGGCAAGGAGGCGTAGGGTGCGCACCTGCGCGCACGCGGTCGCCGCATGCTGACTTGCGGCTGCCGCTTCGCTGCGCGACTTTTGCGAACCGCGTGCGCACAGGTCCTCGGCGGCCCCGCGCTCCCTACAATGTGCAACGGCTGGGGGCTTCGGCAGTTCGCAGGGAGCGTGGGTCCCTTGGCTTACAGCGCAAGCGTTTGTTCGATCTTGCCAACAAGCTGAGGATCCTCCGGCGCCACCTTGCTCGGGAAGAATGCGACGACTTTGCCGTTGCGGTCGATCAGGTATTTGGCGAAGTTCCATTTTGGCGCCTGCCCGGTCAGCTGAGTCAGGTTCGCGTGCAGCGGATTGGCCGCGGTACCGATCACCGAGCTCTTGGCGAACATCGGGAACTTGACCCCGTAAGTGTTAAAGCAGAAGTCCGCAATTTCCTGCGACGTGCCCGGCTCCTGGTTGCCGAAATCGTTGGACGGGAAGCCCAGCACCACCAGGCCGCGGCTGCCGTACTTGGCATACAACTCCTCCAGCCCCGTATACTGCTTGGTATAGCCGCAGTAGCTGGCAGTGTTCACCACCAGCACGACCTTGCCGGCGTACTGGCACAGGTCCTGCGGCGCATCGTCCTGCAGGCGTTTGAAGGTGTGCTTCAGGACAACCGGGCAGCTCGTCGCAATCGGCTGCGCAACTGGCGCCTTGGACGACTGTGCCATGGCAGGTTGAGTAGCGAGTACAGCGGCGGAAAGAGAAAGCAGCAGTGCGGGCATCTTCAGCATGACATGGTCCGTTGAGTTGTTGAAGTGACCAGTATTCTAGCGCAATGAAGCTGCGTCGGAACCACTCCTCATGTTGATAAAGCCAACGCTTTATGTTCGATCTTGATGCAATGGTTCATCACCACATCCAGGCCCGCCGCGCGCGCCAGGTCGGCGGCTTGCTGGTTCTCGACACCCAGTTGCATCCACAGGCAGCCGGCACGCACTTCGATGGCATCGCGCGCGACGGCTGCCATTTCCTCGGACTTGCGGAAGCAGTCGACGATGTCGATCCTCTGCCCACGCGGCGCCAGGGCGTCGGCCGCCTCCTGCAAGCTTGCATAGACGGGTTCGCCCAGAATCTCCTGGCCCACGTACGCCGGATTGACGGGAATAATGCGGTATTCATGTGCCTGCAGGTACTCGGCGACACTGCGGCTGTCCCGTTCCGGCTTGTTCGACATGCCCACCACGGCAATGGTCTTGGCTTCGTTCAGGATCTGATGAATGCTTCGCATAAATGTGCTCGTGAAAAATCTGATCACGTAGCTTATCAGGTTTGCATCAATTCGCTAGCGTGGAAAACCTTGCGATATCGGATCCATCTGTGAAAAGATGGCGCATTCGCAACACGAATGCGCTTCCAATGCTCCTGAAGAATGCCCTTCTGGTCACCGCCGTGTGCCTGGCTTTGACCCACAACGCGAGCGCGCAGCCGCTGGCCGAGGTCGAGCGCCGCATTGTGGCGGTTCCAGATTGGGGCGGCACTGCGGCCGACGCGACGCTTGCTCGCAAGCATACGATCACCCATATCACCCTGCACCATCAAGGCGAGCCGTTCAAACCCGGCACCGATCCGGTCAAGTACCTGCGCAACCTACAGTCGTGGTCGCGCACCACCAAGCATTGGCTGGACATTCCCTACCATTACGTTATCGACCTGGACGGTCGCATCTATGAGGGCCGCAACATTGCGTATGCCGGCGATACCAACACCGAGTACGACCCGCTGGGTCACGCACTGATCGAAGTCGTCGGCAACTTCGAGGACGTGGAGCCGAACCAGAAGCAGCTCGACGCGGTCGTGGACCTGATGGCAATGCTGGCTGCTAAGTACAACGTTCCGCTCGAGCGCATTGCGAGCCACCGGGATTATTCAAAGCAAACTGTCTGCCCGGGCGCCAATCTCTACCGCTATGTGCAGCAGGGATATTTCCGCGAGAAGGTCGCGGAACGGCTGGCACGCAAAAAATAAACGCAGCTGGCGGATCGAACGTGCGCGTGCGCACGGGTCTTCGGCGCCCCCGCGCCCCCTACGCTTATCGAACGCCTGGGTGCATATCCTGCGCCGCGTAGCTGCGCTGGGGTCAGACCCTAATTATCGAGCAATTTGTTGCACAAAAATTAGGGTCTGACCCCATTTTTGGGTTTAAGCACTTTGTTGCCGAAAAATTAGGGTCTGACCCCTGTTACCCCTGTTACCCCATGAGATACTTGTCAGTCGGGCAGCACTTCTTCGTCTTTTTTTCAAGGGATCGATCCATGCACCGCATTCCCCTCATCGTCGCCGGACTTTGCGTGTCCATTTCCTGCGTCGCAGCCGACTCCAAACCGGTTTCCGACGATGCCGCACTGGGCCACGCCAAAGCCTTGCTGGCCCGCGTGCCACTGGTAGACGGCCACAACGACCTGCCGTACCTAATCCGCGACCATCCCAAGCATCGCGGCGACCTCGAGGGTTACGACCTGCGTCAGCACACGGACGGGGAAACCGACCTCGCGCGCCTGAAGGAAGGCTACCTTTCGGCGCAGTTCTGGAGCGTCTACGTCGATGGCGGATTGAAGGAGGGCTGGGCCCGCACCCAACTCGAGCAGATCGAGTTGACCAAACGGATGATCGAGCGCTATCCGGAAACCTTTATGCTGGCAACGCGCAGTAGCGATATCCTGGAGGCGAAGAAGGCGGGCAAGATCGCGAGCTTCCTGGGCATGGAAGGCGGACACGTGATCGAGAACAGCATGGGCGCGCTGCGCGCCTATTACGATCTCGGCGCTCGCTACATGACGCTCACCCACAATGTGACGCTGGACTGGGCCGACGCTGCGCTCGATAAACCCAAGCATCACGGCCTGACGCCGTTCGGCAAGGAAGTGGTGAGGGAGATGAACCGGCTGGGCATGCTGGTGGACCTGAGCCACGTGAGCGCGGAAGTCATGCACCAGGCGCTCGATGCCACCGAGGCGCCAGTGATCTTCTCGCACACCGGCGCGCGCGCCCTCGCGCCGACCGATCGCAACGTGCCGGACGACGTGCTCAAGCGTATGCAGGCCAATGGCGGCGTGGTCATGGTCTACTACGTGCCCGAGTTCCTGAGCTCGAAATCACTGGCATGGCGGGTCGGGTTAGGCAAGCGCATTCCGAAAGGATCCAGCAAGGATGAGATCGCAAAGATCAAGGCGGAATACGAGAAGGAGGCGGGGCTCCAGCCGGAGGTGACCATTTCGGACGTAGCCGATCATATCGATCACATCGCGCGCGTGGCGGGCAAGGATCATGTCGGCATCGGCGCCGACTTTTGCGGCGCGACCACACCAACCGGGCTGAAGGACGTGTCGACCTATCCCGCCCTGTTTGCCGAACTGATCAAGCGCGGCTGGACCGACGCGGATCTGGAAAAGCTCGCGGGCGGCAATCTGATCCGCACCTTTGCCAAGGCCGAGCAGGTGGCGGCGCGGTTGCAGAAGACGCGCAAGCCGAGCCTGGCGATGGTCGATAAAACGTAGAGACGGTTTTGCCGAACGATATGACGAGCTTTGCTTTCGTATGAAGATAAAAAATGGCCGTGTTCCTCACGGCCATTCATTTGATGCGGTCAGGCAAATCTACGGTGGGGTCAGACCCTAATAATCAAGTAATTTGTTGCAAAAAAATTAGGGTCTGACCCCATTTTTGGGTCTAAGCACTTTGTTGCCGAAAAATTAGGGTCTGACCCCATTTAAAACGCATAAAAAAAGCAGCCCGAAGGCTGCCTTTTTGTTTGCCGCTTGGCGCGAAACTCAGCGCTTGGCGCGCAGCTTCGCAATCGCCGCGAGTTGGGCCATCGCCGCCGCCAGTTCGGCTTGCGCCTTGGCGTAGTCGATCTTCGAGTCCTGGTTCTGCATCAGCTCTTCCGCCATCTTCTTGGCTTCCTGCGCCTTTGCTTCATCCAGGTCGTGCCCGCGGATCGCGGTGTCGGCCAGGACCGTCACGCCGTTCGGCTGCACCTCGAGGATGCCGCCAGCGACGAAGACGAACTCTTCGTCAGCCTGGCCCGGCACCTGAATGCGTACCGCACCCGGCTTGATGCGCGTGATCAGCGGAATGTGCTTGGGGTAGATACCCAGCTCACCTGCTTCACCCGGCAACGCGACGAACTCGGCTTCGCCCGAAAAGATCTGCTCTTCGGCTGAGACGACGTCAACGTGGATAGTGTTTGCCATGGTTGTCCTTCAGTAGACGAAGCCGACTTAGGCAGCCAGTTTCTTGGCTTTCTCGATTGCTTCCTCGATCGTGCCGACCATGTAGAACGCTTGCTCCGGCAGGTGGTCCAGTTCGCCCGACGCGATCATCTTGAAGCCCTTGATCGTGTCTTTCAGCGAAACGTACTTGCCCGGCGAGCCGGTGAACACTTCCGCAACGTGGAACGGCTGCGACAGGAAACGCTGCATCTTACGTGCGCGTGCCACGACCAGCTTGTCTTCCGGTGCCAGTTCGTCCATGCCCAGAATCGCGATGATGTCACGCAGTTCCTTGTAACGCTGCAGCGTGCCCTGCACGGCGCGCGCGGTCTCGTAGTGCTCTTGGCCAACGACCAGCGGGTCCAGCTGGCGCGAGGTCGAGTCCAGCGGGTCCACTGCCGGGTAGATACCCAGCGAAGCGATGTCACGCGACAGAACGACGGTCGAGTCCAGGTGGGCGAAGGTGGTTGCCGGCGACGGGTCGGTCAGGTCGTCCGCAGGGACGTACACGGCCTGGATCGAGGTGATCGAACCGGTCTTGGTCGAGGTGATACGCTCTTGCAGGCGGCCCATTTCTTCGGCCAGGGTCGGCTGGTAGCCCACCGCCGACGGCATACGGCCCAGCAGTGCCGACACTTCGGTACCGGCCAGGGTGTAACGGTAGATGTTGTCGACGAAGAACAGAACGTCACGGCCTTCGTCACGGAACGATTCAGCGATCGTCAGGCCAGTCAGCGCCACGCGCAGACGGTTGCCCGGCGGTTCGTTCATCTGGCCGTAGACCATCGCCACTTTCGAGTTGCCCAGGTTTTCCAGGTCCACGACCTTGGAATCGGCCATCTCGTGGTAGAAGTCGTTACCTTCACGGGTACGCTCACCCACGCCGGCGAACACGGACAGACCCGAGTGCGCTTTTGCGATGTTGTTGATCAGTTCCATCATGTTGACGGTCTTGCCCACGCCGGCGCCGCCGAACAGGCCGACCTTACCGCCTTTTGCGAACGGGCAGACCAGGTCGATCACCTTGATGCCGGTTTCCAGCAGGTCTTGCGACGGCGACAGCTCGTCGTACTTCGGCGCTTCGCGGTGGATCGATGCGGTGCGCTCGTGGCTGACCGGACCGCGCTCGTCGATCGGGTTGCCCAGCACGTCCATGATGCGGCCCAGGGTGGCCGGACCGACCGGCACCGTGATCGGATTGCCGGTGTTTTGAATGCTCATGCCACGACGCAGACCTTCCGAGCTGCCCAAAGCAATGGTACGGACCACGCCGTCGCCCAGCTGCTGCTGCACTTCCAGCGTCAGTTCGGAGCCTTCCATTTTCAGTGCGTCGTAAACCTTCGGCATTTGGTTGCGCGGGAATTCCACGTCAACCACTGCGCCGATACACTGAACGATTTTGCCATCAGCCATGTTCGTTCCTTCAGATATAGTTAAATTCTTTTACAAGCTTGACCAGTTGGGGACAGAGTACGTTTCGCTTCGCTCACTTAACTCTGTCCCGCAAGCATTAATACGCCATTACACCGCAGCGGCGCCGGCGACGATCTCGGAGAGTTCTTTGGTAATCGCAGCCTGGCGGGTCTTGTTATAGACCAGCTTGAGCTCGCCAATGACGTTACCTGCGTTGTCGCTTGCCGCCTTCATCGCCACCATGCGCGCCGACTGCTCGGACGCCAGGTTCTCGGCGACGCCCTGGTAAATCAGGGCCTCGACATAGCGCACCAGCAGTTCATCGATCACGGTTGCCGCTTCCGGCTCATAGAGGTAATCCCATCCATGAGCGCTCTTGTCGGCCTGCAGTTGCTTGGCCGGCAGCGGCAGCAGCTGCTCGACGACCGGCTCTTGCTTCATCGTGTTGATAAACCGGGTGTAGCACAGGTACACGGCGTCCAGCTTGCCGTCCTGGTAAGCGTCCAGCATCACCTTGACCGGGCCGATCAGCTTTTCCAGGTGCGGGGTGTCGCCAGTCTGCGTCACGTGCGACACGATGGGCACGCCGACACGGTTCAGGAAGCCCAGACCCTTGTTGCCGATCGCGACAGCTTCGACCTTGTTGCCGGCCTGTTCCAGTTCGCGGGTTTTCTGCGTTACCTGGCGCAGCACGTTGGTGTTCATGCCGCCGCACAGACCCTTGTCGGTCGTCACGACGATGAAGCCAACGGCATTCGCCTTCGCCTCGCCCTTGGCCTTGGCCATGAACGGGTGCGTGTACTCCGGGTTAGCAGCAGCAAGATTGGCGGTGATGTTACGGATCTTCTCACTGTACGGACGGGCGGCGCGCATCCGGTCCTGCGCCTTGCGCATCTTGGACGCGGCGACCATTTCCATCGCCTTGGTGATCTTCTTCGTATTCTCTACGCTCTTGATCTTGCCACGTATCTCTTTGCCTACTGCCATGAGTCCTTACTCCTTCTATCCCAACCGGGGCTGCCCGGGGGGCTGCCCCTGAGGAGCCGTATTAATAAGCGCCCGACTTCTTGAACTCAACAATGGCGGCGGCGAGTTGTGCTTCGCCATCCTTGTCCAGTTGCTTGGTCTCTTCGATCTTCGAGAGCAGCGCGCCGTACTTGGCCTTCATGTGGGAGTGCAGGCCGGCTTCGAACGGCAGCACCTGCTTGACTTCGATGTCGTCGAAGTAGCCCTTGTTGACGGCGAACAGCGACACGGCCATCAGCGAGATCGGCAGCGGCGAGTATTGCGGCTGCTTGAGCAGTTCGGTCACGCGTGCGCCGCGGTCCAGCTGCTTGCGGGTCGACTCGTCCAGGTCCGATGCGAACTGCGCGAACGCAGCCAGCTCACGGTACTGCGCCAGGTCGGTACGGATACCGCCCGACAGGCCCTTGATGACCTTGGTCTGGGCAGCGCCACCGACGCGCGACACCGAGATACCTGCGTTAATCGCAGGACGGATACCGGCGTTGAACAGCGAGGTCTCCAGGAAGATCTGGCCGTCGGTAATCGAGATCACGTTGGTCGGAACGAAGGCCGACACGTCGCCCGCCTGGGTTTCGATGATCGGCAGTGCGGTCAGCGAGCCGGTCTTGCCCTTGACTGCGCCGTTGGTGAAGGCTTCGACGTAGTCGGCGTTCACGCGTGCGGCGCGCTCGAGCAGGCGCGAGTGCAGGTAGAACACGTCGCCCGGATACGCTTCGCGGCCCGGCGGACGGCGCAGCAGCAGCGAGATCTGACGGTAAGCGACTGCCTGCTTGGACAGGTCGTCATACACGATCAGCGCGTCTTCGCCGCGGTCGCGGAAGTATTCGCCCATGGCGCAGCCCGAGTAGGCGGCGATGTACTGCATAGCGGCCGATTCCGAAGCGGAAGCGGCAACCACGATCGTGTACTCCATCGCGCCATGCTGTTCCAGCGAACGCACGATGTTCTTGATGGTCGAGGCCTTCTGGCCGATCGCCACGTACACGCAGGTCATGTTCTGACCCTTCTGGTTGATGATCGCGTCCACCGCCACGGCCGACTTGCCGGTCTGGCGGTCGCCAATGATCAGCTCACGCTGGCCACGGCCGATCGGCACCATCGAGTCGATCGACTTCAGGCCAGTCTGCATCGGCTGCGACACGGATTCACGCGCGATCACGCCCGGCGCGATCTTTTCGACCGGCGAGGTCAGCGTGGTGTTGATCGGGCCCTTGCCGTCGATCGGCTGGCCCAGTGCGTTAACCACGCGGCCACGCAGTTCCGGGCCGACCGGCACTTCCAGGATGCGGCCGGTGGTCTTCACGGTGTCGCCTTCCGAGATGTGCTCGTAGTTACCCAGGATAACTGCGCCGACCGAGTCGCGCTCCAGGTTCATGGCCAGGCCAAAGGTGTTGCCCGGGAATTCCAGCATCTCGCCCTGCATCACATCCGACAGGCCGTGGATGCGGGTGATACCGTCGGCGACGGAGATCACCGTGCCTTGATTACGAACTTCAGCCGAACCCTCGAGGCCCTGGATCCGGCTCTTGATCAGTTCGCTGATTTCAGATGGGTTAAGTTGCATGAGTGCTAACTCCTAATAGTTTCTTGATGCGTAGGGCAAGGCGGTAGACGCCGGCGTACGTGCGAAGTTCCGGTCAGGCGGTCAGGGCAACATGCATCTGTTGCAGCTTGGCGCGCACCGAGGTATCGAGCACTTCATCACCGACGACCACGCGCACACCACCGATCAGCGAAGGATCCACTGTTACCGTTGGGTTCAGCTTGCGGCCAAATTTCTTTTCCAGCGTCGCGGTCAGCTGTGCCAGCTGAGCACCGGAGAGCTCGAATGCGCTGTCGATATGCGCATCGGCGGCGCCTTCGTTGGCATTCTTCAGTTCATGGAACTGGGCAGCGATTTCCGGCAACAGGACCACGCGGCCGTTTTCGGCCAGCATCGAAATAAAGTTTTTCGCTTCAGCGTTCAGCGGGGCCTTGACCAGGGACGCAATCGTATCGGCCAGCTGGGCTTGCGAGACGTTCGGGTTCTGGGCAAACGCCTGCAGGTCGGGATTGGCACCGATCTGGCCCAGTGCCGACACGAGCTCCGACCAAGCGTTCATGTCGCCGGACTGGGCGACACGAAACAGCGCTTCGGCGTAGGGACGGGCGACGGTTGCGAGTTCTGCCATGATCAGAGCTCGGTCGACAGTTGCTGCAGCAGGTCGGCGTGCGCCGCTGCATTCACTTCGCGCTTGAGGATCTGCTCGGCGCCGCGCACGGCCAGCGTTGCCACCTGGCTGCGCAGTTCTTCGCGGGCCTTGGTCGCTTGCTGTTCGGCTTCAGCCTTGGCCTGGGCGACGATGCGCGCGGCTTCAGCCTGGGCATTGGACTTGATCTCTTCGGCAACCATCTGGGCACGCTGTTCAGCTTCGGCGATACGCTTGGCACCTTCGTCGCGCGCGCTCGCCAGTTCGATCTGCACGCGTTTTTCGGCAGCGGCCATGGCCTGCTTGCCCTGGTCGGCCGCGGCCAGGCCTTCAGCGATTTTCTTGGCGCGAGCGTCCAGCGCTCCCATCACGGGCGGCCACACGAATTTCGCGACCACCCATGCCAAGATGGCGAACACAATGGCCTGCAAAAACATTGTGGAGTTTAAATTCACAGCTTTTTCCTTCTCAGAATGAAATGTGCCGGGCCGGCGGTCTTTACGCTGGCCCGGCTATTCAAGAGTCCGGGGGTATTAGCCGCCGAAAGCCGGGGCCGCGAAGGCGAACATCATCGCGATACCAACACCGATCAGGAACGCAGCGTCGATCAGGCCGGCCAGCAGGAACATTTTGGTCTGCAGGGTGTTCATCAGTTCAGGCTGGCGTGCCGAAGCTTCGATGTACTTACCGCCCATCACACCAATACCGATACATGCACCGATGGCACCCAGACCAATGATCAGACCGCAAGCCAGTGCAATGAACGCGACGTTAGTCATCAAAAACTCCTTAGATAATCAAAAAAATGAAAAATTAAAAACCAAATACTGCAAAAACGAGATACTGCTTAGTGACCTTCATGCGCCTGGCCGAGGTACACCAGCGTCAGCATCATGAAAATGAAAGCTTGCAACAGCACGATCAGGATGTGGAACACTGCCCAGATCGAACCCGCGAAGATGTGCAGGCCGGACAGCAGGACACTCTGGGTCGTGAAGCCCACCCACTGCGCGCCAAGCAAAGCGATCAGCAGGAAGATCAGTTCGCCGGCAAACATGTTGCCGAAAAGTCGCATTGCGAGCGAAACGGTTTTGGCGGCGAATTCGATCAGGTTCAGGCCGAAGTTGAAGATCCACAGGGCCGGATGGGCGCCGAACGGAGCGTTGAACAGTTCGTGGATGAAGCCACCCAGGCCCTTGATCTTGACGTTGTAGTACAGCATGAGCAGCAGCACGACCAGCGACATGCCCAGGGTGCCGTTCAGGTCGGCGGTGGGAACGATGCGCAAATTCGGTTCGTGGCCGGCGGCGTTGGTGATGCCGAGCAAGCGGAAGAGGCTGGAGAACGTGTCGACCGGCAGGAAGTCCATCGAGTTCATCAGGACGATCCAGACGAACACGGTCAGCGCCAGCGGGGCGATGAAGGTGCGGTTGCCATGCACGATGGCCTTGGACTGGTCTTCGACCATCTCGACGATCATTTCGACGAAGGCCTGGAAGCGGCCCGGCACGCCGGCGGTGGCGCGGCGCGCAGCGGCGATCAGGAAGATCGCGGTCACCGCGGCCAGCAGCACCGAGAAAAAGATCGTATCGTAGTGGATGACGGAAAAATCGATCGGGCCATGCTGCACGGCCGACGCATTGTGATGCAGGTGGTGTGTGATGTACTCGCCGGTGGTGATGCCGTGCTCACCCGCCGGTTGTGCTCCCGCCGCAATTTCAGTTGTCATTTCTGGTGCCTAAACAATAAGATGATGTAACTTTTGAGCGCCACGATGAAGCCGCCGATGAGCGCAGGCCAGTTCAAATCGTGGTACAGCCATGCGGTGGCAAACAGGAAGCCCACCGTCAATGCAATCTTTATAAATTCGCCGATGAAAAACGACATCGGGTTTGCCGCCCCCGGTCGATGCGCATTGGCGAACAGGCGCAGCGCAAACAGCCCGTTGGGCACGACACAACACAAGCCACCGAGCACCGCGGAGAACATCGCAGGCCATCCCCCGAGCAGTGCGGCGACCACGCCGGCGACTACTGTTGCCATCAATTGCAGGGAGACTATGCGCAGCATTTTTTGTTAGTCGCGCTAGCCATACGAAACCGGGCGGCGGTTAGATAAATACATGAATCTGCGGGATTATAAGTGGTTATACGGAGGCGAGTCAAACTGTTCGGCCCGATCCCGGGCCCGGAATATGTCACAAAAGCTCGGCGCTACGACGCGGTTTCGTAACATTCCCCGGCTTCTGCCCCGGTTGTTTTTGCGATTTTGCCGTCGCCTTAGAGGCGGCGGGCACGTGCGGCGTTCCATGCTTCCCGCATAAAAATGGGGTCAGAGTCAAATTGTTGAGCAATTAGTTGCTCAACAATTTGACTCTGACCCCACAGCTGTCACCCCAGCAACAATTGCCCGGAAATTCGACTCTGACCGTGGTTGCAAATAGGCTCGGGGGTCGCGCTGCGGTAACTCGGGGGGGCAGACCCTAATTATTTTGCAACTAGTTGCTCAATAATTCGACTCTGACCCCACTTCTGAGGGTTACGCGCGCAGGCGGGCCAGGACGCCGTCGAGCACGTCCAGGTCGGCGAAGTCGATGATCATCTGGCCCCGTCCCTTTGCGCCCATCTTGAATACGACCGGCGTGGCCAGCCGGTCGGACAGCTCTTCTTCAAGGCTGACGATGTCGGCCGGCTTTTCCTTCTGGCGCGCGGCGCCAGCCGGTTGGGTCAGCTCTTCGAGCGTGCGCGCGACCAGCTTTTCCGTCTCGCGCACCGACAGGCGCTTGGCCACCACGTGGTTGGCCAGTGCGATCTGGCTGGCGCTGTCCACGGCAAGCAGCGCGCGCGCATGGCCCATGTCGATGTCGCCGGCCATCAGCATCGTCTGCACCGGTTCGGCCAGGTTCACCAGGCGCAGCAGGTTCGATACCGCGCTGCGCGAGCGGCCGACTGCGGTGGCGGCCTGTTCATGGGTGAAGTTGAATTCCGAGATCAGGCGCGCGATGCCGTGCGCTTCTTCCAGCGGGTTCAGGTCTTCGCGCTGGATGTTTTCGATCAGCGACATGGCCGCGGCCGATTGGTCGTCGACCTCGCGCACCAGCACCGGGATCTCTTCCAGCCCGGCCAGTTGCGCCGCGCGGAAGCGCCGCTCGCCGGCAATGATCTCGTAGCGTAGCGCGCCGCCGCCCAGCGGTCGCACCAGTACCGGCTGCATGATGCCCTGGCTCTTGATCGAGGCCGCCAGTTCGTTCAGCGCGCCCTCGTCCATCCGGGTGCGTGGCTGGTACTTGCCGGCCTGGAGCTGCGAGACCGGCAGCGTCGACGGCGCGCCGGCCACAGGCGCCGTAATGTCGGCGTCTCCGCCTAGCAGCGCTTCCAGTCCGCGGCCGAGGCCTTTGAGTTTTTTGGTTGACATGATTTGGTTGGTTCTTTCTGATTACATTGTCTTGATGCGGTCGACCATCTCGGCGCCGAACGCGATGTATGCCTGGGCGCCTTTGGACGAGGGATCGAACACGACTCCGGGCACGCCGTAGGACGGCGCTTCGGCCAGGCGAACGTTGCGCGGGATGATGGTCTTGAACACCTTGTCGCCGAAGTGCTGCTCGAGCTGCGCCGAGACCTGCTGCGAGAGCGTCATGCGCGGGTCGAACATCACGCGCAAGAGGCCAATGATGCGCAGGTCGTGGTTCAGGTTCGCGTGCACTTTCTTGATCGTGTTGACCAGGTCGGACAGGCCTTCGAGCGCGTAGTACTCGCACTGCATCGGGATGATGACGCCGTGCGCGGAGCACAGGCCGTTCAGGGTCAGCATCGAGAGCGCCGGCGGGCAGTCGATCAGGATGAAGTCGTATTCGCCGTCCACTGCGGCAAGCGCGTTCTTCAGGCGCCGTTCGCGGTTGTCCAGGTCGACCATCTCGACTTCGGCGCCGGCCAGTTCGCGGTTGGCCGGCAGCACGTCGAACCGGCCGGACTCGGAGCGCTGGCGCGCCGCGCCGACCTCGGCTTCGCCCAGCAGCACCTGGTAGGTCGAGGCAGGCAGCGCCGCCTTGTTGATCCCTGCCCCCATCGTCGCGTTGCCCTGCGGGTCAAGGTCGACGAGAAGCACGCGCTGGTTCAGCTTGGCCAGACCGGCCGACAGGTTGACGCTGGTGGTGGTCTTGCCGACTCCACCCTTCTGGTTTGCTACGCAAAATATTTTCGCCATCTATCTTCCAATCCCCCTGGACGCAACAACAAAAGCCCATACCATTTATATTCAAGAAATCGTTTATACGATTTATCGAATATATTCGATATAAACCGTTTATTTGATTTATGTACTAGGACCCGATCTTTCGATGAACACCAGGTGCCGCTCCGCTCCCAGCCTTGGCACCCGCAACGGGCGCAATTCGCTCACTTTCCATTCACCCGGCAGCCGCTGCTGCTCAATCAGCGGCGCCACGCCCTTGAGCGCAATGAAGCGTCCGCCTGCGGCCAGCAGCTGGCCCGACCAGTTGACGAAATCGGAGAGGTCGGCAAAGGCGCGCGATGTGATGACGTCGAAAGGCTGGGACACCTTGAGCTCTTCGACGCGTCCTGTGTAGACGGTCACGTTGGCCAGGCCCAGTTCCGCCTTCACCTGGGTCAGGAAGGCGGTTTTCTTGTGGACGGTGTCGACCAGCGACACTTGCATGTCGGGGCGCGCGATCGCCAGCACGATACCGGGCAATCCGCCCCCTGCCCCGACGTCCAGCACGTTCTTCGCGCCTGCGAACGCCGGCACGGCCGCGAGCGAGTCGAGCAGGTGGTGCGTGACCATCTGCGCCGGGTCGCGCAGCGACGTGAGGTTGTAGACCTTGTTCCATTTGGAGAGCAAGGTCAGGTAGTCCATCAGTTGCCCTTGCTGGGCGCTTGAGATATCGAGTTGGAGTTCCCGGATGCCGTCGGACAGCACTTGCACCAGCGCGGCGCGATCGAATACCGCCATCAAGCCGCCTCCTCGCCCGTGGCCGGGGCAAAGCCCTTGGCGCCGCGTTTTTTCAGATGCACGAGCAGCAGCGAGATCGCCGCCGGGGTCACGCCGGAGATGCGCGAGGCCTGGCCCAGGGTTTCCGGGCGCTGCTTGTCGAGCTTCTGGCGCACTTCGATCGACAATGCCGCGATCTCGAGATAATTCAGGTTCTCGGGCAGCTTGAGGTTTTCGTAGTGGTCGTGGCGCTCGACTTCACGCGCCTGGCGGTCGATGTAGCCGGCATACTTGAGCTGGATTTCGACCTGCTCTTTGACCGCCGGGTCCTGTACGCCGGGGCCTGCAAGCGGCTGGCCTTCGACGCCCTGCATGGTCATCAGGGTGTCGTACACCACCCCAGGCCGGCGCAGCAGGTCGGCGAGGTTGTATTCGCGTTCGATCGCCTGCCCTACCACGCGCTCCGATTCAGCCGCGGCCAGGATGCGCGGGTTGACCCAGGTCGAGCGCAGGCGCTCCAGTTCGCGCGCGACCGCTTCGCGCTTGGCTTCAAAAGCAGCCCACTGCGCATCGCCGACGACGCCAAGCTTGCGGCCGATTTCGGTCAGGCGCATGTCGGCGTTATCCTCGCGCAGCGACAGGCGGTATTCGGCGCGGCTGGTGAACATACGGTACGGCTCGGCCACGCCCTGCGTGGTGAGGTCGTCGACCAGCACGCCCAGGTAGGCTTCGGACCGGCCAGGCGCCCAGGCTTCGCGTCCCTGCGTTTGCAGCGCGGCGTTCACGCCGGCGAGCAGGCCCTGCGCCGCCGCTTCTTCGTAGCCGGTGGTGCCGTTGATCTGGCCGGCGAAGAACAAGCCGCCGATGGCCTTGGTTTCGAGCGAGGCTTTCAGTGCGCGCGGGTCGAAGTAGTCGTATTCGATGGCGTAGCCGGGGCGCAGGATGAAGGCGTTTTCCAGGCCTTTCATCGAACGTACCAGCGCCAGCTGCACGTCGAACGGCAGGCTGGTCGATATGCCGTTCGGGTAGAACTCGTTGGTGGTCAGCCCTTCCGGCTCGAGGAAGATCTGGTGCGATTCCTT
Organism: Massilia horti; assembly: GCF_004614195.1. Taxonomy (GTDB): domain Bacteria; phylum Pseudomonadota; class Gammaproteobacteria; order Burkholderiales; family Burkholderiaceae_D; genus Telluria; species Telluria horti. The sequence goes on along the minus strand of NZ_SPUM01000150.1, from coordinate 41,143 downwards.
GGACGCGAAGCGGTGGATCTTGTCTTCAATCGACGGGCAGTATCGCGGGCCGACCCCTTCGATCACGCCGGTGTACATGGGGCTGCGATCCAGGCCGCTGCGGATGATGTCATGGGTCTGGGCGTTGGTGTGCGTGACCCAGCACGGCACCTGGCGCGGGTGCATGCTTGCTGTGCCCATGCTTGAAAACACCGGGACCGGATCGAGGTCGCCCGGCTGTTCGGTCAGTGCGGCGAAATCGATGCTGCGGCCATCGATGCGCGGCGGCGTGCCGGTTTTCAGGCGCCCTTGCGGCAGCTTGAGTTCCTTCAGGCGTGCGGACAGCGACAGCGCGGGCGGATCGCCAGCGCGGCCGGCTGAATAGTTTTGCAGACCGACATGGATCTTACCGTCCAGGAAGGTGCCGGCAGTCAACACGACCGCGCGGGAACGGAAGCGGATGCCCACCTGCGTCACCGCGCCCACGACGCGATCCCCCTCCACCATCAGGTCGTCCACGGCTTGCTGGAACAGCCACAGGTTGGGCTGGTTCTCGATGCGCGAGCGGATTGCCTGCTTGTACAGCATGCGGTCGGCCTGGGCGCGCGTGGCGCGCACGGCCGGGCCCTTCGACGAGTTCAGGATGCGGAACTGGATGCCGGATTCATCGGTGGCGATCGCCATCGCGCCGCCCAGGGCGTCGACTTCCTTGACCAGGTGTCCCTTGCCGATGCCGCCGATCGATGGGTTGCAGGACATTGAGCCGAGCGTCTCGATGTTGTGGGTGAGCAGCAATGTCTTCTGCCCCATTCGCGCAGAGGCGAGTGCGGCCTCGGTCCCGGCATGGCCGCCGCCGACGACGATCACGTCGAATTCAGTTGGAAATAGCATGATGGAAGTGTGAAGCGAGGTGTATTGAGGTCGGATTATAGATTCTTTTTTCCCGCCAGACTTCTCTTGTTCGAGAAATCTGCCGGATTTTGTTTCACGTGGAACACGCTTATCGCCTACGCCGCCTGTTCAGCCGAGCGTTCCTCGTCAAATGCGGCGCGAAAAAAAAGCCGGCGTGATGATGGCCGGCTCTTCATTGTTTCACGTGAAACAGTTAATGCTGCCATTTTGTCAATGCGTCAAATCCGGTTTTGACAATCAGCAGGACCACCACGACCAGGAACAGCTTGCGCACGAACTGGCTGCCATGCTTGATCGCCAGCCGGGTGCCGACCACCGAGCCGACGATCTGGCACGCGGCCATCAGCATGCCGAGTTGCCAGATCAAGTGACCGCTGTAGCCAAACCACATCAGCGCCGCAAAATTGCAGGCCACGTTGACCACTTTGGCCGCAGCCGATGCACTCAGAAAATCAAAGCCGAAGAAACGTACAAACAACAGGATCAGGAAGCTGCCAGTGCCCGGGCCGAAAAAACCGTCATAAAAACCGATCGCCGCCCCGAATCCAGTCGCCAGCAGTAATTCGGTCCTTCCGCTGTGCCGGGGAGCATGCACGGAGCCGAGATCCTTCTTTTTGAATGTATAGACCGCCACCGCGATCAGGATCACGGGCAGCAGGCCGCGCACGAAATCCGCCGGCACACGCGTCACGGTCCAGGCGCCGGCAAAGGCCAGCAGGAACGCCGCGATGGCGGCGGGGATCGCCGTACTCCACGCCACGCGCACGCGCCGGCCGTAATTCACAGCGGCAGCGCTGGTACCGAAGATGCTGGCAAGCTTGTTGGTGCCAATGAGCGTCGCAGGCACCTCGCGTGGGAACACGGAGAAGATGGCAGGCATCTGAATCAGGCCGCCACCGCCGACAACGGCGTCGACCAAGCCGGCGACAAATGCGGCGCCGCCGAGCAAAGCAAAATCGATCATCAAAAACTTTCTGGGGGGACGCTAAGGCAAAGATGAAATTGTACGGCAACAATAGATGCCGAGCAGAACGACCTTCGCAAAAGGCATGGGCTGCGCGGATTGCTGCGATGCAGCATTGCTTGTGCAAAGAGGATAGTGGAAGGCCCCGACCGGAACAACTCGGCCGGAATGGGACCGTAGGGTGCGCACCAGTGCGCACGCGGTGCGAACGGTGAATGGTGGTGGTGGCGCCGCAAGCCATCTGGCGGTAACCGCGTGCGCACAGGTGCGCACCCTAGGGCCACCGGCCAATCTAAACAGCCGCGTTATCGGGGCTGGACTGCATAGGGATTGGACTGCGCGCCAAAATAGTCGAGCAACAGAGCGTTCACCCGATCCGGTGCAGTCAGTTGCATCCAGTGGTCGGCGCCGTCGATCCGTTCGTATCGGAACCCGGCGTGCACGAAGAGCGCCGAATCGAGCATCTGCTTCTCCCCCATCGCGGCGTCGCCATCGCTCCAAATACCCATGACGGGCACCGTGACTGGCGACGCACGTTCAGGCAAGCCGAGGTTGACGTTGGCTCGATAATAATTCAAGGCAGCGGTAAGGCGGCCAGGCCGGCTCAGGTCGCGACGCCAATAACTGAACTGGATGCGATCGCGCGTGAATTTGCGCACGGCCAACCAGTTGGCAAAACGTAGCGCGTGCTCCGCGAAACCCGGCACCAGGAAACCGACAACATAGAACATGCGCAGGCGTTGCTCCAGTCCGGCACGCGACAGCGCCGAGGGATGGCCGACCGAGAGCGCGACGAAGCGATCAATGCGCTGTGGCGCCTGCAGACACAGCCGCCAGCCGATCACCGCCCCCCAGTCATGACCAACCAGCCGCACCTTGTCGATATCCAGCGCATCAAGCAGCGCCAGCACGTCCTTACATAGCACGTCCAGCCGGTACGCTTCCACCGGTTGCGGCGCGTCGGTCTTGCCGTAGCCGCGCAGGTCGGGCGCAATAACGTGAAAGCCCGCGCGAGCCAGGACGCGAATCTGCTTGCGCCAGACCACATGACTATCCGGGAAGCCGTGCAGCAACAGGACAGGCGGCCCCTGCCCAGCACTCACGACATGCATGTGCAAGCCGTTCACCTGCAACATGCTCGCCTGTTCAATCATCTGTCCTCCCGCCAACCGTGGACGATGCTTGCCGCGGCACTGAGACGTCGCGGTGTATTCAGGCCGAGTATCGCTTAACCGTACCGTGCGGCGTTGAGGGGAATAAGATGGGTTGGACGCGCTTTCGGGAACCAACTCCCGAAAGCGCGATCCGCGAATGTCATGCGCGGCGTTTGGCGGCAGCGGCCAGTGCGGCGATTTCGCCAACAATTCCGCGCCTGAACAGCAGGACGCAGGCGACAAAAATCAGGCCGGTGACGATGCCGACCGACTCGCCCAGAGTCGAAAACCAGTCGATATGGGTGCGGCGTGCGAGAAAGCTGCCGAGCTCGCCCAGCTTGTTTTCGAGCACAACGACGAGAAAGGCGCCGATGATCGGTCCCACCATCGTGCCCATTCCGCCGACCAGGGTCATCAGGATCACCAGGCCCGACATGGTCCAGTGCACGTCGGTCAAGGTTTCGAAGCCCAGGACGATGGTCTTGGTGGCGCCGGCCAGTCCGGCCAGCGCGGCGGATAACACGAACGCCACCAGCTTGTACTTGTCCACATCATAACCTAGCGAAATGGCACGCGGCTCGTTTTCCTTGATCGCCTTGAGCACCTGCCCGAACGGCGAGTGGACTGTGCGCACAATCAATGCGAAGCCGGCAATCGCAATCGCCAGCACCACGTAATAGAGGGTCAAGTCGCTCGAGAGATCTATCACCCCGAATAATGTTCCACGTGGAACGCCCTGCAAGCCATCCTCGCCATGGGTCAGTGGTGAGCGCAGCGCCGCGAAATACACCATCTGAGCCAGAGCCAAGGTGATCATCGCGAAATAGATGCCGGAGCGCCGGATCGCGAGCGTCCCCATCACGAGCCCGATCGCCGCGCTGGCCGCAACACCCAGCACGAGCGCTGCCTCCACTGGTAAACCGAGCACGGCAAGTGCATGCCCCGTCACATAACCCGCGCTGCCGAAAAATGCGGCATGGCCGAACGACAGCAGGCCGGTGTAGCCGATCAGCAGATTGAACGCGCACGCAAACAAGGCAAAGCACAGCAACTTCATCAGGAACACCGGGTAGCCAACGAATGGCGCAGCCAGTGCTACAAGGAAGGCGATGAAGTAAGCAGTTCGTTTATTCATGCTTCACTTTTCCTTGCCAAACAGACCGTTTGGACGCAACAGCAAGACGATCACCATCACGACGAACACCACCACTTCTGAACCTTCCGGGTAATAGACCCGGGTCAACCCTTCGATCACGCCCAGGCCAAGGCCGGTGACGATCGAGCCAAGGATCGAACCCATGCCGCCGATCACCACCACCGCGAACACAACGATGATCAGGTTCGAGCCCATCAGCGGAGTGACATTGATGACCGGTGCCGCCAGCACGCCGGCAAGGCCAGCCAGTGCGACGCCAAAGCCGTAGGTCAGCGTGACCATGCGCGGCACATTGATGCCGAAAGCCTCGACCAGCTTCGGGTTTTCGGTGCCCGCGCGCAAGTAAGCGCCCAGGCGTGTTTTCTCGATGACGACCCAGGTGGCCAGACACACGGCAAGCGAAAGGAACACCACCCAGGCGCGGTAGTTTGGCAGGATCATGAAGCCCAGGTCGGTCGCGCCCTGCAGTCCTTCGGGCACATCAAGGGTCTGGCCGGAAACACCAAAGAACGAGCGAAACACTCCCTCGAGCAATAGCGTGATGCCGAAGGTGAGCAGCAGCCCGTAAAGGTGGTCCAGCTTGTAAAGCCGGCGCAACATAGATTGCTCAACGAGAACACCGAATACCCCGACGACCAGCGGCGCGATCAACAGCATCATCCAGTAGTTCAGGCCGAAGAACGAGACGCCGATGTAGGCGACGAACGCCCCGACCATGTACAGCGCACCGTGGGCAAAGTTAATCACGTTGAGCAGGCCGAAGATGACTGCCAATCCCAGCGAGAGCATCGCGTAGAACGAACCGTTGACCAGCCCCAGCAGGAGCTGGCCCATCAAGGCTTGCAGGGGGACACCGAAAATTTCCATAAGGTTTGGTTGTTACGGGCGAGCGGTACTGCAACTTGTCCCGGCCGCCCTGCTCCACGCAATGCTCACTTCCAGGCCGCGCACCTGGTCTCCGCCTTGGTCGTGTACGCCTGCGCTCCCGGAATGGTCGCGGCGACCTTGTAGTAATCCCACGGATAACGCGACTCGCCCGGCGACTTCACCTGCATCAGGTACATGTCATGCACCATGCGGCCGTCCGGACGGATTTCGCCGTTCTTGGTAAACATGTCGTTGATCTTGTGGCTCTTCAGGTAATCGATGATCTTGTCGCCGTCATCGGTACCGGTCGCCTTGACCGCGTTCAGGTAATTCATCGCCGCCGAATAGTCGCCCGCCTGCAGCATCGACGGTTGCTTCTTCATCTTGGCAAAGTATTTCTTGGCCCAGGCGCGGGTGTCGTCATTCAGGTCCCAATACCAGCCGGTGGTCAAATACATGCCCTGGGTGGTCTTCAGGCCCAGCGTGTGGATATCGTTGATGAACACCAGCAGGCCGGCCAGCTTCATCGTCTTGGTGAGGCCGAATTCATTGGCGGCCTTGGACGCATTGATGAAATCGCCTCCGGCATTGGCCAGCCCCAGCACCTGCGCTTTTGACGCCTGGGCCTGCAGCAGGAACGAAGAGAAGTCCGATGCGCCGAGCGGATGCTTGACGCTGCCCAGCACCTGGCCGCCATGGGCCTTGGCCACTTCGGCCGTGTCGTGCTCGAGCGCTTGCCCGAACGCGTAGTCAGCGGTCAGGAAGTACCAGGTCTTGCCACCCTGCTTTACTATCTGCGAACCGGTGCCGCGCGCCAGCGCCACGGTGTCATAAGCGTAGTGGATCGTGTAAGGCGTGCATTGCTCATTAGTGAGCGCCGCGGCGCCGGCGCCGATCGCGAAAAATGGCTTTTTCTTTTGCGCGGCCACGCCCGCCATCGACAGGCTCGCACCGGAGTTGGTACCGCCGATCAGCATATCCACGCCCTGCTGGTCGAACCATTCGCGCGCCTTCGATGCCGCGATATCGGGCTTGTTCTGGTGGTCGGCAACCAACAGCTCGATTTTCTTGCCGTTGATCGCACCGCCCATATCGGCGATCGCCATCCGGATCGCTTCCGCGCCCCCATTTCCATCAACGTCAGAATACACGCCCGACAAATCGCTGATAAAACCGATCTTGATCGTATCGTCCGAAATCTGTGCCTGCGCGGGGAAGGACCAGGCAGCGACAGTTGCGCCTGCGGCCAGGGCCAGAACTTTTCGTTTCATGTTGTCTCCGTTCGAAAGATGTTGGGGTTAATGACACAGCTAAACGCCAAGCAGCTCGGCCAGCGCCGGCATCTTGGCGTTCAATTCAGGCGCGGCGATGGTTTCGACGATCTGCCCATGCTCGACCACGTAAAACCGGTCCGCGAGCGGCGCGGCGAAACGAAAGTTCTGCTCCACCATGACGATCGTGTAGCCCATCTCTTTGAGCGTGGTGATCATGCGCGCCAGGGCCTGCACGATTACCGGCGCCAGCCCTTCCGATATTTCGTCGAGCAGCAGCAGGCGGGCGCCGGTCCGCAGAATGCGCGCGACCGCCAGCATTTGCTGCTCGCCACCGGACAGGCGCGTGCCCTGGCTTTTGCGGCGCTCGTGCAGGTTGGGGAACATTTCGTAGATTTCGTCCTCCGACATGCCTTTGCCTGCGCTGGCCAGGCCAGGTGGCAGACGCAGGTTTTCCTCGGTGGACAGCGAAGAAAAAATCCCCCGCTCTTCCGGACAATAACCAACGCCCAGGTGCGCAATCTTGTAAGTCGGCAGCCCGATCGACTCAGCTCCGTTAATCCTGATCGAGCCCGTACGCCGGCTTGTCAAGCCCATGATCGCGCGCAGCGTCGTTGTCCGACCTGAGCCATTACGGCCCAGCAGGGTAACCACTTCGCCCGGATTCACCGTGAAATTGATATCGTGGAGAATGTGCGATTCGCCATACCAGGCCTGCAGGTTCGCGACTTCCAGCGCGGCCGTCATCAGTGCGCTCCCTGTAATTCGGCGCTGGCAGTGCCCATGTACGCTTCCATCACCAGCGGGTTATTCGACACTTCGGCATAGCTGCCTTCGGCCAGAATCGCACCGCGCTGCAGTACCGAAATGCGGTCGCAGATGCCAGCGACGACATTCATGTTGTGCTCGACCATCAGAATCGTGCGGCCTTCCGATACTTTTTTAATCAGCCCGGTCACCCGGTGAACGTCCTCAATCCCCATGCCCTGGGTGGGCTCGTCGAGCAGCATCAGTTCGGGTTCCATCGCCAGCGTCGTTGCGATCTCGAGCGCACGCTTGCGGCCGTATGGCAGATCGGCGGTAATCTCGCCGGCAAAGGATGCCAGGTCGACCTGCTCCAGCAATTGCAGCGCCTGGTCGCCCAGCCGGTCCAGCGTGCGCTCGCTGCGCCAGAAGTGAAAACTCGTTCCCAGCGCGCGCTGCAAACCGATGCGCACGTTCTGCAGCGCGGTCAGATGCGGAAACACGGCCGAAATCTGGAACGAACGAATGATGCCCAGGCGCGCAATCTGTGCCGGCTTGGCCTGTGTGATGTCACGGCCGTTGAACAGGATTTGCCCAGAACTTGGAACCAGAAACTTGGTCAGCAGGTTGAAACAGGTCGTCTTGCCAGCCCCGTTGGGCCCGATCAGTGCATGGATATGACCGCGCTGGACTTGCAGGTTGACGTCATTAACGGCGGTAAAACCCTTGAACTCCTTGGTCAGGTGCCGCGTTTCCAGAATGACGTCCGCCATCGTGTCTCCAGGTTCTTATGTAGTTTTGGCAAACTACTTAATAAATCATACACACAACAGTTTTTCGTCACAATACAGCACAACCCCACCGTGGCATGGCGCTGGCACTATTGTGCGCAGGCCGATTGTGCAAATTTTCGCAGCGAGAAACGGGCCGCGTACTTCAATTCTCACCAGCGACAATCAACTTCGCGGTCTTTTCCGCAATCATCAAGGTCGGAGAATTCGTGTTTCCGGAAGTGATAAAAGGCATGATCGATGCGTCGACCACGCGCAACCGTCCGACACCCTTGACGCGCAGTTGGCTATCGACCACCGCAAGGGGGTCATCCATGCGACCCATTTTGCAAGTGCCGACCGGGTGGAAAATCGTCGTGCCTATCTGACCCGCAGCAGCCACCAGTTCCTCGTCGGTCGTGTAATGCGGCCCGGGTTTGAACTCTTGCGGTTTGAATCTGGCAAGTGGCGGCGCAGCGGCGATTTGGCGAGTGAGCTGGATCGCGGCGGTCGCGATCGCGCGGTCCTCGGATGTACTTAGATAATTGGGCGTGATCCTGGGTGGCGCGTAGCTGTCGTTCGAAGCAATGCGCACATGCCCGCGCGACGTGGGACGCAGATTGCAAACGCTTGCGGTAAAAGCGGGAAAACCGTGCAGCGGATCACCGAACTTATCCAGCGAAAGCGGCTGAACGTGATATTGCAGGTTCGGCGTACCCTGCCCGGCGTCGGAACGGGCAAAAGCGCCTAGCTGGGAGGGCGCCATCGACATCGGCCCGCTCTGAAACAAGGCGTATTCCAGACCGATCTTCAACTTGCCGAACCAGTTATTGGCCATGGTGTTCAGGCTTTTGGCACCGCTGATCCCGAAAACCATCCTGAGCTGCAGATGGTCTTGCAGGTTTTCGCCAACCCCGGGCAAGTCGACCACGGGCGTAATTCCATGGCCATTCAAGCGCCCGGCCGGTCCGATGCCGGACAGTTGAAGGATTTGAGGCGAGCCGATCGCCCCGGCGGCCAGCAAGGTTTCACGATGGGCGACGGCAGTGAAAGCGCGGCCGCCTCCAGTAAACTGCACGCCCCGGCACACCTTGCCATGCTCCGTGTCCTCGATCAGCAGACGCTCCACATGGCAGCCGGTCATGATCGTCAGGTTTTCACGTTGTGCGGCCAGGCGCAGGAATGCTTTGGCGGCATTCCATCGTACGCCGCGGCGCTGGTTGACCTCGAAATACGACGAACCCGCGTTGTCCCCGCCGTTGAAATCCTCTACCTTGTTAATGCCGACATATTCGGCAGCGTCGCGGAACGCGTCCAGAATTTGCCACGACAGGCGCTGTTTCTCGACACGCCATTCGCCCCCTGCCCCGTGAACATCGCTCGCGCCAGCGTGATGGTCCTCGCTTTTCTTGAAGATCGGGAGGACGTTCTCCCAGCGCCAGGAATCGTCGCCAGTGAGATCGGCCCAGCGGTCGTAATCACCACGCTGGCCACGCATGTAAATCATGCCATTGATCGATGAGCTGCCGCCCAGGACCTTACCGCGCGGGTAAATCAAAGAGCGGCCGCCCAGGCCTAGTTCCGATTCGGTATTGAACAGCCAATCGGTACGTGGATTGCCGATGCAATGCAGGTAGCCGACCGGGACGTGAATCCACAGGTAATCGTCCCGGCCACCGGCTTCAATCAGCAAGACGCTCCGGTTCTTGTTGCGGGTAAGACGGTTCGCCAGCAAACAACCTGCTGTGCCGGCGCCAACGATGATGTAGTCGTATTCCCCGGCAGATTCCACAACGGCTCCATTGTAGTTCGGTAAAGCAAGCTTACCAGATCAGCCTCGCCTGCAGCTGTGGATAAGCGAATGAATATCCACAGGGACCGATTGTGACTAAACCCGACTTTGCTCACATGCCGGATTTTTGTCCAATTTTGCTACCAGCCCAATACATGAGCAAATCACCGGCTTATACCGAACGTAAACTGATGATTTTTCATGGATTTCATCTCTTATCCACAGAAGAGGCCGGTTGTTAACATTACTACTATCGTTGTATACAGATATGGTTATTAAAATCAATTTTGCGCGACTCAGGCTCAAGACCTCGGCACGGATTCTGGCGATTGTTGCAACACATGGCTCGCCATCACGCGTACTGCTGCATGACCCACAGATGACCAAAAAAGGCCATGTTGCAAGCTCAACTGTTGATAAGCTCCTGAATATCCACAGGACGAGATGTGCAGAAGCGCTTGGTTCGCGACCTGGCGCTTTTTTTTCCAACTTTCGTTCAGGACAGATACAGCCTTTTTCCAGCCAGATAAATCGACCGTAAACGATTGATCTTGTGGATAAAATTCTAGTTTTCCACAGACCGGGCCGCGTTTACTATTACTACCAATTTGTATACTTCATCTGTTTACTTTAATTACATACCCCTCGACGGCACCAACCCCCAATGTTTGTCTACAAAAAGTTGAAACCGCTGGAGAGCGTACGTAGCAGCAAGCACAACCAATCGTTGAGTGCTGACACTCAGCCTTCCATTCAAGCAAACGTCCAGCAACCTGCCTCAACCTGGAACCAGATCGGTCAGACCCTCAACCAACTGCTGCAAGATCCTTTTTGTATGCAGAAATCATGCCTTGAAGACCATTTTTCGGCACTGACTGTGGAAAACGAGCTGAATATCCACAGAACCGTTTGTGCAAAAGAAGCCTTGCCGGCTTTTTCCAAATTTTTGTTCACGATTAATCAAGCTCAGCCGCAACGTTTTTCCAGCCAGTTCGTCAGCACGTAAACCCTTGACGCTGTGAGCAAAACTCAACTTTTCCACAGCTGATGGCTCGTTTACTATCACTACCATCTTTCGTATACACATATGCTAACTAACATATGTGTTTCTCCCGTCAGCAACCTGGTTCGGCCAAATCGCTTCCAAACCCGCTACCGCCGTTTACCGTGCAGAATGAGCATGGGTCCAAAATGGTCAAAAACTTGTCATGGCAGCAAAAAATATGCGATTAGGAATCATCAGCGCGCTGTACGAAGAACAGCAGGGACTCGTGGAAGCCATGCAGAGCCCCTACAAGCTCGTCCACGGCATGCGTGAGTACTTTGCCGGACAGCTGTGGGAAATCGACGCTGTGTGCGTTTTATCGCGTATGGGCAAGGTTGCAGCCGCAATGACTGCCATGACGCTTGTGGAGAAGTTCCAAGTTACGCACATCCTCTTCACCGGCGTTGCCGGCGCAGGGGACAAATCGGTCAATGTTGGCGATTTGGTTGTCGCGGAATCGCTGGTCCAGCATGACATGGACGCCAGTCCGCTGTTTCCCAGGTTTGAAGTACCGTTGACCGGTCTGACGCATTTTTCTGCAGACCATCAACTTAGCCTTCGGTTGGTCAGCACGGCCCACAACTTCCTTGAAGACGAGTTCGTCTCGGTAATCAGCCCCGAAGACCAGCAGACGTTCAGATTGAGCCAGCCAAGGGTCCATCGCGGCCTGATTGCCAGTGGAGACCAGTTCATCAGCAGCCGCAAACAACTCGAGCAGGTCAACCAGGCACTGCCAGGACTTGTTGCAGTAGAAATGGAAGGCACTGCCGTTGCGCAGGTTTGTTACGAGATGGGCGTGCCGTTTGCGGTACTCCGCACGATTTCCGACAACGCAAATGAAGATGCGGCCACTGATTTCATGCATTTTGTGAAATCAGTGGCCGCACAATACGCTTTTCACATCGTTAAGCGCTTCTGCCTGGCAAGCAAGGAAGCACTAGCCTAGTGTTCTGAATTGCTAGTTCGTTGAAAAATAAATTTGGCGAAATCAAGCTGAGACAAGGAACAAAGCACAGCAAGGCCGAGGCCTTGCGCGCATTTGTGACGCGGTATCAGTTTGATTGTCGCCACATTTATTCAACGAATCTGCAATTCAGGACACTAACATCGTGTCCGCCGGCGTGTAGCTGTAGCCCAAGGCCTGGGCAACAGCCGCGTACGTGACCTTGCCATGGCAGACGTTCAAGCCATTGCGCAGGTTTGGATCGTCCGCAAGGGCCTTGCGCCAGCCTTTATTTGCCAACGCCAGGGCATGCACGATCGTCGCATTGTTCAGGGCGAAGGTGGAAGTTCGCGCCACGGCGCCGGGCATATTGGCAACGCAATAGTGGACGACATCGTCAACCATGAAAGTCGGTTCGGTATGAGTGGTCGGATGCGAGGTTTCGAAGCATCCGCCCTGGTCGATCGCAACATCGACCACAACCGCGCCCTTCTTCATCCGGGAAATCATGTCTCGCGTGACCAGTTTGGGCGCGGCAGCGCCCGGAACCAGCACGCCGCCGATGACGAGGTCAGCCGACAGGACGGCTTCTTCGATTGCATGAGCGTTCGAATGCAGCGTTGAAATACGATTGCCGAATACAAGATCCAGCTGGCGCAAACGTTCGATGTTCTTGTCGAGGATGGTGACACGCGCCCCGGTTCCCACCGCCATCTGCAAGGCATTGGTGCCAACTACCCCTGCACCGATGATGACAACGTGCCCGGCCGCAACGCCAGGTACGCCGCCCAGCAGCAAGCCCATGCCGCCCCTGGATTTTTCAAGATGCGTTGCACCGGCCTGGATGGCCATGCGTCCGGCCACTTCGCTCATGGGAGCAAGCAGCGGCAGGCCACCGCCCGGACCGGTGATGGTTTCGTAGGCGATGCATACCGCGCCGGAATTGACCAGTGCAGCCGTCTGTTCAGGGTCCGGTGCCAGGTGGAGGTAGGTGTAGAGGATCTGGTCCTCGCCCAGCATGGCACACTCGCCTGGTTGCGGTTCCTTGACCTTAACTATCATCTCGGCGCGCGCAAAGATTTCCTTTGCGCTTTCGACGATCGATGCGCCAGCCGCCAGGTACTGTTCGTCCGATAACCCAATCGCGGCGCCGGCACCCGCCTGCACCATTACCCGGTGCCCGTGTGTAACCAGCTCATGAACGCTGGCCGGTGTCAGGCCGACGCGATACTCGTGATTCTTTATCTCTTTCGGTACGCCTACTAACATGTCATCTCCTCCAAGTTATCAGACAGACTACCTTCATATGATTACAGACCCAGAGTCATGAGACTTGCGTTACCCCCAGCCGCGGTCGTGTTGATGCAAACGGCGTGTTCGGCAGCCAGGCGCCAGATTGCGATCGTGGTATCGATAAACCCAATGCTGGCGCCATTGCTGCTTACCTGTTTTACAGACCCAGAGTCATGAGACTTGCATTACCCCCAGCCGCGGTCGTGTTGACGCAAACGGCCCGTTCAGCAACCAGGCGCCAGATTGCGATTTCACCCTTCTCCGTGGTGTCGATAATTCCGATGATGGCGCCATTCCGGCTTGCCAGTTGCGCTTGCAGGCCCTGAACGCCGTTTTCAATCATAGCCATCTGGAATTCGCTTGCCAGCAGCTCGGTTTCGCTGATGAAACGAATACGTTTCTTGGCCACCGGTGGCAAGCTGGCAAGAACCGATTCCTGGGCAGAGGCCAGCACCAGCGCATCATTGCCTGTAGCAAATGCCGCGGCGAGCTGATTCAGCAGCCCGTCAACCGTCACGGCGGCGCAGAGCACGCTGCCGCGCTCGGTGAACGTAAGACGATTGCGTTCGCCCGTCGGTCCCGGCAGGTCCAGCGTGGTCCCGGCAAGCGTCGTTTCCATGTACTTTTTGCCGAGTTGGGCCAGTTGCGGATGGCCGTGGGCGCGTGCCCATTCAAGCAGCGCGTCGAGTGCCGGATCGGTGCGTGGTTCGTGCCGGGCCAGCGTTTGTACCGTGCGCTGCAGGCGATTCAAATACAACGGCCCGCCGGCTTTGGGACCGGTGCCTGATTTGCCTTCGCCGCCGAACGGCTGGACGCCAACCACCGCGCCCACGATGTTCCTGTTCACGTAGATGTTCCCGACATGGGCACGCGAAACGATGAAGTCGATTGTCTCGTCGATGCGCGAATGTACACCCAGCGTCAGGCCATAGCCGGTCGCGTTGATCGAATCGATCACTTTCGCCAGGTCGGCGCGGCGGTAGCGCACGACGTGCAGCACCGGGCCGAACACTTCCTGCGTCAGCTCGGCCAATGAGCCGATTTCAAGGACGGTCGGCGGCACAAACGTGCCCGCAGCGGCAATCGCCGCCGGCAGCTCGAGAGCGAAGTGGTCCTTGGCGTTCGCTTTGGTCCGTTCGATGTGGGCCAGCAGGTTGCGCTGTGCCTCAGCGTCGATCACCGGACCGATGTCGGTCGCCAGGCGATCGGGGCTGCCAACCCGCAGCTCACGCATGGCGCCCTTGAGCATCCTGATCGTCTTATCAAAGATGTCCTCCTGCAGGAACAGCACGCGCAAGGCCGAGCAGCGCTGGCCGGCGCTGTCAAAAGCAGAGGTCAAGACATCCTGCACGACCTGTTCGGGCAGTGCGGAGGAATCGACGATCAGCGCGTTCTGGCCGCCGGTTTCCGCCACCAGCGGAATGTCGCAGCCCTCGCGCGCGGCCCGCTCGGCCAAGGTGCGGTTGATCAGCTGCGCCACTTCGGTCGAGCCGGTGAAGATCACGCCTTTGATGCGCGAATCGCCGGTCAATGCAGCGCCGACGACTTCGCCGCGGCCGGGCAGCAGTTGCAGCACGCCCTTGGCGATGCCAGCTTCATGGAACAGCTGGACCGCGCGGTACGCGATCAGCGGCGTCTGTTCGGCGGGCTTGGCCAGCACCACGTTACCGGCGGCCAGCGCAGCTGCGATCTGGCCAGTGAAAATCGCGAGCGGGAAGTTCCACGGGCTGATGCACGTGACCGCGCCAAGGGCCGGTCCGTTTTCATGACCGCGTACCTGGGCCGAGTAATAACGCAAAAAGTCGACCGCCTCGCGGATCTCGGCGATCGCGTTCGGGAGCGATTTGCCTGCCTCGCGCACCGCCAGCGCCATCAGCTCGTCACGGTGTTGTTCGTACAGGTCGGCGACCCGGGACAGGATGGCCGCCCGCGTCGCTGTCGGCGTGGCTTCCCATCCGGCCGCGCTGGCGGCAGCTGCCTGCAGCGCGGTTTCCACGTCCGCGCGGCTAGCATCGCGCACCTGGCCCACGATGTCGCAGGACTGCGCCGGGTTGATGACGTTGGCCGCCTCGGAAACCTCGACCGGTCCGTCGATCAGCGGCATGGCTTCAATCTGGCGCTGCTGGCCGAGCGAGAGCGCCAGGGCGCGCAGCGCATCTTCATTCGACAGGTCCAGGCCAGCCGAATTCTGGCGTTCGTTGCCGAACATGTCGAGCGGCAGGGCAATCGCCGGGTGCGGCTTGCCGCCGCTGGCGCGTGCGACCTCGAACGGGTCCGTCAGCAGCGTGTCGATGGCCACGCTTTCGTCGACGATCTGGTTCACGAACGAGGTGTTGGCGCCGTTTTCCAGCAGGCGGCGTACCAGGTAGGCGAGCAGCGTCTCGTGCGAGCCGACCGGAGCGTAGATGCGGCAGCCCTTGTCCAGGTTGTCGCGGCCAACCACCTGGTCGTACAGCGTTTCGCCCATGCCGTGCAGGCACTGGAATTCGTAATTGGCGATGCCGTCCTGTTTGGCCCAGGTGTAGATGACCGACAGCGTATGCGCGTTATGGGTCGCGAACTGCGGGTAGATCACGTCCGCGCTGGCCAGCAGCTTGCGCGCGCAGGTCAGGTACGACACGTCGGTGTACACCTTGCGCGTGTAGACCGGATAGCCAGGCAGGCCGTCGACCTGGGCGCGCTTGATCTCGGCGTCCCAATATGCGCCCTTCACCAGGCGCACCATGAACTTGCGGTTGCTGCGGCGCGCGAGGTCGACCACGTAATCGATCACGAACGGGCAGCGCTTCTGGTATGCCTGCACCACCAGGCCAATGCCCTCGAAACCGGCGAGCTCGGGATCGAACGCCAGCGCCTCGAGCATGTCGAGCGAGATTTCGAGGCGGTCGGCTTCCTCGGCATCGATGTTCAGGCCGATGTTGTATTGCTTGGCCAGCAGGACCAGGCTGCGCACGCGCGGCAGCAATTCGCCCATCACGCGCTCATACTGGGCGCGGCTGTAGCGCGGGTGCAGCGCCGACAGCTTGATCGAAATGCCGGGGCCGTCCTTGATGCCGCGGCCATTCGATGCCTTGCCGATCGCATGGATCGCCGCTTCGTAGGACGCGTAGTAGTTTTGCGCATCCAGTTCGGTCAGTGCCGCCTCGCCCAGCATGTCGTACGAGTAGCGATAGCCGCGCGTCTCGTTGTCGCGGCTGTTTTTCAGAGCTTCGTCAATCGTCTGGCCGGTGACGAACTGGTTGCCGAGCATGCGCATCGCCAGATCCACGCCCTTGCGGATCAGCGGCTCGCCGCCCTTGGCGATCAATCGCGTCAGGGCGGAGCCGAGGCCGTTTTCGCTGCTGCTCGAGACCAGCTTGCCGGTGATGAGCAAGCCCCAGGTAGCGGCATTGACGAACAGCGAAGGCGATTCGCCGAGGTGTTTTTTCCAGTCGCCTTTGCTGATTTTGTCTGCAATCAGGCGGTCGGCCGTTTCACTGTCGGGAATACGCAACAAGGCTTCAGCCAGGCACATCAGCGCAACGCCTTCCTCCGATGACAGCGAAAACTCGTGCATCAGCGCATCGACGCCGGAGGCACGGGTGCGTTTCTCGCGCACCTTCGACACCAGCCGGTGCGCCAGCATGTAGGCATCGGCGTTGGCGCAAGCACCTTGCGCCAGCAGCCAGCGGACGGCTTCCTGCTCGTCGCGGCGATAGGCTGCGGTAATGGCGGCGCGCAGCGGAGTTTGCTCGCGCTTGATTTCTGCCTGCAAGGCATCGAAGGGAACGAAGGTGGGGGCCGGGGAGGCGGCGATTTGCATGTCAGTCTACATCCAGAGTGTGAACAATCGGAAAGCTACCCAGTAAAACGCGCCGTACCGCTTGTGGCGGCCGGCGCGATGCTGAACGTGGATAGATGATTCGATTGTAGTTGTAAATCTTCTGGATTAATTCTGGATTTACAGAAGGCTAGCAATAGATAGTTTTTGGTGCGACAATTTGACCAAATAATATTTACATCGAGAGAGACGCGATGCTAGACAAGATCAGCAAGAAAATCCTTGCCGAGCTCCAAAACGACGGCCGCATCAGCAATGTCGAGCTGGCGGCGCGGGTCAACCTGTCGCCGGCGGCCTGCCTGGAGCGGGTGCGCAAGTTGCACGAGTCCGGCTACATCATGGGCTACACGGCCCAGCTCAATCCGCAATTGCTGGACGTGTCGCTGCTGGTATTCATCGAGGTGGTGCTGGATCGGACCACGCCGGAGGTATTCGATGCATTCAAGCAGAGTGTTCAAATCATACCTGAAGTGCTCGAGTGCCACATGGTTGCCGGCGGGTTCGATTACCTGGTCAAGGCGCGCGTGAAGGACATGGCGGCCTACCGCGAGTTCCTCGGCAAGACCTTGTTGCAGAAGGGCGTGCGGGAAACGCACACCTATGCGGTGATGGAAGAGGTCAAGAACACGACCAGGTTGCCGATCAAGTAAGTCGGCCTGCCCCCGGGGCGAGCCCGGCAGCGGCAGTGAGTACTTACAACTTGTCCAACAATAATTACGCGACCTGCCTGTCGGGCTTCGGCTGCGACGTTGCGGCCATGCTTTCCAGGTTCTTGCGCAGCCAGCGATGGGCCGGGCTGCGGCCGTCGCGTTCATGCCACAGCATGTCCAGATGCACGGCCGGCAGCTGGAACGGCAACTCGCGCCACACCAGCGCGTCGGTCATGCCGGTCGAAACCATCAGGTGCTTGGGCAGTACCGTGATCAGGTCCGAATTCGCGACCACCCGCCCAGCCGTGAAGAACTGGTTGACGGTCAGCAAAATGCGCCGTTCGCGGCCGAGTTGGGACAACGCCTCATCGACCAAACCATGCGCGCGGCCAGAAAAGCTGACCAGCAAGTGGTTCGCCTTGCAGTAGCTGTCCAGGTCCAGCTTGGCTTTCGCGAGCGGATGGTGCTTGCGCATCACGCACACGTATTGTCCTGAATACAAGCGCTCGTGACGGATCGGCGAGCCCGTTTCGTAGGACAACTGCGCCGCCACGCCAGGGAAAAAGCCGACTGCCAGGTCGATGTCGCCACGCAGCAACATCGGGCGCGGTTCGCGGGTCGTCAACGGCATCATCCGAATGTTCACGCCCGGTGCATCGCGTTCGATCGAACGCATCAGCGACGGCAGCCACAGCGCCGCGGTGGCATCGGCCATCGCCAGCCGGAACGTGGCCTGGGCCTTCGACACGTCGAAGGTTTCCGGCATGACCGCCGCTTCCAGCCCCTGCAAGGCCTGGCGCACCGCCGGCCACAAGGCTTCGGCACGCGGTGTCGGCTTGACGCCGTAAGCGGTGCGGATCAGCAATTCATCGCCCAGGCTCTCGCGCAAGCGCTTGATGGCGTTCGACACGGCTGGCTGTGTCATCGCCAGGTGGCCCGCGGCGCGCGTCAGGTTTTGCTCGGTCATGACTGCGTCGAAGACACGCAGCAGGTTCAGGTCAAGCGTCAGGAAGCTCATGGATGGTTGCGGTGCCGTGGGGGTGGGAATGTTGAAGGATGGAAGTGTACTCGATTTCCATTCACGATCAATATAATGCGCATTAGAAAACGAAATTAGATTTATATGTTGCGGTGCATGATAATTCCTTGCAACAACAGTTGAATCGAAGATCATGACCGCGCTCATCTCCCTCCTCCAGTCCATCGTCGTGTTAGTGTCGGCGGTGTCGATTGCACAGCTCGTGCGCGGCATGTTTTACCTGTCGCTGCTGACGGGCTTCGTGATGTTTTTCCGCCCGCTGCTGGTCGGCATCGCCCGTGCGCTGGTGTTGACGGTGCGCCCGCGCCGCCCGAAAAATCTACTGCACGGTACTGCATCGGGCACCTGACGCCTGAGCTTGCTTCGTCGTTTTTTGGGCTAGCTATTCTGACGCGCATCGTTACGAACTTCGTCCGTGCGACAAGGTTCGCGGCAATCCGGCACCATGGCGCTGCTCAACTCATGCAGGGAGCACGAAATGCCCTACAAATCCATCGACGACCTGCCCGACAGCGTGCGCAAGAACCTGCCGTCGCACGCGCAGGAAATTTTCAAGGAGGCGTTTAACAGCGCCTATGACGAATACGCCGAACGCGGTCCCGAGGGACGCGAGGAAACCGCGTTCAAGGTGGCCTGGGCGGCGGTCAAGAACAAATACAAAAAGATTGAAAAAAGCGGCAAATGGGTGCCGGAGTAATCAGGACGGCTCGGATTCCGCTCGCGTCGCTGCCGTCAGGCGTTCGTATTTAACCAGCAACTCCTCGCGGGTTTCGCGCCATTCCGGGTTGAACGGGATGCAGGAAACCGGGCACAGCTGCTGGCACTGCGGTTCGTCGAAGTGGCCGACGCATTCGGTGCACTTGTTCGGATCGATCTCGTAGATCTCCGCACCCATCGAGATTGCGCCGTTCGGGCACTCGGGCTCGCACACGTCGCAGTTGATGCATTCGTCGGTAATCAGTAGGGCCATTGCTAAAACAACTTATGCGTTCGGGGCCGTGGTACCTGCCAGTTTTTTTAGCAGCCAGCGTTCCACCGATGGGAAAACGAATTTGGACACATCGCCACCCAGCATGGCGATCTCGCGCACGATGGTGCCGGAGATGAACTGGTACTGGTCGGACGGGGTCAGGAACATGGTTTCGACATCCGGCAGCAGGTAGCGGTTCATGCCCGCCATCTGGAATTCGTATTCGAAGTCGGACACCGCGCGCAGCCCGCGCACGATCACGCGCGCGTCATGCTGGCGCACGAAATCCTTGAGCAGGCCTGAGAAGCTTTCCACCTCCACGTTGGGATAGTGGCCAAGCACTTCGTTGGCAATTTCCAGCCGCTCTTGAAGGGAAAAGAAGGGCCGTTTGTTTTTGCTATCGGCCACGCCAACGATGAGCTTGTCGAACAAGCCCGACGCGCGGCGGACCAAATCCTCGTGTCCGCGGGTAAGCGGATCGAAGGTACCTGGATAAACGGCTACAACCATTGCGGCTCCCCTGGGAGTAATACAGCTTTCGGAACGCGCATTATGCCTGAAAATCCGGCACCCACCCCAGCCCGGGGCGGGTTTTGCTTAGAGATTAAGCAGATTTAAGGCGTTTAAGCCTTATTTTGATGCAATTTAAGCAGATGGTAGCAAACCATGCCGGCCTTGTCGGCGCGCACCAGGTCCCACGGCGCCAGCCAGTCGGGCTGGGGATCGTCCTCGGTCTCACAGAACGGCAATGGCATGCCGGACTCGGCATAGACCAAACCGCCCTCTTTCAGCAGGTCGGCGGCCAGCGGCAGCGCGCGGCTCAAAAAATCCTGCTGGTAGGGCGGATCGAGGAAAATCAGGTCGAAGCGCTGGCCACGGGCCGCCATCTCGCGGGCGAGCGCGAACGCGTCCGCACGCAGGACGTTAAGGTTCTCGGCCTTCAGTTTGGCCTTGATCAACTCGAGCTGGCGCACGGCCGGCGTGTGGCTATCGATCATCATGACCGAGCCGGCGCCGCGGCTGGCCGCTTCAAAACCGAGCGCGCCGCTGCCGGCAAACAAGTCGAGCACATCCAGGCGCTCCCACTCGCCGCCGAGCTGGTGGTTGATCCAGTTGAATACGGTTTCGCGCACCCGGTCGGGAGTCGGACGCAGGCCGAGGGCGTCCAGGACCGGCAGCGGCGTGCGTTTCCAACTGCCGCCGATGATGCGAACCTGCTGGGGCGCCATGCGTGGCGCGCCGTGCTGGCGGGGTTGGGATTTGGCTGGCTTTTTTTGCATGCGCGCACTATAGCACGCGCTTACTTCGCGTTTGCCGCCAGCACGTTGAAATCCTGGATCCAGCCCTGCATGCGCTTTTGCGCATGCGCCTTCTGTTCTGGCGTCGTGAGCCTGATTGCCGTCAGGATGAATTTGGAAGTGCTGTCGACATACGCGTCGTAGAAGGCCTTGCGCTCGGGCGCTTCCATGCGGTCGAAGAATTCGCGTAGCAGCTGGTTAATTGCTGCCATCGTCTGTTCCTTGTTCAGCTTTTGCTGCTGCACCCGCTGCAGCAGCGCAATGATTTTCTTCTGGCGCAGCATGCGCTCTTCCAGCCAGATTTCGTTCTCGAGCGGCCGCTCATCCGACGCGCGGCGCAGCGCCGCCTCTTGGTCCTTGGAAAAGCGCCCGAACCACAGCTCAAGCTGCTCCATGGCCTTCTTGAAACGCACGTCGCGTTGATGCTCAAGGCTGCCGCTCATGTTCTTGTTGCGGAATTTCTCATTGTTAGCCCGAAATTTCCTCTCGATCTGCGCAATCTGGTCCGGCTTGATCGAGCGTGCCAGGTCGGCCATGTCCGGCACCACTTTAAACGCCAGCGACTCGGTGCGCGCCTTGATGTCGCGGTAGTCCGCGACCAGGTCGGCCTGGGTCGGGTTGCCGGCGAGCTGGCGCTGCCAGTTGCCCATCATCTCGGCGTAGTCGCGCAGCTGGGTCTTGCGATGCCACTGGAACAGACTGTCGATGTCACGCTTGACCCAGTCCGCCTGTTCGCTGTCCAGATCGACATAAGCGTCGAGCCACCAGTAGAGCAAAGTATCGCCGTGGTTGTAGGTGAAGCGAACCGTGCTGCAACCTGCAACCAGCGCCAGCAACAAAGCGAGGAATAGTATGCGCACGCGCTCGAGCGGGCGGTCGGGCGTGATAAACTTTTTCATCTCTTCAACTCTACGTGAACGGGCTCTATGAACGTTGTGATCCTTGCCGCAGGTATGGGAAAGCGTATGCAATCCGCACTGCCAAAAGTCCTGCATCCATTGGCTGGCAAGCCGCTGCTGCAGCATGTGATCGACACCGCGCGCAGCCTTACCCCTGGCAAATTATGCGTGATTTACGGTCATGGGGGCGCAGCGGTGCCAGCCGTAGTGGAAAAGTGGGCGGCACAGTGCGCTACGCCGATCGAAACCGCCCTGCAGCAGCCCCAGCTGGGCACCGGCCATGCCGTGATGCAAGCGGTGCCGCAGCTGGATGAAGACATGCCGACCATGGTGCTGTACGGCGACGTGCCGCTGACCGGCGCCGAGTCGCTGCGCAAGCTGATCGACGCCGCCGGGCATGACAAGCTGGCGATCATGACCGTGGAGCAGGCCAATCCGTTCGGCCTGGGCCGCATCATCCGCGACGGCGGCCGGATCGTGCGCATTGTCGAGGAAAAGGACGCGACCGAAGCCGAGCGCGCGATCCGCGAGATCAACAGCGGCATCATGGTGATCCCGACCCGCCACCTGAAGAAGTGGCTGGCCGCGCTGTCGAACAATAACGCCCAGGGCGAGTACTACCTGACCGACATCGTCGCCCAGGCCGTGGCCGACGGCGTGCCGGTGGTATCGAGCCAGCCGTCCGCCGAGTGGGAAGTGGCCGGCGTGAACAGCAAGGTCCAGCTGGCCGAACTGGAGCGCCGCCATCAGCTCAACATCGCCAACGCCCTGCTCGAGAAAGGCGTGACGCTGATGGATCCGAGCCGCATCGACGTGCGCGGCGAACTGGTTTGCGGGCGCGACGTGACGATCGACGTCGGCTGCGTGTTCGAAGGCCGCGTCGAACTGGGCGACGGCGTGCACATCGGAGCGCACAACGTGCTGGTCAACTCCAGGATCGCGGCCGGCGCGCAGATCAAGCCGTTCTGCCACATCGAGGACGCGGTGGTGGGCGAAAAATCGCTGATCGGCCCCTACGCGCGCCTGCGCCCGGGCACCGAGCTGGGCGAGGACGTCCATGTGGGTAACTTCGTCGAGATCAAGAACAGCCAGGTGGCGGCGCACAGCAAGGCCAACCACCTGGCCTACGTGGGCGATGCGACCGTCGGTTCGCGCGTGAACATCGGCGCCGGCACCATCACCTGCAATTACGACGGCGCCAACAAGTTCCGTACCGTGATCGAGGACGACGCCTTCATCGGCAGCGACACCCAGCTGGTGGCGCCAGTCACCGTGGGCAAAGGTGCGACCCTGGGCGCGGGCACCACCCTGACCAAGGATGCGCCGGCCGGCAAGCTGACCATCTCGCGGCCGAAGCAGCTGACCATCGAAGGCTGGAGCCGCCCGGTCAAGAAGAAGTAGTCCCCAGGATGACCACAGCCTGGTAACAGGCTAATAACAGGGTAATCACAGGCTTGGTCACAGCCTGTTCACAGGTTTGGGAACAGGCTGCCCACAGGATTATCCACAGGCGGCTTACCAGCCGGGATGGCCTGGATCCCGGCGCAGGCCGCATGCCGGATCGGTGCGCGCAGCCTTCAAGGCCGGCGACAGCGCGGCCAGCATCGCCACGCCCAGCACGGCCGCCACGGCAAGCAGCATGCGGCCAAGGTCGCATTCGGGCAGGATCCACGCGTCTGGATGGGCCGAGAGTGAGAGAGCCGCGCGGTTCGCGGCCCAGGCGAGCAGGCAATCGGCCGCCAGGCTGAGCGCCGCCGCGAAGCCGGCAATCCACAAGGCCTCCGCAGCGACCACCGCGAACACGCCGGCCGGCCGCATGCCGAGCGCGCGCAAGGTGGCCAGCACGTTCCTGCGCTCGAGCGCATTCATCGATGTCACCGCCCCGATCGCTGCGGCAGCCACGGCCAGTGCGACCATGGCCGCGCACACGAGCTTCGTTCGGGCGGCCGAGTCGGCGCTGGACGACTCACGCCAGCTTTGGACGCTCGCGGCGATGCCCGCTTGGCGCAGCCAGCCAGCCAGCGCCGCGCGGACCTGTTCCTCGCCGCCTGCATCTGCCAGGTACACCGCCACCTTCGCGATGCGCCCGCCTCCCGATAGCGGCTGCACAGCGACCAACGCCACGCCATCCACGCCGGCGGCAAAGCGGTTGATGCGCGCCGCTTCGTCGGCATCAAACGTTTCGCCGCCATGGCCGATACGCGTGATTGACAGGTGGCCAAGCCGTTCGGCGATCACGGCCTGGTATTCCAGCCGCGCGCGCTCCTTGGTCACATGGCCGGCAAACAGGTCGACCACGGACAGGCTGGCCGCGACCACCAGCGCAGCGGCCAGTGCCCGCCGGCCGAGCAGCACGTTGCGCAGGGCCAGCGCCGTGGGGTTCATTGGTGCATCCTCAGGGGACGTCGCGCGGTATCGGCTGGCGCGGCCAGCAGACGGCCATCGGCCAGCTGCAAGGTCCGGGTCGCGCGTGCGAGCTGGCGCTGGTCGCGGGTGGAGATGACAAAGGTGGTGCCGTACTCCCGCTGGTATGACGCGAACAGTTCGCTGACCATGCGCACGAAGCCGCTGTCCAGGCGCGAAGTGGGCTCGTCGGCCACGACGAGCCGTGGCCGCGTGATCAGCGCGCGGGCGATCGCGACGCGTTGGCACTGGCCGGCATCCAGCCGCGCCGGGTAATGTCGCACGTGGCTGGCCAGGCCAAGGCGCGCCAGCAGCTCGGCGGCCTGTTCGGCGGCGGCCTTGCGCTCGGCACCCGTGAGGCGGGCGCGCAGCTGCAGCGGGAGCAGCACGTTGTCCTGGGCCGTGAGTACCGGGACCAGGCTGAATGACTGGAACACGAGGCCGACGGTGCTGGCGCGCAGCAGGGCGCGCTGCGCCTCGGAGAGGCTGGCCACCCCTTTGCCGTCGAACTCGACTTCCCCCGCGCTGGCGGTATCGAGCAGGCCGATGAGGTTGAGCAGCGTTGTCTTGCCGTGGCCGGAGGGGCCGCATACGGCCAGCATTTCGCCCGGCTCCACCTCCAGATGAATGTCATGCAGCGCGCGTACCGCAAACATCCCGTTGCGGTATTGCTTGTGCACGCCGGTCAGGCGTACCAGGGAGGCGCTGTCTGCTCTCGCTTTCTGCATGGTGTCTTGTTTCGGCAACGCGGGGGCCAGAATGACCGCACCGACTGTTGCCAGTAGACACTCTTTCCGAACAGAATTAATTGCGTTTACGCAAATGCAACTTTATAGAGCGATACGTGTGTCGAACTTGCTGCGGAACGTAGAAAAATAAGCCTTCACGTTGCGCACGTTGGCGTGCGTGGCGAACAGCCGGTGCGCCAGCGCGTGATAGGCCGGCATGTCTGGCACTTGCACGATCAGCACGAAATCCGGACCGGGGGTGACACGGTAACACTGCAACACGGCAGTTTCTGCCGCCACCAGCTTTTCGAATTCCGTCATGCGCTCGGCGGCCTGCACGTCCAGCGTGATCTCGACGATGGCGGTCAGCCCCGCGCCGACCTTGTCCGGGGCAAGAATGGCCACCTGGCGCTCGATGACGCCGCGGTCGACCAGCTGCTTGACGCGGCGCAGGCAGGTCGGCGGCGATACGTGCACCAGCTCGGCGAGCTCGGCATTGGTGCGCGCGGCGTCGGCTTGCAGCGCGTTCAGGATGCGGCGGTCGAGATCGTCAAGTTCAACGGAATCAGGCATGGATGAGTTTCTTGCAATTCTTAAATAAAACAGCGTTCTGTGAAATAATATTTCATCGCTGGAGAGTCGTGAAATAATATAACGATCAGACGTGAAAAAAGAAAGCTTATTTCACCTGCTCTGCTCTAGGATGAGTTTAATTATCAAACTTTTAAAACGAGGTTTCCCATGTGCGGTATCGTCGGAGCAGTAGCCCAGCGAAACATTACCCCCATCCTGATCGAGGGCCTGAAGCGCCTCGAGTACCGCGGCTACGATTCCTGCGGGGTGGCACTGCACCTGGACGGGCGCCTGACCCGTTCGCGCAGCACCTCGCGCGTGGCCGACCTCGAAGCGCAGGTGCAGCACGCCCACCTGCAAGGCTTTACCGGCATCGCCCACACGCGCTGGGCCACGCACGGCGCACCGGCCTCGCACAACGCGCACCCGCACTTCTCGCCCAATGAGGAAACGGCGCGCATCGCGCTGGTCCATAACGGCATCATCGAAAACCACGACGAGCTGCGCCGCCACCTCACAGAACTGGGCTACGAGTTCCAGAGCCAGACCGACACCGAGGTGATCGCGCACCTGGTCGACCACATGTACAACGGCGACCTGTTCGACACCGTGCAGCAGGCGGTCAAGCGCCTGCACGGCGCCTACGCGATCGCCGTGTTCTGCCGCGAGGAGCCGCACCGCGTGGTGGCCGCGCGCCAGGGCTCGCCGCTGATCGTCGGCGTGGGCAAGGGCGAGAACTTCGTCGCTTCCGACGCCATGGCGCTGGCCGGCACCACCGACCAGATCATCTACCTCGAAGAAGGCGACGTGGTCGACCTGCAGCTCGCGCGCTACTGGGTCGTCGACGCCGATGGCCGCCCAGCCGAGCGCGAAGTGAAGACCGTCCACGCGCACACCGGCGCGGCCGAGCTGGGCCCGTACCGCCACTACATGCAAAAAGAGATCTTCGAGCAGCCGCGCGTGATCGGCGACACCCTCGAAGGCGTCACCGGCATCATGCCGGAGCTGTTCGGTGACCGCGCCTACAAGGTGTTCAAGGAGATCGACCGCGTGCTGATCCTGGCCTGCGGCACCAGCTACTACGCCGGCTTGACCGCCAAGTACTGGATCGAATCGGTAGCCAAAGTGCCGGTCAACGTCGAGATCGCGAGCGAATACCGCTACCGCGACAGCGTGCCGCACCCGAACACGCTGGTGGTGACGATTTCGCAGTCGGGCGAGACGGCCGATACGCTGGCCGCGCTCAAGCACGCGCGCAGCCTCGGCATGCACCACACGCTCACCATCTGCAACGTCGCCACCAGCGCCATGGTGCGCGAATGCTCGCTGGCCTACATCACCCGCGCCGGCGTGGAAGTGGGCGTGGCGTCGACCAAGGCCTTCACCACTCAACTGGCGGCGCTGTTCCTGCTCACGCTCACGCTGGCGCAGGTCAACGGCCGCCTGTCCGACGACGAAGAAGCGACCTACCTCAAGCAGATGCGCCACCTGCCGGTCGCGTTGTCGTCGGTGCTGGCGCTGGAACCCCAGATCATCGCCTGGGCCGAAGAATTCGCGCGCAAGGAAAACGCGCTGTTCCTGGGGCGCGGCATCCACTATCCGATCGCGCTGGAAGGCGCGCTCAAGCTCAAGGAGATCTCGTACATCCACGCCGAAGCGTATCCGGCCGGTGAACTGAAGCACGGCCCGCTGGCGCTGGTGACCGAGGAGATGCCGGTGGTGACGATCGCGCCCAACGACGCCCTGCTGGAAAAGCTCAAGTCCAACATGCAGGAAGTGCGCGCGCGCGGCGGCGAGCTGTACGTGTTTGCGGACGTCGACTCGCGTATCACCTCGGGCGACGGGCTGCACGTGATCCGCCTGCCGGAGCACTACGGTTTGCTCTCGCCGATCCTGCACGTGGCGGCGCTGCAGCTACTGGCGTATCACACGGCGCTTGCGCGTGGGACGGATGTGGATAAGCCGCGTAATTTGGCGAAGTCGGTGACGGTGGAGTGAGGTTTTTGGATCGGCGGTGTGGCGGGCTGTCGAGACATAAAATAGTCTGACAACAGGAAAAATTGTCTGACAATGCAAAAAAAAGTCTGACAACGATGATTTTTCCTTCACTTCACGTCGTCAGGCAGGCGTTGTATTGACGCCTGCCTACGTTCATCTGCTGAAGACCTTGAATTATCTGCACTGCTTGCGCAGTCCATGCTTGCAGGTGCCGAACCAGTTACGGTCTCTTTGGAAGACGGCAAACCCGGCAAGGCGGGACACTCCCGTATGTTGGGCACGGATTTGCCCTGGTACCGATTGCCTATGCGGTAACGCCCCTGTTGTTAAAGCAGACTCTCTGCCGCTTCCGACTGATGGCGAATGAGATCTTCTTCGCTCGTCTAATGTAGAATTGCCTTCCTGTACAGATAGGAGTATTCCTTGAATGAAATCGTAAAACGTCTGCATCCGGTCGCGAATGTGCGGCGCAGATTATTTGCTCTCTCAGGTAATCGATGCGCGTTTCCCGGGTGCCCCCATCCTGTTATCAATCAGGCCGGGCAGTTAGTCGCGGAGATGTGCCATATAGAGGCAGCAAACAAGGATGGAGAACGATTTAATCCGAACCAGACTAACGAGGAACGTCGTGCTTTCGAAAATTTGATTTTGCTGTGTGGCACTCATCATACCGTTACCAACGATACGGATGTTTACACCGTAGCGAAAATGCAGGAGATGAAAAGTGCTCATGAGGCCCGCTCGTTTATGCAGCCGCCGGAAATGCAGGAGTATTTCGTCGATGTCACTTCCAATCAATCTTACGAGTTGCCCAAAAACTTCCTAAATCTCGACACCGCAGGATGGGACGATACTTCATTCTCAGAAGCAAATAAATTGCTGGTGCGGATCGCGACTCTGCCCCCTCTGACGAGAAGTTTATACGTTAATGCGCTGATCTGCGCTGTGCCGCGGGACCTTTCGTTATTCGTCGACCCTAATGAATTATCGATACGGCTACAAGTTCCGGTCGTAACGCTTGAGCCCCACTTTGCGATGTTAGTGCGAGCGGAATTGGTTACCGAATGGTCCGCAGAGGAGGCCGAGATGTGCGGCAGGCCTCCGTTCAGGCATTTTTATCTGAGAGGCCTTGATAGAGAAGATTATGGAAACTATTTCTTGGTGTTGCTGAATCGCCGTTTTCGAGCCGACCCTGCGACACTTCGCGATATTATAGAAAACCTAAATTATCAGCTTCTTGACGAGTGACCTGCACATTATTGTCGATGTTGCAGAGGAGGCACAACGTCAGCTGGGCTTGGTTGGAGATGCGGCGTGGCTCCTGAGCGTTAGGCTACGCGCAGAGCACAACATTTCACCTCAGGCCTACGTTCTAGGACACTAGAAGGATTTGGAAAAATACTGTGCGGGGCAATGTAGAGGGCAGCATCTGATGGATTTCGTTGGGAAAATACTTTTTCGTTCGTCCATAATGTGAAAGATAACCATGACAACCACCATCGCAGAACGGGTAATCGACTTCCTAGGGAATCTCCAAGGCATGGACCGATTGCAGACTCTTATCGAAGAGCCGCGTAAGGCCGTGATCGACCTGAACACCGCAGCAATTATCGAAGCAGATCCCAAATATCCGGACGGTGAAATCCTCTTGTACGAACGAGCAAACGGTGCCCAATCTCGAATTCACACGCACAAGCTCATCGAGCAGCTTTTTGTGCGCCACGCCTCCGAGTTAGCCGTCACCGAAGGCGGTACAGTCAAGGACCAGTACACGCACATCTCCGAACATTTTTACCGCAAGACCGGCTTCGGCCAGTAGTCTCGGTAAATTATGACTAAGCTTCATGTGCTTGATGCGCTCGCTGAGAAGTGCCGTGTAGGTTTGGCTACACTCGCAGACCAATCTGATTCGATGTTTGCAGGTTTTCCAACCGCCACCTGTGGCAACGCTGCCGAAATAGTCGGACGAGTTTTGAAGGAACAGGCCGGGTACGATGGCCAGTACGTCGAGGGTAACAAACATCCAAAGCTGAAACCTGGCCAGTCCCACGCATGGTATGAGGTAGGCGACTACATCATCGATATTACCTACGACCAGTTTGAGGGTACCGGTCTTGCAGGATGGGTGTTCCAGCGAGGGCACGGTTGGCACGCCGAATTTGCAGACGTCTCTTATACACCTGGCTTCAATACACCTAGCACTTGGAAATCCTATCCGTATGACGGGTATGAGGCGGTCATGCTAGAGCTGCAAATAAAACCGGCTACGTGAAAGCCGCGCGAAAAAGGCTCAGCGGCACCCGCTGCTCGCCACGAGCGGGCCGAGCCATTGAGAGGGTTTGCACGGTGCCGGACCAGCGAGGAAAGCATGGTAAGATGCCGGTCGCGCTTTTCGCGCTTTTACAGGTCTTAATCCGAAAACGTTCATTTGGGCGCCGCGTCCGACCAGGCGGAGACATGCAGAGAAGAACGTCCTAGCAGCAGAGCCTACTTGATTCGTGCGTAGGTGAGACCTTCCGCTACACGGCGTACCTGAAGGATGTTTCGAGCACCGACGCTAGTCATGATGTCCTTATGCGCAATACCTTGCGCCGCAAGTGCGCGAATTTCTCTGACTTGGTCTTGGGAAAGTCGGCCCTCTGCCCCGCAGATGACAAGTGCAGCGTAGTCAGGGTCCTTCCAAAGCGCGCTGATGAGAAGGTTTGGAATGCCGGCACGTGGGTTGATGACCTCATGCAGGGCGATGGCTGCTTCACGTTCTTCAAGGGTTGCATTTACGCTTGCGAGCAGACGGTGCTCATGGAGGAATTTCAGTCCTTTGAAGCCACCTGGGATCATGTTGAGCGAGTTGCCTTGCTTCTTTTGCAGATCAACTTGGTCTTCCTCCCAATCCATGATTTGCTTGAAGGTGTGGTTGGTCACAATAAGCTCGGAATGCAGCCGTGCCTTTTTAGTGCCGACATACTGACGCCAAGCCGCATGGAAAGTCTTGTTGCTGCCGTTTCGGATTTCGCGGAAGTGCTCCCCCATACGCTCTAACCAGTTTCGTTTGCTAATGCCGATGTAAAAGTGCTGCGTTCCAAGCGAGCCATCGTCATTGACCAACGTGATGCTGTGGCTGTATCCCACATGGGCATCAGCAATCTTCGGGTACCCCTTCATCACAATCTGCACAGGGAAGGAAATTGACCAGTCCGTTCCGTCGATGACATGGAAGTCGATGTGGAGGACTACCCGTCGCTGGCCGTCTGGACGTTTGTACTGAGGTTGGTCGAAATACGGCGCAACGCGCGTCAATAGTGTGGGTTGATCATCGCCAGGCAGCTTTCGATACTGTAGGACGAGATCGAAATCGAGTCCCCCGAACAAGCTCCACGCGGGGCGACCAGCGCGATGAATATTGTCAGCCAGCATGCGATCAACCACACCGGTCAGTGCGTCGGAGACTTGAGGTGTACTGCGGTGACGCCTTCGGGACGTCGTCTGGATGTAGCCCTGATTAGTATTGTTCAGCGCCTCATCAATCAGCCAAGATAGTTGGTATGGGTTAATGGGCGCATGCTTGCCTATGACCTCTTCTACGGCTTTCGGATTGACGTACTTAAACTTCATTCTAGGCCCTCGGTTGGCAGCTAAGCATTGGCGCAAGTCTCGTGTGCGCTCGGACGATTTGCGTCGTCAGGATTGGGTTGGAGCATAAGCCGCAGTCCAGTGGCAGTCTGAGATCGCCCTAAGGTCAGACTTCATGATGCGTACAACGTCCGGGATTCCAGCGCGCGTATGGCTGATAGAGCGGCTTTACCTACAGATGGGTGGTCGTGGAAACTACGGACGAGGGCAAGATCGGTCGATTCTCCAAAGCTTCCGAGAACTAGGAGACAAAAGCTGCAGATGCTATCCTTGCCGCCAAGGCATGTCTCTTCGTAATAGCTGAGCTGGGCGTCTGGTTGGCGCAGTGCGCCGCGGCTGATAGCTATTGCCAAATCGGGGTAAGCCTGCGCTAACGACGGCCTAGTGCCACTATTGGAGAGAATCATAGAAGACGTCAGCGCGAGTGCACCTGCTGCCGAAAGCGTACATTGCTTTAGGAGTGTATTCCTGGCCGGTAAGGTGAGCGGCGAGTTTGGAGCGTCAGTCACATCCGGCCGCGAAACCCAGTAGTACAGGTCTGCGCACGCTTGCATCGCGCGATCTACTTCTGTCAGTCCCTCGCTGCGATTCGCTGGCAAATTCGCCAGCACTTTCCCAAGTGCTTTGTGAGCTTCCCAAAAGACTTCAACTGCATCCTGCGGCATGAAATGCTTCTTATCCGGTAGTAAAGTCCAAGGCATAATTCCGGGTACCGCGGAAACATCGCCTGCGTCTCCAAGTTCTCTCAGCAAAATTCCAACGAATGATATGTACGGAGGCTCGGCTCCAAGTGAAGCTTTCTTCAGCAGGCCCAACTTCACCTCTAGAGGCATGCCGTTGATCGCTTCACAGTACGCTGATGAAAAGGGATGGTCGAACTGGCGTGAAAAAAAGGTCCACGCGTTCACATTGTTGTCATGGTCATCCCTAGAAATTATTTCTACTAGCTCGGCTTGAACCGTATCCGCGTACTCATGCTCGGCTTCGTCCAGCGCGCCTAGTCGCCCTAGAGCTTCGAACACAAGGCCGTTCATGATCGGGCCGATGTAGTCAAGCGCTTCCTCAAGGCCTTCGACAATCTGAGAGCGGAAAGGCTCCGGAGCATCGTTCACGTAGAGGCAGAAGTCGATGACATCCAATTGGAGGTGATATGGGAGGCGGCGCATCGACTTGACCAAGGGTGCAAAGTACTGTGCGATGCGCGACTCTATTTCCGCAAACTTTGAAAGTCCTATGAGGAAGTAAAACTGACCATGGGTGTGCGCAGCCTGCCAGGCAGAGAACAGCGCGTCATGAAAGTCAGGGCCAGCTTTGGGTCTTGGAAAGCCGCCGCTATGGATGAAACCTACGACTTGCGAAACGCCGGCCTTTCGCGAACCCACATAGGCTTCGGCGAAGATACCGCTGCTGGCAGAGACGCGCTTTTCCCGTGCGGCATTCCGATGGGCGACGACGCTCCGCTCAATTGCGGCATCCATTGATGCAAGTGCCGTCATCATCTCCGGCAGAAACTCGCCCTGCAGAAGCAATCGCCACATCGATGGGACAAGAGTGTCACTTGTTGGGCCCATCATGATGGTCTCTGGCAGGATCGCGAAGCCTTGAAAGCCGCGGTCACTCATCTCAAAGGCGATCCCTTCTGTTTCCCTGGTCATCGTCGTGATGAAGTGACGCAAACCTTGGGTGGCCCACTCCTGGGCAGCTCTGCCGCAAGTGCCGTCCGCGCATGCACGCAGCACCTCAGGGTCGGAGCAAGACGAGAGGAACTGATGCAGCAGCGTATCGCTTTCCAGACCGCCGACTATGAACGCCTTGGACGATTCATAGCGCGGCAGTTGAAGTGCCGCCTGCAAAGACTCGGCCGTTAGCATCGTATTGCGAATCGCGTATTCAGCGGTGAAGCTTTCAAGGAAGAGTTCGTGTATGAAGGTCATCCGATCACCGCGCCGTTCCAGCAATCCTGATTGATCGACGGCATCCCTAACATCGCGCGCATACTTTCTGGTGGCGACGAGCCTATCGAACTGCCTCACCGAGAGCCCAAAAGACGCGTTGGCGATCAGCGCGCCCGCAAAGTCGCATAGAAGACTCACACCTTCGCTTGCGAGCGCTCCAAGTTTTACCCTGGAAAATGCGTCAAACAGTGCAAAGCGGCTAGCACCTGCTGGGAGCAAACTCCCAGCCACACCAACCAAAACTGCTTCGAGGCCTGACCGGGCAGTTCTCAGGAGTTGAGATACGTTCTCATCACCTGTCACGAGATTGTGGTTGGCCAGCCTTTCCTTCAGAGCTATTGACGGCGGTCTGACTTTTAGGGTTTCGCTGCTCAATAGATCGATGCGGCCCGGCATCATTTGCGTCGTTATGGCTATTCGTGCTTGGTATCTGCTGGAGAATGCACGGACGCTGCGAAGCAAAAAGTCTTGAAGTCGTGGCGGACATTCATTAAAGCCGTCGATCAGCAGTATGAGCGGCTTTGATCTGATACGGCTGGCACGCAGGATGTCTCGTGCGGATGAGGTGTCTAAAAGGGCGGCTTCTGCATTGAGCGCATCTTGGAGCCGTCCATTGAAGGTATTCGCTGAGAGGAGCAAAGGAACGTAGCCTCGGGCGACAGCACCGACTGCGACTGATCTCGCAAGAAGCGTCTTGCCGCAGCCCGAGGGGCCCTGAATCAGGACTGCGCTTGGACAATCAAGAACTGCGTGGGTCGCGTCGTCTGTGTGCAGCTCTCCTTTCCTGAAGTCATAGACATCATCGAGAAGCCTTTGCGCGTAGGGGGCAAAGTAGGCTTCGAAAGCGGCGAGATATTTGGCAAGCAGCTCGTCACTGGCACGCGCATCTAAGTGTATCGCGGCAGCCACGTCCGGAACCAGCTGCAGGCTGAGCGATTTGGCAAATTGGTCCCATGTACCCGCGTCCCACGTAGCCCCCGACTTAAGACCCATCAAACCGCCCAGATCATGCAAGTCACCGACGCGGACCTTGTAGTCGCCTTTGGTCAACTTGGACGAGCCGGGGATGCCTGATGCGGCAACGACCATGGCATTGGGATACTCGTGTACAGACCCAATCGTGTGCATGAAGTCACGAAGCGCGTTCTTTGCCCCGAGTGCTTGTTGGTATCCGTTAGTCACGGTGCGAAATCCGAATGCTCCTTCTTGGACCCAGCGACCGTTAATTTCGCCCTGCACAGGGAGGTGATAATCCTTGGCTTCAATGAGCAGCGTTGTTTCTGCGGTGGCAACAACAAGGTCAACTTGCCTACTACCGATAGCGACGTTCGCGAAGATGTAGGCCCATTCAGTCCTGGCGTTGAGCTGATCCCAGATTCGTTGAAGAACAAGTTGCTCTGATGTGTGCTCGACGGGAGCACCGATGTATAGGCGGACCTTTGATGCTGGCTGGGGAGGCGCAGTCATACCCGACCGCCAGGGACTCTTCGCGCCAGATAGCGACAAAGGACACCACTGATCCCTACCATTAGCTCGGCCTCTTCGAATTGCGGTGGTGCCCCTTCGGTCAGATGCCGTCCGAAATTCGACGTATAACCCCAAGCCTTTTCTACGATTTGGTCCACTGGACGCGGGAATATCGTTGGGTTTTGCTGGATGAGTTGGCCAAGAGTCGCCTTGCTTGCAGCGACATCTCGGACAACGCACTCCAGGGCCGCCATAGCGTGCTGGATAGCACCACTGATTTCAGGTGTTGGCCGACGCGAGAGATCTTGGATGGCCTCATGCAGCTCGTAGGCTGCTGTCACGCGGCCCTGCTGGGAAAGGACCTGTTGTCCCTCTCGGACTGCGGTTTCAAATGCCTCTGAGCCTCGCATTTGAATCTTCTGGTCCAGAAGCTGCCAACCGACTCCCGCTACTCTGAAATAGTGGTTTACTTCCTCGGAGAACTCTGTGCGCTTGTAGAGAGCCTTTTCGGCTAAATGCTCTATAAAGTCGTAGACCTCAAACCATTCGAGGTCTTCAATGAGGTTTGCCACCTCATGGTCGATGTTCGGGTACTCCGACCAGTTGCTCTTATCCGGCACGCAATAGAGGATGCCGCAAAGAATAAGGCGAAGGTCGCTCGGTGCGAAACCACTGCGATAGGCAATGGAGACGATTGCGGTCCTGAGGTCGGCCGGGGCATCGTGCCTGATGCTGATTTCAGCTTCAGGCCGTGAATAGCCATGTCGTCTAGAAAACGAGTTCATTATCCCCTCTAGGCTGGTAGTCTTATTGCCTTAGTATATTTCACATCATGTTTTCAGGCCGCAGAATCCAAGGTTGGCAGCTTGCCCGGATGAAATTAGCTCGCGACCTCCTGCTGTTGGTCTCTCACGAAGCTTCTGCTGGGTTCGATGCCATGGCCGAAGACGTGGCACGACCTAGAGCTCCTCAAATCCCGTCCGCACTTCATCGCCAGCTGCCTCACCGCCGTTGGCGATAGCCGAGTAGGTCTCGAGAACCTCCTGCGGCTGATGGCGGGCGTCGGTAGAGTGTCCGCAGTGCCGTCGGCGCTACCCCAGTTACGCGATGCCCTGGGCAGATCTCCCGTTGACTTGTTCGATGACGGGAACAGTCTGTGGCACGCGGAGACCATCTGCCAAGTAGCAGTGCATGAACATCGAGAGGCCCTGGTTCGAGACGTCAACCTGCGCAGGGCAACACTCGACATCCTCGACCGGCTCGTCGACGCTGGGTCGTCGCTGGGATTCCAGCTTCGCGACTACTTGGCGACTTCGCCTACAGCGACTGTGAAGCCCAGTAGTTCCAACATTTGATGCGGCGGTCACTTTGACTTCTTCGCTTTAGGCGAGTCGCACCCGATACGTCATTGAGCCGGACGACCGCTCCCCCGGGTTTTTTGCATCTCGACCCGCATGTGACGTCTGCCGCAATAAGTGAGTTTCTGCTAGTTTCACAGTAGCGGTTATCTGCATAATGGAAAGCAACTTCACTTTCTACACTTCTTCATGCTTTCTGATGACATCGCCTGGCTAGGTAAAGAACACGGGCAGCTGGCGCCCCGCGTACGTGCCGGACTCGGCTTGCTGCTGGCCTCTAGCGACTGGACATGGTGGCACCAGCCGGATACGACGTACACGGCGATGCAGCAGTTGACGCGGCGCTCGGGAATACTGCATTGGGGCGGTGACGCAGCGGTACTGTCAGCGCACCAATGGTTGCCTGCGCCACGTGCTCGCCAGATTGCCGATGCATTCGACCATGTGCTTGGCCGACTGAACGTGCCGCGCCTCAGGATTGGCAAGGAGGTTTGGGACTGGAGCACGGTAGGTCAGATGCATGGCATCCGCAGCGACTTGGCAAAGGTAATGCCGCTTGAACGCATCTTCTGCGAGTGGCCTTCGTATACGCGTCGCCGTGTTGGTCCGAGCCAGTTTCCCACCCCGTCAGCAACGGAACGTAACGGAACCGATATTCGCGCAGCCGATTTGCTCGCTGCTGCCTCTCCAGATACGGATTGGGAGTACAGCTCACGTTTCGAGATAGCCATTGGAACGTTGGCCGAATTGCTCTCGCGCCAGCAAACGGTACAATTGGCGATCGTTCTCGAAGACGATCCTGATTTGGCTCTCAGGCACGCGGCAGGTATTCGGCGGGCCACGTCAGCTGCATGTGCCCTACGCCTCGGCTCCAATCTTGACGAGCTCCCCGCATGGCTCGCCACATTCGCCGACGCGTGGCTGAACGGCATTCCAATCGACGATGCCCTGTTATGGACCAATCGGCTCAGCGCCGTGCAGGGCGAGATCATTGCAAGCACATCGAGCTTCATCTTGGGCAGCCGCCGTTTCTTCGATCCAATTATTGCGTTCAAATCAGCCCCGCACGCACCCCAGCAAAGGGTCCAGGAAGACCGGTTGATGCCGGTAGCCGTTTACAGTCCACCGCCGGTCGTGCGAGTGCTGCACGCAGACGCCATGCAGGATGGACACTGTTTGGACGTGTTTCCTTTGGCGGGAACGGTGCACCTGCACGTCAACATTCAACCAAAATCGCCCCTGCATCGGGACCGGCTGGCGTTTCCGGACAATGAGGTCCACTGGGAAGGGGATCGTAAGCGCTTGCAAGTCCACATGACCGAGCTGGGCAAGCGGCCGGTAACGGTGCCGATCGAAGTGCCGCGGGCTGGCGCCAGTGAAGTCGCAGAATTCGCCTACGATGTAATTCCAGGCCAATCCATCGACCTGCGGTTCCTCGTAAGCGACGGGGCGCGCATCCTGCAAACCGCGCGCATGCAAGGCGAGCCAGGTTCTGCCATCAGCTTTTTCATCGAAGCCATTAATACACCGCTGGAACTGGAAAAATCCTCCTTCGACTTGGCCATGCTGGTCAACGACAGCTTGGGCGGCCAGCCGAGCGCGACCGTTCTGTCGTCCAGTGGCATCTCGCTGACGGTGCTCGACGGCCACGATATCGTAAACGCACGTCGGGATTTCCTCGAGACGCTCCAGACCAGCGTCAAGTTTCCCAGCAAGGATATCGTCGACACTCTGTTCAAGCTAGCGAGCAAGGGGCGAACCCTATTCAAGGCCATCAAAACCAGCATTCCGGAATGGCCGGCCCAGCTTAAACGAGTGCAACTGATGACGCCGTCCAACGCATTCTTTCCGATCGAATATCTGTACTGCGCTCCAATGCCGGAGAACACGAAGGCCGGCCTGTGTCCTGACCGCGCGGGCTGTCTTGCTGCCGGCGTGGCCCGGCACCCCTGCTCGATCCGCGAAAATGCCACCAGCCTATGTCCGATGAATTTTCTTGGCGTAACCACGGTTGTCGAGCGGCAGACGTGGGACCCGACCAAGCCTAAGTCGGTATTTCTTAGCGAGCCGAAGCAACTGGCCGAGCGTCACTGTATTTCCGATCTGAGCCGGGCAGCGTTTGCGGCATCGAATCGTGCCGACGATTTTGCAGACAGTGACCTTGCGCCAGGCTTCGCCCCAGTCCGTCTTGCCCAACTCGCAGCGACTCTGGGTCCGGCTCAACCATCATGGGATGCCTGGAAACAGGCAGTCAGGTCGAACCCGGCGCTGTTGGTTTTGATTCCTCACGTGGACGGTGAAAAGCTACAGATTGCGCAAAACGAAGAACTTTTGAGGGGAGCGATCGAAGTGCACCACGTCGGTCAGGGCCGCCCACTCGTGGTGGCGATAGGCTGCAATTCGGGCGAGGCGCCGGTTCCCACCAGCAGTCTGCCGTTGCTGCTGATGGACGCCGGTGCGGGAGCAGTGATCGCGGCGCTGACCGAAGTGCTTGGTCGCTACACAAATGCGGCGACGCTCAGTTTCGTTGAAGGGCTGCGTGCTGCGGCTGCCGGAACGGAAGCGGTCTCAATCGGGTCATTGGTCAATCGGATTCGAAGGGAATTGCTGGCAAAAGACAGTGTATTTGGAATGGTCTTGGTCGCTTTCGGTGACGCCGATTATGCACTGGGAGGGACACAAGTTGAGGAGACCCTCGATGTTTGAAGTGAAAGCGATCCAGGCGGAGCATGGCGATGCGCTGCTGGTCAGCTATGGCGATACATCACCGCACCACATACTAATTGACGGCGGGCCGGCAGGCACCTTGCACAATCTTCTCGGCGTGCTGGAAGGATGTAAGCGCAACGGCCGTGTATGCCTGGAAGCGCTGGTGGTAACTCATTATGATCTCGACCATATCGACGGTGTCATCGAGCTGCTTCAAGCCAAACCGGAATGGCTCGACATTAACGATATCTGGTTCAACGGCTACCAACACATAGCGCCCGCTGATGTCCTCGGTAGCGCCGAAGGCGATAGACTCGCCAAGCTGATCGAAGGCGTATATCCTTGGAATTTTCGGTTTGGCGGCGGGCCAATCAAGGTTGGCAACAAGCAGCCGCTCGAGATGCCTGGTGGTCTGAAGGTATGGATCCTGTCGCCCGACCAGGATCGCCTCACCAGGCTTGCCGTCGAATGGGGGGATGGCAAGGTTGTCCCCGAAAGCAGCGACCCGGCGGTGCCTAAAGACTTGTTGGGACGCAAGGACGAGTGGCCGCCGCTGGAATTTGCAGACCTGGCCAGTGCGCCGCGTAGCTCGGACGGATCGATTCCCAACGGTAGCAGCATCGCCCTGCTGCTGGAGTTCGACGAACAACGTCTGCTTCTGACAGGCGATGCATTCGCAACGGTTGTCGGCGACGCAATTGAAGCGTACTGGGACACGCCACCGGTCGTGCATCTGCTAAAGGTATCGCACCATGGCAGCAAGGCCAATACAACCGACAAGCTGCTGAAAACCCTCCAGTGCAAGCGCTTTCTCATATCCACTAGC
The DNA here is from genome assembly GCF_004614195.1 of Massilia horti. GTDB lineage: Bacteria > Pseudomonadota > Gammaproteobacteria > Burkholderiales > Burkholderiaceae_D > Telluria > Telluria horti. The sequence goes on along the minus strand of NZ_SPUM01000150.1, from coordinate 1,930 downwards.
GGGAAGGGGCACGGCCACCCAGATCATGTTTTGATCGCCCGCCTAGTCGGCAGTACCAACCAGCCCGAACTCATCTTCAACTATGACTGCGAACGCACGGCCAACTGGCGAAAGCCGCCGGCCGATTGGCCGCGGTTTTCGGCAACGTTCCCGCACCCTGCAGAGTGCTTCGTTCGCGTCGCTCTCCCGCTTATTGAGGAGGCTCCATTGGTCGAGAGAATGGAGCCATGAAGAAGCAACCGAAGTAGAAAAAGGCGCAATGGAGCCGCGTTCGTCGGGCGCAATTAGCTGTACTAGCGCAGACTTGACCTGACACATACTGTCAGATGAGTTAAGGTCTTCGTGGGGCCGCTACCGGCCAGAAGCTGCACAAGGCATGGCTGTACGTAATCGCCAGAACTTAATGAGAATGCTGAATAAGAAACTCTTCGATGCAATTTTAACGCACGCCGACTTGAGTGACCCAGCAGAGCAATTCCTAGCTCAAAGGCTCATGATCGAAGCGCTTAGTCGGGTAACGAGCCAGTTGCCGCCGATTGCCCAGTCTGCTGCTTTCACGGCTAATCGTTTCATTAACGGTGCGGCAACGGAGGAAGAAGTCATCGAAGAGCGTGCTCGGCTCTGGAAAGCGATTGAGGGTCGAGCCCAATCCGACGAGCCCGAAGTTCTGAAAATCAGAACCGCGATATGCGTGTTACATCCCATGGATTTGACGGTGGCTGCGGAATCTTTAGAATACTTTTTTGCGTTTTGGCAGCGTGGGGGGCTAGGGCAGGCTGAGCTTGCAGCCGCAGTCGAGAATAAGTATGGCATTTAAACGGCCCAGTTCGGCCAGGAACGGCTTTGCCGCACGACCGGAAGAATAGAACATGATGTGATCGATGTTTAAGGGGCCAAGAGGGGCCCCGGTGAAAGTCGCCGCCAACTATGAAATCTACTACCTGTCCACTGTTAGAATCTGGCGTCATGCAGCTTATAAATATTTGAAAATGGCCTGCCTTGTATGAGAATTCGCACTGAAATTGGTGTTTTGAGAAGCGGCTTTTTAATTGCGTTGGTTTCATGGGCATCCATTGTCAGTGCTGAGCCGGTGAAATACTCGCCGCCGGACAAAGCGTTTGAAGTGATGTTCCCTGAAAAGCCAGAGTGTAAAGAACAAAAGCTGGAAGTTGTAACCGGTAAAGCTGTTATGCACGTCTGCTCGTATGCCAACGTAGACGCGCAGCTGTTCTATAGCGTAACCTATTATGATGGACTATTGGTGCCCCATCATGTGGATTCGGCTGAGGCATTGAAGGGGGCGATGAATGGAGCTGCCACTGCAACTAGCTCGACTATCGTGGAGAGTCATAGTTCTGAAATTAATGGATTTCCGGCCCTCGAGAGCGTAATGCGCGATCAAAATGGTTTGATTTCGCTTTCGCAGTACGTATTGGCAAATCAGCGCCTGTTTTCCATCGAGTTCGCGGGATGGCGGGGCCGCGTGCCGAAGGAGGCCGTCAACGCCTTTATGAATTCCTTTAAAATCAACGTCAAACCATAGCTTGGCCGAAGCTATGAAGGTCCGCTATGGATGCTGTCGTTCGCCGGACATCGTTTATCCGGTCAAGTCTGAGCTAGTACAAATTAGCCCAGACCGACGAATATATTGGGGCTGCGAGCGCCGGCCTGTCACTGCTCGTAGGACGGCATCATCTCCCAGGTTGTTTGGCTTGCCCCATCTTGGGTATCCTTCCAATTGTCAACTCTTGTTGCGTAACCGCCAACATTTGAGTCATGCCAACTATTCGAGGGGAAGAAAGCAGGCGCGCATTGTCAAACTTTTTTATCGCAAGTGTCCCGTCCTAAAATCGGTTGTCATGAGTTCGCCTTGTTCAAGGAGAGCGAGATGGCAGTTGAGGGAAAGCGCACCCAGCGCGACTACACGCTG
>NZ_SPUM01000009.1 GCF_004614195.1 Massilia horti | reverse complement strand
GCCTACTCAGGTCAGGACGCTGCACGTCCGTACAGTGCTTTCTTTCACGTTACGAGGGCTCAGCCCCCCGCGCGTACAAATCCAGCAACAACCTGTGTTTTTACACAGTATTTCCCCACGAAGCGTGCCGGCCGGTATAACATTCGGCAATGATTATTCTCGGCATCGACCCGGGCCTGCGCACCACCGGCTTTGGCGTCATTGAAAAGCAGGGCACGCGCCTGCGCTACATTGCTTCGGGCACCATCAAGACCGGCCTCGAGGGCGCATTGCCGCCGCGCCTGAAGGTGATCCTGGACGGCGTGCAGGAAGTCGTCTCCACCTATCGCCCGACCTGCGCGGCCATCGAAAAGGTATTCGTCAACGTCAATCCGCAGTCGACGCTGCTCCTTGGCCAGGCGCGCGGGGCCGCGATCTCCGCCCTGGTCGGGGCCGATCTGGCGGTGGCCGAATATTCGCCAACGCAGATCAAGCAGGCCGTCGTCGGCACCGGCAAGGCCGCCAAGCAGCAGGTGCAGGACATGGTGTCGCGCCTGCTCAAGCTGCCCGGCCTGCCCGGCAGCGACGCCGCCGACGCGCTCGGGGTTGCAATCTGCCACGCCAACAGCCATGATGCGCTGGCGCTGATCGGCCCGCTCGCGTCTGCCGTACAGGGGCTGCGCGTCAAGCGCGGACGCCTCGTCTAACCATTCACAAGGACACTGATGATAGGTCGCCTCTCTGGCATTTTGCTGGAAAAGAATCCGCCGCAGTTGCTCGTCGATTGCCAGGGCGTCGGTTACGAAGTCGACGTGCCGATGAGCACCTTCTACAACCTGCCGCATGTCGGCGAGAAGGTGACGCTGTTCACGCACCTGGCGGTGCGCGAGGATGCGCACCTGCTGTTTGGATTCGGCAGTGCCAACGAGCGCGCCGTGTTCCGCCAGCTGATCAAGATTTCGGGCGTGGGCGCGCGCACCGCGCTGGCGATCCTGTCCGGGATGACCATCGCCGACCTGGCGCAAGCCGTCACGCTGCAGGAAGCGGGGCGCCTGATCAAGGTGCCGGGCATCGGCAAGAAGACCGCCGAGCGCCTGCTGCTGGAACTGAAGGGCAAGCTGGGCGCGGACATCGGCGTGGCCGCAGGCGCGCCGCGCGACGACACCCAGTCGGACGTGCTCAACGCGCTGCTCGCCTTGGGGTATTCTGACAAGGAGGCGCTGGCCGCGCTCAAGAACCTGCCGGCCGGCACCAGCGTTTCCGACGGCATCAAGTTTGCGCTCAAAGCGTTGTCCAAGGGATGAGGGCATTGGCGTATTCTGTTAAGGTGGACCGATGAGCATCCAGACCGACAATTTCACCGAGCAGCGCGTGATCGACGCGACGCCTGCCTCGCCCAACGAGGAGGCGATCGAGCGCGCCTTGCGGCCCAAGCAGCTGGAAGAATATGTCGGCCAGGAGAAAATCCGCGACCAGCTTGAAATCTTCATTCACGCCGCCAGGCGCCGGCGCGAGGCGCTCGACCACACCTTGCTGTTCGGTCCGCCGGGCCTGGGCAAGACCACGCTCGCGCACATCATCGCCCGCGAAATGGGGGTGAACCTGCGCCAGACCTCAGGTCCGGTGCTGGAGCGCCCGGGCGACCTGGCCGCGATCCTGACCAACCTCGAGCCGAACGACGTGCTGTTCATCGACGAGATCCACCGCCTGTCGCCGATGGTCGAAGAGATCCTGTACCCGGCGCTGGAGGACTACCAGATCGACATCATGATCGGTGAGGGCCCGGCCGCGCGCTCAGTCAAGCTCGACCTGCAGCCGTTCACGCTGGTGGGCGCCACCACCCGCGCCGGCATGCTGACCAATCCGCTGCGCGACCGCTTTGGCATCGTGGCGCGGCTGGAGTTCTACAACGTCGAAGAGCTGACCAAGATCGTGACCCGCAGCGCCGCGCTGCTGGAGGCGCCGATCAGCGAAGACGGCGCACGCGAAGTGGCCAGGCGCGCGCGCGGCACGCCGCGCATCGCCAACCGCCTGCTGCGCCGGGTGCGCGATTACGCCGAAGTGAAGGGCACCGGCGCGATCACCAAGGACATGGCCGATGCCGCCCTGCGCATGCTCGATGTCGACTCGGTCGGCTTTGATGTCATGGACCGCAAGCTGCTGGAGGCGGTGCTGTTCAAGTTCGGCGGCGGTCCGGTCGGCGTGGGCAACCTGGCCGCCGCGATCGGCGAAGCCGCCGACACCATCGAGGACGTGCTCGAACCCTACCTGATCCAGCAGGGCTACCTGCAGCGCACCCCGCGCGGACGGATCGCCACGCCGCTCGCCTTCCGGCACTTTGGCGTCGCCGCGCCGCGCATCAGCCCGACCGGCGACCTGTGGGACAACCTGCCTCCGCTCCAGGGCGCCTAGCGCAGGCGCCAGGTACTTGGCGTGCCCTGTTCGAGTTCGCGATCGCGCATCGGGCGTTGCTTGCGCTCGTTATTGATCGGGAACACGAAGACGATGTACTGCACCACGGTGAACGACAGGATCACGCCGCACGTCCACAGTACTTCCGGCGGGTTCGCCTGGCTACTCAATAGCATGGCCGCGCTGCCGGCCAGTGGCACGGTCAGCAGAAGTCCGGCAGCCATGCGCAGCTTGGGTGACTTCCTGAGGCGGTGGCCGATCAGGCCAACGAAGATGAAGCTCAAGGAAACCAGCGTGATACCGGTCAGGGTGATCACGGCTTGCCAGCTCTCCCAGTGGGACAGCGTGGTCTCATTGAACAGCATCGGCGGTACCAGCAGGGCCAGGCCGCCTGCGAACAGCGACAACATGCGAAACATGAACATGGGTTGGACTCCTTTATAGATTGGGGTAACCGGTCGCTCGGCGACCTCCGCTTACACCGCCCTTGTAATTAACATCCAGTGCCAAAATAGCACGCCACTATTTATTATGGCGCACAATCAATTTCGTGTCGTCAATCAATTTTATTTTCGCTCCATCAAGTTTGTGTCTTGTTGCTCGTATGACACTTGTCACCCCAAATTGATGGCAGTCGCGCCTGTTGGGCCCGCCGTCGTTCGTCGATACTGCCGCCATCGACAACCACGAGAGGGAAAAATGAAACTGAGCACAATGAAGGGACTTCTCCTGCTGGCTGGCATGACCTGTTCGGCCGCCGCGCTCGCTGCCGCCACGCTGGTGCAGGACGTGCGCGTATTCGATGGCAAGACGGTGCACGAGCGCCGTTCGGTGCTGCTGGTGGACGGCGTGATCGCCGACGCCGATTTCCACGGCGCTGCACCACAAGGCGCGCGCATCGTCAACGGCGCCGGCAAGACCTTGTTGCCGGGCCTGATCGACTCCCACGTGCATGCCTGGCGCTACTTCGAGCTGCCGCTGGTGTTCGGGGTCACCACGCAGGTCGACATGTTCACCCCCGTGCCGATCATGCAGGAGAAGGCACGCGCGATGGCGTCCGGCCAGAACCACGGCGAGGCCGACCTGTTCTCGGCCGGCACCCTGATCACCGCGGCCGGCGGCCATGGCACCGAATACCAGGTCAAGATTCCCACGCTGGAGAAGGCCGCCGACGCCCAGGCTTTTGTGGATGCGCGCATCGCCGAGGGATCTCACTTCATCAAGGTCGTAATGGAAAAAGGGTTCGGCACGTTCAAGTTCCAGAGCCTTGACCTCGCCACGGTCAAGGCGGTGATCGACGCCGCGCACCGCCGCGGCAAGCTGGCAGTGGTCCACGTCAGCAACCTGGAGGACGCGCGCGCCGCGCTGGAGGCCGGCGCCGACGGCCTGGCACACCTGTTCATGGGCAACGCGATCAGCGCCGCCGACGCGGACGGCCTGGCGCGCCTGGCCAAGGAGCGCGGCGCGTTCGTGATCCCGACCTTCTCCGTGCTGGAGAGTTTTGCCGGCGTCCAGCCGCGCGACATCCTCGGCGACACGGGATTCGCCGGCCTGCTCGACAAGGAACAGAAGGCATCCCTCGCCACTGGCTACGGCAAGTCGCCGTACTCGGCCTTGCTGGCCGCTCCCAAGGCGGTGACTGCGGCGCTGCGCAAGGCGGGCGTGCCGGTGCTGGCCGGGACCGATTCGGGCAACGCCGGCACGCAGTACGGCGCCAGCCTGCATCATGAAATGGCCGCGCTGGTCGATGCCGGGTTGACTCCCCAGGAGGCGCTGGCGGCGGCGACCAGCGCGCCGGCCGCGGCGTTCCGGCTGGGTAAGCGCGGACGGATCGAGAACGGCTACAAGGCTGACCTGTTGTTGGTCGACGGCAACCCGGCCGCCGACATTGCCGCCACCCGCCGCATCGTCGAAGTGTGGAAGGATGGCGAAAGCACGGCGCCGCTGGTCGCGCGGCAGCGGCAGCACGTGACCCAGGAACTGGCCCAGCCCGGCAAGCCGCTGTTGCCCGCGGACGGCCGCATCAGCCTGCTCAGCGACGGCAAGCTGGCCAGCCCGTTTGGAGTCGGTTGGACGCCTTCGAGCGATCGCATGGTGGGCGGCACCTCGACCGTCAAACTCGACGTGCGGCCCGACCCGGCCGGGCACGCGGTCATCGCGCTCGAGGGCGAGGTCAAGCCGGGCTTTTCGTTTCCGTGGGCGGGCGTGGCGTTCATCCCGGGAGCCAAGGAAATGCAAAGCGCCGACCTGAGTTCGGTGAAGCGGATTGCGTTTCGCGTGCGCGGCGACGGCCAGCGCTACCAGCTGATGGTCATGGCGCGCGGCATGACGTATCCGCGCACCGTGCCCTTCGAGGCGAAGGCGGATTGGGCCGAAGTGGCGGTGCCATTGAGCGCCTTCGAGGGCCTCGATCCGAGCGGAGTAACCATGGTAGGATTTAATGCTGGGCCGGCGCCCGGCGGTTACCGGTTCGAGATCGCGGATGTGCGCTTGCTTGACTGAATCAAACGAAAGTACAAACCTACTTTCGTGTGGAACTGCGTTAGCTAAAAATGCCCGGCAAAGCCGGATCGGCAAAACAATGAAAACAATTAAGCGCGTGCTGGCGGGTCCGTGGGTGCCGCCCGAACTGGGCAAGTTGCCCTACCTGTGGGCGTTCTCCCTGGGCTTCCTGTTCTGGCAGTACCTGTATCGCCCACCCAGCGCGCTTGAACTGGGGCTGGCCTGCCTGAGCACGCTGCTGTTCCTGCCCCTCTACTTTTTCAGCTTCTGGGCCAGCGACAGGCAGGCGATGGCCTGCATCGTGTTCACCTGCCTGGTCGGCGGCCTCTGGGTGCCGCACAATTTCGGCGCCAGCAGCTTCTTCATCTTCGCATGCGGGATGTGCGGCCGCGTGCAGCCGCCGCGCAGGGCCTACCTGGTCCTGGCCGGCGTGCTGGCAGCTGTCGCGATAGCCGCCTGGTTCGCACAGTTCGCGCGCATCGGTTTTCTCATGTCGTCGCTGTTGATCGGCATACCCGTGGGGATCGCATCGATCATGGAAGCGGGCCTGCGGGCCTCGCGCGCACAACTGATGCGCAAGCAGGAAGAGGTCGAGCACATGGCCCGCATCGCCGAGCGCGAACGCATTTCGCGCGACCTGCACGATCTGCTTGGCCACTCGCTCTCGCTGATCGCCCTGAAGGCGGAACTGGCCGGCAAACTGGCCGGGCGCGATGCCGACGCCTGCCGCAAGGAGATCCGCGATATCGAAACCAGCGCGCGCCAGGCCTTATCCGAGGTGCGCGCTGCGGTGACCGGCTACCGCCAGAGCGGGCTGGCCGGCGCGCTCGCCAGCGCCCGCGCCAGCCTGGCCGCAGCCAACGTCAAGCTGAGCGAGGACGTGCAGCGCTTCCCGCTGGCGCCGGCGAGCGAACACGTGCTGGCGCTGGCGCTGCGCGAGGCGGTGACCAACGTGGTGCGGCATGCCGGCGCCACCTGCTGCAGCCTCGGTCTGGTGCTGGAGCAGGACACAGCCGTGCTGCGCGTGTTCGACGACGGCACGCGCCTGCGCTCGGACCGGGACCTGCGCTGCGGGAACGGCCTTGCCGGCATGCGCGAACGCGCGTGCGCGCTCGGCGGCGACCTCGCGATTCGCGTCGGCGCCGGACTGGCGCTGGAGCTGCGGGTGCCGGCGGGGAGCGCTGCATGATCCGCGTGCTGATCGCCGAGGACCAGGCACTGGTGCTGGGAGCGCTGGCCGCGCTGCTCGGGCTTGAGGACGACCTCGAAGTGGTCGGCACGGTCGGCAACGGCAAGGACGCGTTGGCGTTGTGCCGCGAGCTGCGTCCCGATATCGTGCTGACCGACGTCGAAATGCCGCAGATGACGGGGCTGGAACTGGCCGCGCAACTGCTCGATGCGCGCCTGCCGTGCAAGGTGATGATCCTGACGACGTTTGCCCGCAGCGGCTACCTGCGCCGCGCGATGGCGGCGGGGGTGCGCGGCTACCTGCTCAAGGACGCCCCGGCCGAGACGCTTGCGGCCGCGATCCGCCAGGTGCACGGGGGCGGGCGCGCCATCGCCCCCGAGCTGGCGGTCGAGAGCTGGAGCGGCGGCATGGACCCGCTGTCCGAGCGCGAGCGCCACGTGCTGCGGCTGGCCGGCGAGGGCCGCACCAGCGCCGAGATCGCGCGTCAGGTGCACCTGTCCGAGGGGACCGTGCGCAACTACCTGTCGGAGGCGATCAGCAAGCTGGGCGCGTCCAACCGGATCGAGGCATACCGGATGGCGCGCGACGCCGGTTGGTTGTAGGAGGGGTCAGTACCGGGCGTTGGTTCCTTATTGCTCGCGCACCCAGGTCTGGGTACGGCCGAACATCGGCATGCCCATGTAACCGCGCATCTCGAGCTTTTTGCCCTCGTCCTTCAGCGTGATCCTGGCCTTGTAGGTCTTGCCGTTCTTCGGATCGAGGACGGTGCCGCCGTCATACACGTCGCCGTTCTTGCGCAGGCCCGACAGGATCGTCATGCCGATGATCGGCTGGTCCTTGTTCACGCCTTCGCAGTTCACACACTTCGGATTCTGGTCCTCGTTCGGGCCGCGGAACAGTTTTTCGATCGTGCCTTTCAAGTGGCCTTGCTCCTCGGTGATGCGCACCAGCGATTTCGGCTTGCCGGTTTCGTCGTCGATCGATTTCCACAGCCCGACGGGGGTATCCTGCGCCCAGGCAGCAGGGGCGGCGAGGACGGCGGCAATCAGGCTGGCTTGAATCAATGTACGCATCTTGAGTCTCCTGTCTGGTTATTGGTATGGCAGAGTGTACACAAACGCTTCGGATATCCTACAACTGTACGTCATGTAAAGACGATGCCAACAGGGGATTGGTGCGGATTAGAGGCGCACTACTAATTCCTCGGGCGCCGCGGGCCAGCAACCGGTGACCGCGTGCGCACCTGTGCGCACGCGGTTCGCAAACTTCGCGTGGTGGTGACGCCGTCGCGAGCCCCAACTGGTGAAAAAAACGGCCTGCGAGGCAGGCCGTTCCATCTTCCTTCGGCTCCTTGTCAGGCGGTCGGCAACTTCGCAAATTGCTCGCGCAGCTTGGTCAGCGTGGCGCTGAAGTTCGCGAGGCGCTCGCGTTCCTGCTCCACCACCGCCGCCGGCGCACGCGCCACGAAGCTTTCGTTGGACAGCTTGCCGTTGGCCTTGGCGATTTCGCCCTCGATGCGCGCGATCTCCTTCGACAGGCGCTCGCGCTCGGCGGCGACGTCGATCTCGACCTTGAGCATCAGCTTGGTGGTGCCGACGATCGACACCGCCGCCGGCGATTCGGGCAGCGCGTCGACGATCTGCACTTCCGACAGCTTGCCCAGCGACTGGATGTAAGGCGCAAAGCCTTCCATCTTGCTGCGCTCGTCAACATTGCCTGGTTCGACGATCAGCGGCACCCGCACCGACGGCGACAGCTGCATTTCGCCGCGCAGGTTGCGGGTGGCGTCGGTCAGCGCCTTGAGCTGGTCCATCCACGCTTCGGCGCCTTCATCGATCGCCGACGGATTGGCGACCGGGTAGGGCTGCAGCATGACCGTGTCGCCGGTCTTGCCGGCCAGCGGCGCCACGCTCTGCCACAGTGCTTCGGTGACGAACGGGATGACCGGATGCGCCAGGCGCAGGATCACTTCCAGCACGCGCAGCAGGGTGTTGCGGGTGGCGCGCTGCTGGGCCTCGCTGCCTTGCTGGACCTGGACCTTGGCTACTTCCAGGTACCAGTCGCAGTATTCGTCCCAGACGAATTTGTAGATGCTGCTGGCGATGTTGTCGAAGCGGTAGTCTTCGAAGCCCTTCGCCACTTCCTGTTCGACGCGGTTCATCAGCGAGATGATCCAGCGGTCGGCCTGCGACAGGTCGCCGGCTTCGGGCGCGCCGCAGTCCTTGCCTTCGGTGTTCATCAGCACGAAGCGGGTGGCGTTCCACAGCTTGTTGCAGAAGTTGCGGTAGCCTTCGCAGCGGCCCAGGTCGAAGTTGATGTTGCGGCCCAGCGAGGCGTAGCTGGCCATGGTGAAGCGCACGGCGTCGGTGCCGAACGCGGCAATCCCTTCCGGGAATTCCTTGCGCGTGGCCTTGGCGATTTTTTCGGCGTCCTTTGGGTTCATCAGGCCCGTGGTGCGCTTGGCGACCAGCGCTTCGACGTCGATGCCGTCGATCAGGTCGATTGGGTCGAGCGTGTTGCCCTTCGATTTGGACATCTTCTGGCCGCTGGAATCGCGCACCAGGCCGTGCACATAGACGGTCTCGAACGGCACCTTGCCGGTGAAGTGCGTGGTCATCATGACCATGCGCGCAACCCAGAAGAAGATGATGTCAAAGCCGGTAACCAGCACGGAGGACGGCAGGAAGGTTTTCAGGTCCGGGGTTTCTTCCGGCCAGCCGAGGGTGGAGAACGGCACCAGCGCCGACGAGAACCAGGTGTCGAGCACGTCCTCGTCGCGGTGCAACGGGCCGAATTCGCCGGCGGCTTCCGCCTTGGCCTTCGCTTCCTCTTCGGTGCGGGCGACGAACACGTGACCCTTCTCGTCGTACCATGCCGGGATACGGTGGCCCCACCACAGCTGGCGCGAGATGCACCAGTCCTGAATGTTGTTCAGCCACTGGTTGTATGTGGTGCTCCAGTTCTCCGGAACGAATTTGATTTCGCCAGTCGCGACCTTCTCGAGCGCCACGTCGGTGATCGACTTGCCTGGGTTGAAGGTGCCTTCGGGGGCCGGCTTGCTCATTGCGACGAACCATTGGTCGGTCAGCATCGGCTCGATGATGACGTTGGTGCGGTCGCCGCGCGGGACCATCAGTTTGTGCGGCTTGACCTGCTCAAGGAAGCCCTGGGCTTCGAGGTCGGCCACGATCTGCTTACGCGCCACGAAGCGGTCCAGGCCGCGGTATTGTTCGGGCGCGACATCGTTGATCTTCGCGTCCAGCGTGAACACGTTGATCATCGGGAGGTTATGGCGCTGGCCCAGCGCGTAGTCGTTGAAGTCGTGCGCCGGTGTGATCTTCACGCAGCCGGTGCCGAATTCTTTTTCCACGTACGAGTCGGCGACGATCGGCACTTCACGGCCGGTGAGTGGCAGCTTGATCATCTTGCCGTGCAGGGCCATGTAGCGCTCGTCGGTCGGGTCCACCGCCACGGCGACGTCGCCCAGCATCGTCTCGGGGCGGGTGGTGGCCACGGTAATGGCGCCGCTGCCGTCGGCCAGCGGGTACTTGATGTACCACATCGAGCCGTCTTCTTCCTCCGACACCACTTCCAGGTCCGACACCGCGGTGCCCAGCACCGGGTCCCAGTTCACCAGGCGCTTGCCGCGGTAGATCAGGCCCTGCTCGTACAGGCGCACGAACACTTCGGCCACCACCTTCGAGCGCGGCTCGTCCATCGTGAAGTATTCGCGCGACCAATCGGGCGATGCGCCCAGGCGACGCATCTGGCCGGTGATGGTGTTGCCCGATTTTTCCTTCCATTCCCAGACGCGCTCGACGAACGCCTCGCGCCCCAGGTCGTGGCGCGAGATGCGCTGGGCGTCGAGCTGGCGTTCGACCACGATCTGGGTCGCGATGCCGGCGTGGTCGGTGCCGGGAATCCAGGCGGTGTTATAGCCGCGCATCCGGTAGTAGCGGGTCAGGCCGTCCATGATGGTCTGGTTGAACGCGTGACCCATGTGCAGGGTGCCCGTCACGTTCGGCGGCGGCAACTGGATGCTGAACGAAGGCTTGCTTGGATCGGTGGACGCGGTGAAGTAACCGCGCTTTTCCCACTCGGTGCGCCAGAACTGTTCAATGTCGGCTGGCTCGAAAGACTTGGCTAATTCCATGATGTGGCGGTTTGAATTTGGCGAAAACAATCATTATAGATGACGGGCGCAAGGATGCGCCCGCGAGCTGCCGCAAATTCGGGCGTCTTGGCAGGGCTGGAAAATAGTTTCGTAGGGTGGGCGGGGTGACAGCGCCAATAAAAAAGGCGCCGCAGCGCCTTTTCCCCTGAACAGTCAGGATTATTTACCGCAGCCCAGCGACTTGATGCGGTCGTAGGCAGCCTTCGCCTGCACCAGCCCGTAGCCGTAGTGAGTGTCGCGGCCGGCCGTGCCCAGGTCGAGCGCGCTGTTGTTCAGCGAGGTGCGGATCTGGCTGCCGGTGCAGGTCGGGAAGTAGCTCCAGACCAGCGCTGCCACCGCCGACACGTGCGGCGTCGCCATCGAGGTGCCGTCGAAGTAGGCGTAGTTGGAGGCCAGGACCGCCACGGTCGCGCTACTACCCAGCTGTGCCTTCATCGACATGCCGTCGGCGTCCGAGGCCGAGACCGATGGAATCGTGGTGGCCGCGCCGCCCAGGGTGCCCGAGAAGTTGCCGGCGGCGTTATTGTAAATAATCGCGCCCAGGCCGCCGCTGTTCTGGCAGTTGGTGACCTTGGTCGCGAAGTCCACCGTGCCGCGCTGGATCAGGCAGATCTTGCCGGAGACCGCAGTGTTGACTGTGTCGCCGATGCCGAAGTCGGCCAGCGGCGCGCTAGCCGATTTCTTCGGCGAGCCGTCCATTACGCCGGATGCGTAATTGATCGAGCCGACCGTGAGGGCCGAATCCAGGCCGGTACCCATCGGCACGGTCGACAGCACCGAGACGCCGGGACCCGAGATCTCGACGTCGCTGTTGTACTGCGAGAAGCTGGCGTAGTTCTTGTTCTCGTCCACCGCCGCCACCGACATCACGCTGGCGTAGCCGGCCGGGTAGGAGGTGGTGGCGTTGCCGGAGTTGCCGGCCGCGGCAATGCTGAGCACGCCATTGGTCTGCAGGCTGTCGAAGGCCCTTTGCTCGGTGATGCTCTTGGCGCCGCCACCAAGCGACATGGAGATGACGTTGGCGCCAGCCGCGCCGCACTTGTTGGCGGCCGTAGTGAGCGTGGACGAATAGGTCCATGCGCCGTTCGCGCCGAACACCTTGACGATGTGCAGCTTGAGCAGCTTGTTCGGGGTCACGCCGACCACGCCCACGCCAGCCTGGTTGACTGCCGCGATCGTGCCGAACACGTGCGTGCCATGGTCGGTCTCGTCGGTGTACCACCAGCCGGTGCCCTTGTCGTATTCGCCGGTGACGTTGGCGCCGTTGTCCTTCAGGTCCTCATGGGTGAAGTCCACGCCGGAATCGATGATGCAGACCTTGCGGTTGCCCACGTTCGCGTCCGGCAGCTGGTCGGCCTGCACCAGCTTGATGCCGTACGGAACCAGTTGCCCGGTCGCGTACGGCGTGCCGGTCGACGGCGTGGTCAACGCGAACGGCGTGCGGATCACATCTTCCTCGATGTACTCGACGTTGGGGTTGTTTTCCAGCCCTTTCAGCGCCGTGTTCGGCACCTCGACCGCCATCGCGTTCATGTTGAAGATCTCGTGCTTGACCTCGCCTTTGGAGGCGGCCACGAGCGACTTGATCGAGGCCGCCGCGCCCGGCTTGAAGGCGACGATCACCCGGGTCTTGTCGGGAGCGGCCAGCGCGCTCCCGGCGAGCGCGGCGAAGCACAGCCCGAGGGCGAGAATCATCTTTGATGCGCGAAACTTTTTATTCTGAATCATTGATTTTCTCCGTGTAAGACTGCTTATAGTTGTGACGGCTTGTGGCCGTTGGCTGGTGATGTGCTGCGGTTGCAGCTGGTCCAGTTTATTGCCAGAAGATTTAACACTTCAATTGAATTTTGAGCGTGCCCAGCCGGTGTTGTATGCACACGCCAGCGCACGATTGAGCGGAAAAACATTGCTCGGCCGCGTGCTATAGTCTTTTGGATTTTGCAAGGAACCTCCCGCCGCCACCCCTTGGGACACGCGATTCCTTCCCGCTTGATATGATGGCAAACGCCGCGGCAGCGCCCGCGTTTGTCCAACTCGTAGACAGGAAGAAAAAGCATGAAGACCAAGGCAGCGATTGCATGGAAGGCGGGTCAACCTTTAACAATCGAAGAGGTCGATCTCGAAGGCCCGAAGGCGGGCGAGGTCCTGGTGGAAATCAAGGCCACCGGCATTTGCCACACGGATTACTACACGCTGTCCGGCGCCGACCCGGAAGGCATCTTCCCGGCCATCCTCGGCCATGAGGGCGCCGGCGTGGTGGTTGACGTGGGACCTGGCGTGACCAGCCTGCGCAAGGACGACCACGTGATTCCGCTGTACACCCCCGAATGCCGCCAGTGCAAATTCTGCCTGTCACAGAAGACCAACCTGTGCCAGGCGATCCGTTCCACCCAGGGCCGCGGCGTGATGCCTGACGGGACCGCCCGCTTTTCGCTCGACGGCAAGCCGATCTACCACTACATGGGCACCTCGACCTTTTCGAACTACATCGTGGTTCCGGAAATCGCGCTGGCCAAGATCCGTTCGGATGCGCCGTTCGACAAGGTCTGCTATATCGGTTGCGGCGTCACCACCGGCCTGGGCGCGGTGATCTTTACCGCCAAGGTTGAACCGGGCGCAAACGTGGTCGTGTTCGGTCTGGGCGGCATCGGCCTGAACGTGATCCAGGGCGCGAAGATGGTCGGCGCCAACAAGATCATCGGTGTCGACATCAACCCGGCTCGCCAGGAAATGGCGCGCAAATTCGGCATGACCCACTTCGTCAACCCGAACGAGGTCGAGAACGTGGTCGACGCCATTATTCAGCTGACCGATGGCGGCGCCGATTACAGCTTCGAATGCATCGGCAACACCCAGGTCATGCGCCAGGCGCTCGAATGCGCCCACAAGGGCTGGGGCCAGTCGATCATTATCGGCGTGGCGGAAGCGGGCAAGGAAATCTCGACCCGGCCATTCCAGCTGGTGACCGGGCGCCAGTGGAAGGGCTCGGCGTTCGGCGGCGCACGGGGCCGCACCGACGTACCGAAGATCGTCGACTGGTACATGGACCACAAGATCAATATCGACGACCTGATCACCCACCACCTGACGCTTGACCAGATCAACGAAGGCTTCGACCTGATGAAGCGCGGAGAATCGATCCGTTCGGTCGTGGTGTATTGATTTGTATTGGTTTTAAGACTCGACAAGACGGCGGCCTACGGGCTGCCGTTTTCTTTTTTGCGCCGCAGGTGCGCGTCCCGAGAAGTCCACAATTTCTCCATGATTCGTCGATACCTTTTTGATATTGCTCGCTGATCAACAACGAGTCGTGAAACGTACTTACATCCTGGAGACCCTGCAATTGAACACTTCTCATCTGCGCGTATTAGCCTTGCTGGCGCTGCTTGTCCTCCAACCAGTCACCCAAGCCGGCCCATTGCAGGATCACCCCGGCTACTGGCTCGGTGATATGACCCTGCCCAATGGCCGTGTCTTGAAGATCGGCGCCGAACTCTTCACCCGTGCCGACGGCTCGGCATGGGCAAGCATTGCTTCTCCCGACCAGGGCGTATATGACGTCCCGGTCAAGACAATCCAAGCGGAGCCCGGCAATACCCTGGTCCTCGACGCCGATGTGGCTCGCCTGAAGCTGACCTGGGTGCAGGACCATTTTCAGGGCGAGTGGACACAAGGCGAAACTCCGCTGCTGCTGGAGCTGCGACAGGTTGACGCCTTCCCAATGCGGTCGCGTCCGCAGACGCCACAGCCACCCTTCCCGTACAAAGAAGAGATGTTGGCCATTCGCAGCAAGGATGGAGTGACACTCGGCGCCACGTTGACTGTTCCGCGCGCGCCAGCCCGTCCGAACGTGGTCGTCCTGGTCGCCGGCAGCGGCCCGCAGACGCGGCACGTAAATGTTTCCGGGCACCGCAAGTTCGACGTGCTTGCCGACCATTTGGCGCGCCAGGGCGTGGCCGTCTTGCGCTACGACAAGCGCGGCGTTGCGCGCTCGACCGGCGACTACTACGGGCACACGCTCGCGGACCTGGAGAATGACCTCGCCGCCGCTGTGCAGGCACTGGCGGCGCGCAAGGAATTCGGCCGCATCGGCCTGGTCGGGCACAGCGAAGGGTCGCAGATCGCGGCCGCTGTGGCCGCGCGCCATCCGGAAGCGGTCGACTTCATCGTGTCGATGGCGGGAGTCGGCCTGTCCGGCTTCGATGTGATGCTGCTACAGGATCGGCAAGAGGCCAAGGACAACGGCGCGAGTCCGGAGGAAGTTGAACGGATCATGCCCTACGTGCGCAAGTATTACGAGACCGTGCTCGCAACGCCGGATGGGGCACCGCGCATCGCCGCCCTGAAGGCAGTGTACGCGGCACTCCCACCGGAACTCCAGGGATTGATCACAAAGTACAAGATGAACCGGTGGACGCTATCGCCCGAATTCGCGGCCAATCCCTCGCTGCGCGTCCTTCTGGCATCCAATCCCCAGCGCGATTGGCGCAAGGTCCGCTGTCCCGTGCTTGTACTGAACGGCACCCTGGACCACCAAGTGCCGGCCGAGGAGAATGTCGCCGGGATTCTCGCCGCGTTGAAGGAAGGAGGGAACACCCGGGGTCAGTCCGAATTGCTGCCATCGGTGAATCACCCGTTCCAAACCGCGCATACCGGCGCACCTGATGAATACACGAAAATCGACGAGACCATGGCGCCAACCGTGCTCCAGAAAGTCGCCGACTTCGCGCGCAAGCAGCCCTGAGCTGCGGGCAGAGCTTTCGCGTTCGGTCGAGGTGCATTTAATTTTCCGATTTGATTTTTTGGATTAAAGCCCGCTGGCTCCCGGCGGGCTTTTTTTGCGATTACAGTTTTCGGGAATCTGGATACAGTTTTCATACATTTCCCGCTATATTCATGCATATCTGATGCATATAAATAGCCCCGTTTTCCCGTTTTATTAGAGTATTTATTCGGATATTCACAATTATTTACAGTTTATTTGCTGACCAGCTGTTCAATTTCCGTTCCGGACATTATGATTCGCCCCTCGCAACGCCTATCCAAATGCGCGGTTGCGACAATTCCTTGAACAGTTAATCCAAGAGGTCGCTATGTTTAAAAAAATCGCAGCTGCTGTCGCGCTGTCCACCCTGGCCGCATCGTCGTTCGCCGCTCCCGGTTTTTATGCCGGCGCCGATCTGGGCCTCACGCAAATCCACAGCGAAAACAACGAGACCAGCTTCGGCGGGTTTGCCGGCTACCGCTTCACCGATAACCTGTCGGCCGAACTCGGCTATCGCAAACTGGGTAATTGGGATCTGGGTGGCGGGATCGGTTTCAAGACAGAGCAGACTCATCTGTCGGCCGTTGGTACGCTGCCGCTGAGCAACGGTTTTAGTGTGTTCGGCCGCCTTGGCCTGAATAACCTGCACGGCACTGCCACTGTCGATAAGATTAAAGTCTCGGACAACGAGGTCAAAGTCCTGTATGGCGCTGGTGTCGGCTACGATTTTGGCTCCAATGTGTCCGCACGAGTGGAAGTGCAAAAGCCTTTTGCTGCGTTCACCAACGTCAGCGCCAGCGTCATTTATTCGTTCTAAGCTTTATCCGCCGGCGCACAACGCCGGCGTTTCCTCCTGCCGGCGTCCGCCGCAGCCGGTTTGCGGCCTGTACCGCAAAATCGGCAGTTCGTCGCAGCGTAATGGCGGGCCCTTGCCCGCGTGACTAGAGTGATCTCGTCGGCAGCGAATGCTGCCTGCTCTTCATTTCCCGTCAATCACGCAGCAGGAGGAATGTCATGTTTCCCACCAAACGCCTTCAGAAGATCACCTTCTCGGTTCTTGGCCTGGCAGCCAGCGCCGCGTTCTACACGCATGACGTTGTTGCCGGCACAATCCAGGCGCCCGATCGACCTGCGCTGCATCGTACCAACATTAATCACAGCGACCCGGAGCATGCGTATGCACTGGTGAGCAATGGCACCAGCGTGAGCGGCAACAGCGCCGACTGGAAGGACATCGAGGCGGCCAGGCGCAAGCTCAGTGGCGATTTTCTCTGGTTCCGCGACGGCGGCAAGGCCTACGTGGTGCAGGACCCGCAGGTGCTGGCCAAGGCCAAGGCAGCATGGGCGCCGCTGGACCGCCTCAGTGCGCAGATGGACGGCTACAGCCAGCAGATGGACAAGCAGGGCAAGGTGATGGATGCGCTCGGCAAGGAGATGGCCAGCGCGTCCGGCCAAATGCAATTTGCATCGATGGAAGAGATTGGCCGCCGCATGAAAGAGGCTGGCAAGCCGATGAATGCGCTCGGAAAGCAAATGGGCGAGCTGGGCAAGCAGATGAAAGAGGAAAGCCGTGCGGCCGACATGGTTGTGCGTGATCTGATCCGCGATGTGCTGGAGAAAGGCCTGGCAAAACCGGCGCCAATGCAGGGCTGACGCCGCAAGCGTCAAGA
This sequence comes from Massilia horti, assembly GCF_004614195.1. GTDB lineage: Bacteria > Pseudomonadota > Gammaproteobacteria > Burkholderiales > Burkholderiaceae_D > Telluria > Telluria horti. Next base: position 48,341 of record NZ_SPUM01000009.1, on the reverse strand, counting down.
TTGCCTACGCATTGGTTGTATGGCAGCATAGGCCGGTTTCAACCCCGCCTTTGGAGCTTTTCGTTCATGCGCCAGTTCGTCCGCATCGCCCTTTCCGTTGCCGTTGCCGGTAGTTGCACTATTGCCGCCGCCCAGGCCCCGGCGCCCGCGGAACGCCCGACCACCAGCCTGCCGTACACGCCGGGCCTGGACGTCACTTCGATGGACCGCAGCGCGGACCCGTGCGTGGACTTTTACCAGTACGCGTGCGGCGGCTGGATGAAGAACAACCCGATCCCGGCCGACCAGGCGCGCTGGTCGGTGTACGGCAAGCTGGCGCAGGACAACCAGCGCTACCTGTGGGGCATTCTCGAGGAACTGTCGCACAAGGCCGAAGGCAGGAGCAGCAACCAGCAGAAGATCGGCGATTACTTCGGCGCCTGCATGGACGAGCGGGCGATCGAGGCACGCGGCGCGGCGCCGCTCCAACCGTATCTCGAGCAGATCGCGGCCATGCGTTCCACACGCGACCTGCCGGCCGTGCTGGCGAGCCTGCACCTGTCGTTGGCCGATCCCGGCTTGTTCTTCGGCTTTGATTCGAGCCAGGACTTCGCCAATTCCTCGCAAGTGATCGCGTTCGCCACCGGCGGCGGCCTGGGCCTGCCTGATCGCGAGTCGTACCTGAAGACCGACGCGCATTCCAAGGAGATTCGCACCAAGTACGTGGCCCACATCGCCAATACCTTCCGGCTGCTGGGCGAGGACGCGGCACAGGCGCAGCGCGACGCGGCCAGGGTGATGGCAATCGAGACCGCGCTGGCCAAGGCGTCGCTGTCGCGGGTGGACAAGCGCGATCCGTACAAGCTGTTCCACAAGATGGACGGCAAGGCTCTGCAGTCCCTCACGCCTGGCTTTGACTGGAAGACTTACCTGGCTGGCATCGGCCAGCCCAAGCTTGCCAGCTTCAATGTTACCGAGCCGGCGTTCTTCAAGGCGTTCGCAAAGCAAGTGGTTACCCACGACCTGGCCACGATCCAGACCTACCTGCGCTGGCACGTGGCGCACAACCTGGCGCCGGCGCTGTCGTCGAACTTCGACAAGGAACACTTCGCGTTCTTCAGCAAGACCCTGCGCGGGGTGCAGCAGCAACCGCCGCGCTGGAAGCGTTGCGTGCGCCTGGTCGACACCCAGCTCGGTGAGGCGCTGGGCCAGGAATTTGTCAGCCGCGCGTTTTCGCCGGAGCTCAAGGCCAAGGCGCTGCACATGACGCGCCAGGTCGAGGAGGCGATGAAAAAGGATATCGACTCGCTCGACTGGATGAGCCCGGCGACCAAGCAGCGCGCCCAGGAAAAGCTGGCCGCGATCGTCAACAAGATCGGCTACCCGGACAAATGGCGCGACTACAGCACGTATGTGGTCAAGCGCGATGACTTTGCCGGTAACGTCGTTCGCGGCAACGTGTTCGAAGTGAAGCGCCACCTGGCCAAGATCGGCAAGCCGCTCGACCGTACCGAATGGTCGATGACGCCGCCGACCGTCAACGCCTACTTCGACCCGCAGATGAATGACATCAACTTCCCGGCCGGGGTGCTGCAGCCGCCGCTGTTCGATCCGAAGATGGACGATGCGCCGAACTACGGCAACACCGGCGGCACCATCGGCCACGAACTGACCCACGCGTTCGATGACGAGGGCCGCCAGTTCGATGCGCAGGGCAACCTGAAGGATTGGTGGACCAAGAAAGACGCCAAGGAATTCGAGGAGCGCGCGCAGTGCATCGTCGACCAGTACGCGCAGTACACGGTGGTGGACGACATCAAGATCAACAGCAAGCTGACGCTGGGCGAGGACGTGGCCGACCTGGGCGGCCTGATCCTGGGCTGGATGGCGTGGCAGAACCAGATGGCGAGCATGCCGGAGCAGGCGCAGCCGCTGCGTGACGGCCTCACGCCCGAGCAGCGCTTTTTTGTCGGCAACGCGCAGTGGGCGTGCGAAAACGACCGGCCCGAGAACCAGCGCGTGCACGCGATGACCGACCCGCACTCGCCGGGCCGGTTCCGCGTCAACGGACTCGTGGTCAACATGCCGCAGTTCCAGCAGGCGTTCCACTGCAAGCCGGGCCAGCCGATGGTCAAGGAGAAGCGCTGCCGGGTCTGGTGATCTGCGGTCGGCAGGCGTGAGCATTTCGACGGCATCACGCCACCGTCCCGTCACCGCCCCGGGGCCTGTTGGCTGAGACGCTGACGGTTTTCATCATCCGCGTGCGCAGCAAAGCTGCACACCCTACGGGATGCGACGCGGATCAATCCGGGTCGAGCCGTACGGCGTAGGGTGCGCACCTGTGCGCACGCGGTCACAGCATGCCGACTTGCGGCTGCCACTCCACTACGCCGCGCTCGCGAACCGATGCGCAGTTCAATGCTGGGCGACCGTGCCGCGCCACGCACCGGTCTCCTGGCCGCGTTGTTCCAGCATTTTCTTGAAATTCTCCAGGTTGCTGCGCGCTTCCATGCGCACCGCGCCGAGCACGTCGACCACCTTTTCCGCCATGTTTTGCGGCTCGTATTCCATCTGCAAGGTCACCCGGGTGCTGTTGTCGGCGATCCTGTGGAAGGTGACCACGCCGGCATTGTGCACGCCGCTGGTGCTGCGCCAGGCGATGCGCTTGTCGGGGATCTGCTCGGTGATTTCGGCGTTCCATTCCTTTTCTTCACCAGCGATGTTGGCGCGCCAGTGCAGGTGGCGGTTGTCGATCTGGCGAACCTCGTGCACGCTTTTCATGAACTTAGGAAAGTCCTCGAACTGGGTCCATTGGTTGTAGGCCGTGTGCAACGGCACATTGACTTCGATCGACTCGGTCACCTCCGAGGGGCCACCCCAGCTGCGGTTCTTCTTGAGCTGCTTGGACAGCATCACGCCGCCCACAGCGAGCGCGGCGACAGTCACTACACGATTGAGCTGCATTTTGTTCTCCTTTCCATTGAGAAGCTGTTGGCACGCGAGGGACCAGGGGGCCGAACCGGAACGTGCAAACTTGCTTGGCGAATTCGGTGAAGCAGTCGTTAAATTAAGCCAAATGCCGCAACCGTGGCGCGCGGCAGACTGGGCTTTCGAGCGAACGGGAAACGCCACCCGCGCGCGGGCGGCGCTGTCGTGCTCGCAAGAACGGAACTACCGGCGCATGCGGGGCGGCGGTACCTGGGTCTGCGTGTGCACCAGGTTGGCTTCGAACGACTGCATTTCCAGCCCGATCGGTGTCATGTCGATGTTGGCCTGCTGCAGTTTCGGAAAGAACTGGTCTTCCTCTTCCTGGATGTGGTGCAGCGCCATGTTGATCATCTCGCGTACCATCTGGTCGGCCTGCGGCTCGTCCATGGTCATTCCCATCAGGGTCGCCACCACGTCGTCGAGTTTCTGGTGCTCTTCCTCGAAGTGGCTGATCATGTTCGGGTCCACCCGGCGCACGCCGGGATAGAAGACCGACTCTTCAAGGCGCGAGTGGGCGTGAAGGGCTTGCACGAGCTGTATCGCAGCCTGTTTCTTCGCTGCCATGCTGGTGTCGTTCAGGTACGCATCGGCAAGCTTGCGGGCCAGGTTGTGATCTTGCAGCAATGCTTCGACCGGCCTGTCCACCGGAAAGGATTCCGTATTTCTTGGGGTAATTGGATCGTCCATTTGCTTGTCCTCCTGAGTACTGGATTGGGCCTGGCACCAAACGCGATCGGCAGGCGCACGGGCATGTCATGCTAAACCCTGTCTTCGGAGAAGCTTGGTTCGTTTAACTTGGGAAAGCTATCAGGCTGTGAAGCGGCCGCGTTCAGCTGTTGCCATTGGAAGCGCGCGGCACGACCGGTCCGCGCTCGTACAACGACGGAAAAAGCGCCTGCGCGACGAGGCCCAGGTTGCCGTCGCCGTAGTCGACCAGCCAGTCGCCGGGGCGGCCGTGCAGATGGGTGATGCCGTTGGCGAGGATGACTGCGAACGGCGTGCCGACCTGCAGTGCCAGGACGGATACCGCCAGGCCCTGATACGGACCCTCCTCGCCGGGCCGGCAGGGCGCCACCGGAGTGTAGCGGGACTCGAAGCGCCGACGCGTGACCGGCCAGCGTTCACCGCCCGATCCCGTGACGATCGCGTCACCCGGCGCAACCGCGACCGGGCCTTCCAGCGTTTCAAGCTGTCCTGAGGTCGTCGCGAATTGGACCATCAGCACCTGCGGGCGCTTGCGGACCGGGATCGCGCCCGCGTGGCTGCGGAGGGAATCGGTGCGGCTGTCGTAGGTGCGCACGGGATCAGTCATCGGGTTCCACCCCTTCGCCTTCCGTTTCGACTTTCAGCAATTCGAAATGAATATTCGTATCGGGTTGCTTATGACAAATAATCAATATTCCTGGAAAGCATGCTACTACTGTTGCAAGCATTTCTCTACTATTTGTTTAGTAAACATGAGAAATCGACAACCAACAACGCTCGATGAAGGGCCAGCGGCCCAAGGCAGCAAGGTACCTGTACCGGTATAATGATTGGATGCAGAATCTCCTCCAAAACCTCAATCCCGAACAGCTTGCAGCCGTCACCCTGCCGCCCCAGAGCGCGCTGATCCTGGCCGGCGCCGGTTCCGGCAAGACGCGCGTGCTGACCACGCGCATCGCCTGGCTGATCCAGACTGGACAGGTATCGCCGGCCGGCATCATGGCGGTCACGTTCACCAACAAGGCGGCGAAGGAGATGTTGACGCGTCTGTCGGCAATGTTGCCGGTGAATACGCGCGGCATGTGGATCGGCACCTTCCATGGCCTGTGCAACCGCCTGTTGCGCACGCATTACAAGGATGCGGCGCTGCCGCAGGCGTTCCAGATTCTGGATTCGCAGGACCAATTGTCGATGATCAAGCGCTTGCTGAAAGCGAACAACGTCGACGACGAGAAGTACCCGGCCAAGGACCTGATGTACTTCATCAACAACGCCAAGGACCAGGGCCTGCGCGCGCATCAGGTCGAAGCCTACGAGCCGATCACGCGCAAGTTCGTCGAGCTGTACGAGCTATACGACCAGCAATGCCAGAAGGAAGGCGTGGTCGACTTCGCCGAATTGCTGCTGCGCGCGTACGAACTGCTGTCGCGCAACGCGCCGCTGCGCCAGCACTACCAGATGCGGTTCCGCCACATCCTCGTCGACGAGTTCCAGGACACCAACGACCTGCAATACAACCTGCTCAAATTGCTGGCTGGCCAGGGCGAGCAGGGCGGCGGCGCGATCTTCGCGGTGGGCGACGACGACCAGAGCATCTACGCATTCCGCGGCGCGAACGTGGGCAACATGATGAAGTTCGAGCAGGACTTCCGGGTACAAAACCTGATCAAGCTGGAGCAGAACTACCGTTCGCACGGCCACATCCTCGACAGCGCAAACTACCTGATCGCCAATAACAGCCAGCGGCTGGGCAAGAACCTGCGCACCGACGCGGGGCAGGGCGAGCAGGTGCGCGTCTACGAGGCATCGAAAGACCTGGAAGAAGCACAGTGGATCATCGAGGAAACCAAGAGCCTGATGGCCGATGGCGTGCCGCGCAGCGAGATCGCGGTCCTGTACCGCTCGAACGCGCAAAGCCGGGTGATCGAGCACGCGCTGTTCGCGGCCGGCATGCCGTACACCGTGTACGGCGGCCTGCGCTACTTCCAGCGCGCCGAGGTCAAGCACGCGATCGCCTACCTGCAGCTGATGGACAATCCGCACAATGACTCGGCGTTTTTGCGCGTGGTGAATTTCCCCACGCGCGGCATCGGCGTGCGCTCGATCGAGCAACTGCAGATGGCGGCCGACGCCTACGGTATTTCGCTGTACGCGGCGGTGCCCTATATGACCGGCAAGGCCGGCACGTCGCTGGGCGCCTTCGTCAAGCTGATCGAAGGCATGCGCATGGAGACCCAGCAGCTGGCGCTGCCCGAGTTGGTGCGCGTGGTGCTCGAGCGCAGTACCCTGCTCGCGCACTACCAGACCGAAAAGGAAGGCGCGGACCGCATCGAGAACCTGGAGCAGATGGTGAACGCCGCGACCCAGTTCGTGCAGGAAGAAGGGTTCGGCCAGAACGCCCCTGCGCACCTCGGACCGCAAGCCCAGGCCCAGGCCGGGCAGCCGGTCGTGAGCGGGGACGGTCTGGAGATCATCGACGCCGATGCCGCACTGGCGACCGTAATGTCGCCGCTGGCCGCTTTCCTCGCGCACGCCTCGCTGGAAGCCGGCGACGCCCAGGCGCAGGCCGGGCAGGACGCACTGCAACTGATGACGGTGCACTCGGCAAAGGGCCTCGAGTTCGACGCGGTGTTCATCACCGGGCTGGAAGAAGGCCTGTTCCCGCACGAGAGCAGCTCGCGCGAGGATAACGGCGTCGACGAGGAGCGGCGCCTGATGTACGTGGCGATCACCCGCGCGCGGCGTCGCCTGTACATGAGCTTTACCCAGCAGCGCATGCTGCACGGGCAGACGCGCTTTAACATGAAGTCGCGCTTTTTCAACGAGCTGCCGGAAGAATCGCTCAAGTGGCTGTCGCCGCGGGTGCAGCAGGGGAACTGGTTCTCGAACCGCAAGGCGACGACTGCGTGGGACGACGCCGATTTCCGCAGCGGCGGCACGGATAACCAGATCGCGCGCCAGATCACGCAAAAGTCGGGCGGCGGTTCGGGCTGGCGCATTGGCGAATCGGTCGCGCACGCCAAGTTCGGCGAGGGCGTGATCGTCAACATCGAAGGCGGCGCGGGCGCGGCGCGCGCCCAGATCAATTTCGGTGCGGCCGGGATGAAGGTGCTGGACCTGTCGGTGGCCAAGCTGGAGCGCGTGGCGCGCTAAGTCTTCTCATTCCAGCGTTATCGGGGGGCGGAGCACCTTGCGTCGGCAGATTGCTCCTTTCTCTGTTCTTCAGATAGCAACATCAACTGGCGGGTCGTGTTGCCGCCACCATTCAGAGTCCTCAAACCTAAGCGCAACTTCGCATTAGTTCGCGTTTTCCACACTGCCGCGCAATGTCATGCGCAGCATGCGCTCCAACACAATCGGCGGGCCGCCATCATTCGCACGTCAAAATGGAATGTACATGGCAGTGACAATGTACGTACTTTCCATTTAGGCAAGATGCTATCCTAAACGAGTCGGCCGAGACTGGCCAAAAGGCGAGGAAGGACAAGCAAGATGAAGCAACCGTGCGGCTTTATGCGATCACTAGCCATTCTTATCTCCACAATAATAATTTTTCTATCGTCCGCTTGCGCAGCCCAACTGGCCCAGTCGCCAGCCCGCCAATCAGGCGCCGCATCTTTTTCGCGCAACACAGCACTACCGGCCTGGGCAGAACCGCTGCAGCCTGTACCGCCTACCGAATCGGAAGAGCCGGTGGTTATCAGACTGGCCGAGGTGCAATATTGGACAGGGGCCAATCCAGGTTACCTGGTGAATCGCGCGGTTCAAGTCAATTCATCGGCGAGACTGTCGGAGTTGGGGCGATTTTCGATTCCTTTCGTCCCCGCATATCAAAAACTGGTTCTCCATAAGATTGCCATTTTGCGTGGCGATCAGGTGCTTGATCGAACAAAGACCGCTAGTGTTCGTGTGCTGGATACGGAGAAAGACGCAGCCAATGGCTACTATTATGGTACGTCGTCGGCTGAGGTATTGCTTGAAGATGTCAAGGCTGGCGACACCCTTTGGACAACCTACTCTGTTCATGGGACGAATCCGGTTTATGGCTCCATCTGGAGTGAGCTACTTCCCTGGGATAAAGAATCCCCGATGGAGCTCCGGAAGGCTGTTGTGCTGCATCCGTCGAACAAACCGGTGCATTGGCGCTTCTCGGGTGTTCCCAGGCCGGGGCTTCCTCAACCCCAGATCGAGGTACGGAAGGGAACTACCCGGCTGGTATTTCAAGAGTCTGCCGTAGCCGCCGAACAGTTCGAGCCCTCGATGCCGCCGAATCTGATTCCTGTACCGGTACTGGATTTCAGTGAATATGGCGATTGGTCCCAGGTCGCAAAATGGGCCGCCGCTTTGTTTCCCGATATGGGGACGCGGCCCGAAGTCCAGGCCTTGGCACGAACGTTCGATGGGCGAACGCCAGAGGAACGGGCCGCTCAAGCCTTGCATTGGGTCCAGGATGAAATTCGCTACTTCAGCGTGGCTATGGGAGAAAACTCTCACCGTCCGCAGCCGCCGGAAGTAGTGCTTCGCCGGCGTTTCGGTGATTGCAAAGACAAGAGCCAATTATTGGTGGCTGTCTACCACGCCATGGGATTAGAGGCGCAGCCAGTATTGGTGCAGGCGGATTCTCCAAAATTCCCGTCGCAAATGCAGCCTTCGCCTAAGAGTTTCAATCACGTGATTGTCAGGGTACTCCTCAACGGAAAAGCTTATTTTGTCGATCCTACCCGGCTGAATGAACGAGGCCCGATTGCGAACCTGTCGGTGCCATTGCCGTCAGGTGACGCGCTTATTGTGGCCAATGACAGCAAAGGTTTGATTTCCTTGCCGAACGACCCAATGGATGTTCCGTTGGTTGAACGCAGCGAAAAGATCACGATTCCAGCGATGAATGCAGACGCACAACTGGCGTTGCGGGTCGAGTACCGCGGTCGCATGGCAACAGGAATGCGTCAATTGTATCGTTCCCTGGGCTCCGTGGAATTGAAGAAAGCAATGCTGGAGCAATTCGAACGAACTTATCCGGGTGTGCGACTGGAAGGTCCCCCTCAGTTCAGTGACGGCGCGGACGGAAGTAGTTTCATTGTGGAGGGTAGGCTGACTATCCCTAAGGCGTTGAAGGAGGATGACGGTATCGTGCAGCTCTCACAACGCTCGCACATCATGGAAGGTACATTTGGCATACCGGATAAGCTTGTACGCAAGCAGCCATTTTGGCTCGCTGCCGGCCACTTCCGTGCGCGTTATGTGCTTGACGTGTCACTACCAAACGAAGCACGTCTCACGAAGGACGACCGTAGCTTCTCTGTCAAGAACCAGTATTTTCATGCACATGAACAGCTGACTTGGCGCGGAGCGAATCTGAACTACATTGTGGATTTTTCCATCACCGAGCCAGAAGTGGCTGCTTCGGAATTGCCGGGCCTGGTAAATGAGATCGATAAACTATCCCGTTTGTTTGAGTCCAAACTGCGCTTCAAACCGGTGAGTGTGCCACCCCGCGAGGCGAAAGAGGCATCCCTGCGTGTGCTGGATATTCTGGAAAAGCTGAGCCGGCACCAGGACCTTCAGCAAGAGGCACTCAGGACTGGAAAAATTCCAGAGTTGAATTTTGACGAAGGAGTTTATGCCAAACTGAATTACCGAGCCTTGTGCGAATCAGTCGTAGACAGCTATGCGATCCGGCAATGGAACCCAGTCATTCTGGCGCCGATAGCGGCTCTGGGCAAATTGGTTGATGCTCGCGCTGACAAACGCACCAAGGATCTTTGCGACGCGCGGTTCACCATTATCCGTCACGATCTACCCCAAGCCAGTAAGGAACTGGCGGCCTTGGTGCCTTCCGATGACGATCCACTGACGCTGATGCAGGCGTGGGCAAACTTCCACGCACATGAAGTCGAGCAAGCTCGCAATAATCTCTCCCGGTTTTTGAAGGCGAAAGCCAAGGCTGGAAGTCTCGCAGCAGATGACGCTCTGCTTTCCTTGGCATTGGTACGCAGGTTAGGATTGGAAGAGCCGCTCGAGATCCAGGATTTCGTTGACGCGCTGTATCCCGGTGTGTGGCCGCAGCCTCTGTTCGGCCTGTTGCGTGGAACTGTGCCGGAAGAAGAGTTGTCTGCGGCGCTCGCCAGGCTCGCGCCCGCGGCGCGCGAACATGCTGAAGCGGAGGTCCACTTTGTTCTGAGCCAGCATTGCCTCGCAACGAGCCAGCCTCGCAAGGCCGATTTCCATTTGAACTGGTTTGAACGCTATGCCCTCCTTGGCAGCGCGTTTGAAGTGCTGGCGGACGCCGATAAATATGGCAAAACGCGCGAAGATCCGGACATGCGCGAATTTTGGCGGCTTGAACGTGAAAAAGGCTCTGCCAGTTCCATCATGAGTCACTTGCAGGCTGCGGCGAATAATGGGGTTGCCCGTGCACAGTCTGTCTTAGGTTCACGCTATATGGAGGGGAGAGGGGTCCGCCAGGATCTTGCCAAAGCAGAAAGCTTGCTTCAGGCCGCTGCTGCGAAAGGTGACAGCAATGCCATGCATGACCTTGGGGTCATTTATGGGGACGAAACAAACGGCAAGCGCGACCAGAAACGCGCGGTCGCACATTTCATGCAGTCTGCGGAAAATGGAAACGGCTACGCAGGTTATGTGTTGGGCCGTTCCTACTGGCTCGCTCGGCATGGGCTTCCATATGACTTCGACCTGGCGTTCCGCTACACAAAGGACGGTGCTGAGATGGAGCATGAGGGAGCACAGTTTTTTCTGTCGCTCATGTACTACCAGGGTAAGGGCACCGAGAAGAATGACAATTTGGCCTTGTTCTGGGCTACACAGTCTTTTCTGCGCAAGCACGATGACGGTAGCGCCTTGTTCGGATTATTGTTGCTTCAGTTGGAAACGGACGAAAAAATTCGGAGTTTTGGTCTGCAGCTATTGACCCGTATGGCTGCGCGCGGCAACAGTTTCGCACAGCTGGAGCTTGGCAATTTAATGCTTAATGGCATCGGTGTACCAGCGGATCAAACTAACGCATTCAAACTGATACAAAGTGCCCACTTGAAGGGACATGATCGTGCAACGGCTTTGCTGGGACGAATGCTTGTGGAGGGGCTGGGCGTAACCGCCGATCCTCGCAAAGGATTTGAACTGCTTGCGGAAGTCGAGAAGCGCAATATACCGGATGCTTTCTATCAGTTGGGCCGGGTTTATCGCCGCGATAACAGTGGGATGACGGATAAGAAAAAGGCGGCCGAGTACTTCCGCCGTGGCGCGGAGCTTGGCCAGCGCGAAGCGGCGCAGTCACTTGCTCTCATGCTGCATACCGGTGAGGGCATCCCGCGTGATATTCCAAAAGCCGTTCAATATTACGAACAGGCCGTCGCCTCTGGCTTCCCAGCGGCAATGAATAACCTTGCTAATATTTATGATGACGGCCTGGCCGGAGAGAAGCAGCGGCAAAAGGCATTGGATCTATATCGTCGTGCGGCTCAAATGGGACAGCCAACTGCCATGCTCAACCTTGCCGAAATCTATGTATCGAGCGAGGAAGGCAAGGCCAATCCATTCTTGTCACTGGCTTACTATATGCTTGCCGAAAAGTATGGAATGGCGGATGCCGCGCCTCAATTGAAACAGTTACAGACGATCACAGATCCCGCAGTCATCAGCAAGGCACAAGCCTATGCGAAAGCGTGGAAACCGGGTGGCGCTATGCCAGAGGAAAGTTGATCAGCGCTCTACCTCTTACGCCGGGCACGCCTCCGGGTCGTCCGGCTTGCCGAAGATCTGCCGGTAGCCAACATACAGCGCGCACTGCAGCACCAGCATCAACAGGAAGAACATCCACATGATGACGATGCGTACGATGCTCGCCTGACCGAGCAGCATCACCGCGATGAACCAGGTGCCAAACAAGATCGCGAACCAGGCCAGCAGCAGCACGACGAACACGCGTGCGCTTTTGACGACGGCGAAAAAGCTGTAGAAGGTGGCCTTGCCCGGCTTCATTTGCTGCCAAAAGACCAGCGGCGCCGCGAACGACAAGGTGATGAGCATCGCCAGTTCAAGCAGGAAGATTCCACTGAGCACCGCGAACACGTCCGGGGCCAGGGCCTGGACCTCCTTGGAATTGGCCGGTTGCTTGGCGACCTGCGTCAACGTCTCGGCATCGATGAGCATCCCGGCCACCAGCGCCATGATCACCGCAACGCCCACATAGATCAGCCCGATCTTTGCCAGCTGGCCGAAGACCGGCTTGTGAAAGCCGGACAGCAGCACCGCGGGCGTGACCCGCTTGCCGTTGTCGATCATCAGGCAGGCGCGCATGAAGGCCACCGAGAACACCGGGATCAGCACCATCGCGACCAGCGGTCCGAGGATGGGGACGGCGCTGATCGCGATGCTGAAAAGAATGTTTGCGAACAGTAGCGTCATCAGCGCGCCGGGCTGCTTGCGAAACAGTCCGGCGCCCTGTTTGAGCCACGCCCATCCAGTGAGTGCGGGCAGCTTGTTCATACTGGCAGTCCTGCAGGTGGGGTGGTGATGCGTTCGCGCAAGATACGCTCGAAGTGCGTCGGGTCGTGCGGCGTGAGCAGCTCGGCCTCGCGCGGCAGATGCAGGTCATACAGGCGCGACAGCCAAAAGCGCAGCGCCGCGGCGCGCAGCATCGGTTGCCATGCGTCCCGGTCGTCAAGCGTGAACGGGCGCACGGCATGGTAGGCCGCGAGCAGCGCCGCAACGCGCCGCTCATCCAGCTCGCCAGTGGCAAGGTCGATGCACCAGTCGTTGACGGTGACGGCCAGGTCGAACAGCCAGGTGTCGACGCCGGCGAAGTAGAAGTCGAAGCAGCCGGACAGTTGCTCGCCGACGAACATCACGTTGTTGCGAAACAGGTCGGCATGGACTGGGCCGCGCGCCAGGCGCTGGTAGTTGCCGGTTTCGGCAAAGGCTTGCTGGTAGTCGATTTCGCGGGTGAGCAGGCGCGCATTGTCCGGCGACAGGTAGGGCAGCACCTTGGGCGCGGTCGCGACCCACCAGTCAAGGCCGCGCAGGTTCGGTTGCGACAGCGGAAAATCGTGCGCCGCCAGATGCATCTTTGCCAGCATCGCGCCGACCGCGGCGCAGTGCGCCGGCTGCGGGTCCATCTGCGAGCTGCCGTCCAGGCGGCTGACGACCGAGGCCGGCTTGCCGTGCAGCGCCACGACCAGTTCGCCCTGGTCATTGGCGACCGGATCGGGCACCGGGATGCCGCGCGCGGCCAGGTGGCGCATCAGTTGCAGGTAAAAGGGCAATTGTTCGAAACCGAGATTCTCGAAGATCGTCAGCACATACTCGCCGCGCTCGGTTGTCAGGAAGAAATTGCTATTTTCGATGCCGGAGGAGATACCTTCCAGCGCAAGGGCTTTGCCAAGAGGGAACTGCTTGATCCACTGCGCGAGGTCATCCAATGTGACCGAAGTGAAAACTGCCATGTGCAAGCAATAAAATGAATGTGAGGGCAACGCGATCCGCTGGCGGGTCGCGCATTGTCCAAGGTTCGGTTATTCGGTGGCGGGCCGCGGCGGGGGAGGTGCCTCCGCGGCGGCCGGTACCGCCTGGCCGCCTGCCGCTTCCGCGGCGCTGGCCGCTTTTTTCTTGCTGTTCAGGTCGAAATCAAAGAGCTTCCACTGCGGCGTATTGCGGATCGCGCTGGTGGCGTCACCGGGCAGGGAATTGCCCGCCTGGGCGTTATATGGGTTGTTGATGAAGTAGTGGCTTCCACCTGCAATGACTTCGATCTGGGTGACCTGTCCGGCGTTGTTACGGTGCTCAATGATCTGGGTGCCGCGCTGGGGTGGGATGGCGGTCGCCGGCACGTCGCTGCCCGGTTCGATGGTTTCGAGCCTGGGCGGCTTCTCGCTCGGCGGCGTCTGCTGCGGCGGCTGTTGCTGCTGCTGCGCGAAGGCCAGGCCGGCGAATGCCAGCAGGCCCAGTGTCAGGGTCTTCAGGCAGGAGGAAGTGCGCGACATCATGTTCACCTTGTATCGTTTGCGGTCATTGTAACAAACGGCCACGCTTCCCAGTGAAAAGTGTGGCGCTCGTCCCCATATTCCCGAGGCATGGCGGTCAAGCACCCGTTGCTTTTTCCCATGCCCGATTCTGCGATAATCACGACTTCGGCCAAGGTGCCGCTCCCACTCTGATTGGTCAACATGGAAAATACCCTGCTGCTGGTTGACGGTTCCAGCTATCTTTACCGCGCCTTCCACGCGCTGCCCGACCTGCGTAGCCCAGAAGGCTATCCGACCGGCGCCATGCACGGCATGGTCAACATGCTGCGCCGCCTGCGCGCCGATTATCCGGCCGCCTACATCGCATGCGTGTTCGATGCCAAGGGCAAGACCTTCCGCGACGAGATGTACCCCGAGTATAAGGCGACGCGCGCTTCGATGCCGGAGGACCTGGCCAAGCAGATCGAGCCGATCCACGAAGCGGTGCGCTACCTGGGCTGGCCGATCCTGATGGTGGCAGGCGTGGAGGCCGACGACGTAATCGGCACGCTGGCGGTGCAGGCGACCACGCGCGGCATGAAGACGATCGTCTCGACCGGCGACAAGGACCTGGCGCAGCTGGTCAACGACAAGGTCATGCTGATCAACACGATGAGCAACGAGAAGCTGGACGAAGCGGGCGTGCTGGCCAAGTTCGGCGTGGCGCCCGACCGCATCATCGACTACCTGACCCTGATCGGCGACACCGTCGACAACATCCCCGGCGTGAACAAGTGCGGCCCGAAGACCGCGGTCAAGTGGCTGTCCCAGCACGGCTCGCTCGATGGCGTGATCGCCAACGCGCACGCGATCACCGGGGCGGTCGGCGAGCACCTGCGCACCGCGCTCGAATGGCTGCCCAAGGGTCGCGAGCTGATCACGGTAAAGACCGACTGCGACCTGGCCGCGCACGTGGTGTCGTTCGAAGAGACCCTGGTTGGCCGCCCGGAAGACCTGGAAGCGCTGCGCGCATTCTTCCAGCGCTACGGCTTCAAGACCATGCTGCGCGAGTTGGAAAAGGGCGCGGGAGTGACCGGAGGGCCGGGCGGAGCGACCCCGCAGTCGCCGGAAGGCGCGGCCGGCAAAGAAGCCCGCACGCCGATCGCGCGCGGCCAGTACGAGACCGTGCTCACCGAGGAACAGCTGGAGCGCTGGCTGGCGCTGGTGGAGGCGGCCGAACTGACGTCAGTCGACACCGAGACCACCTCGCTCGATCCGATGCAGGCGGAGATGGTCGGCATCTCGCTGTCGGTGGAGCCGGGCAGCGGCGCCTACATCCCGGTGGCGCACCGCTACGCCGGCGCGCCGGAGCAGCTCTCGCGCGAGTACGTGCTCGAACGCCTCAAGCCGTGGCTGGAAAATCCGGACAAACCCAAGGTCGGCCAGAACCTGAAATACGACATGCACGTCTTCGCCAACCATGGCGTGACCCTGCGCGGCATCGTGCACGACACGCTGCTGCAGTCCTACGTGTTCGAATCGCACAAGCCGCACGACATGGACACGATGGCGATGCGCCACCTCGACTACACCACCATTCCTTACGTGGACGTATGCGGCAAGGGCGCCGGCCAGATCTGCTTCGACCAGGTGGAGCTGGCGCGCGCGACCGAGTACGCAGGCGAGGATTCGGACATCACGCTGCGTCTGCACCAGACGATGGTCGGCCATGTCGAAAGTGACAAGGGTCTTGAGTTCGTCTACAAGAACATCGAGTTGCCCACCCAGGTGGTGCTGCACAAGATCGAGCGCAACGGCGTGCTGATCGACGCCGCGCTGCTGGAGACCCAGTCGAGCGAACTGGCCGCGCGCATCATCGAACTGGAGCAGCAGGCCTACGAGCTGGCCGGCGGGCCGTTCAACCTTGGTTCGCCCAAGCAGATCGGCGAGATCTTCTTCGGCAAGCTGGGCCTGCCGGTGATCAAAAAGACAGCGACCGGCGCGCCGTCCACCGACGAGGAAGTGCTGCAGAAGCTGGCCGAGGACTTCCCACTGCCCAAGCTCCTGCTCGAGCACCGCGGCCTGTCCAAGCTCAAGTCGACCTATACCGACAAGCTGCCCAGGATGGTGAATCCGGCCACCGGGCGCGTGCACACCAACTATGCGCAGGCGGTGGCGATCACCGGGCGCCTGGCGTCGAACGACCCGAACCTGCAGAACATCCCGGTGCGCACTAGCGAAGGGCGGCGCATTCGCGAGGCCTTCGTCGCGGCGCCCGGCAACGTGATCGTCTCGGCCGACTATTCGCAGATCGAGCTGCGCATCATGGCCCACATCTCCGGCGACGAGGCGATGCTGCGCGCGTTCGCGCAGGGCGAGGACATCCACCGCGCCACCGCGGCCGAAATCTTCGGCGTGCCGCCGGCCGAGGTGCAAAGCGAGCAGCGGCGCTACGCGAAGGTCATCAACTTCGGCCTGATCTACGGCATGAGCGCATTCGGCCTGGCGTCCAACCTCGGCATCGAACGTTCGGCCGCGGCCAGCTACATCGACCGCTACTTCGCGCGTTTTTCGGGCGTGAAACAGTACATGGACGAGACGCGCCTGGCGGCCAAGCAGCGCGGCTATGTCGAGACGGTGTTCGGCCGCCGGCTGTGGCTCCCGGAGATCAATTCGCCCAACGGCCCGCGCCGCGCCGGCGCCGAACGTGCCGCGATCAACGCGCCCATGCAAGGCACGGCGGCGGACCTGATCAAGCTGGCGATGATCGAAGTCCAGCGCTGGATCGAGACCGAAAGCCTGGGCACGCGCATGATCATGCAGGTGCACGACGAACTGGTGCTGGAGGTGCCCGAGGCCGAGCTGGAGCTGGTCAAGACCAGGCTGCCGGAGCTGATGGCGGGCGTGGCCACGCTCAAGGTGCCGCTGATGGCCGAGACCGGGGTCGGCCCGAACTGGGAGAAGGCACACTGAGCGCCCTGGACTATTTGATAGGTCGACAATAGCTGTTAATACAAGGGTAAATTTCGGTGGCGGCACCGCAACAGTTCAGTATCTGAAGTGTAAGCAATGGTTTCAATGTGCGTTCGTTAACAAAAAAGTTTCCGACCGGAATATAGGATGCCTCTTACTCGCCGTGGTCGTCGGCGCTTTAAGAAAGGCATATCATGAAACAACAGCTCACCAAGATCGGCCTCCTGGCGGCCGCAGCGTCGCTCGCCGCCTGTGGAGGCGGCGGCTCATCGGGATCCTCGACAACGTCTCCGCCTCCGGTTTCGACCGCAGGTACGCTGACCGTCGCGCTGACCGACGCGCCCGCTTGCGGTTTTGACGCCGTCAACGTCACGGTCAGCAAAGTCCGCGTGAACAAGAGCGCGACCGCAAGCGACACCGACGCCGGCTGGGTCGACGTGACTCTGAACCCGGCACGCAAGATCGACCTGCTCAAGCTGACCAACGGCGTGCTCGATACGCTGGGCCAGACCTCGCTGGATGCGGGCCATTATTCCCAGGTCCGGCTGGTGCTCGACTCGAACGCCAGCGGCAGCGCCAACACCGTGCTGCCGACCGGCTCGAAAACCGAACAGCCGCTTGATACGCCGAGCGCAGTCCAGAGCGGCATCAAGCTGACCGGCGAGTTCGACGTGGCCGCCGGCCAGCGTTCGGACATCGTGATCGACTTTGACGCCTGCAGGTCCGTTCTTACCAAGGGCAATGGCAAGTACGCGCTCAAGCCTGTGCTGCGCATGGTCCCGAGCGCGGTCAACAACGGCATCACCGGCGTCGTCGCAACCGCCGCGCTGGCAAACCATGTCGTGGTATCGGCCCAGCAGAACGGCAAGATCATCGCGTCCACCGCGCCGGACAGCACGGGTGCCTTCAACCTGTCGCACCTCACCGCCGGTAACTACGACGTGGTCATCACCTCGGACAACAGCGCCGCCTCGGTAATCAGTGCCGTCCCCGTGACCGCGAGCGCCACCACCGCGGTCAGCACGACCGCTGCCCCGATTGCCCTCGCCCTCTCGACGACCGGCTCGATCAGCGGCGCCGTGACGATGACCCCGCCGAGCAGCACCGAGGCCGCCTACGTCGCGGCCAAGCAGACGTTCGGGGCCGGTCCCACAGTCACCATCAAGTACCAGGGCGCGGACCTGGCAACCGGCGCATACACGCTTGCCAACCTCCCGGTAGCGGCGCCCCAGTTTGCGGTCTACAGCAGCACGCTGCCGCTCGCGTTCAATGCCGCCACGGGCGTGACCCCGGCGACATACACGGTCGAGGCAAGCGCCAATGGCTACGCGACCAAGTCGGTATCGGGCGTCAGCATTGCCACGTCCAACCAAACCGGCGTCAATTTTGCGCTGACGCCGTAATCGCCACACCGTCGCCCCCGGCCTGCCGGCGAGGCCGGGGACGACGAGGCACGTTTATGGGCGCAGTTTATTTCGCGCGGCGGCGGGCGGCGCCCAGGCCGAGCAGGCCCAGCCCCAACAGGCTCAGGCTGAACGGTTCCGGAACCTGGCTGGGGGGTGTGCCCCCGACATCCAGGATCACCTGCGTGGCCCCCGTGAAGGGCAGGCCCTGCCAGTTCACATACAGCGAGTTGCCCACGATGGTGAGGTTGCTCGAACTAAAGCCTGCCATGTTGCTTGCGGTGTTGAGCGAAATCGCGGGCAGGGGGCCGGTCAGGTCGGTCAGGACGAAACCATTGAAAGGCGCCGGGTTCCACCACACCTCCGGCCAGTCTCTATAGAGGACGGTGATCCGGTCGTCGGTGATGTTTAAATCAAAATAATCGAGGAAGTTCATCTGCAGTCCGGTCGCGCCAACCGTGCCGGCGCCGATGTGTTGGAATTCGGTATCCACGGTCGGATACAGATAGGTCACGCTGACCTGATGCGACAGCAGGCCAGCCTGGGCGGTTTGTGTCAGGAGCGACAAGGCAAGTCCTGCCAGCAGGGCGAAAATACGTTTCATGGTTGACTCTCCAGGAAGTTGTTGTTGAATGCCTTAAAGCAATTTGCGTACCAGAAATTAATGTCGCAAAAATCAATAACTTAGCGGTGAGTCTTTTTTTAACTGTAAGTATTTCCGACAGTTTAACTATGCGTCATCACTATTTGGATGGCAATACTGGAAAGATGTGCGCACAGGTCCTCGCCGGCCGCGCGCCGTACGGGTTGCCCGCGCTGCTGGCCGCTTACCGCCGTTTGCGGCGACGCTTGAACCACAAGGCCGTTTGCGGCAATGCCTCGACCGATAACGCCCACAGCGAATAAGCGACGCTGCGCCGGAACAGGTAGCTGACCGCGCTCCGCACGTCTCCGTGGCCGAGTGCGTGCACCGCATCGGCTGCCGCCACTGCGCCATGCATCAGCACGCTGGCATGGCGGTAACAAGCCATCATGCATGCATTGCAGGGCTCGCGCATATCCGGTATGCGGTCGAGGTTGAACACATTCCCCATCGGTTCGGACCACGCCTCGCAGCGCCAGATGTCCAGGTTCCAGTCCAGGTAAAAGTACTTGCTGCCGCCGATGCAGGGGACGTGCTGCGGTTCGCCCCGGATGAAGCGCGCGACTTCTGCGAGCGATGCGGCAGGGTCGACGACATGGAACCGGCGCTTGAGCAGTGCGATCTGGCGCAAGGCGTCCAGCAGCTCTTCCGCATCCAGATCGATCAGCGCGCAGTCCTGGTCGTAGACGAGCGAAGTCGAGCCGAACGGCTCGCGCCTTGGATAGGAAAATGTGACCGCGTCAAACCCGAGCCGCGCCAAAGTTTCCGGCAGCGCCTCGTAGCGCACCATGCGGTTGACGGTCACGCTGGCACAGGTCGGGATGCCGAGTTCACGCGCGCTGGCCAGGCCTTGCCTGATGCGCGGTCCCAGCCCGTTCAGGCCGCGGCTGATCTCGTGCTCGAGCATGTTGGCGCTGTCGATCGACACCAGCACCCGCCGCAGGCCGGCTTGCGCCAGCCGCTCAATGTGGCGGGACAGGAACCATCCATTGGTGATCATCCCGCAGTGCATGCCGGCCCTGGCGGCCTCGGTCACGATCGACACGATGCCCGGATGAAGCAGGGGTTCGCCCCCTTGAAACGTCATGTAGCGCACGTGCCGGCGCCGCAGCGCGGGCAGGCTTGACGCAAATGCGGCGGTATCCAGGTAGCGCCGCGGACCGGCCAGTTTTTTATTTCGGGAGAAGCCGCAGAAGTCGCAGGCGGCGTTGCAGACGTTCGTCACCGACACGTCGCATATCGCCGGCATGGCGTTGCTCGGCATCGGTTCGTGTGCGCGGGAAAGGATCGCATCAGCCTGTTCAGCTTTCGCACGTCTGCTGTCCATGACAGTCTCCTCCGGGTGCGACCAGGAAAGAAATCCAGCTCGTCCTGAGGTATGAGCCGGTGTGTTGCCTGTCTGTTTGAGGACAAATGTGGAAGTTAGAACCCGGTGATGCGGGCTTGTTCATCGTGCCGTTCGTTTGGCATTCCTGCGACGGCATGCAGCGCCCGGTTCGAACAGGTTAGCGTCACGCTGTTAAGATAGCAATTCTCTTAACTGACCGGAGAACTGCACATGAAAGATCTCGTACTTGACGGCGATAGCCTGGTTGCCGGCGGCCCGTTTGCAGACGGCGTCGATCGTCGCGATTTCCTCAAGGTTGCTCTCGGCACCGGCTTTGCCGCGGCCACCATGCCGGTTGCGGCGGAAACCGTGATCAAGACCGATACCGTGGGGCTTACCGCCGGTACGGTCAACATCGACGTGAACGGGCAGGCGGTTCCGGTCTATCGCGCCCAGCCCGCCGGCAAGAGCAACCTGCCGGTGATCCTGGTGGTTTCCGAGATCTTTGGCGTGCACGAACACATCGCCGACGTCGCGCGCCGCTTCGCCAAGCGCGGGTATCTGGCGCTGGCGCCCGACCTGTTCGTGCGCCAGGGCGACCCCAGCAAGGTCCCCAACATCGCCGACCTGATGAAGCAGATCATCAGCAAGACGCCCGATGCGCAAGTCATGGGCGACCTCGACGCCGTCGTCTCGTGGGCGAGGCAAAACGGCGGCAATGTCGACAAGCTTGGCATCACCGGCTTTTGCTGGGGCGGCCGCATCACCTGGCTGTATTGCGCGCATAATCCGAACGTGAAGGCGGGCGTGGCCTGGTACGGCCGGCTGGTAGGCGACACCAACCCGAACAACCCGGTCCACCCGATCGACATCGCGCCCACCCTCAAGGTGCCGGTGCTGGGGCTGTACGGCGCCAAGGACACCGGCATTTCGCTCGAATCGATCGACAAGATGAAGGCGGCGCTGGCCAAGGGATCGAGCGGGTCGACCTTCGTGGTCTATCCGGACGCCGGGCACGCGTTCAACGCCGACTACCGGCCAAGCTATGTGGAAGCGGACGCCAAGGATGGTTTTGCGCGCGCGCTTGCCTGGTTCAAGGACCACGGCGTGGCCTGACGCTGCAAGGCCGTGGGCGGAGCGGTACAATGCCCGCCTCGCGGCCTGTACGCAAGACCAAGAACAAGAGGCTTTCAAATCGATCCGACCCTAAGCTCCATCCTGCTGACGACGATATTCGCCGGCGCCGCCAGCATTTCGGCCGCTGCGTTGTTTTCCTTTGCCCTGCTCGCGAAGATGGTCGATCGCATGGTCAGCCTGTCGGTCGGCATCATGCTCTCGACCTCGCTGCTGCACGCGCTGCCGGAGGCGTTCGAATCGAAGGCCGATCCGCGCAGCCTGTTCGCGACCCTGCTCGGGGGGCTGCTGGCGTTCTTCCTGCTTGAGAAGCTGGCGGTGCTGCGCCACTCGCACCATCACGAAGGCGACGGCCACCACCACGCGCACGGGCACGATGCGCGCGAGGCCGGCAAGTCGGGCTGGATGATCCTGATCGGCGACGGCATGCACAACTTCACCGATGGCATCCTGATTGCCGCCGCTTTCCTCGCCAATCCGGAGCTGGGCATCGTCACCGGCGTGGCCATCATCGCCCACGAGATCCCGCAGGAGATCGGCGACTTCATCGTGCTGCTCAACGCCGGCTTTTCGCGCCTGCGCGCCTACGTGTACAACCTGCTGTGCAGCCTGATGGCGGTGGCAGGCGGCCTGCTTGGTTACTTCACGCTCGAGCGTGCGCACGGCATGGTGCCGTATGTGCTGGTGTTTGCGTCTTCGGGCTTCATCTACATCGCGGTGAGCGATTTGATGCCGCAGATGCAGCGCCGGGCGACGGTGAAGGAATCGGTGCCGCAGGTGCTCCTGATCGCGCTGGGCGTGGGGATCGTGCTGTTCCTCACGAGCGGGCATTAAGACTTAAGGCAGGCAGGTTGTCTCGCTCAATCGTCGCTACTGGCTCCGAAGTTGCTGCGTCCTGAGCGTCCCCTGAACCCATCCTCGATATCTATCCAGTGCGGCACCGCTTTTCAGTTTGAACGTGGCGACGATGGCACGGCCGTTGTCTACAATTTCGATTTTTCCTGGCGTGTAGTGGTTGGAGCTGCTAACCAGAAAATCAAAACTTGCGAACCGGTAGCCCGGTTCGGCGACGAATTTTTTTGAGTACTCTTTAATCGAGCGCTCAAAAAAGTAGGGATGGTCGTCCTTCATTTCCGCGAGCACGTAGGTTTTCTCGATGCTGTCTGCGTTGGGCAAGGCAGCGCTGACCTTGAGTGCTTCAGCCCTCAGCTTATCGAGGTCAATATAGATGGGGCGCTGACCTTGCGTATTGGGCGACGCAGCGACTGCTGCCTGCGACGGGAAGGGCGACTGCGCATAGGCTTCCGGCAAGATCGATACGGACGCAACCTTGACCGAAGTGAACGGCAGCCATTGTTCGAAATTTCCATAGCGCACGAACAAGTCGCCGCTCGGAAATACCTGCAATAGCAGAGGAACCTTCATATTGGAGGTCGCAACCTCCAGCGGTTGCTCGACTATCGGCTTCTTTCCGAAGTTAATTCGGAAGAGCTCGGAATTCAATCTTTCTCGATCGCCGATTGGGATATGGGCGACAATCTTACCCAGATCAATCGCGCCGTTTAAAAGTGCGACGCAAGCCACGAGTACCGCGGTGATCCTCGTAAGCCTGCCCGTTAGCGAACCCAGCCACGTTTTTTTCGCTGCTGGCTTTCCCTGTGCCATGATACCTCCGCGTAGGAAGATCCATCACGCCAAATGATCGGACGCCCTCGGCCGACTACTGGGATAAGCGGACTCGCGCGACTCGCAAATAATACTGTTCTTTAGAAATATCGCTCGTCCGCGCGATTATGAAAAGTCGGCATTGTTAAACGGAATCCGGGCCCCACAGTGGCCAAGTATGGCTTTCGTTTTTGGCAACGTCAACGAGTAAATTGTTGATTGTCACCCCGGCGCGGTCCTTGCGCTACGGCATTGACAGCTCAGGCTGCTCCCCCATACTTGAACGCGGTAATTCCGATTGACCGCCGACCCCAAGGGGGAGCCATGAATGAATTGATCGAGCGTCTGGCTGCATCGCTCAGCGCGCTGCCCGCGCGCCTGCGCTATCTCGTCATTGCGATGGTGATCGTGCTGGTTCTGTTACCGGTGCTGCTGTTGTCAGGCGCCGGCGGCATGTTGTTCGGGCCCTCGGTGCTGTCCAACTGAAACTCTGGGCGACCGTACAGCGTGCGCACAGGTGCGCACCCTACGATCTGCCGGAGCCCGTAGCCATAGCACATCGTAGGGGGCGCGGGGCCGCCGAGGACCCGTGCGCACGCGGTTCGCGAATTCAGCGTAGCGAAGCGGTAGCCGCAAGTCAGCATGCGGAGATCTTGTGCGCATAGGTCCTCGGCGGCCCCGCGGCCCCCTACGCCTCTTGAACGCGTGCCGATCCCGCTCAGGCGGCGAGGGCGGAAGTGCTAGCCTGACCTGCGCCGTAGTAATGCGCCATCCAGCGGTCACGATAGGCTACCAGATTAGGCAGCTTTTCCGCGTGGGTGCGAACCGGAGTATCCACTTGCTCGCACAGGGTGGCGGCCACGAAGGCCAGCACCGTCGCATCGGCGGCGCACGGATGCTCTCCCAGCAGGCAGGAATGTTCGCCCATCAGTGCGGACAAGGCGTCCAGGTCGCGGCACGCCATCGCCACGATCTCCGCTTCGCTGTGGCGCCCCATGCCCTGGCTTTGCAGGGTTTTGCGGATCTTCCCGCGCACCATTCGCCTGACCAGCGGCCGCAGTGGCGCAGGCAGGAAGTCGAAGAAGCGGGCCGGGCCACGTTCGAAATTCTCGTCCTTTATCCAGCGTTCGTGCAGGAGCGCGAAGTATAGGTGCTCTTCCAGCATCTTCTCGACGGCCCATGCGGCAGCCTGGCTGCGTTGATCGTAGGCGCCGTTGAAATTGACGCCATGGCGTTGTTCGAGGTGCATGCGGATCATGGTGGAGTCGGCCACGACGGTGCCGTTATCGTCGATGTACGGCAGCTTGCCCTTTGGCGCGCGCTTGAAGCCGCGCGTGTCGGTTTGGTAGGGCAGGCCGGACATCTTGAGCAGCAGCTCGGCCTTCATCACGAATGGGCTGAAATCGGGCAGGCCGAGGGCAGGGCCGAAGGTATAAAGCGTGATCACGTCAATCTCCTTCTTGTTGTATTCAAGAGGTGGCGCCAGTGCTGACCGGACGGGCCGGGTCGGCGCACCATTCACTCCATGAGCCGGGGTAGAGCGCCGCGCCGGTGAGACCGGCCACTTCTGGCGCGAGCAGATTATGGCATGCCGTTACGCCCGACCCGCCGTGACGCTATCGCAACCGATCGGTGCAGCGGTCCCGGCCATCATTTGGGAAGCATCCACGACCGATCCTTGGCGGCGCTGCCGACTGTTGCGCTTGCTCATGACTAGATTTCCCATCGGGACTAAGGCTTGTGCCGCGTTAACCTACTACAGAACTCATTGCACAAGAATGGTCGCTCTTATCCATCAACAAGGAGAGTCACACCATGGCAATCGACGTATACCTGCAGATCGACGGCATCAAAGGCGAGTCCCAGGACTCCGGACATCAGGGCTGGATCGAACTCGCCTCGGCCAGCTGGGGCGTGATCCAGCCCAGGAGCACAACCGTATCGACGGGCGGCGGCCATACATCTGAACGTTGTGACCATCGGACCCTGTTGGTGTCCAAGCTCGCGGACTTGGCTTCGCCGATTCTGTTGCAGCACTGCTCGATGGGCAAGACGATCCCCAAGGCCAAGCTGGAATTCATGCGAGCTGACGGCGATGGGAAACCAGTGAGGTACTACCAGGTCGAGCTGGAGAACGTCATGATCGCCAGCATGGAGCAGATGGTCAGCCAGGGCAGCATTGTGCACGACTCCATCGGCCTGCGGTTCTCGAAGGTGAAGTGGACGTACACCCAGCAGAAGATCGGGGGTGGTGCCGGCGGTTCGACTGTCGGCGGCTGGGACCTCGCGGGCAATAAAGTTGCCGCATGACGGGGGCTCGCCATGGCTGAATGGAGATACGAAGATGACGAAAGGTGCCCAGACCCGTTGCGCCCGCGGCCAACCCAGGACAAGCGCCATTTTTTCATGCTGCCGCAAGCCCCGGCGGAATCCGGTTACTACACCTACGGCAAGCTGTACGGTGAACCGGCCATGGGCGCGTATCAGTACGCTCACCCCATCATGATGTCCACAATCCTGCGCGTGGCCCTGGAGTGGCAGGCCATCGATAGGCGACGGATCGGCATTGGGGATATCAGTCTGCCCGATGGTAGGGAAACGCCAGATCACGGCGGACACAAGACCGGACTTGATGTGGACGTTCGACCTTTGCGTAAAGACGGTCTTGAGCAGCGTGTGACGTGGAATGATCCGCAGTACGACCATGAAGCCACGCGAAAGCTTATCCATCTGTTTCGCACCCTTGCACCTGTCAAGTTCGTCGTCTTCAACGACCCCAGGGTTCCATTTGTCGCTAGAGCGGACAAGCATGACGATCACTTTCACGTGACGCTCCGAGGATAGAGATGCGAAACATCACTTGCTTGGCCGCGGGAGCCGCTGCCGTTGCTGCACTTTCGCTTGCCCACGCGGCCGATCCGTCATCCGATCCGTATGGACTGTGGAAATCGCTCCAGGGGGGCATGTACAAAATCCATTCCGGCAGCGTGGCAGATCGGGCTCCGCCTACCGGAACGGATCGGATGCTGACGGTTCTTATCGATGGTAAGGCCGCGAAAGAGGTATTCGACTCGATAGGCCCTGACGTCCAGCTAGTTTGCAGCGGCGTGGATGGGGATCGGGATCGCCGGAGAAAGGGCATTTATTGCACGTACAGTGCCCAGGACGCCAAGAAGAAGGAAGGCCCTTACCGGTGCTGGATTGGGGTTAATCTCATCAGCGGCGGCACCGAGACGACCGTTAGTTGCTAGGCTTCCTCGGCGATAAAAAAGTGCAAACGAACCCAGCACCGCTGAGATTCTACAAAGCGTAATGTCGGTCGCGGCGCTTGTTTCGACATTCACTGCATTGAGATCGGTTATTCGCCTAATCTGAACCAATCACGTAGACTGAGTTCAAGTCTTAATTTTTCGTCCTCTGCGAGAAGACTACAGTGCGCGATGGGGTTGCGTAAAGTGTTCAGGCTAAACATTACCTTTTCCACAGCTTTTATGTTGCTAAAAATGCTGGCAAAAACAGTCCAGTTCGCCTTTATTATTTCGCCAAGTTCGCCAAAATTTGTGTAGTCAAGTTCATCTTGTGAACGGGGGGTTATACCTGATTCGCGTTCGCGTTGGATTCGCTTTCGTACGTCGATGTGTATTTGTTGGGGGATAATGTTAGAATCGTTCCACCAATCTTCGCCCTTCGTACTTTCGAGCAGATCCGATATCTGTTTTCGTATGGTTTTTTCTAAACAATAGAACAGCTCGTAGCTCTTCGCCATCGCCGCAGCTTCACTGCGAAGCTTCTCTTCAAACTGAGGAAAATACGCTTTCGCAATTGAGTTTTGCTCTGATGTCCCAAAACTCAAATCGCGTAGCGTGACATCGAAGCGATCTTCTAACCTATCAAGATCTGATTCTATGAGCATATTAGTCATCCCAAATGCCTTAATTCGATCTTCGAAGATCATTTCACTCTCCTAGCAGGTGATCTTTCAAGCTCTTGAAAATGGCATTGAAGACTTCAATGTCCTTCGTTGCAGGTAAGTTCAAGTTGATTGTGTACGATAAGTTGATACCCTTCGAAGGGGTTGATGGAGAGATCACCAAAGGGTGAGGTGGTGAAGCTATTTCAGGCGTTGGTTTGTAGAGAGGTTCCGATACAGCTAAGTCGTGTTCGGTTTGCTCTACCTCATCGAAGTCGGACAGTTTTCTCAGTAAATTGAATGTTGCCAACGTGTACTTGGTTGCTGCAGCATCCTTTTCGCCCCCGGTGCATTCAACGATTAGACCGAGCGCTTCATTATCTGAGACGTCGTGAATATATTCGTTCATCTCATACAGTCGAGCGTACAGTTTTTTAAATGCTCGGCCAATAGCAATTCGCGATTTTTTTGGATTCCTGAACTCACGGTATGATTCTGTAGGTGTACCATCACTGGCGACGAACCCCATTTTCTTTAAAAACGGGATGCATGAGGCAGCCGTGCCACCTTTCATTGCTAGTTTCGTCTTTACGAAGTCCTGCGTGAATCGATCGGGGACTGAGGCTGTTTTAATTCTCTCTAGCATATTTTCTAGAGTGCCAATAGACGTACTATAAGGAAGATTCTCTGCCATAGTTCACCATATGTTAAAAAACTGCGAAGGAGGTTGACAATTTAATTAAGTGACATGTGCCTTAGCATAACAAGTATGTTTCAAAATCGATACTGAAATTATGAGAAAATTTCTGGTGGCGGGGCAGCGGCAGGCGATGCTGTTCAAGTAGCGTTGTAGCATCTTAGCTACTCACTAGAGAAGCGTACTCTCGATCTGCTGAAGGTTCCATGGATGGCTGTCAAAGTGCCCCTGAAGTGATACTGACGTAATTGAGGCGCAAGCCAAACATGGACTGGCGTAAAAGCTGAATGCCAAAACAGGCCCCAGCTACATGATGTCAAAGGGGCGGTGATCCGGTCGGGTGTGAGGTCTGCGCGAAGTGAGCCGGAAATAGACCGGAGAGCAGGGAAGTGGCCCGGGCAGAATCGAAACACCGACACAAGGATTTTCAGTCCTTGCGCTACCGCGTTGAATGCTCAGACTGCTCCCCTTACTTGAATGCGGTAGTTCCGATCGACCGCCAATCCCAAGGGGAGCCATGAATGAATTGATCGACCGTGTTGTCGCTTCGCTCGCTGCGATGCCCGTGCGGCCTGCGCTATTTCGTCATTTTGGTGGCGACCGTAATGGTGTTGTTACCGGTGCTGCTGTTGTCAGGCGCAGGCGACATGCTGTTCGGGCCCTTGGTGCTATCCAACTGAACACCGCATGTGGCAGGTTCGGCCTGCCATTGTCCGCAGATGTTCCGGCCAGGGCGCGCGGAGCGATTGCGGCGCGCGACCCGTTGGTGACGACGGTTGATGCCGGTGCCGTACTGGCGAACATCGGCAGCCGCGAACGCATTGGGGTCGACGCGCGCGGCTGACCGCTGCCGCATTTTTTCTGGCCTGACGTTCTCAGCAGTAGAATGTCGCGTGGCAAAAAATAATTCCGTCAGAAAAAACAGCGAGGGAGACACATGCTTACATCACGTTCAGCTGCGATCGCAGCATTCATCGCGGCGGCCGCAGCGGCTGCTACTGCCGCGGAAAACGGCGCCGACGACAAGAAGAAATGGGATGTCAACCATCCACCCGGCGTGGTCGGAACCGTGAACATCGATACGCGCACCGGTACCTGGATGAGCGTCGATGTCAGCCCCGACGGCAAGCAGATCGTGTTCGACCTGCTGGGCGACCTGTACCTGCTGCCGATCACCGGTGGCGAAGCCAAGCCGCTGACGCACTCGATGGCGTGGGAAATGCAGGCCCGCTTCTCGCCGGATGGCAAGCAACTGGCCTACATGTCCGATGCGGGCGGCGGCGACAACATCTGGGTGATGAACGTCGATGGCACCGGTGCGCGCGAGATCAGCAAGGAAAAATTCCGGCTGCTGAACAATCCGGTCTGGCATCCGAACGGCCAGTACATTGCTGCGCGTAAGCACTACTCTGGTACGCGCTCGCTCGGCTCAGGTGAAATCTGGATGTTCCACGTGCAGGGCGGCGGCGGCATCGCGATCAATGAAAAGCCGAACTGGCAGAAAGACCTCGGCGAGCCCGCGTTTTCGCCAGATGGCCGATACGTTTACTACTCGCAGGACACCACGCCAGGCACTTCTTTCGAGTACAACAAAAATTCGAATGACGAAATCTACAAGATTTTTCGCCGTGACCTGAAGGAAGAGAAAACCCGCGCCTTCGTCAGCGGCCCGGGCGGTGCTGTCCGTCCCACGCCTTCGCCTGACGGCAAGTACCTGGCATTCGTGCGCCGCGTGCGCAACCAGTCGACCCTGTTCCTGAAGGATCTGACTACTGGCAAGGAAACCCCGGTCTGGGGCGAGCTCGAGCGCGATATGCAGGAAGCATGGGCGATCCACGGTGTTTACCCGGCATTCAGCTGGATGCCTGGCGGCAAAGAGATCGTGATTTGGGCCAAGGGGAAGATCTGGCGCCTGGACCCGTTTGCGAAGTCGGCGAAAGAAATTTCATTCCACGTGAAAGACACGCGCGATGTCCGCGAGGCAGTGCGTTACGAACATGCCGTGGCGCCGGAGTCGTTCGACGTGCGCCAGCTGCGCTGGGTGAACGTGGCGCCGCAGGGCGACAAGGTCGTCTACTCGGCCCTCGGCCACCTGTACGTGCGCGCGCTGCCGAACGGCGCACCGCAGCGGCTGACGAAGCAGGAAGACCATTTCGAGTATTTCCCGAAATTCTCGCGTGACGGCAAGCAGGTCGTCTTCACGACCTGGAACGACGAAAAGCTCGGTTCGGTCCGCACCATCGAC
This sequence comes from Massilia horti, assembly GCF_004614195.1. Classification (GTDB taxonomy): domain Bacteria; phylum Pseudomonadota; class Gammaproteobacteria; order Burkholderiales; family Burkholderiaceae_D; genus Telluria; species Telluria horti. The sequence continues at coordinate 18,713 of NZ_SPUM01000009.1, read as the reverse complement.
CTGAAGAGTGGCAAGGAAACGACGCTGACGACGGCTCCGGGCAAGTACCTCGAACCGGCATTTGCTCCAGACGGCAAGGACGTGGTCTACGTCAAGAGCCAGGGAAGGCACCTGATCAGCCCGTGGTACGGCCTGGAGCCGGGCGTCTACAAGGTTCCCGCCGATGGCAAGGGCAAGCCCGTGCTGATCACCGACGACGGCCGGGCGCCTCAGTTCGGCAACGACAGCAATCACCTGTACGTAACGCGCACGAAGCGCTCGAACGAGGTCGACTCGATGACCTCGCTGGTGCGTATCGATCTCGACAAGCATGAAGAGCACGCGGTTGCGCAGGGGGAGTTTGTGACGAACTTCGCCGTTTCGCCTGATGGTGCATGGCTTGCCTACGGCGAGCGCTTCCACACCTGGGTGACGCCGCTGCCGCTGGCCGGCAAGGCCGTGACGATTGGTGAAAAGGCCGAGGCATTGCCCCAGCGCCAGCTGGACGTGGACGCGGGCGACTACCTGCACTGGGCCGGCAACAGCAACGCGCTGCATTTCTCGCTGGGCGACGAGCTGTTCACACGCGACATGAAGCTTGCCTTTGCGCCGAGCGACCCGGATGCGAAGCAGGAGAAACTGCGTGCCGAAGCGCTGATGAAGCAGCCGGGCGTCAAGATCGGCTTTACCGCTAAAACGGCCGCGCCGCGCGGCACCGTGGTGATCGACGGCGCCCGCATAGTCACGATGAAGGGCGACGAAGTGATCGAAAATGGCCGCATCGTGGTGAGGGACAACCGAATCGCGGCCGTTGGCACTGCGGCCGAGGTTGCCGTACCGCCTGGTGCGACGCGCATCGATGCGGCGGGCAAGACCATCATCCCCGGCATGGTGGATGCTCACTGGCACGGCTCGATGGGCGAAGACGGCATCGTGCCGCAGCAGAGCTGGGTCGATTACGCGGGACTCGCCTTCGGTGTGACGACGGTTCACGATCCATCCAACGATACCGCCACGATCTTCACGCACAGCGAGATGCAGCGGACCGGCCAGGTGGTTGGCCCGCACATCTTCTCGACCGGCACGATCCTGTACGGCGCCAAGGGCAACTTCGCCGCGACGGTGAACAACCTGGATGATGCGCTGACTCACCTGCGCCGCCTGAAGGCTGCGGGCGCGATCAGTGTCAAGAGCTACAACCAGCCGCGCCGTGACCAGCGTCAGCAGATTCTCGAAGCGGCACGCCAGACGGGCATGATGGTCGTGCCGGAAGGTGGTTCGCTGTTCCAGCACAACATGACGATGGTGGTGGACGGCCATACCGGCGTCGAACACTCGATTCCGGTTGAAAGGGCCTACGACGACGTCAAGCAATTGTGGTCGCAGACCAAGGTGGGCTACACGCCGACGCTGATCGTCTCGTATGGCGGCCTGGACGGGGAACATTACTGGTATGCCCGTACCGATGTCTGGCAGCATCCGCTGCTGTCGCGCTATGTGCCGAAGTCGGTTCTCGAGCCGCGCAGCATTCGCCGCGAAACCGCGCCGGAAGAAGACTTCAATGTCTTCAAGGTGGCGCGCACCGCAACCGAGTTGCAGCGCGCTGGCGTGCCGGTGAACATGGGCGCGCATGGCCAGCGCGAAGGCCTGGGCGCGCACTGGGAAATGTGGTCGCTGGTGGGGGGAGGCATGACGCCGCTGGAAGCGATCCGCGCCGCCACGCTGAACGGCGCCCGCTATCTCGGGCTGGACAAGGACGTCGGTTCGCTCGAAGTGGGCAAGCTTGCGGACCTGGCGATCATCGACGGCGACGTGGTGGCGGACATTCGCAAGTCCGACCGGATAACGTATGTGATGGTCGGTGGCCGCCTGTATGAAACCGCGACCATGAATGAAGTCGGCGCTACGCCGAAAGCGCGCAAGCCGTTCTTCTTCGAAGGCGTGGAGGGGGCCAATGCACCGGTCGAGGGTAATACCCACAGCCACGGGCACAGCCACGGCTACGGTTCGGAGCAGGATTGACCGCGCGCGGTGACGCCTGAACGGCCCGGGCGGATAACGTCCGGGCTGTTTTCGAGAGCGCTGCCACCGTTAGCTGGGGGGCGTAGGGTGCGCACCTGTGCGCACGCGGTTCGCGAACGCCGCGTAATGGAGCGGCAGCCGCAAGTCAGCAGGCGGTGACCGCGTGCGCACTGGTCCTCGCCGGCCGCGCGCCCCCTACGCCTGCTACAAATTCGTTACGCCCCGGTTGCGACCGGACGGCTTGGATCGGCGCACCATTCGCTCCACGATCCGGGGTAGAGCGCGGCGCCCGGCATGCCGGCCACCTCCAGCGCGAGCAGGTTGTGGCAAGCCGTCACACCCGAGCCGCACTGCATGATCGCCCGGGCCGCATCGTCCACCACCGTCGCCAATTCGGTCTTGAGCTGCGCCGGCGCCTTGAAGTGGCCGTCGGCCTGCAGGTTGTCCTTGAAGAAGCGGTTCCTGGCGCCCGGGATATGGCCGCCGACCGGGTCGATGGTCTCGTTCTCGCCGCGGAAGCGGTCGGGCGAACGGGCGTCGACCACCAGCCGTTCGCCGCGCCCGATGTTGGCCAGCACCTCGGGCGCGCTCACCGTCGAGACCAGCGCCCTGTGCGCCTGGATCGTACCTCGCGGCTTCGCATCGACTGCATTCGTGAGCGCCAGCCCCTGCGCCTGCCAGGCGGCCAGGCCGCCGTCCAGCACCGCCACGGCCTCGTGGCCGACCCAGCGCAGCATCCACCACAGACGCGCTGCGAACATGCCACCGTGGGCGTCGTAGGCCACCACCTGCGTGTCGTCGTTCACGCCCCACGAGCGCAACGTCTCGATGAAAGCATCCACCTCGGGCAGTGGATGGCGGCCGCGGAACGCGCCGCCGGCATCGCGCTTGGCGCCCGACAGTTCGGTTTCCATGTCCGCGAACACCGCATGCGGCAGGTGTCCGGCCGCATAGGCCGCGCGGCCTGCGGACAGGTTCATCAGGTCGTGCCGGCAGTCGACGATGACCCAGTTCGCATCGTCGATGTGCCGGGCCAGTTGTTCAGCTGCGATCAGGGTCGTGTACATGGCAGGTCCTCAGGTTTCGCTAGTGATCGGTTCCTTCTTTTCAGCGGCGACGGTTTTAGCCGCGCTGCCGGTATTGTAGAACGTCGCCGCCACGCCGGAGGCGAGGATCACGGCGATCCCCAGCCACACGTGCCAGTCCAGGCTGTCGCCGAACAGCAGCACGCCCCACAGGCTCGAGAACACGATACCGGTGTACTGCAGGTTGGCCACCACCAGCACCTTGCCGACCCGATAGGCGCGGGTCATCGCCATTTGCGCAAACAGCGCGGAGACGCCCATCGCCGCCAGCAGCGCGCCGGCGTGCAGGTCGATCGGGTGGAAGCGCACGCCGGCCGCGTCCGGGCTGAGCAGGCTGCCTGCAAAGCCGGCCACGGTGGTGGTCAGCGAAAAATAAAACACGACGCGGTATTCGGGCTCGCCCATCTGGCCCAGGCGCCGCACCTGCATGTAGGCCATCGCCGAAATGATCGAGGAGAGCAGGCCGGACACGCCGCCCAGCCACTGGTCACTGTCGATCGCGGGACGCAGCACCAGCATGACGCCGACGAAGCTCATCAGGACGGCCAGCACCAGCTGCCATTCGACGCGCTTTTTTCCGTGCCACCAAGCTGCGGCGAATACGCCGGCCGCGATCCAGATCGGCGCCATGTAGTTGAGGGTGACGGCGGTTGCCAGCGGCAGCTGGCCGATCGCGTAGAACCACAGCCAAAGCGAGATCACGCCGACCGCGCTGCGCCACAGGTGCTCCCTGGGGAATTGGCTTTTGAAGCTGCCGCCCTGGTGCCGAGCAACCAGGAACAGCATGGCGGTGCCGATCAGGCCCCGGTACATGAGTAATTCAGACGTCGAGAAAACACCTGAGGCCAGCTTCACGGCGGCGCCCATGGCGGCGAACGCGAAGCTGGCAAAGACCATCCAAAGTGAAGCCATTAAAACCTTATAGTTCGATCCTGCTGCGGTACCATTCATGGAAGTGGCGCATGCCGTCTTCCATCGGCGACTGGTACGGGCCGACTTCGTTGACGCCGCGCGCCAGCAGGATCTTGCGCCCCGCGTCCATGCGCAGCGCGATTTCGTCGTCCTCGATGCAGGTTTCCATGTAGGCGGCGCGTTCCGCCTCGACGAATTCGCGCTCGAACAGCACGATCTCCTCGGGGTAGTAGAACTCGACCACGTTGCGCGTCTTTTGCGGCCCCAGCGGCCACAGGGTCGACACCACCAGCACGTTCGGGTACCACTCGACCATGATGTTCGGGTAGAGCGTCAACCAGATCGCGCCGAATTTCGGTTCCTGGCCGTTGTTGAATTTCAGGACCTGCTCGTGCCATTTCTGATAAACCGGCGAGCCGGATTTTTTCAGGCCGCGGTTAACGCCCACGGTCTGCACGCTGTAGTCGGTGCCGAAATCCCAGGTCAGGTCTTCGCAGCTGACAAAATTGCCCAGGCCCGGGTGGAAGGGCTCGACGTGGTAATCTTCCAGATAGACCTCGATAAAGGTCTTCCAGTTGTAATCGACGTCGTGCACCTCGACGTGGTCGAACATGTAGCCCGTAAAATCGAGGTCCTTGGTGACAGACAGCTTGGCCAGCTTGTCCATCACGTTATATCCATTCTGTTCGAACAGCAGGCCGTTCCAGTTCTGCAGCGAAGTCTTTGCCAAGTTCAGGCAGGGCGTTTCCTTGAAATGCGGCGCGCCGATCAGCTCGCCCTTCAAATCGTAAGTCCAGCGGTGCAGCGGGCAGACGATGTTGTTGGCATTGCCGCGGCCATTGAACATCAGTGCCTGGCGGTGGCGGCATACGTTGGACAGCACCTCGATGCCATTGGCGTTACGCACCAGCATGCGGCCTTCGTTTTCGGAGGCGAGCGTGGCAAAATCGCCGACTTCGGGCACCATCAATTCGTGACCGACGTAGCGCGGACCCTTTTGAAACAGTTGCTGCATTTCGCGCTGCATCAGCGCTTCGTCAAAATAAACAGTTACCGGAAGCTGGACGCAAGAACTCGCCAGCTTGGCGTGGGTAGCCAGATCGGACATCCCAACCCCCCTTATCAAATCAAAGAAGAGAAAGAATCCAAAGACCAGTATTTTGGACGCGGAATACGGTATTTCGGACAGAACCGGAGATTATACCGTGGAACCGAGCTCTACGGGCGCGGGCCGTCGCGCGGGCGTGGCCGCTGTGTGGTCAGAAATTGTCGGAATTGCATCGTTTTCATGGATTCCGAGCGGAGTGCGATAAAATGTCGGCTTTGCCAGCAAGGAGTTGGCAGCGCACGGCTCGCCACTCTGGGGGTAGGAATGTTCTAAAATACGCGGTTAGACTGGCCAGTGGCGCACAAGTTGCGGGTGGCGAGTCCCCGCTGGTTCCGTGCCCCACACATTTTACCGATCTATGTCAAATAACACAGCAGCGTCGCGCGCGGCGCCACCCGAGTCGTTCGAACAGGCAATGGCCGAGCTGGCACAACTGGTGTCGCAGATGGAATCCGGCCAGCTGCCGTTGGAGGCCTCGGTCGCCGCCTATGCACGCGGCTCCGAACTGGTGAAATACTGCGCGGCGCAGCTGGAGAAGGTCGAGTCGCAGGTCAAGGTGCTCGAAGGCGACATGCTCAAGCCGTTCGCGGGGGAACAAGCGGGCGAGGGCGGGCAATGACGGCCAACTTCAACGACTGGATGAAGGACGTGCAGGCACAGGTCGAGGATGCGCTCGACCGCTTCCTGCCCGCAAGCAGCCAGGTGCCGCACAAGCTGCACGAGGCAATGCGCTACACCACGCTGGGCGGCGGCAAGCGCGTGCGGCCGCTGCTCGTGTACGCCAGCGGAGCCCTGTTCAATGCCGAGCCCAAGGCGCTGGCGCGCGCCGCCGCCGCGGTCGAGATGATCCACGCCTACTCGCTGGTGCACGACGACATGCCATGCATGGACGACGACGAACTGCGCCGCGGCAAGCCGACGGTGCACGTCGCCTACGACGAGGCGACCGCGCTCTTGGTCGGCGACGCCCTGCAGGCGCAGGCCTTCGCGGTGCTGGCCGAAGCGGTCACCGTGCCGCCGGTGCGGCTGGTGGCGATGCTGCACCTGCTGGCCCAGGCCGCAGGTTCGGGCGGCATGTGCGGCGGCCAGGCGATCGACCTGGACAGCGTGGGCGTGGCCCTGACCCTGGAGCACCTCGAACACATGCATCAGCTTAAGACCGGCGCCCTGCTGCGCGCGTCGGTGCTGCTGGGCGCGCTGGCCGGCCGGGATATCGAGCCGCATGAACTGACCGCGCTGGCCGCCTATTCGAAAGCGGTGGGATTGGCGTTCCAGGTGGTCGACGACGTGCTCGACGCGACCGCCGATTCGGCCACCCTTGGCAAGACCGCCGGCAAGGACGCAGCCGACAACAAACCGACCTACGTGTCGATCCTGGGATTGGAACCGTCACGGGAACTGGCCGAAAAACTGCGGCGCGACGCGCATGAGGCGCTGGCGCCGTTCGGAGAACAAGCACTGCGGCTGCGCGAACTGGCCGACCTGATCGTGCAGCGGAAAGCATAAATGAAACTGCTAGAGACCATTAACGACCCCGCGGACCTGCGCAAGCTGCCGCGCACCAGCCTCACGCCGCTTGCGCACGAGCTGCGCCACTTCCTGCTCGATTCCGTATCGAAGACGGGCGGCCACCTCTCGTCCAACCTGGGCACGGTGGAACTGACGATCGCGCTGCACTACGTGTTCAACACGCCGCATGACCGCATCGTGTGGGACGTCGGGCACCAGACCTATTCGCACAAGATCCTCACTGGCCGGCGCGAACGCATGCCCACCTTGCGCCAGCTGGGCGGCCTGTCGGGCTTTCCCAAGCGCGACGAAAGCATCTACGACACCTTCGGCACCGCGCATTCGTCGACCTCGATCTCGGCGGCGCTGGGCATGGCGCAAGCGGCCAAGATCAAGGGCGAGGACCGGCACGCGATCGCCGTGATCGGCGACGGCTCCATGACCGCCGGCATGGCGTTCGAAGCGCTGAACAACGCGGGCGTGGAAGAAGACCTGAACCTGCTCGTGGTCCTGAACGACAACGACATGTCGATCTCGCCGCCGGTCGGCGCGCTCAACCGCTATCTTGCGCGCCTGATGTCGGGCCAGTTCTACGCCGCCGCCAAAAACGTCGGCAAGAGCGTGCTGCCCGGCCCTGTGCGCGAGCTGGCCAAGCGCCTGGAAGAACACGCCAAAGGCATGGTGGTCCCGGCCACGATGTTCGAGGAATTCGGCTTTAACTACGTCGGCCCGATCGACGGCCACGACCTGGAATCGTTGATCCCGACCCTGCAGAACATCAAGAAGCTCAAGGGCCCGCAGTTCCTGCACGTGGTGACCAAGAAAGGCCAGGGCTACAAGCTGGCCGAGGCCGAGCCGATCCTGTACCACGGCACCGGCAAGTTCAACCCGAACGAAGGCATCAAACCGGCGGCGGCGCCGTCGAAGGTCTCGTACACCGAGGTGTTCGGCAACTGGCTGTGCGACATGGCGGCGGTCGACCAGCGCCTGGTCGGCATCACGCCGGCCATGCGCGAAGGCTCGGGCATGGTGCGCTTCCACCAGCAGTACCCGCAACGCTATTTCGACGTCGGCATCGCCGAGCAGCACTCCGTGACCTTCGGCGCCGGCATGGCGACCGAGGGCATGAAGCCGGTGGTCGCGATCTACTCTACTTTTCTCCAGCGCGCCTACGACCAGCTGATCCATGACGTGGCGCTGCAGAACCTGGACGTGACGTTCGCGCTGGACCGCGCCGGTTTGGTGGGCGCGGACGGCGCCACGCACGCCGGCAATTACGACATGGCCTACCTGCGCTGCATCCCGAACATGATCGTGATGGCGCCATCGGACGAGAACGAATGCCGCAAGATGCTGACCACCGCTTACCACTACCCGGGACCGGCGGCGGTGCGCTATCCGCGCGGCGCGGGCGTCGGTGCGGCGATCGAGCAGGAACTGACCTCGCTTGAGATCGGCAAAGGCGAGATCAAGCGCCAGGGCAAAGGCATCGCGATCCTGGCCTTCGGCTCCATGGTCACGCCGAGCGTGGGCGCGGCCAACGAACTGAATGCGACGGTCGCCAACATGCGCTTCGTGAAGCCGCTTGACGTCGAGCTGGTCAAGCGCCTGGCCAACGAACACGACTATCTCGTGACGGTGGAAGAGGGCTGCGTAATGGGTGGCGCCGGATCGGCGGTGGCCGAGGCGCTGGCTGCTGAGGGGATCGTCAAACCGATCCTGCACCTTGGCCTGCCGGACCAATTCATCGACCACGGCGATCCGGGAATGCTGCTGGCGTCGGTGGGGCTGGATGCGAAGGGCATCGCCGCCTCGATTCGCCAGCGCTTCGGCGGTGGAGAGCCGCGGCTGGTGGTCAACAACAGCTAGGTTTTGCGTAGCGTGGGCGGATTTCCGCCCACGCGTTCAAATCACCCATGATTTGATTTCAGGGCTGAGCGAAGTCCGGTTGAACGCGTGGGCGGGCAAGCCGCCCACCCTACTGGCTATGCGCCTATGGTCAGCCGGCATGACGCGAACGTTGACCGCGTGCGCACAGGCCCTCGGCGGTCCCGCGCCTCCTACCGCCTGCATCTGCCGCGGATCGTAGGGTGCGCACCTGTGCGCACGCGGACGCATGCAAACCGCCTCCGTCTGTTTTAACTACGGCTTCGATTGGCGGATTTCCGCCCACGCGTTCAAATCCCGCATGATTTGACTTCAGGGCGCCGCCCACCCTACCGAGCCGCGTGTAGCCTGCTAAGGCCCACCGCGCCAGCAGGTGCCCCACCAGATGCCCTTTTTTCTGCAGGCCCGCATTCCCGAAAGAATTTTGCTTGTCAAGCGGAATCTGCTGAATGCTTAGACTGCATCAAAATTAGTCAGCCCAGCAGGCCTATGCTCTGTCTGCGTACCCGGCGGGCAGCGTTTGTGCCTGTCCCGTATCAAGCCCAGCCCGGCTGGACTTGCCTGAAGGTGCGTTGGCCGAATCGGGCCTGGTGTCCGATTTGCCGATCCAGTTGCGTTCGACGGAGACAAGGCATGAAGAGCAAATTCACGCAAGCGTGGTTCGCCGGCGGCTGGTTACGGCCGACCTTGGGCAGGCTCTCGGCGGTCGGCTTGTTCAGCCTGCTGATCGCGGGGCTTGGCGTGTCCGGCCTTGCCGTAGCCGGCCAGCCGCAGCCAACAGGCGCCAGTAACGAATGGCAAGCCCACGATGGGCGGGATCATGACGGTGATCACGACCATCGCCAGCGCCAACAGGCGCTGGTGCTCGGCAACGTGGTCGCCTCGGCGTGGGACGACGGGCGGACCGTGGGCGTCCAGTTCGACGTGGCAAACAATATCCGCGAAGCTGTCAAAGATGTGCGCGTCACATCGATCACGCTGGAGGGTGGCGATTACCAGGGCCCGGTTAAGTTGCCGATCCTGCTGGGCCCGGTGCAGGGCCTGCAGCACCTGCTGGTCGACGCCATCTTCAGGCTGGCGCCCATCAACGGCACGCCGCACCCGTTCACCCTGGCCGGCACTTACGTCAAGCACGGGAAGACCGTGAAGTTCAGGCTGAACGGCACGATCAGTCCGAACACCGCGGAACCCGGCCCCTTCAAGGCGCGGACGGGGCTGTCGACCAAGCAGTCCTTGCGCAACGCGTTCTTCCCGCCCCCGATTCCGCGCACTCCCGATAACAACGCCGAGACGCCGCCCCTGATACCGATCGGTCCGCAGCGCCAGGTGTTTCCCGCGACGCCCACCGCGACCGGCGTGAGCGCCAGCATGTCCGGAGCGGCGGTCGAGATCGTGCGCAACAACACCTCGGGCACCAGTTCCGGGGTGCCGCCCGACCCGAATGCGGCAGCCTCCGCTCCGGACGGCGTGGTGCTGACCACCTTTAACACGGGAATCAGTTTCTCGACTGACGGCGGCGCCACGTTCACGAACATCAACCTGTTCGCGCCGCAGCCTGGCAATCCCGCGAGAAGGACGTTTTTTCCCGAAAGCGATGGCGGACTGTGCTGCGACCAGATCGTCCTGTACCTTCCTGCTCGTAACCTGTTCGTCTGGCTGCTCCAGTACAAGGCAGTGTTCAATGCGGCGGGAACCACGGTCACCGCCTCGAACCGGTTGCGCATCGCGTGGGCGAGCCCGCAGGACATCGCGACCGATTTCTACAATGCCTGGACCTATGTCGACCTGACCGGCCCCAGCGTCACCGGGGTGTCCAGCGGGATGGGGCTGACTTCCTCCGAATGGATGGACTATCCGGACCTCGCTTTCTCCGACACCTTCCTGTACGTCGGAGTGGACCATGCCTATGCCCCTGACAGTGTCTTTCCGGACCGGCGCATCGTGGCGCGCCTGAGCCTGGCCGACATTGCCGATGCATCGATCCCCACCGTCGGCTACAACCGTACCGAGCTGACCGGCGCCAGCGGCCTGTCCAAGTCCCACTTCATCCAGGGCGCGCCGGCGCGGATGGTACTGGGAGCGCTGGACAACAGCAGCAGGCTGCGGGTGTTTACGTTCGCCGACAATGCTGGTGCGGCGGTATCGAGTTCCGTCACGATCAGCAGCATCATGCGGGGCAACAGCTATACCTCGGTGGCGCCGGACGGCAACGACTGGCTCAAGGCCTCGTTCCCCGGGAATATCACGGGCGGGGCATTCCGGCGCCTGCCTGCCGAGAACCCGGAAGGATTCCGCGACGAGTACCTGTTCGCGTTTGATGCCGGCGTCAACGCGGGCGGGGGGCGGCCGCAGGCCTACGTGCGGTTGGAAACGCTGGTGCCGCCGACCAGCAGCGCGACCACCTACAACGCGTTCGCCGAATACGACATCTGGAACAACGATTTCGCGTATGCGATGGCCGTGCCGCGAAGCGATGGCAGGGAGATCGGGATCAACCTCGCGGTGGGCGGGGGCACGATCGGCTACCCGCAGAACGCGGTCGGCTTCCGGGACGACTTCGTGGTCTACCAGGTGACATCGAGTAACGCTACTCAGGTGGGAGTGATACGTGGCGTGCAGGTTGTCCGCTTCGGCGACTACCTGGGCAACCGGCTGATACCCGGGGAGCGCCGGTTCTTTGGCGCGGAAGTGTACGATGTCATCCTCAATCCGCTGCCGCCGGGTGTCCCGAGCGGGACATGCGCCACGGTCGGCTGTACCGCGACCGTGCGCTACGTAATCTACGGGCGGCCGGTGCCGGTCATTCCGTAAAACCGATGGCGATGCGAACCCGGCCGGCTAAGGCTGGTGCTGGCCGGGCCATGCCAACAACAGCCAGGTGGCCGAGTACCCAATCCGCTTGCCGAAGTAGACGGCTTCGATCGTAGGGTGGGCGGGTGTCCCGCCCACGCGTCCAAATCACGCATGGTTTGACTGCTGGGCTGAGCGAAGTCCGGTTGAACGCGTGGGCGGGAGACCCGCCCACCCTACGGGCTGAGCCGCGTGCAGGCTAAGACTGGTTCTGGCCGGGCACATGCAGCGAGCGCGCCAGCAGGTGCCCCGCGAGGTACCCGCCAATCAGCCCGCCCAGGTGCGCCGCGTTGTCGGTGTGCGGATACACAAACCCCGCCCCGATATTAAACAGCAGGAACAGCGCCAGCGACCCGCGCAGGTCCTTGACCACGGTCGCCGGCACGCCGCTGTTCTCGCGTCCGATAAACGCCAGCAGCCCGCCGATGATGCCGAAGATCGCGCCCGACGCGCCCACGCTGTTCACGTGCGGATTCCACATCACGCTGGCCAGGCTCCCGCTCACGCCCGACAGCATGTACAGCCCGAAAAAGCGCAGGCTGCCGAACATGCGCTCGACCAGCCGGCCGACCTGCAACAGCGCGAACATGTTGAACGCGATGTGCAGCACGCTCCCGTGCAGGAACATCGACGTCACCAGCCGCCACCATTGGCCGTGCAGCGTCTGCTGCCCGGCATTCGAGCCCCAGCGTACCAGTTTCTGCGACTGTTCGATTGCTGAACCGTGGCCTGACTGGTCCAGCCACATGAGCACGAACACGGCGATGTTCACGGCCAGCAGCGCCCAGATCGCCGGAGTCGATGGCGTCCAATGGTCGATCCGGTCGTGGAAGATCAGGCGCTCGGCGTGGGCAATCGCAAACTCATCGGTCAGGCGCCGCGGCAGCAGTGCGAGGATGCGGTCGGCTTGTGCCTCGTCGCCAACGTCGAAGCCCACGGTCTGGTCTCCCTTCACACCCTGCACGTCGAACCACACGCCCTGGCCATCGGTGTGCACGTTGACGATGTCCACCATGCGCAGCCGATGTTCTTCATGGGCCGGCATCCGGAAGGTGCGATGGCTGCGGCTGCGCAGGATGACAAAGTCGCGCTCGATCGTCAGTGACCCCTTGCCGTGGAAGTGGAACGGATTGGCCGGCTTGGTGCGGCGATTGACGTAAAAGCGGACCTCGAAGACGTCAGGATCTGCCATCGGCGTTCAGCTGGCGCTCTCCAGTCCCCGCTTGCGCTCGTGCTGCCACAGCACGTCGCTGCCGCCGGCGAAGCGGTTGAGCACACGCGCCAGCACGAACATCAGGTCGGACAGGCGGTTGACGTATTGACGCGGCTGCGCGTTGATGGTCTCGCTTTTCGCAAGCGCCACGATGCTGCGCTCGGCACGGCGGCATACGGTGCGGCACACGTGCGCCAGCGAGGCGGCGCGCGAGCCGGCCGGCAGGATGAATTCCTTGAGCATCGGCAGGTCGGCGTTGTACTTTGCCAGCAGCTCGTCCAGGCGCGCCACCTGCTCGTCGGTGATCAGCTGGTAGCCGGGAATGCACAGTTCTCCGCCCAGATCGAACAGGTCGTGCTGGATCGTCACCAGCTCTTCGCGCAGCGCCGGCGGCATGTCTTCGCACAGCAGCAGGCCCACGAAGGAGTTCAGTTCATCGACGTCACCCAGGGCCGCAATGCGCGCGCTGTCCTTGCCGGTGCGGCTGCCGTCGCCCAGGCCGGTGCTGCCATCGTCGCCGGTACGTGTGGCGATTTTTGAAAGCCGATTGCCCATGATTATGTCCTGCGATTAAAAAAAGATAGGCGGAGGATACGCTAAATCGATGTGATTGTGCTTACAATTCCCCAATGTCCGCCATACCAATCGATACCGGTCGCCGCGAACAGGTCGCGGCTGCCTTGCGCGCACGGCTTCCCGAGCGCAGCGTGTTGTCCGACCCCGAGGATACCCGACCTTACGAGTGCGACGGCCTGGCCGCCTACCGCCAGTTGCCGATGATCGTCACGCTGCCGTCAAACGAAGACGAGGTGCTGGCGATCCTGAACGTGTGCCGCGAGCTGAACGTGCCGATCGTCCCGCGCGGCGCTGGCACCGGCCTGTCGGGCGGCGCGCTGCCGATTCTTGATGGCGTCGTGATCTCGACCGCGCGCCTGAACCGCATCGTGCGTGTCGATGCGTATGCGCGCACGGCGATCGTGCAGCCCGGCGTACGCAATCTCGCCATTTCGGAGGCTTGCGCCCAGTACGGTCTGTACTACGCGCCCGATCCCTCGTCGCAGATCGCCTGCACCATCGGCGGCAACGTGGCCGAGAATTCGGGCGGCGTGCACTGCCTGAAGTACGGCCTTACCGTGCACAACGTGCTGCGCGTGCGCGTGGCCACCATCGACGGCGAGATCATCGAACTGGGCAGCGAGGCGCTGGATGCGCCGGGCCTGGACCTGCTGGCCGTCTTCATCGGCTCGGAGGGCATGCTGGGCATCGTCACCGAGGTGACGGTCAAGCTGGTGCCCAAGCCCGCGACCGCGCAGGTGATCATGGCCTCATTCGACGACGTGGTCACCGGCGGTGACGCGGTCGCAAGCGTCATCGCCGCGGGCATCATTCCGGCGGGCCTGGAGATGATGGACCGCATGTCGGTGCGCATGGTCGAACCGTTCGTCAAGGCCGGCTACGACACGGACGCCGCGGCGATCCTGCTGTGCGAGGCGGACGGCACGGCGCTCGAGGTGGCCGAGGAAATCGAACGCATGACCCGCGTGCTGCGCTCGGCGGGCGCGACCGCGATCGCGGTGTCGCAAAGCGAGGCCGAGCGCATGCGCTTCTGGTCCGGCCGCAAGAACGCGTTCCCGGCCGCGGGCCGCATTTCGCCCGACTACTACTGCATGGACGGGACCATTCCCCGCAAGAAGCTGGCGCAGGTGCTGACCGGGATCGAGGAGATGGAGAGAACCTTCGGCCTGCGCTGCTCGAACGTGTTCCACGCGGGCGATGGCAACCTGCATCCGCTGATCCTGTTCGATGCGAACCAGCCCGGCGAATTCGAGCGTGCCGAAGCCTTTGGCGCCGCGATCCTCGCGCTGTGCGTGGAAGTGGGCGGCACCATCACCGGCGAGCATGGCGTGGGCATGGAAAAGATCAATTCGATGTGCGTGCAGTTCGGCCGCAAGGAGCTCGACATGTTCCTGGCGGTGAAGCGCGCCTTCGACGTGCCGATGCTGCTCAACCCGGACAAGGCGATCCCCACCCCGCACCGCTGCGCCGAATTCGGCAAGATGCATGTCACGAAGGGCGCACTGCCGTTCGCTGACCTGCCGCGCTTTTGAGACACCAAACATGCAGGCAATCGAACATTTCAGGGAACAGGTGCTGGCGGCTAGCCGCGACCAGCGCGCGCTGCGCATCCGCGGCGGCGGCACCAAGGACTGGTACGGCCAACGGCTCGAAGGCGACATTCTCGATACGCGCAGCTACGCCGGCATTGTCGACTACGAGCCGACCGAACTCGTGATCACAGCGCGCGCCGGCACGCCGCTGTCAGAGGTCGAAGCCGTGCTGGCCGAGCACGACCAGATGCTCGCATTCGAGCCGCCGCATTTCGGCGAAGGCGCGACGTTGGGCGGCACGATTGCCGCCGGCCTGTCGGGCCCGCGCCGCGCCAGCGTGGGCGCCGTGCGCGACTTCGTCCTCGGCGCAAAGATCATGGACGGGAAGGGCGACGTGCTCACCTTCGGCGGCCAGGTGATGAAGAACGTCGCGGGCTACGACGTGTCGCGCCTGATGGCCGGCTCGCTCGGCACGCTCGCTCTGCTGCTGGAAGTGTCGGTCAAGGTGCTGCCGCGCGCGTATCGCGAGACCTCGCTGCGTTTCGAAATCGGTGCGATGGACTCGATCCGCAAGCTTAACGAGTGGGGCGGCCAGCCGCTGCCGATTTCGGCAAGCTGCTGGGATGACGGCGTTCTGATGCTGCGCTTGTCCGGCGCGCAGGCAGCGGTCGACGCGGCTGTGAAGTCGCTTGGGGGCGAGGAGGTGATTGATGCGTCCGCGTTCTGGACCGCGCTGCGTGAACAGCGTCACCCATTCTTTGCGGGCGAGGGCGCGTTGTGGCGGCTTTCGGTGCCGTCGGTTACCGGGGCGATGGTGCTTGAGGGGGAGCAACTGATCGAATGGGGCGGAGCGCAGCGCTGGCTGCGCGCGGCGGCGGACGGGCAGAGCGCGCAGGAGATTCGCCGCACCGTGGCGGCACGCGGCGGCCATGCGGTCCTGTTCCGGGGCGGCGACAAGAGCGTCGGCGTGTTCCATCCGCTGGCGCCGGCGCTTTTAAGGATCCACGAGCGCATGAAGGCGGCATTCGATCCGTCGCACATTTTCAATCCGGGACGGATGTACTGAACCATGCAGACCAATCTCGCCGATTTCATCAAAGGCACGCGCGAGGGCGAGGAAGCCGAATCGATCCTGCGCGCTTGCGTGCACTGCGGTTTTTGCACCGCCACCTGCCCGACCTATCAACTGCTGGGCGACGAGCTGGATGGTCCGCGCGGCCGCATTTACCTGATCAAGCAGGTGCTGGAGGGCGCACAGCCGACGCACAAGACACAGCTGCACCTGGATCGCTGTCTCACCTGCCGCAACTGCGAAACCACCTGTCCTTCCGGCGTGAAGTACGCTCGCCTGCTCGACATCGGCCGCAAGGTGGTCGAAGAACGCGTGCCGCGTGCACCGGGCCAGCGGGTCAAGCGCGCCACGCTCAAGGAAGCGCTGCCGCGCACCGCGCTGTTCAAGCCCGCGTACAAGCTGGGCCAGGCATTGCGCCCGCTGCTGCCAAAGGGCCTGCAGGACAAGCTGCTGCCCACGCGCGATCCCGGGCAGTGGCCAGCGCGCACGCACGAGCGCAAGATGCTGGTGCTGGCCGGCTGTGTGCAGCCGGCGATGGGCCCGAACATCAATGCCGCGGCGGCACGCGTGCTCGATTCATTCGGCGTACAACTGCTCGTTGCGCCCAAGGCCGGGTGCTGCGGCGCGGTGCGCTACCACATGAACGACCAGGAAGGCGGCCTTGACGACATGCGCCGCAATATCGACGCGTGGTGGCCCTACGTCGATCAGGTCGAGGCGATCGTGATGACCGCGTCCGGCTGCGGCGTCACGGTGAAGGAGTACGGACATCTGCTGGCGCACGATGCTGCCTATGCGGCCAAGGCCAGGCGCATTTCGGAGATGACGCGCGACCTGTCCGAGATCATGCCGCAGTTCGAGGCCGAGCTGGCGGCGCGCCTGCAAGGCAGGGTCACGAAGCGCGTCGCCTATCATCCGCCATGCACGCTGCAACATGGCCAACAGATTCGGGGTAAGGTCGAGGGCGTGCTGCGGGCGGCCGGCGTGGACGTGGTGCTGTGCGCGGACAGCCATCTGTGCTGCGGCTCGGCCGGCGCGTATTCGATGCTCCATCCCAAAATCGCGCATGAGCTGCGCGACCGCAAGCTGTCCAACCTCGAAGCCACCGGGGCCGATGGGATTGTGTCAGCCAATATCGGTTGTTTGACGCACCTGCAGTCGGGCACCAGCAAGCCGGTGACGCACTGGATTGAGCTGATCGACCGGATGCTTACTGACTTCGGGCAGCGAGCATGATCACTCGTTGCCCGCCTCGCCGCCCGCAAGGTGTCCACCTTCGCCCTCCCACTTGGAGACTTCGGCCTCGATCTGATAGCCGGGCGGCCGGTATGTGCCGGTCTTTTTTACGGCCACATCGATTTCTTCCGGGGTCATCAGCATGAAGGTTTTGCACGTGGCCGCTCCGGTGGAGTCGACCCTGACCGTCAGTGCGGCCGCAGCGGCATTGTCCGGAAGCTCGCCAATGATGTAAACGTCTTCTTCCCCGAAGGAAAAGTAAAACGATTCGACCTTACCGCCCAGCGAATTGAACATTTCATTGACCGCCGCGCGCCGGCCGGTGCCGCCTTCTTTCAGCAGGCCCGAGATGCCCGACGTGCGATAGTTGGCTTCGACAAGATATTTTGGCATTTGCATCTCCTTCCAGCTGTGCCATGTCTTGCGACAAAGATCACTCACGCCGTTTGACATTCGATCGTAAGAGGCGGTTCAACCGACATCTCCATCGATGCGACGAGCGGCTATACTTGGGCGCGCTCTTGATCGGCGCGACTCGATCAAACAACCCGGCAGATTCACGAATGACCGCAAACGCAGCATCCCCACGCCTGGCCGAACCAGACCGCCAGCTTATCCGCGACGAGTCCAGCCCATCGGACGCGCAGCGCATGTTGACGCCACCTTTGCAGGCCCTGATGCATGAGCGCGGCTGGCTGCGCATGCTGGCGCCCAAGTCTGCTGGGGGCGGCGAGCTGGCGCTGCCTGACGTGGTGCGCCTGGAGGAAGCGCTGGCGGCGGTGGACGGCAGCACCGCCTGGACCGTGACGCTGTGCGCCGGCGCCGGCTGGTTCGCCGGCTTCTTGCCACCGGAGTTTGCGCGCGAGATCATTGGCACGCCGCGGCTGTGCGTTGGCGGCAGCGGTGCGCCGACGGGCCACGCGGATGCCGAAGGCGAGGGTTATCGCCTGAGCGGCACATGGCAGTTTGCGACGGGGGCGCCGATCGCCACGCACTTCACGATGAACGCGGTGATCCGCGAAGGCGGGCAGGCGGTCCTGGACTGCACCGGCGCGCCGCTGGTGCGCGCTTTTATCATTCCTGCCAAGGACGTGCGCGTGCACGACACATGGCGCAGCATCGGTTTGCGCGCGAGCGCTTCGCACAGCTTCAGCGTCGATAATGTGTGGGTGGATGGCCGTCACGCGTTCGTCATCGATCCTGCGGCCGCGACGGCACCGGGGCCGCTGTACCGGTTCCCGTTCGTTTCGCTGGCCTACGTGACGATCGCGGCCAACATCGCGGGAATGGGCGCGCATTTCCAGCAGCTGGCCAGGGCTCTCATTGCCAACCGCAAGCGGCCTGGTACGGGCGTGCCGCTTTCCGATATGCCTGAAGTGAGCGCGGCGCTGCTGCGCGCACAGCGCAATCTGGAACAGGCGCGCGAATTGTTCTACGGCCTGCTGGAACGGATGTGGGATACGGTCTGCCAAAACGACGTGGTCAGCCCCGAACGAATGCATGAACTGCATCGTGCATCGCTCGATCTGGTGGTCACTGCGCGGCGTGGCGCGGACGATTTGTATCCGTATTGCGGGCTGTATGCCGCGCACGAGGAGAGCGAGATCAATCGCGTTTGGCGCGACGTGCACACGGGGACGCAGCATACGATGCTGCTTCCCCTGTCGCCGTCATTCTGAAACGACCTCGTAGGGTGCGCACCTGTGCGCACGCGGTTACGTGCGCCACCGAA
>NZ_SPUM01000008.1 GCF_004614195.1 Massilia horti | reverse complement strand
GGGCGGCACGTCGCTTTGCAATGCCCGTTAGGGTGCGCACCTGTGCGCACGCGGTCATCGTTTGCAGGCTCGCGGCGGCGCCATCACAACACAACGTCCGCACCGCGTGCGCACAGGTGCGCAGCCTACGACCTCATGCCGCTCTGCGGGGGCGCGTCAGGCGCCCGCTGGTTCCGCTTGCGCAGAGCGCTCAACTTCATCTGCCATCTGCCGCCACTGCTTCAGCAGTTCCGCCGCCGGCACCGGACGGCCATACAGGTATCCCTGCGCGCGGTTGCAGCCGTGGCGCAGCAGGAACGCCGCCTGCTCCTCGTTTTCCACGCCTTCCGCGATCACCGACAAATTCATGCTCTTGCCGAGCTGGGTGATCGCGACCACGATCGCCTCGTCGTCGGCATCGGCCGCGATGTCCTTGATGAAGCTGCGATCGATCTTGAGCGTCTCGACCGGCAGCTGTTTCAGGTAGGCCAGCGACGAGTATCCGGTGCCGAAATCGTCGATCGCCAGGCCCACGCCGATGGCGTGCAAGTCGTTCACGAGCGCCAGCGCGTCGCTGGTGTGCATGATCACCGACTCGGTCACCTCCAGCTGCAGCCGCCGCGGCTCGAGCCCGGTCTCGCGCAGCACGTCGGCGACCAATGCGGCGATGCAGCCGCGCTCGAACTGGCGCACCGACAGGTTGACCGCGATCTTCGGCACGTACAGCCCCTCCTGCTCCCAACGTACCATCTGGCGGCACGCCTCGACCAGCACCCAGTTGCCGAGCTGGTTGATGAAGCCGGTGTCTTCCGCCACCGGGATGAGTCGCGCCGGTGGGACTTCGCCCAGCTCGGCATTGTGCCAGCGCACCAGCGCCTCCACCCCGATCAGGCGTTTGCTGTCGATCTCCACCTGCGGCTGGAACGCCAGCCGGATCTCGTTCTTCTCGATCGAGCGCCGCAGCAGGCTTTCCAGGCGCAGGCGCAGCGCGCCATCGCCGCTCATGGAGGGCGCATAGAAGCGGTAGCCGTTGCGCCCGCGCGCCTTGGCCTGGTACATGGCCACGTCCGCGTTCCGGACCAACATGGAGAGATCCGCGCCATCACGCGGGAACAAGCTGATGCCGACGCTGCCGGTGATGAACAGCTCGTGGCCGGACACGGTGAATGGCTGTTCGAACATCGTCATCAGCTTGTCGGCCACCTGACCAGCGCCGGATTCGCCATCCACGTTCTCCAGCAGCACGATGAATTCATCGCCCCCCAGGCGCGCCAGCGTGTCGCCCGCGCGCAGGCGGCATGCCAGAGCGCGCGCCACCTGCTTGAGCAGCTCGTCGCCGACGTCGTGGCCGAGCGTGTCGTTCACGTTCTTGAAGCGGTCCAGGTCGATGAACATCACCGCCAGTTGCTGCTGGTCGCGCGCCGCGCGCGCCAGCGCGTGCTGCAGCCGGTCGTGGAACAGCAGCCGGTTCGGCAGCGCGGTCAGCGGATCGTGGTGGGCCAGGTGGTCGAGCTTTTCCTGCGATTCCTTGAGCTGCGTGATATCGCTGAACACGCCCACGTAGTGCGTGACCTCGCCCGCCTCGTCGCGCACGGCGGAGATAGTCAGCCACTCCAGGTAGTCGTCGCCGTTCTTGCGCTTGTTCCAGATCTCGCCGCGCCAGAATCCCGTTTCGGACAGTTCGCGCCACAGGCTCGCGTAGAACGCCTCGTCGTGGCGGTGCGAGCGGGTCAGCGCCACTTGCTGTCCGAGCATCTCGAACTCGGTATAGCCCGTGATCTGGGTGAAGCCCGGGTTGATTGCCATGAGCTTGCCGTTTACCCCGATCACGGCCACGCCGTCGGCCATGTGCTCGAGCACGGTGCCGGCCAGGCGCAGCTTTTGTTCGGCCAGCCGGCGCTCGGTCACGTCGGCGTAGACCCAGATGCTGCCGTCGTCCGGATACTGCCGGTCGAGCGCGCGCCCGCTCACCATGCACCAGATCAGCGTGCCGTCGGCGCGGCGGAACTGGCGCTCCTCGCGCGCATCGTCGCCGCGCGCCAGGCACATGGCGTACTCCTCCCAGGCGCTTTCGGACTGCTCCTGGTCGGGCAGCAGCAGCAACGCCGAGGCGCCGAGCAGCTCGCCATCGGCGTAGCCGAACAGCTCCTCGGCGCGGTGGTTGGCCGACACCACGCGCCGCCCGCGCACGAACACCACGCCGAACATCACGTTGTCCACGATCGCGCCCTGCTCGGCCAGCAGCGCCTCGATGCGCATTTCATCGTGCTTGCGCATGCTGATGTCGGAAATGATGCCGTCCACGCGCAGGTCGTCCGTGCCCGGCTCCCCCACCGGCTGCCCGCTCTCGAGCACCCAGCGCTCGACGCCGGCGGCATCGATGATCCGGTATTCGATCGCGTACGGGCGGCCGGACTGGATCGCTTCCTTGGCCAGGCGCAGCTGCATGCGCCGGTCTTCCGGACTGATGATGTCGGACCAGGCATCGGTGGTGCAGCGCATGAACCAGGCCGCGGGATAGCCGGTGATCTCGAGGATCGCGTCGCTGACGAAGTCGATCTGCCCGCCCGGGCTGGCCCGGAACACCGCGCCCGGCACCTGCGTCATCATGGTGCGAAAGCGCTCCTCGCGCCGGGCGACGTCGGCAAACAGCTGGCGGATCGCGCCGCGCATGCGGTCCATCTGTCCACCCAGGCGCCCCAGCTCGTCGCGGCCGTGCAGCTCCAGCGGGGTGTCGAAGTCGCCTTTTGCCAGCCGATCGGAAAACTGGGTCAGCGCGCGCAGCGGCCAGAGCAGGCGGCGCCTGAGGAAGAGCACGATCAGCAGCAGCGAAACACCAAGCTGGCAGCCCAGCACCATCGCGTAAGCCGACTGCCGCTCGTGCAGCTGCTGCTGGTTGCGCCGGTCATCCATTTCGACCTCGATGCGGCCGATCGGCTGGCCCTGCGCGACAATCTCGCGCTCGGCCCGGTACAGGCGCCCCTCGGCCGGAGCTGCCGCCCGCACGTCGATAAAACCGGGATCGTCCGGCGCACGCACCGCAACGTGCACCACTGCCGGGTTCCCCATCACGGAATCGACCAGCGAGCGCGCCGCCTCGCGGTCGCGGCTGCGCAGCGCCGCCTGGACGCCATGCGCGAGGATGTCGGCGTTACGCCGCAGCGACTCGTCGAGCGCGCGCTCGGCCGCCTGCCGCGCCTGCACGCCGACGATCACGTAGCAGCCCACGACCGCCGGGACTACCAGGCCACCGCAGACGACCAGCAGCAGCGCCGCGTAAATCGAGCCGCCATACAGCCTGTTCAGCGTAAAAGACAATCCGTGGAAAGCGAAGCGCGGCATAAATATCGTGCAAGCGTGGACCTACCCGGGCGGATGATCGCGGGTGGGATCAATTAAGAAAGTGACAATATTAATAGTTATGCATAGTAGATTATGCATCGAATGTTGCCTGGCGTCACCAAATAAAAGGGAGCCTCGACCAGCGACGTGGCTTGCCAGCATTCCAACAGGTTTCAGAGGGGGAATTCGACGGGCCGAAAAGGCCGGGGCGGCCCTTGCGCCGCTGGGTATTTGCCTGCCAAAAGGCAGGCCGGAACCGGGGATAATCAGGTATTCCTGCGCGGATAGCCCTGCGCCAGGATGCGCTGCCACACCACCTCTTTCTGCTCAGCGTTCATCGTTACCCAGTGAGCGACTTCGGCCACGGTGCGGCCGCAGCCGCGGCAGACCTCATCGAAGGTGGTCGAGCAGACCGCGACGCAGGGCGTGTCCGGCCGTGGCGGCAACGCCGGGGAATCAGCGCGCGGGGCCGACATCGAGCTTATCCCAGCCGTCATGGCCGAGTTCTTCCATGGTGGCGATGTTCTTTTCAAAGATGTCGGCCGCTTCCGGGAACGCTTCCACCGCCCGCGCCACGCTGTCTTCGCGCAGCAGGTGCAGGATCGGGTACGGCGCGCGGTTGGTGTAGTTCGAGATGTCGTTCGCGTCGCTGTCGGCGAACTGGTAGTGCGGGTGGAAGCTGGCCACCTGCAGTTCGCCATCGAGATGCATGTCCTCGACGGCGGCATCGGCCACGTCGAGAAATTCGTTGTATTCCTCGAAGTCCTGCAGCACGAACGGGTGGATCAGCAGCGTCGTGTCGACCTTTTCCGGATCCGCATCGGACAGGTTCTGCAGCTCATTCATCAGGTCTTCCAGCAAAGCTTCCGGCGTGGTCGCGCTGGAAACCACGTAGCGCACCTGCTCCTTGATGTAGACCGACTTGGCGAACGGACAAAGGTTCAGGCCGATGACGGCCCGCTCCAGCCAGCGGCGGGTGGCGGCGACGATTGCATCATCGTCCGCGTTCAGGTTGGCAGTGCTCATGTTTTGCTCTTCAGGGAAATATTGCTCGCAGCGCGAAAGCCAAGATTGTACGCACACTTTGCGTGCGCTCATAGATTCAAGCTGAGCCGCTAGTAATTTAGGCGTCAAGCACGGCAAGGATGAGGCGGCCGAAACATGCTGGTATTAGGTTTCACGGCGCGCCCCTTCCGTCCCCGGCCCGGCCCCATAAGGCCCGCTTACGTCCGTAAAAAAATAGCATACCCGGCGGAGTATCGATAAATATTACAACACGACCATAGGAGAAGACATGAAGAACAAATAGATACTCCCTAATCATGATCAAACTATCAAGTGGTATTGACGAAAAGAATAGACAAGAAAAATTGTAACTTATCAGACATATTTCTTGACGGGCTCATCAACTGGTACGTACACTCGCTCCTCAATCATCAGTCCGGTCGTTCCTGGACGCAACACTGAAAAGCTATGCACGAAACGACTCGCAACACTCTCGCCCTGGGGGCACTGGTGGTTACCCTGCTCGCTCCCGCAGCCAGCCATGCGGCTGACGCCGTCCAGGCAAGCGCTCAAATGGCCCGCCCTGGCCTGTCGCAGATGATCCCGGCCATCAAGGCGGACGATTACAAGGACCCGGACCTGTGGGCGCGCATCCGCAGCGGTTATGCGATTCCTGACGTAAATACCTCCCTGGTCGACAAGCATATCCAATGGTACGCCGCGCGGCCGGACTACCTGTCGCGCACCTCGGCGCGCGCATCGCTGTACCTGTACCACGTGGTGCAGGAGCTGGAAAAGCGCGGCATGCCGACCGAGCTGGCCCTGCTGCCGGTGATCGAGTCGGCGTTCAATCCGCAGGCGCTGTCGACCGCGAACGCGGCCGGCATCTGGCAGTTCGTGCCGGGCACCGGGCGCGACTTCAACCTCAAGCAGAACATGTTCAAGGACGAGCGCCGCGGGGTGCTGGCCTCGACCGACGCGGCGCTGACCTACCTGCAGCGCCTCTACACGATGTTCGGCGACTGGCAACTGGCCCTGGCTGCATATAACTGGGGCGAAGGCAATGTTCAGAAAGCGATCGCCACCAACCGCGCACGCGGCAAGCCGACCGACTTCGAGAGCCTGTCCGAACTGATGCCGGCCGAGACGCGCAATTACGTGCCCAAGCTGCAGGCGATCAAGAACATCGTGGCCAATCC
Organism: Massilia horti; assembly: GCF_004614195.1. Classification (GTDB taxonomy): domain Bacteria; phylum Pseudomonadota; class Gammaproteobacteria; order Burkholderiales; family Burkholderiaceae_D; genus Telluria; species Telluria horti. The sequence continues at coordinate 60,073 of NZ_SPUM01000008.1, read as the reverse complement.
CGCCCAGTATGGCGTGACGCTGCCGCTGATCGACAACCAGCCCTACTTCACCATGGTCGACAAGACCAGCGACATCGACGTGGCGATCGCGGCCCAGCTGGCCGAGATGTCGGTCGACGAATTCAAGGCGCTGAACCCGCAGTTCAAAAAACCGGTCATCACCGGCGACCAGACCAAGATCCTGCTGCCGAAGGAAAACGCCGAGAAGTTCCACCTGAACCTGGCGCAGTGGGGGCACGCCCTGTCCACCTGGACCGTCCACAAGATCACCAGCGCCAAGGAAAGCATTACCACCCTGGCCTCCAAGTTCCACACCACCCCGGATGTGATCCGCCAGGCCAACAACATCCCGGCGCAGATGCGCCTGAAGACCGGCTCGACGATCCTGGTGCCGAAGACCTCGGCCACGGCCGATGTCGGCGACATTGCCGACAGCGTCATCGACAATGCCGCGGTCAACCTCGAGGCCGACCGTGGCGGAAAACGCGGCAACCAAGCCGCCGGTTCGCAACGCTACAAGAGCGTGGCGCAGGTCAAGAGCCGCTCGCCACGCCACCACAGCAACAAATAAGCGCCGTCGCGGCGCGCGCGCCACAGTCGGGGCTATGCAAGCGGCCCCGAATTACGGTATAGTGCGGTTTGTGCGCTGCAATACGTGAAGCAATCGCGTCGCAGCGGCAGTTCACAGGCAACACAACTAGCAGCTTCGCAAGCCCAGGTGTATCCGTAACGGGTAGCCTCCCATAAAGCCCTCCCGCCCTGCGTGTCGTATCCTGACACCGTTCCGGCGCAAAGCTTTTGTGCCGAAATTTCTTTCTACCCAAGTCATTTCGTAATTGGCTCGCGTTGCTATTTTGCGTTCGCATCAAACGCGATCGCTCATTCACACGAAAGAGTACAGAATCAATGAGTTTTGAAGCATTAGGCCTTCATCCTTCCATCGTCAAGGCAGTTGCCGAAGCCGGCTACACCGCCCCGACCCAGGTCCAGGAGCAAGCTATTCCCGCGGCCATTGGCGGGCGCGACCTGCTGGTGTCGTCGCAGACCGGCTCGGGCAAGACCGCGGCCTTCATGCTGCCGGCCCTGAATAAGCTGGCCGCCAGCGAGTCCGCGCCCATGGGCCGCACCCCGGCGCAGGAAGCGCAGTCGGCGCGCTCCCGCGGCGAGCGTCCCCGTTTCCGCCCGGCCCAGCCGAAAATGCTGGTGCTCACCCCGACCCGCGAACTGGCCCTGCAAGTGACCACCGCGACCGAACAGTACACCACGTTCATGCGCCGCATCCGCACCGTGTCGATCCTGGGCGGCATGCCCTACCCGAAGCAGATGCAACTGCTGGCGCGCAATCCTGAAATCCTGGTCGCAACCCCGGGCCGCCTGATCGACCACATGGAGTCGGGCAAGATCGACTTCTCCCAGCTCGAGATCCTGGTGCTGGATGAAGCCGACCGCATGCTGGACATGGGCTTCATCGAAGACATCGAAAAGATCGTCGCCGCGACGCCGGATACGCGCCAGACCATGCTGTTCTCGGCCACGCTGGACGGCGTGGTGGGCAACATGGCGCGCCGCATCACGCGCGACCCGATGGTGATCCAGATCGCGACCGCGACCAAGCGCCACGAAAACATCGCGCAGCGCGTGCACTTTGTCGACGACCTGTCGCACAAGAACCGCCTGCTCGACCACCTGCTGCGTGACGAGACGCTGGACCAGGCCGTGGTGTTCACCGCGACCAAGCGCGACGCCGACATGATCGCCGACCGCCTGAGCATCGCCGGCTTTTCCGCTGCGGCGCTGCACGGCGACATGCACCAGGGCGCGCGCAACCGCACGCTCAACGGCCTGCGCCGCGGCCAGGTGAAGGTGCTGGTGGCAACCGACGTCGCCGCGCGCGGCATCGACGTGCCGAACATCACGCACGTGGTGAACTACGACCTGCCGAAGTTCCCGGAAGACTACGTGCACCGCATCGGCCGCACCGGCCGCGCGGGCCGCAACGGCATCGCGATCTCGCTGGTGAACCACGCCGAGAGCATGAACGTGCGCCGCATCGAGCGCTTCACGCGCCAGCCGATTCCGGTTGACGTCGTCGAGGGCTTTGAGCCGAAGAAGTCGGCGCCGCCGCGCGCACCGCGCCCGGGCTGGAAGCCGGGCGATGGCCGCAACGCCAAGCCGGGCCAGCGCGGCTTTGCCAAGCCGCAGGGTGGTGGCCAGCGCCGCGAAGGCTCGGGTGGGTACAAAGGCTCGCATCCGCGCTCAATGGATAGCGCGCGCCGCACCTTCGGCGACTACTAATGGAAACGGCTGCTTCGGCAGCCGTTTTTGTTTTAAGCTGTCTCCAGCGCCGAACTTGGCTGGCGCGAGTGGTGCCACAGAACTGGAGCGAAAAAGATGGCTGGCAAAGCGACTGGGGCGGCGACGAGGGCTCCGAAGGAATCCGCGATGAAAGCGGGCAAAGCGCGCAATGCAGTGCCCAAGGCGCAATCCGGCGAGGTCGTTCTTCTTTCGGGTGGCAATCCGCAGATCCCCAAGGGGTACGGCGATGACCCAGTGCAAGCCTACATCTCGGCCATGCCTGGCTGGAAGAACGAGATCGGGCGCCGCATCGACGCGCTGATCGAAGACATCGTGCCAGGCGTGCGCAAGGCGGTAAAGTGGAACTCGCCATTCTATGGGGCGGAGGACAGCGCCTATTTCCTCAGCCTGCATTGCTTCAAGAAGTACATCAAGGTTGCTTTTTTCAACGGCGTATCGTTGGCCCCTCCTCCACCCGGCGAGTCCACCCAAAAGAATGTGCGCTACGTCGACATCCATGAGGGCCAGTTCGACGAAGCGCAGTTCGCCGATTGGGTAAGGCAAGCCAGCCAACTGCCCGGTGAACGAATGTAAGTGGCTGACGCATACTCACGCGGCCGGCGCAAATCGTAGGGGGCGCGGGGCCGCCGAGGACCCGTGCGCACGCGGTTCGCGAACGTCGAGCAGTGGAGCGGCAGCCGCAAGTCAGCAAGCCGTGACCGCGTCGCACAGGTGCGCACCCTACGGGCTCGCCGCAACCGGCTCAAACCGCGCAGGTGCGAAATCCCGCGAAGATATCGTCGCGCTCGGGCCGGTAGAAATTGCGAAAGTGCGGCGAACGCAGCCTCCCCGGCGTCGCGAACGAGGCGCCGCGCAGCACCCGATGGGTGCCGAACCACGGCGCCGAATATTCGCGGTAGCGATCCGCCGCAAAACCCGGATACGGCTCGAACGCCGAGGCCGTCCACTCCCACAGCCGGCCCCAGTGAAAGCCCGGCTGGCGCGACATGGCCGCGAACTCCCATTCCGCCTCCGCCGGCAGCCGCCGCCCGGCCCAGGCGCAGTAAGCCTGCGCCTCGTACCAGCTCACATGACGGACCGCCTCTGACGACGCCAACATCGAAAGATGCGCGAAGCGTCTCGTGCACCATTGACCCGTCTCGCACCGCCAGTAGCGCGGCGCCAGGCGTTCCTGCCCCATCAGCCAGGCGCGACCCGCGGCGCTCCAGAATTGCGGATACTGGTAGCCGCCGTCCTCGACGAATTCAAGGTACTGGGCGTTGGTCACCAGGCCGGCATCCATGCAGAACGGTGCGACGCGGCAAGCGTGCGCCTGTTTCTCGTTATCGAACACAAAGCCGCCCTGCTGCGCGCCTCCCAGCACGATGGTCCCGCCCGGGTATGCGACTTCCCCGGTGACCTCGGCGAGCGCGCTGCGCCGGTCCGCCGCCGGCTCTACCCCCAGCGTCTGCATCGTGTACAGGAAGGCCTCGCCATGCATGTCCTCGTGCGCGAGCGCGAGCCGATACGGATAGAGCGATTCGTCATCCGGCGCGGCGTGCGCCAGCCGGCCCTCCACGCGGTGGAGCACTTCGCGGCAGTAGGTCTTGATGGCGCCGGTGAGCGGCAGGTCGAGCGCCCAGCGGCTGCGGTGTGGCACAGTGTTCGAATCGAACCAGTCGTCGCCGCGCGCGAGCAGCGAGGGTTGCTGCGCATCGGCGGGATGCGAGCTGGCCGCCTCGCGCAAGATGAACCACTCGGCAAACCATGCGATGTGCCCCAGCTCCCACAGCGGCGGGTTGACAATGGCGAGCCGTGGCACCTGCTGCGCATCGTCGAACCCCGCGGCGGCCAGCCGGTCGAACAGGCTGAGCGTATAATCGCGCGCGCCGCGCAGCGAATGCGCCAGTGGCTGGGGCGTTGCGAAGCGGAAGGAGGCATCGATCTCGGTCATGCTGGAATTGTAGTGTTTTTGTGGAGTGGCCAGTGGTACAACAAGGCGCGCGCATTGCGATTGTGAGCCCTGCGTCAGCCAGGGAGAACAACGGCAACTGGCAGACCGCCAGCCGCTGGGCGCGCTTCTTGCGCGGCCGGTACCGGGTCGACCTGCTGCAGGAGTGGCACGGCCAGTGCGAGCCCGACCTGCTGGTAGCGCTGCACGCGCGCCGCTCCGCCGCATCGGTGGCCGCGTTCGCGCACGCGTTTCCAGCGCGGCCGATCGTGCTGGTCCTGACCGGCACCGACCTCTACCGGGACATCGCTACCAGCGTCGAGGCGCAGGATTCGCTGCGCGATGCGAGCGCGCTGGTGCTGCTGCAAAGCGCGGGCCTGGCCGAGCTGGCGCCCGGACTGCGTGCCAAGGCGTTCGTGATCCACCAGTCGGCGCCGGCGCTGAGGCCGGCCGCACCAAGCCGGCGCCACGTCGACATCTGCATGATCGGCCACCTGAGGCCGGAAAAAGACCCCCAGACCTTCATCCGCGCGGCCGGCCTGGTGCGCGATGCGCGCGTGCGCTTCCTGCACATCGGCGGCGCGCTCGACCCCGAGCTGGGGGCGGCCGCGAACGCGGCGCAAGAGGCCTGCACGCGCTATCGCTGGCTCGGCGCGCTGCCGCACGGGGCGGCACGCCAGCGCCTCAAACGCTGCCACGCGATGGTCATCGCATCGCGGATGGAAGGCGGCGCCAACGTGATCATCGAGGCGGTGACCTGCGGCGTGCCGGTGCTGGCGTCAAGCATCAGCGGCAACCGCGGCATGCTGGGCGAGGATTACGCCGGCTATTTCGCACCGGGCGACGCGCACGCGCTGGCGCGCCTGGTCGAGCGCTCGTCGCTTGAACCGGACTTTTACCAACTGCTGCGGCGCCAGTGCGCGGCGCGCGCGCCCCTGTTCGACCCTGCCGCCGAGCGAGCGGCCTTGCTCGACTTGGTGGATAATCTGCTATCGCGCGAGAGCGCAAGACCCATCGACACGGAAATCACATGAGCAATGCACCTGAACAGACCATCAAACTGACCTCGTTCTCCCATGGCGGCGGCTGCGGCTGCAAGATCGCGCCGGGAGTGCTGGCCGAGATCCTGAACAAGTCGAGCGGCTTCCCGGTCCCCAAGGAGCTCATGGTCGGCATCGAGACCGCCGACGACGCGGCCGTGTACAAGCTCAATGACGAGCAGGCGCTGATTGCCACCACCGACTTCTTCATGCCGATCGTCGACGATCCGTTCGATTTCGGCCGCATCGCCGCCACCAACGCGATCTCGGACGTATACGCCATGGGCGGCACTCCGATCATGGCGCTGGCCCTGGTCGGCATGCCGATCAACAAGCTGCCGCTGGAGACCATCGGCCAGATCATCCGCGGCGGCGAAGCCGTCTGCCAGGATGCCGGCATCCCGATCGCCGGCGGCCACACGATCGATTCGGTCGAGCCGATCTACGGCCTGGTCGTGATGGGCCTGGTGCACCCGTCCAAGGTCAAGCGCAATTGCGGCGCCCGGGCCGGCGACGTGCTCATCCTCGGCAAGCCGCTCGGCGTCGGGGTGCTGTCGGCGGCGCTGAAAAAGGACGTGCTCGACGCGCAAGGCTATGCGGCGATGATCGCCAACACCACCAAGCTGAACAAGCCGGGGCGCCTGCTGTCCGCAATGGAGGGCGTGCACGCGATGACCGACGTCACCGGCTTTGGCCTGCTCGGCCACCTGCTGGAACTGGCGCGCGGCGCGCAGCTGTCGGCCCAGCTCGACATGAACGCGATCCCGCTGCTGCCGGGCGTACTGCAACTGGCGCATGACGGCTACTTTACCGGCGCATCTGGCCGCAACTGGGAGGCCTATGGCAAGGACGTGGAACTGGCGCAGGGCATCACGCCAGCCCAGCGCGCCCTGCTGACCGACCCGCAGACCTCCGGCGGCTTGCTGGTCGCGTGCGATCCGGCCTGCGCCGACGAGGTGCTGGCCCTGTTTGAACGCGAAGGCTTCGTTGATGCGGCCATCATCGGCCGCATGCAGGAAGGCAGCGCAGGCGTCACGGTGCGCGCCTGATGCTGCGGAGAAAGTATCTTTTCCACAACTATTGCTGACAGTTATTAATTTTTTTAAATTGTCGGATGTATAATTACAGGCAAGCCGGCACCAGTCGGCGCCTGATTATTCACGCACTCCGACACAATGCCGACTCATCTTGCAGCGCCCGCTGCGCCTGCCGCCCCGGCCCGCTACTGGCTCGGGCGCCTGTCCGACGTCGTCCTGACCACCGACGATAAACAGCGCCGCTGCCTGACTGTCCTGCTGCTCGCGTCGCTGGTCAAGGCGATCTCGGTCGCACTGTTGGCCTTCGGCGCCATGTCCGGCATGGTCCGCGCGCATGATGTGACCATGGTCGGGTTGCTGCTGCTGGTGACGATCGCCGGCTTTTACGTGGCGATCCGCAGTGGCTGGAACCGGCGCTGCGCCGATCCGACGCTGTCCTTTGCCCAGACGATCGCGGCCCAGACCCTGATCGCCGCCGTGTACGCGATTTCCGGCCCGATGCACCCGGCTGCCTTGTCGGTGTTCGCACTGGTCTTGGTGTTCGGGATGTTCAGCATGCGCGTTGAAGCGGTGCGCACAGTCTGCCTGTACACGCTGGTACTGGTGGGCTCGGTGATGGCCTGGCGTGCCCGCACCGATCCGCACCTCTATCCGGCCCGGCTCGAAATCATCTATTTCGTGCTGCTGGCCACCGTGCTGGGGATGATCTCGCACCTGTCGGCGCAGCTGATGGGCATGCGCCAGCGCCTGAAAACCCAAAAGGCCGCACTCGAAAACGCGCTGGCGCGCATCCAGCAAATCGCGACCCGTGACGAGCTGACCGGGCTGCCGAACCGACGCAACATGATGGACCAGTTGCACGAGCACGCGCTGCGCCGCGCGCGCGGCGGCTCGTCGTTCTATGTGGCGATGGTCGACCTGGACCACTTCAAGGAAGTCAACGACACCTACGGCCACGCGGTCGGCGACGACACGCTGCGCGCGTTCGCGTGCCAGGCGCAATCGGTGCTGCGCAATACCGACATCATCGGCCGCTGGGGCGGCGAGGAATTCCTGCTGCTGCTGCCGGAAACCCCGCCGGGCGAACCGACCGTGGGCATCGAGCGCCTGCGCGCACGCTTGGCCACGCTGGCGGTCTGTCCTGCCGTGCCCGAATTGCGGGTGCGCTTTTCGGCCGGATTTACCCGCTACCGCGAAGGCGAACCGGTGGATTTGGCGATCGAGCGCGCCGACCGCGCGCTGTACGAGTCCAAGGCGGGCGGCCGCAACCGGACGGTGGTGCTCTAATCGCCCTGCAGCGCGCTCGCGTGATACGGTTCAGGGTCACGCACCACGCTAGGGCGCCGCAGGCCGGCGATCACCCAACCGAGCATCAGCATGATCAGCACGGCCGCCGCGAACGCCAGGATCACCGGCAGCGGCAAGTTGAGCAATGCAGCGAGACGCATGACATCCCTCCTGTTGTTTTTGCGCGCCGTGTTGGCGCGGCGCAAGAGGTACTCTGCCACTGCTTAAAACGGGTCCAATTGATCTAGAACAATACCTGTGCACGGGAAGTGCCACTGTCGCCGCCGCGCCACGCCACCCGGGCGGCATGGCTCAGCGGTCGGGCCGGGTCGTCAGCGCCTTGGGCTCGTGGTCGGGATGGTCGCTGCCGACCCGCTCGTATTCGGCGATCACCTGGGCGCCGAACAGCAGCAGGGTCGCGCCGATTTCCAGGCTGAACATCACCACGATCGCGGTGGTCATCGAGCCGTACACCACGTTGACCTGCGACAGCGTGGTGAAATACCACACCAGCACCCGGCGCGCGATTTCCCACAGCAGCGCCGCGGTGACCGCGCCCACCAGCGCGTGCGGCAGCGATGGCCGCCCCACGGGCATGATCAGGTAAATCGAGGTCAGCAACAGGATTTCGCCGCCCAGGCCCAGCAGGTACAGCAACGCCCCCGAGATGCCGTGCAGCGACCAGCGGTGCGCGAACAGCTGGATGTATTCGTGGCCCATCACCTGCAGCGCGCCGGACACCAGCGTGACCAGCAGCACGCCGAAGCCGAGCGCAATCACGTAGCAGTAAGGCAGCACCGCAGAGACCAGGAAATGGCGGTGCCGCACCACGACCCGGTGCACGAAGATCACGCTCATGGCATTTTCCAGCACGGTGAACGCCAGCGAACTGAAAAACAGCATGGTCACGCCCAGCACCCAGGTGATCACATCACGGTTCTGCAAAAAGACGTCGACCTCGTGCACAATCGAACGGGACTGGCTGGGCACCAGCATTTCCAGATAGCGCTGTATCGTGAGCAGCAACTCGGCCTGCTCGATGAAATGCGACAGCACCACCACCACCAGCATCAGGAACGGCACGATCGACAGCAGCGCATAGTAGGCCACCGCGCCGGCCAGCAGCAGCCCCTGGTTGGCGCGGAAGTGCTTGATCGCCTGCATGAAAAAGGCGAGCGGATGCGCCAGGATGTAGGCATTGGCGCGCCGGGAATGCAGCCGGCGCCGCACGCGTGCCGGGTTCATCGCGCCAACCTGATCCCTGTAAATTGCCAGCGGGCAGACGCAGGGAAGAAATTGCGGTAGCTGGCGCGCGCATGGCCGGGCGGCGTGGCGCACGAGGAACCGCGCAAGACATATTGATTGACCATGAACTTGCCGTTGTATTCGCCGATCACGCCCGCGGCCGGCGCAAAGCCCGGATACGGGGCATAGCTGCTGCTGGTCCATTGCCAGCAGGCGCCGAACATCTGGGCCAGGCCCGGCCCCGCCGGCGCCGGATGCAGCGAACCGCGCGCTGCCGGCACCCCCTGGGCCGGCAGCTCCTGGACCGCCAGCTCCCATTCCGCTTCCAGCGGCAGGCGCGCGCCGCGCCAGCGCGCGTACGCATCGGCCTCGTACAGCGAGACATGGGTCACCGGACGCGCCAGGTCAAGCGGCGCCAGCCCGTGCAGGGTGAATTCATTCCAGCCGCGCTCGCCCGCCACCCAGTACAGCGGATGCGCGAGCACGCCCGCGGCGACCAGCTCCCATCCCTCGGACAGCCACAGCGCCGGGTCGCGGTAACCGCCGGCCTCGATGAATTCCAGGTATTCGCCATTGGTCACCAGCCGCGCGGCCAGCGCGAACGGCGCCACATAGACACGATGGCGCGGCAGTTCGTTGTCGAAGCAAAAACCGTCGCCTGCGTGCCCGATTTCCACGAGGCCGCCCTGGTAGCTCAGCCATTCCAATGGCGGCACCTCGTTCGACACCGCGCTTGCCCCCGGCAGGTAGGCCGGGGACAAAGGATTTTGCGCCAGCAAGTGCTTGACGTCGGTGAGCATCAGCTCCTGGTGCTGCTGTTCGTGCTGCAGACCCAGTTCCACCAGCGCCCCGAGTCCAGGATCCGCACAGGGCGCGGCCAGCAGCTGCGCCATCCTGCGCTCGACGTCGGCCCGGTATTGGTGCACCTCGTCCAGCGACGGCCGTGTGAGCAGGCCCCGCTGCGGCCGCGGATGCCTGCTGCCGATGCCGTTGTAGTAGGAATTGAACAGCACCCGGAATGCCGGATGAAACGGCGCGAAGCTCGCCTCGTGCGCCGCGAGGACGAAGGTTTCGAAGAACCAGGTCGTATGCGCAAGGTGCCACTTGACAGGGCTGGCATCCGGCATCGACTGGGCGCAGCAGTCCTCGCTTGACAGCGGCTCGGACAAAAGCAGCGAGCGCTGGCGAACGCTGTCGAAGGCGCGCTGCAGATGACCATCCATCTCAGGTCACCGCCTGCGCGTGGATCACGGTGAACCAGTGGCGCGCATCGGTCCACATCCTGGTCGCCTCGAAGCCGGCCTGCTCGAGCAGGCGCACCGCATCGGCCTGGCGGTACTTGTAGCTGCTCTCGGTATGGATGCGCTCGCCGGCGCGAAAGCTGCGTCCCCCGCCCTGCCAGCGTACCGTCTGCAAGCGGCGCGCCTCCAGGTGCATCTCGACCCGCCCCTGCGCCTCGTGGTAGAAGCTGTGGTGGCGCCACTGGCGCGGGTCGAAGTCCGCACCGATCAGGCGGTTCACGTGGCGCAGCACGTTCAGGTTGAACGCGGCCGTGACGCCGAGCGCATCGTCATAGGCGGCCTGGAGCGTGGCACGGTCCTTGGCCAGGTCGATTCCGATCAAGAGGCCGCCGTCGTCGCCGCATTGCCCGCGCACCCGCAGGAGAAAAGCGCGCGCCTGCTCAGGCGTAAAGTTGCCGATCGACGAACCCGGGAAGAAGAACAACCGGCGCTGCGCGCGCACGCTCGGTGGCAGCTCCAGCCGCTCCGAAAAATCGAGCCCGAGCCCGGTCATCTCGATGTGCGCAAAGCGCTGCCGCAGGTTCTCCAGCGCCTCGCACAGGAATTCGCTTGAAATGTCGACCGCGACATACTGCGCCGGCTGCAGCAGCGGGAACAGCTTGGCGGCCTTGGCGCAGTTGCCGGCGCCAAGGTCGACCAGCGTAGCCCCAAGGCCGGCGACGCGCGCGATCTCGGCGCCGTAGCGCTCGAAGATCGACGCCTCGGTGCGTGTCGGGTAATACTCCGGCAGCTCGCAAATCGCCTCGAACAGCTTCGATCCCAGCGCGTCGTACAGGAACTTGGGCGAAATCCATGCGTCGCGCGCGCCCAGCCCAGCCAGCAGTTCGGCGGGAACGTGGGCGTTGTCCGGCGGTCGTCGAGTTTCACTCGTGCATGTCGTCAGCATAAGGTTTATCATTCGTGCGGCCGCCCCACGGGATGCGGGATGGCTGTAGGAGATGTTGCTGCTTTTGCCAGCATAGCCGAATCCTGATCTTCCAAGCGCCTGCTTGATTGCGCCCCCATTTCCCCTCGAAAGACAAGAGCCCGCTCCCTGCCAAGCCATGCTGGAACTGATCGAACTGTCCAAATCTTACAGCGGCCGCCCGGTGCTAAGTAACCTGTCGCACGCGTTCCGCGCCGGCGAATTCGTCGCCATCATGGGCGAATCAGGCGTGGGCAAGTCGACTTTGCTCAATCTGATCGCGGGCCTGGATACGCCGGATGCCGGCCAGGTGCTGGTCGACGGCACCCCGATGTCGAGCCTGGACGACGAAGCCGCCACCCGCCTGCGCCGCACGCGCATGGGTTTCATTTTCCAGGCATTTCACGTGCTGCCGCACCTGACCTTGCGCCAGAACGTCGCCTTGCCGCTGCTGCTTAACCGTGAGCCGGCCGGGCGCGCCGAGCACATGCTGGCGGCGGTCGGCCTGGGCGGCCGCGGCGACGACTTCCCGCGCCAGCTCTCGGGCGGCGAACTGCAGCGGGTGGCGATCGCACGCGCGCTCGTGCACCGCCCGGCCCTGCTGCTGGCCGACGAGCCCACCGGCAACCTCGATCCGGACACCGCGGCCGGCATCCTCGACCTGCTGCGCTTTGAAATCCGCGCGAGCGGGGCGGGCGCGATCATGGTCACCCATTCCAGAGCCGCGGCCGCGATGGCGGACCGCATCCTGGTCCTGACGCGTTCGGGGCTGAATGATGCAAGTTCCCAGCAGAAACAGGAACGTTCATGATAGTTAGGCCATGAAGCGAGCGCCGCGCCAAACGAGATCGTAGTAATATCGCAACCAACCCACCACTCGCATCGACAAACCAACATCACGGTAGGGCGTTTTCCAAAACCAGTCGGCCTGTCCTCAACCCCAGTTTTGCGAACGATGGAGGAGTACATGAGCGTACGGCAAAAGAAACAGGAAATGCTTGCCGCGATGCACCGCGCCCGGGCGCTTGAGCCATCGAGCTTCGTGCCGAACCCGCTGCTCGACACCCTGATCAAGACCATGCACCTGAAGAACGACGCGGAGCTGTGCCGCGTGCTCGAGGTGCAGCCGCCGATCATCAGCAAGATTCGCCATCGCAAGCTCAACGTCGGCGCGACCATTCTGCTGCGCATGCACGAGAAGTCGAACATCCCGATCCGGGAACTGAAGGAATTGACGAACGCATCGATGCATTGAGGCCGGGCGCGCCCCGGCCGGCGGTGACGGTTCAGCTTGCGCGCGGGCGTCCCGTCTTCAATTGCGGCAGCGTCGCCAGCACAGCCTGGAGGCTTGCCGCGTCAAGCTGGCCGACCAGCGCCACGCCAATGCGCAGCAGTTCACTCTTCTTGATCTCAAAGCCGGCTTTCAGGCACGCCTTCTTCGCTTCGGCCAGCACCGCGTATTCCTGTTCGGGCATGGTGAAGCTGTCGCGCACCAGTTTGGGATTGCCGATCGGCGCGGCGGCCACCGGCGCGGCCTTGGCCGGCGCCTTCGCAGTCTTGGCCGCGGCCTTGACCACTGCTTTGACGGCGCTCTTGGCCGCCACCTTTGCGCCCGGCGCCGGTTTGGCCGCCGTCTTGACGGATTTGGCGGCCGCCGGCTTGGCGAGCACCTTGGCGCCGGACTTGGCCGCCGTCTTCGCGGTTGGCCGGGTCGTCTTTGGCTTTGCGGGGCTCTTCGCCTGGGCTTCCTCCGCCTTTGTTACCTTGGCTGCCTTCTTCACGGCAGGCCTGGCGGTTGGTGACTTGGCCATCGCATACTCCATTGTTTCAAAAAAGCGAAACAATATATACGATTGGAGGCGATTGCTGCAACGCGTCAGTAATCGCGGTTCAGGCCATGGCCGCCCCGCACGATCGCCGCTGCAGGTCCCACAAGACGCCGCTGCGCAATCCGGCCTGCATCGGCAGCAGCTCGTCGATGCCCAGTTCCTCGACCAGCCCGGCCAGGAGCGCCACCGCGCCCGCCAGATGGGTGCCCTGCCCCGGCGCCAGCCCGGTCAGTTCCAGGCGCTGTGCTGCGCCCGCTTCGACCAATCGCGCCCGCAGCGCCGCAAGGCCGCAGGCGCCAAGCCGGCCATCGCCCAGTGCGTTATCAAAGATCACACCGGCGACGGTGCGGATCACGCTTGAGGACCCATACGCGGCGTCCCAATGACGCGCGTGGTACAGCGGCGCGGCATCGGCGAACCTGGCGCGCGCCGACGCAACCGCGGCCGCGAACGAGGAGGCGCCAATGCTCCCGTCCGGGAAGAACGACAGGCTCTGCCGCAGCACACCGGCGCCGGACGATTCGGCACGGCCTACGTCGCCACCGCATCCCAGCACCAGGCGGGTGGCGGCGGTGCCCAGGTCCAGCACGAGGCGCCGCTCCCTGGTCGCCGGCAGCGCACTGGCCACGCCCTGGTACACCAGCGCGCCCTCATCAAACGGGGTGATGACCTCGACCGGGTGGCCGAGCGCCTGCGCGGCCGCCGGCAGAAACACGTCGGCATTGCGCGCAACCCGCAGCGCCGTGGTCGCGACCGCGCGCACCGCGACCGGACTTGCCGCCTCCAGCCGCGCGCGGAATGTGCGCAGGCAGGCCAGCGCGCGCCGCATGACGGCCGGGGTCAGGCAGCCGTCTTCATCCAGCCCGGCGGCAAGTTGGACCGGCTCGGCGATGCTGGCGAGCAGGCGCAGCCCTGCGCCGTCAGCGCCGGCTACCGACAGCCGAAAGCTGTCGGAGCCCAGTTCGACCGCGGCCCAGGTCGCGGCCTTTGCAACGTCGATCATGGTGCAGTCCCGAATCCGTGGATGGAAAGCTGCAGCATAATCGCGCCACATGACGCGCCGATGACGCCTTGAATTACGCCTTAAGTCGCGCTACTCGGGCACGGTGGCGGCCGGGGCCAGCTCGACCCGGTTGCGACCGGCCTGCTTGGCCGCCTGCAGGGCCTGGTCGGCACGCTGGAACAGGGTCACCGTGCTGTCGTCGGCGCGGATGGTGGTAACGCCAAAGCTGGCCGTCAATTTGACCAGCGCACGCCCGGTCTTGACAGCGGTCGATTCGAGCGCGGCGCGCACCCGCTCGGCCACCAGCGCCGCCTCCTCCAGCCCGGTGCGCGGCAGCAGGATCGCGAATTCGACTCCGGTCAGGCGCCCCAGCTGGTCACTGTCGCGCAACTGCCGGCGGCACACCTCGGCCAGCTGGCGCAGCACCACGTCGCCCGCCGGGTGGCCGTAGCTGTCGTTGACGCGCTTGAAATTATCCAGGTCCAGCAGCACCAGCGCGGTCGCGTGGCCCGGGCGCCGTGCCAGCGCCATCCATGGCGCCAGCGCGTTCAGGAAGCCGCGCCGGTTCGCCACGTCGGTCAGCGGATCGATGACCTGCATCCGCGCCAGTTCCTGCTGCAGCCGCTCGCGCGCCAGCAGCAGGCTGCCGAAGGCGGAGAGCAGCGACAATACATACAGGGAGGCGAGCGAGATCTGGCGCAGCAGGGCAAACGAGAGCCAGCCCCGGCCTTCCGGCAGCGGCATCAGCAGCACGCCGCGCGCCGCCAGTGCCAGCGCCAACAGCGCGATGGCGAGCGCCAGGAAGCGCTGCAAAATGGACGCGGCGCGCCATGAGTGCGCCAGCGCCGCCGCCTGGGCCAGGTAGAACAGGCCGAGGATCAGGGAATACACCACCGCGCCCAGCAGCGTCTCGTCGACCAGCCAGGCCAGCAGGAACAGCACGGCCGCCACGCACAGCAACGGCACCAGAATTGGCCGCCAGCGCTCGCTGCCCGCGGCTTCCCACTGCGCGCCGGCCTCGATCGCGATACCGGCGAACAGCAGCAGCGAGCCGCCCGGCAGCGCCAGCGATCCCGGCACCTTCCCCAGCGCGCCAAAATACAGCAGCAGCCAGGCAATCGCCTGCACCTGGCGCGCCACGCTCCACAGCGACAGCGCGGGCGATCCGGGCGCACCGGCAGTGAAGAAGAACAGCGGCACGCACAGCGCCAGGTTGCCCAGCGCCAGGGCAAGGGCCATGGTAGTGGCATCCATCATCGCCACGCCGCTCAGAATTCGTGTTCCACGCTGGTGGTGCCAGCGCCGATCCGGCTGGCCCAGGCCTGCGCCAGGAACGCCTGTTCGTCGGCGCTCGGGGCTGCGTGCCAGAACGCGATCAGGGTTCCCTTGTGGTCGTGCAGCTGGTCCAGCTTGTCGACAAGCCCGTCGCAGCCGGCGCTGTCGGCCAGCGCCATCGCATAGCCATACACGCGGTTGAGCCGCTCGAGCCGGTCCGGTTCGAGCGGACTGTCGGTGGCGGTGAGAGTGGGATGGTCCAGGAACATAGCGTCTTTCGCGTGGATACGCGGGCAGCTTATCAGAAACCGATACTTAACAACAAGCTATGTTCCCGGGGCCGAGGTGCTTGCCTCCGGGTTCACGTGCCCTTCCCGCCTCCCTTCTCGTATACTCGCGCCATGCCGCCGCTCCCACAACCCGCCGATTCATCGCCCCCTACGGCCGAGCCGCCGCCGCTGGTGCGCACGCGCGCCGGCCAGCGCACGCTCGAATTCACGCCGGGCGACGTGCAAAGCGCCATGCTGCTGGCGCGGCCAAACGCGCTGGTGCTGGCCTATGCGCGCGCCATGATGTGCTTTGCCCTGTTCGTCCCGCGGCCGCGCCACATCGTCATGGTCGGCCTGGGCGGCGGGTCGCTGGCCAAGTTCTGCTACCGCCACTTTCCCACGGCCCGGCTCACGGTCATCGAACTGCGCGCGGACGTGATCGCGCTGCGCGACCAGTTCCACGTGCCGCCCGACGACGAGCGCTTTACGGTGATCCAGGCAGACGCGGTCGACTACGTCGGCAGCCTTTCGGCCAGCGCCGACGTGCTGCTGGTCGACGGCTTTAACGCCGACGGCCTGCCGCCGGCGCTGGGCAGCGAACAGTTTTACGTGAACTGCCGGCGCCTGCTGCGCGAGGGCGGCGTGCTGGTGGCGAACATCTTCAGCTATGACCCGAACTACGAGGCCATGCTGGCGCGCCTGCGGCTGGCGTTCGGGCACCGGATCTGCTGGTTCGACGGCATCGCCGGCAACAACCGTATCCTGTTCGCGGCCAGGCCGGGCCCCCACGACACCCGCGCGCAGCGCATGCAGCGCCTGGTGGCGCGCCGCAACGGGCTTGGAATGGGCCTCTTCAACCGGTTGCTGGCGCGGCTGGTGGTGCTCTGGCTGGAACGGCGCGCCGCCTGGCCGTCGCCGCGCAGGGGCCGGCATTGACAATTTGTTTGCCGGAACAACCAGTTTTATGACACACTGCGCGGATTCATGCCAGATGGCAATCCAGTTTGGAACCCGACCACAGCTCACGGACCCAGGAAATGTCGCATCGCCGCCTGCCGTCATCGCTTACTCTTGCGGCGGCCCTCACGCTCGGGGGCGGACTTGCCGTTTCCTGCGTCCTGTTCGCGGCGGTCAGCCACCTGGAATACGACAACATGCGGCTGGCATTCGAGCAGCGCGCAGGCACGCGCGTGGCCGCGCTGCGCCAGGGACTGGAGGGGGCGGTCGAGGTGCTGACGGTCACCAACCAGCTGTTGGCTTCGGTACATCCCGTCACGCGCGAACAATTCCACGATTTCACCACCCCGCTGCTGCAGCGTAATCCGTTCATCAAGTCGTTCAACTTCCGCCGCGCGATAAGCGACAGCGAGCGCCCCGCGCTGGAGGCCGAGCTGCAGCGCGTGCGCCCGGGCACCGTGATCACCGGCCTCAAAGGCGGCCAGCTGGTGCCGGCGCCGCAGCACACGCCGCACGACGTGGTCACCTACCTGGAGCCGCTGGCGGGCAACGAGGATGCGCTCGGCTACGATGCCGCCAGCGACGGCGAGGTTAAAGCCGCGCTCGAACGGGCCCGCGCCACCGGCCAGCCGGCCGCAACGAGCCTGGTCAACCCGGTGCCGGACCGGCCCGGGCAGGCTACGTTCCAGGTCGTGATGCCGGTTGCGGGAGCGAACGGCGCGCTGATCGGCGACACCGCCGCGATCATTCACGGACGCGAGCTGGCGGCCGGGATCCTGTCGGCGGCTGGCCTCTTGGCCGAGCCCGGGATCGAACTGGCCGTGTACGCCGACCGCATCGCCGTTCCCGCGCACCTGATGTACGCCACCGTCAACGGGACCTCAGTGCAGGAGCCGGACCGGCTGGCGCAATGGCTGGCGCCGGACTACAACGACCAGATCTCGCGCAGCTTCACCGTCGGCGGGCGCACCTGGCTGGTACAGGCAACGGCGTCGCCACGCCCGTTCCTGGCCGACCATCTGGGCTCGACGTCGCTGCTGGGCGGCGGCATCCTGTTCACGTTGCTGATGACCACGTTCGTGCAGGCCTCGGGCCGGCGCGCGCGCCGCATCCAGCAGCTGGTGCGCAAGCGTACCTCCGACCTGCGGCGCAGCAACCGGCGCCTGATCGACGATGTCGTCGCCAGGCAGCGCACCGAAAAGGCGCTGCAGGCGAGCGAGCAGCGCTTCCGCCAGCTGGTGGCGATGTCCTCCGACTGGTACTGGGAGCAGGACGCCGAGCTGCGCTTTACCACCGTGACCGGCGGCTTTTCCGGCAAGGCCGGGGTGTCGGTTGAGCGGCTGCTGGGCAAGACGCGCTGGGATTTCGTGCCGGCGCTGCGCGATACCGATGCCGGACGCGAGCACATTGCCCAGGTGCTGGCGCATGAACCGTTCCACAACTTCGAATACCAGTCGATCGACGACAATGGCGAGACCCGCTGGTTCCTGGTCAACGGCCAGCCGGTGTTCAACGAGGAAGGCCGCTTTGCCGGCTACCGCGGCACCGGCAGCGACATCACCGCGCGCAAGCTCACCGAACAGCGCGTGCACCACGTGGCCCAGCACGACGTGCTGACGGGCCTACCCAACCGCTCGCTGCTGCAGGACCGCCTGCAGCAGGCAGTCTCGTACGCGACCCGCAGCGGGCACCCGGCGTGGGTGATGCTGATCGACCTGGACCGCTTCAAGTTCGTCAACGACAGCATGGGCCACAAGGCCGGCGACGTGCTGCTGGTGACGGTGGCGGCGCGCCTGCGCTCGTCGCTGCGCGATTCGGACACGGTGGCGCGCCTGTCGGGCGACGAGTTCGTGGTGCTCCTGTCCGAGCACCAGGACCAGAAGCTCTCGCCGGACATCGTGCAGCGCGTGATGGATTCGGTGGCGCAGCCGGTGATGCTGGGCACCAAGGAGTTCATGGTCACCTGCAGCATTGGCGTGGCGGTGTATCCGAGCGAAGGCACCCCGGCCGACAGCCTGATCGAGCACGCCGACATCGCGATGTACCGCGCCAAGAAGCTGGGCCGCAACAACTTCCAGTTCTACACTCCGGCGATGAACGAGGAATCGCAGGAGCGCGTGCGCATCGAGGGCGCGCTGCGCAATGCGCTGGAGCGCGACGAGCTGATGCTGCACTACCAGCCGCAGGTCGACCTGGCCACCGGCAAGATCGTCGGCATGGAGGCGCTGGTGCGCTGGCAGCACCCGGAACTGGGCATGGTGCCGCCGACGCGCTTTGTCGGCGTGGCCGAGGAAACCGGCCTGATCGTGCAGATCGGGGCCTGGGTGATGCGCACCGCCGCGGCCCAGAACAAGGCCTGGCAGGACGCCGGCCTGGGCCGGCTGCGGGTGGCGGTGAACCTGTCGGCACGCCAGTTCGGCGCGGCCGACCTGATCGAGAGCATCGAGCAGGTGCTGGCCGACACGGGCCTGGCCCCGGAGTGCCTGGAGATCGAGCTGACCGAGAGCCTGTTCATGAGCGATGTGACGCCGGCGGTCGAGCTGCTGCACCGGATGAAGGCGCTGGGCGTCTCCCTGTCGATCGACGACTTCGGCACCGGCTACTCGAGCCTGTCGTACCTGTCGCGCTTCCCGATCGACGTGCTCAAGATCGACCGCTCGTTCGTGGCCGACATCACGCATGACGCTAACGACGCCGCGATCGTCACCTCGATCATCGCGCTGGCGCACAACCTGAAGCTGTCGGTGATTGCCGAAGGCGTCGAGACGCGCGAGCAGCTCGACTACCTGCGCAGCCACGGCTGCGACGAGATGCAGGGCTATTACTTCAGCCGGCCGCTGGCCGCCGACGAGTTCGAGCAATTGCTGCGCCAGCAGCGCACCCTGCCGGCCCCGGCCGCGCTACTTCCCGAGGATGCGGTCCCCGCCTGACTGAAACAATTTTTATTGGCAAAACAGATACCATTGCCATACAATAGCAATGTCTCTTTAGCAATACTCGAGAATGGAACCATGATCAATGAAATCAATAGCGAGCAGGCGCTCGCCGAGCAGGAACAGGAGCGTCGGCAACGCACCGACATGCGCACGCGCGACCTGGTCAACCAGGCGGTCGCATCGATCCCGACGCTGGGATTGCAGCGGGCCGCGGAATTCCTGGCGGCGATGAACGTGCCGGCCGAAATCGCGGTGCGCACGCTGGTCTACCCGCACCGCCGCCGCCCGCGCTGATCCGCCCCGGCTGTTTTATCCCGGCCGGCGCCCTTCCTGGGCCGCGATGTCGGCCAGCGATTCCTGGCCCTTGCCGGTGATCGCAAAGCCGCCCTCCGTGCGCGGCACGATATGCGCCTTGCGGCCGAGGAACTGGGCCACGTCCGGCTCGACCGGCGCGCCGGGGTCCGCCGCCAGCGCTTGCAACGCCTGCACGCAACGGCGCAGGAACAGCACTTCCCCGCCTTGTTCAGTCAACGCCAGCTTACCGTCCCGGCCAAACTGGATCAACTTCAGGCCCGCCAATTTCTTGGCATTGCGCCCGACGCAGGCATTTACCTTGATGTGACGTGCGCCGGACCGGATCTGTTCCAGCGCATCGTACTCGTCGGTCGTCAATTTATCATTCTTCATGTGCCGCTTCTCCAGCTGTGGGGGCCGCCATGCTAACCGCTGCGCCCGCACAGCGCAATGGCGGCCTTTAGTGCTGGCTTGCCAGCAACGCCAGCGCGGCAGCGGCGAGTACGCCGATCGCCAGCGCGACCTGGACCCAACGCGAGCTCAATACAGAGTGACGGCCCAGGTAGATTTTGTTGTGCAGCGAATTGCCCATGACACGCTCCAAGCAGAAACCGACTGATGAGTAATTATAGAAACATTGCGCAAATCATATGTAAAATACTGTCACCAGATGCAACATTTGTATCCTGTAGACAACAACCATCCTCCATCGTATTGAGCGCCAGCCGGGCGGCCGGACTGCTAGGATCGCACCTGCACCACGTACTGGAGTAACGACATGAATCGATCCAAGTTCCTGCATGACCCAGGAGTCAAGGGCCGACCTTACCTGGAAGAAGCGGACATCGGCAGTGGTGAAAAGACCCCGGCCGAACTCGAAACCGAGGACATGATCCGCGAAATCCCGCCCTTGCCACCATCCAACCCCTCCTCCCAGGCCACCGACGCCACCCGTCGGCCGGACGAGCCACCCACCCCCTGACCGGCGGCCAGGAGCAGCGCCGGCGTTACCCCGCCGACGCTACCCCGCCGACGTTACCCCTGAGCCGCCCGGATCGGCGGCTCGGGCTGGGTCGGCTCCTGCACCGGCGCGTGGGTCGGCAGCGGCACATCGTCCGGCACCGGGAACGGCGGCGGCGGTTGCTCTGGCGGCGGCGTTTCCGGATCAGGTGTCTGGTGCGCGATCAATGCGTCTTTGGCGCCGGTCGCGACGATCAAGTCGGATGTGCTGCTCATGGTTTTCCTTTCTGCCAAAAAACATCGTAGCAATCCGTGCCGGCAGGTCATTGTTCCAAATCAAACGCGGACAGGCTGGCGCCCGCTGCCGGCTCTGGCTCGGGTATCGCCTTTGGTGAAAAAGCTACGTTTTCACCCAGCCTAGCATGGAAGTCCTGAGACAGCTTTCAATCGTGCGCAGGGGGATTGTTGCCGCCGCTAAAAGGTCAATCCAGCAGGGCAAGACAGGTCGACGAGCGCATCCCGTAGGGTGTGCAGCTGCGCTGCGCACACCGTTAGCGGTTCAGCCAACCGGCCCCGGAACGCCGGCGCGGTGCCGGCGAGATGGTCAGGCCGCCCGCGTACGCGCTGCGAGCGGCACGTCCAGCACCAGGTCAGCCTGCGCCAGCGCCACGCAAGGCAGGATATAACCGTCCCGCTTTTCCTCGGGCGACAGCCCGGGCCACTCGACCCGGTAACGGACGCTGCCGCTCGTCATCTGGCACAGGCAGGTGCGGCAGGTGCCATTGCGGCATGAACTGGGCAGCGTGACACCGGCGGCCTCGACCGCTTGCAGGACGGTGCTTCCGGCTGGCGCGGGCATGCGCCAGCCAGCCGGCAGGAGGGTGATGATAGGTGTGCGGGTTTGGCTCATCGCGCCGATTGTACCGGCTGGAAAGTACTCCTGCCTGAGTTCGTTCCCGCACAGACCGGATTCTGACCTGCAACTACATTGGACTCGGTTTCGTAAACGCAGGAATCTCAGTTGAAATCACTTTTTGTATCCGCCCTGGCCAGCCTGCTGGCCCTTGCCTTCCACTCTGTCGCGAGCGCGCAAGATGCCGCACGCGCTACGCTCCCGCCCGCTTCCGCGGCGGCCGACCAACAGGCGCAGGAGGCCGAACGAATCCTGCGCGCCCAGGTGCTGCTCGATCGTGCCCATTTCTCGCCCGGCGAGATCGACGGCGCCTACGGCTTTAACATGCGCCAGGCACTGGCAGGGTTCCAGAAATCCCGCGCGCTGCCCGTCAGCGGCCAGCTCGACCAGGCAACCTGGAACGCGCTCAATGCCGACAACACGCCGACCCTGGCGACTTATACCATCGAGCAGGCCGACGTGGCCGGCCCGTTCCGGCCGGTCCCGGAGGACATGGTGGCCAAGGCCGCGCTGCCCGCGCTCGGCTATTCCTCGCCCCAGGAAGGACTGGGTGAAAAATTCCACGCCAGCCCCGCACTGCTCGAGCGCCTGAACCCGGGCAAGAATCTGTCCCGCGCCGGTGAACAAATCCTGGTGCCCAACGTGCTGGGCAGCGCGGCGCTGCCGCAGGCCGCGCGGGTGGTCGTCAGCAAGAATGGCCGCATCCTGATGCTATACGACGCCAGCAACCGGCTGCTCGCGCAGTATCCGGCCTCGACCGGCAGCGAGCACGACCCGCTCCCCATCGGCAAATGGAAGGTCAACGGGGTTTCGCTCGACCCGGTCTACAACTACAACCCCAAGCTGTTCTGGGATGCGGCCCCCGGCGACAAGAAAGTGACGATCGCGGCGGGCCCCAACAACCCGGTCGGCGTCGCCTGGATCGACCTGTCCAAGCCGCACTACGGCATCCACGGCACGCCCACCCCTGCACTGATCGGCAAGACCGAATCACACGGCTGCATCCGCCTGACCAACTGGAGCGCGGCGGAAGTGGCCGGGCTGGTCGCGGCGGGTACCGAGGTTGTCCTGCAGGATTAAAACCGCCCGGCCGGTCCGTTTCTCCTTGCCTGGTGAATCAGTTTGCCGGGAAATCACGCCCGCACAGCCGATGCGTATCCGATGCTCGCGCGCGTTTAATCGTCGGATAATCGCGCCCGCATTTGTTCGGTATCTCCGTATTCATTTCATTTAGTCTCCGGACTGTTTCGGCTGCTTTTAGTTTCAGTTGCAGCGCTCCGGCACGCTTGGTGCGGGCTAAACGGAACAGCAAAAAACAACTCTACAATTATCACGTTGTAGGTTCATTAATTTTTGCAGCTTGATGTTTGCTGAGTCTGGTTTCTGTTTTCTTTGGCTTAAAGACCCACTGGCAATGTCACCTCCGGGTTTTCCCCTTTCACCTTCGACTCTTTTCGCAGCGTGGAGAATCACATGAAACCGCATGATAGTAGACGCAGAGATTTTCTCAAGCAATCGATCCTGGCCGCGGGCGCAACCATGCTCCCGATGGGTTTCGTCTCGGCCCAGGGTGCGCAGTTCCAGCGCCAGGAGTGGCAGACGTTCAAGAACACGTCGCATTACAGCGCGCTGCGATTTGCAATTGGCAAAATGCAGGCAAATACCAATTCATCCGATCCGAACAGCTGGGCATACTGGGTCAATGCGCATGTCAATTACTGCCCGCACAGCGTCGCCTATTTCCTGGCGTGGCATCGCGGCTTTCTCTATTATTTCGAACGACAGCTGCGCTCGGTATCCGGCGACAGCGGGCTCGTGCTTCCGTATTGGGATTATTACACCAACCCCAATCTCCCGTCCGAATTCACCGCCAACACGTCGGGCAATCCGCTCTGGGCCAGCCGCGTCAATAACAATGTGCGCGACGCGTTGACCCTGGCGCCATTTTCCTCGAGGCTGACCAATTTCCCGCGCGGCAGCTCCAACGCCTTCGAGCCCAGCATTGAAGACGCACCGCACAATCCGGTGCACGACATCATCGGGGGCTGGATGACCACGATGGAGTCGCCGGTCGATCCCATCTTCTGGCTGCACCATGCCAACATCGACCGGCTGTGGGTCGCATGGGTGTTTGCCGGCGGTAATCGCAAGATGCCGGCGCTCTCCAATTCCTACTGGTCGGGCAGCTTCAGGTACAGCGGCGCGCTGACGATGAGCCGCAATCTCACCTACGACAATCGCAGCAGCCTGAATTACTACTACCAGAACGAGCAAATGCCGTCCCGCCTGCCGAGCCTGGCGGGCGGTTCTTCGCTGCTGAGCAGCCAGCCGGGTGGGGAGCAGGCACTGCTGTCGCCGCCGCCGGTCGGCTCGTACCGGCTCTCCATCCCGCGGGCCACCAGCGACTCCACCTTCTCGGCCGCGGGTTCGCTCGACATCGGCCTGTCCGAGCGTTCGGTCAGCGTCCAGTTGCCGCTCTCCAGCGAATACGGCCAGTCGGTCGCGCAAATTGCGGGCGGCAGTGCGGCAACGGCGCCCGGCGGCACGCTCCGGTACCAGTCGGTGCAACTGGTACTGGACAACATCCAGCTGACCAAGGTCGGCAGCGAGGGCGGCTACTTCTACCGGGTCTACCTGAACATGCCGTCGGGGGGCGCCACGGCCAGCCTCACCGCGGGCGATGGCCAGGGGCTGACGGGCGGCTCCTCGGTCAGGTCGATACTGCTCGGCACGCTTGGTCCGTTCAAGATTGCCGGCGCCATGCATCACGGCGGCCCCGTCCAGCTGCGCTTTGTGCTGACCGACGCCCTGGCCGGCCTCTCCAAAACCCAGATGGGTATGCTCACGGTGTCATTCGTGCGCGTGAGCGGGGAGAACAGCCCGACCGGCCAGGTGATGGGCATCGGCGAAGCCAGGCTCGAACTGTCCACTGCAAACAGCGCGTCCTGACCAAGCATGGGTGTGGCGGCGGGCACGCGGCCGCCGCCATGGGCAACGGGTCCGATGCCGGACCCGGTCCGCGCGGGGCGGATTGGCCGCAAGCTCGGCTACAGCTCGTCAACATCCTCGCCGACATTGATTGCCGCGTAGGCGCGCTGCACGGCCGTCGCTTCCTTGCTTTGCTTGCCGTACAGCTCTTTCGCCGCTTCGATCATCTTGTTGCGCGCGTCGGCGTAGTTGGTACTGGCCGTAAATTTGGTGGTGTTCGCCTTGAACCAGATCCGGTATGCCTTGTCCAGGCCGATCCCGGTCATCGCCGCGGGGGACTTGACCAGGAATTTGCTGTAATAGTCGCTGGCCGCGTCGGCGCTCGAACCCTGTGCCAGGAAGTAGAACATCCGGTTGTTCGGTCCGCTGCTGTAGTGCACGTCGAGGCGTTTGAGCGTGGTGCTCCAGGCGTCCGGACTGGTGCCGTCCTTGCTCGGCTTGTACATCCAGCGCAGCGGCGTGCCGGTCTTGCTGATCTCTTTGCCCATCACCCAGTCGTTGCCGGTGGCGGGTATGGTTTCCCCCTGCCCCCCTGCGCGCGCGTAAGCCTCGACCACCTCGCCGTTGATATCGGAGGCCGATTCGTTCAGGCCGCCCGATTCCCCGGAATAGGTCAGGTTCGAGGTCGCCGCCGTCACGCCGTGGCCCATCTCGTGCCCGATCACGTCAATCGAGCCCAGGCTGTAGAACGACCTGCCATCGCCAATGAACATGCAGCGGCAGGTATCGCTGTAATAGGCGTTGTCGTAGTTGTTGTTCACGTGGGCGGCGATGTAGGTGGCCGTGTTGTGCCCGTCCAGCGACTGCCAGCCCAGCGTGTTCTTGAGCATGTCGTAGGTATTCATCAGGCCCCACATCGCATTGACCGCGGCCGTCTGGCCGTTGGCATCGGTGGTCGAACCGCCGCTGACGTACTGCTTGCCGTCGCCCCATTCATTGGTGCTGTTGACGTAGACACTGCCTGCCGAGGTGCCGTGATTGGCATTCGTGATCGCCATGGCGCCAAAGGTCCCGCCGGTGCCGCGGGTGTCGTCGATCATCTTGTACTGGCCATTGACCAGGGTCGTGTTGATCGGCACGTCGCCGTTGTACTGGCTCTTGCCGACACCGACCACGGTCTGCAGCATGCTCCACTGGTCGATGAGGTGGCCGTCGCGTGCGCTCACCACCGTGTCGAAATACACCGGCTGGTCGCCCTTCACCATACGCGTGTGCACCAGGTAGGCCAGTTCGTAGGAGTCGACCACCTCCTGCAGGTCAAGCGCGTTCAGCTCGGCTTCGGGCTTGCCGGCAGCCGAAGGCAGGCGTTCGCTCCTCATCAACGGGTAAATGATCAGTTCGGCATTGGGTGGACTGATGTGGGTCGAATTGGAACCCACCGTCGCGATTGCAGCATCGATCGCAGTCTTCGACGAGATCGCCGGTTTGACGGAAAAGTCGATGGCCGGGGCGCCCATATTCTTCGCCCCGCCTTTGCCAAGGAAATCGCGCCGATGCGAGTCCGATTCCGACACGATGTGGCCAGCTTTATCGAGCACCACCACCGATTCCGAGCCGAACACCCGCACGCCCTTGTAGGTGTGCGCCGCGCGCACCACCTGGGTGCCCTGCATGCCCGGATGCTGGACCGTGATCATGTAACCGTGGCTGGCGCCCAGCCCGTTGGCAGCGCGCCGCGCCTGCAACTGCGCGAGCACCGCCGCCTTGGCTTGGGCGGTCTGAGCGACCGGAGCGCTCATCATCTGGGCGGCGGCTGGGCCGCACGCGATCAGGGGCAAGGCGCCGAGCGACGCCGCAAGTAGGGTTTTGCGCGTGTTCATTTGGTCTCCCATCGGTTGAATCCCCGGCAAGCAAGCCGAGCATTCCCCGATATTGAACAAAGTTCAATAAAACCATTTGATTAAACGCAATAAACCCGCAAACAGCCGGCGCTGTCGACAAGGTCAGACTGTTCCGCGTGGCCAACGCGTGAAGTGCCGGTCAGCGGCGCCGGGCCCGGTTTATCAGCAGCCAGATTCCCCCTGCCACCGCGGTGGCGATCGCCGCCTTCCTGGCCAGGCCGGCCGGATTATGGCGCAGCTCGGAGCGGATTCCCATCTCGCCCAGAATATTGGGCACGCGCCCCTCCATCAGATCCTGGCCGATGCCCTCGACCACGTTGACGCGGTCAGCGACAAGTAACAGCAGCCAGTGGCGCAGGTCGTTTTCTGTTCGCTTGTACGCCGCCCGCCGGATCGCGCCCGACAATCCGCGCGGCGGTTGGGCCGTGCCGAAGACCGGCGTAATGCCGGGCCGCTCGGGTGAGACAAACACTTCGACCGTTTGCGCCTGCTGCACCGGCTGGCCAGGCTGCGGATTGATAAAGCGAGGAGGCTCGTGTTCCATTGGAACCGCCGGGCGATTCCTGCGGTCCAGGTCGGCGCCCCAGCCCTTGATATGCGCCAACTGCTCGCGCGACGGCCGGTGCCGATCCAGATCGTAATCGAGCTGGCGCTCGTAATCGACATGGCCGTGGTGCTGCGGGTGCTCCCGCTGCTCGGCCATGTCCCTGCGGACGATGTCGGAATCCATCCCTGCCTCCTTAATGCAAGACGCCGCCCGCCGCGTGCCGAGCCTCGCCGGCGCGCGGCGGTATCAGGACCGTCTTGATGCAGTTGTCGAGCTTGTTCGAAAAGAGGTGGTAGGCCTCCGACACCTCTTCCAACGGAACGTGGTGGGTGATGATCTGTTTCGGATCGATATTGCCCGCGCGGATGTGCTCGATCAGGTGCGGCACGTGGCGCTTGACGCTGGTCTGGTTCATGCGGAGCGTCAAGCCCTTATTCAAGGCGTTACCGATCGGCACTGCATTGAAGGTCGGGCCATATACGCCGACAATGGACACATTGCCCCCCTTGCGCGCCGAATTGATCGCCCAGTAAAGCGCGGTCGCTGCGCCCCCCTGCAACATCATCCAGCGTCCCGTGATCGTCTGGGCCAGGCTGCCCGATGCCTCGCAGCCGACCGCATCAATGCAGACATCGGCGCCCAGCCAGTCGGTCATCTGCTTGATATGCAGTGCCATATCCCGCACCTCGCGGAAATTAACCACCTCGCACTGTGCGTAGCGCTTGACGAACTCGAGCCGGTATTCGACGTGATCGACCACGATCACGCGCCCCGCCCCCATCAGCCAGGCCGACTTGGCGGCAAAGATGCCCACCGGGCCGGCCCCGAACACGACGACCACGTCGCCCTCCCGGATGTCGCCCATTTCGGCCGCCTGGTAGCCGGTCGGCAGCGCGTCGGTCAGCAGCACCGCGTCGTCGTCGTGTATGTCGTCAGGAATCTTGTATGGGCCCACATCGGCCATCGGCACGCGCACATACTCGGCCTGGCCGCCGTCGTAGCCGCCTGTGGTGTGCGAATACCCGTAGATGCCACCGATCGCGGTCGCCTCCGGATTGGTATTGTGACAGTTGCTGTAAAGCTCACGCTGGCAGAAGAAGCAGCTGCCGCAAAAGAGATTAAACGGCACCAACACCCGGTCACCGGGCCTGAGCGTCTGCACGGCCGAGCCGACCTCTTCCACAATCCCGATGAACTCATGGCCAAACGTATGGCCGACCCGCGTGTCGGGCACCAGTCCGTGATAAAGGTGCAGATCCGACCCGCAGATGCACGAGCACACGACCCGGACGATCGCGTCCTCGGGGTGTTCGATCACCGGGTCAGGTTTCTGGTCGACGCGCACGCGATAGGGCCCCCGATAATTCATTGCCCACATAACTCCTCCCCGTCGTGAGTTGGAACCCCGACGTTAAGTCAACGGGCCGGGGAATGCGATACGCGCACGGAAACGTAGGGGTTACAACTGGCCCGCATCGAAGGTATTGCACTGCTCGACCCGGCCGCTTTGAATGCCGCGGGTAAACCAGCGCACGCGCTGAGCCGACGTGCCGTGGGTAAAGGAATCGGGCACCACCACGCCCTGCGACTGCTGCTGTAGCGTATCGTCGCCGATCGCGCTGGCCGCGTTCAGGGCCGCTTCCACGTCGCCCTGCTCCAGGATGTTGCGCATCTGGTTCGCATGATTCGCCCACACGCCCGCAAAGCAGTCGGCCTGCAGCTCGAGCCGCACCGACAGCGCGTTGGCCTGCGCCTCGGACGCGTGGCGGCGCGCGGCGTCGACCTTGTCCGAGATCCCGAGCAAATTCTGCACATGATGGCCGACCTCGTGCGCAATCACGTACGCCTGGCTGAACTCCCCGGTAACATGGAACCGCTGCTGCATCAGGTTGAAGAACGCCAGGTCGATATAGACCTTCTGGTCCGCCGGGCAATAGAACGGGCCGGTGGCGCTCTGCCCCAGGCCACAGGCAGTGGGGGTGCGCCGCGTGAACAGCACCAGCGTGGGCGGATCATAACGCGCGCCATTGGCCTGGAATATCTGCGACCACACATCCTCGGTATAGGCGAGCACGGTGCGCACGAACCGGGTCTCCGAATCGTTGGCCGGCGGGTGGGATTGCGTCGATTGAACCTGGGCCGGATTGCCGCCGTCCCCGGACAGGAGATTGAGGATGGTAGAGGGCGAAACGCCGAAGAACCACGAGGCGATGACCGCGATGATGATCGTGCCGATGCCGATCGAACCGCCGCCGAAACCAAAGCCACCGCCGCCGCCACCGCGACGGTCCTCGATGTTGTCGCTCTCGCGATCGCCTTCCCATCTCATCTTAGGTCCCTCTTTTTAGCCCGAGCTTTTCTTGCCGGGTTTGCCCGCAGTAGCGCTCGCGTGCATCCTTTGTGCGGAACTCGTCGGCTGTCGACAAGCCCGTGCGCACTTCATCGTTCAGTTCGCGCTCGTTCCGCTCGCGCTCCAGTTCGCGCGTCATGCGCGCGTCCAGCGAATGGGTGAGTTTGCTCATTGTTGGTTTTCTCCCGTTTCGCTTGTCACCGACCACGGCAGTGACTGACGTCGCGGCCGGCACAAGCCTTACCAGCCCAGCAGTATGCGCAAGTCCGCCTGGCCGGTGTGTTCGGCCGTTCACATAAGAGCCGCATCACTGCTTGCCGTTGAAGAATCAAGGCGTCTTCGAATCCCACACGCGGGCCAACTGTTGGCCCGCTCCTTTCCGCCCGCAAATAAAAAAGGCCCCCCGTCGGGAGCCTTTTTTATTTACTGGCGGAAAGGGTGGGATTCGAACCCACGATACGGTATTACCGTATGCCGGATTTCGAGTCCGGTGCATTCGACCACTCTGCCACCTTTCCAGGATTCGGTCGTTCGCATTTGCGAGAGGCCGCATTATAGCAGGCGCATAAAAACTGGCAAGTCCTGGTTGCCCCCCTGCTTGCCTACCGCCCCCAAATCATTTCCCCTCCTGGCAATTAACATTGTAAAGTTGAGTTGTTTTGTAAAAAAACAATTCCAGAGCGGGCTGCACTGCGTGCCAAGCCCCTCTTCCAGATCGCCTGCCCACCATCAGGAGGAATCCCAGATGAGGTTTTTGCATCTCCCCCGCCCGTTCGGGCTGGTCTTGTTCACGGCACTCGTTTCGACCGGGGCCGGGGCTGCCGATCAAGCAGCCTTCCCGCCCCCTCCCGCGCTCGTGCTCGAAAACGTGCCGCAAGTGCCCGCCGGCCTCGCAGCGCAGGTGGCCAAATATAACGAATTCAAACCCACATCGATCACGTCCTGGCACCCGACCCGGCTCGAGATGATCGTGGTCAGGCGCCACAACAACACACCGCAGCTATTCAGGTTGACCAAGCCCGGTGACAAGATGGAACTGCTTACCGATTATCCAGAACCGGTACGCGGCGCCAGCTATAACCCCGGCCAGGGCAAGTTCTACATCTTTAACAAGGACATCGGCGGCAACGAGGTGTTCCGCACTTACCGCCGCGACCTCGCCGGTGGCGAAGCAGTCCCGATCACGCCTGCGGACCAGCGCGTGCAAGGCATCAGCTGGTCGCCCAAAGGCGACAAGCTTGTCTATGTAACGGTACCGGTCAATCGTCAGGGATCGAACGATGCGATCTCCTCTACCGTCAGTATCGTGGATCCCGTTCACCCCGGATCGGCGCGCAAGCTGGCTGAGCTGGCGGGCGGCGGCTGGGGCGGTTTCGAGTTTTCGGAAGATGAAAAGCAGCTCATATTCGTCGAGCACGTCTCGGCCAACGAAAGCTACCTGTGGCTGATGGACCTTGCCAGCGGCAAAACGCGCCGTATAACCGAAAAGAACGGCGATGAGCCGGTCGCCTACGGCAATGCCAGGTTCTCGCACGATGGCAAAGGCATTTATGCGGTGAGCGACCGCGGCGCCGAGTTCAAGCGGCTGGTGTATATCGATCTGGCCACGCTGCAGGCCAAGGCGCTCACGCCGGACATCAACTGGGACGTCGAGGCGCTGGACCTGTCACACGATGGCCGTATGCTCGCGTTCGTGGCGAACGAGGAAGGCACGAGCGTGTTGCGCCTGATGCGCACATCCGATCACAAGCTCGTTCCGCTGCCAAAGCTGCCTGTCGGCACAATTGGCCGGATCGAGTGGCATCGGGACAGCCGTCACCTCGGGCTATCGCTGTCATCAGCGACCAGCCCGTCGGACGTCTACAGTATCGACATCAAAACCATGGCTGTTACGCGCTGGACCAGACACGAGCCGATGGCGGTCGAAATGGGCAAGTTCGTAGAGCCAAGCCTGGTGCGTTGGAAGTCGTTCGACGGGCGCATGATCTCAGGCTTCGCCTACCGCGCGCCGGCAGCGCGATTCCCCGGCAAGCGGCCAGTACTGATCAATATCCATGGCGGACCGGAGGGCCAGTTCCAGCCGGGCTTCCAGGGTCGCAATAACTACTATACGGACGAGATGGGGATCACCGTCATCTACCCCAACGTGCGCGGCTCGAGCGGGTATGGCAAGAGCTTTCTCAAGCTCGACAATGGCCGCCTGCGCGAAGACTCCGTGCGCGACATCGGCGCCCTGCTCGACTGGATAGCAACCCAGCCAGACATGGATGCATCGCGTGTAGCCGTGATGGGTGGCAGCTACGGCGGCTACATGTCGCTGGCGGTGTCGACCAACTATGCCGACCGCATCGCTGCGGCAATCGACATCGTTGGTATTTCCAATTTCGTCACTTTCCTCGAACGCACCGAAAGCTACCGGCGCGACCTGAGGCGCGTGGAATATGGTGACGAACGCGATCCCGAGATGCGGCAGTTCCTCGAGAAGATTGCGCCACTGAACAACGCAACCAAGATCAGGAAGCCGCTGTTTGTCGTCCAGGGCAAGAACGACCCGCGGGTGCCGTATCAGGAATCGGCCCAGATCGTCGAAACGGTGAAGAAAAACGAAATCCCGGTCTGGTACATGATGGCCAACGATGAAGGGCATGGCTTCGGCAAGAAGGGCAATCAGGACTATCTCTTCTTCAGCGGTATCCAGTTCCTGAACAGCTACCTGCTCAAGCATTAGGTCCTTTCGTTCGAAAGGCTTACCGAGGTGTAGGGTGCGCACCTGTGCGCACGCGGTTCGCGCACGTTGCGCAGGGAAGCGGCAGCCGCAAGTCAGTATGCGGTGGACCGCGTGCGCACAGGTGCGCACCCTACAATGTGCGGCGGCTACGGGCTTCGACAGTTTTCCGCCCGCAAACGAAAAAAGGCTCCCGTCGGGAGCCTTTTTCATTTACTGGCGGAAAGGGTGGGATTCGCCTACATGCTGCAGGCCGCCCGCGCGCATGCAGGCGCGCGTCTTCGAATCCCACACGCGGGCCAAACTCTTGGCCCGCTCCTTTCCGCAAATAAAAAAGGCCCCGGCGGGAGCTTTTTTCATATTACTGGCGGAAAGGGTGGGATTCGCCTACATGCTGCAGGCCGCCCGCGCGCAAGCATGCGCGCGTCTTCGAATCCCACACGCGGGCCAAACTGTTGGCCCGCTCCTTTCCGCAAATAAAAAAGGCCCCCGTCGGGAGCCTTTTTCATTTACTGGCGGAAAGGGTGGGATTCGAACCCACGATACGGTATTACCGTATGCCGGATTTCGAGTCCGGTGCATTCGACCACTCTGCCACCTTTCCTGATTCGGTCGAACTTGCATTCATTCGCAAGAGGGCTTGCATTATAGCAGCCCTGCGCGAAAACGGAAGAGCAATCGGCTATTCTTCCTGCCACCGCCCTCCGCGCCACCGCTTATGCCGGGCTCAGGCGCTCCAGGCCGCCCATGTACGGACGCAGCACTTCCGGGATCACCACGCTGCCGTCGGCCTGCTGGAAGTTCTCCAGCACCGCCACCAGCGTGCGACCCACCGCCAGGCCCGATCCGTTGAGCGTGTGCACCAGCTCCGGCTTGCCCTGCGCGTTGCGGAAACGCGCCTGCATCCGGCGCGCCTGGAATGCTTCCGTGTTCGACAACGACGAAATCTCGCGGTATGTGTTCTGCGCCGGCAGCCAGACTTCCAGGTCGTAGGTCTTGGCCGCGGAAAAGCCCATGTCGCCCGTGCACAGCAGCACCACGCGGTACGGCAGCCCCAGGTTCTTCAAGATCGTCTCGGCCTGGCCCACCATCTGTTCCAGCGCGTCATACGACTGGTCCGGATGCGTCACCTGCACCAGCTCCACCTTGTCGAACTGGTGCTGGCGGATCATGCCGCGGGTGTCGCGGCCGTAACTGCCCGCTTCCGAACGGAAGCACGGCGTGTGCGCGGTAAGCCTGATCGGGAGCTGCTCGCCCGGCACGATCTCGTCGCGCATCATATTGGTCAGCGATACTTCCGAGGTGGGGATCAGGTAGAAGTTTTCACCCTCGCCTTCGGCGCCGCCCTTCTTTACCGAAAACAGGTCGGCCTCGAATTTGGGCAGTTGGCCAGTGCCAAACAGCGACGCGGCATTGACCAGGTACGGCGTGTAGCACTCGGTATAGCCGTGGTTGCCGGTGTGGGTGTCAAGCATGTACTGCGCCAGCGCACGGTGCAGGCGCGCAATGCCGCCTTTCATCACCGAGAAGCGCGAGCCGGTCAGCTTGGCTGCGGTATCGAAGTCCAGGCCCAGCTTTTCGCCGATGTCGACGTGGTCCTTGACCTCGAAGTCGAACACGCGCGGCGTTCCGACCTTGCGCACCTCCACGTTGCCGTTTTCGTCGGCGCCCACCGGCACCGCCTCGTTCGGCAGGTTCGGGATGACTTCCAGGAAGTGCATCAACCTGGCCTGCACGTCGGCCAGCGCCGCCTCATTTGCCTTCAGCTCGTCGCCGATGCCCGCCACTTCCGCCATCACGGCCGAGCTGTCTTCGCCTTTGCCCTTGAGCATGCCGATCTGCTTGGACAGCGCATTGCGCTTGGCCTGCAGTTCCTCGGTGCGCGTCTGGATCGCCTTGCGCTCGCCTTCGAGGGAACTGAACGCCGCGACGTCGAGCTGGAACTTGCGGGCCGCGAGCCGGGCGGCGACCTTGTCAATGTCTTTGCGGAGAAGTTGGATGTCTATCATGTCGGGGTTGGAGGTTCGCGTATGTCGAAACCGCAATTGTACCAAGCCGACAGACAATCCTCGCGAGATTCGGCAAGGATGACTTCCTGCCGCCCGCCCCACCCTGCCGGATCAGTTCAGGGCGGCCTTTTCGGCGGCCGTCAGGCGCTGGCCCTTGATCACCACCACCGGCATGTCGGCCTGCAGCGCTACGCTGTTGACGGCTGCGGCCTTGGCTGCGCGCATGGCCGGCACTTTCGCAGTCGCGTAGCTGGCGAAGGTGCCCACCAGGGCGGCGGCGAGGAATACGGCTTCGAGATTTTTACGGATTTTCATAATGGGCTCCTGCGGTAAAAGTCAGTTGGTATGATGTAACTTTACCGAGCCGGCCCTGCCGTTTCCATCGACTTGCGATGAACTGCAAAAAACGGGGGGCAGAATGCATAAAAACCGCCATCGACCCAGAAGCGGGCCTGTTACTGCAAATTCGATGCAGTAAGAGGTCGTTTCTAAGTTAACCGACGCACAGCAGTGAATCTCTGCAAGGCGTACCATCGACTGCAGAATCATCAGTGGGAGGAACCCATGCCTGCGATCGACTGGTCGAACCTGTTTGGATTCACGATGTCGCCCATCGAGCTGTTCATCCGCGGAACGCTCACCTTCTTTTTCCTGTTTTCGATGTTCCGCTTTATCGTGCGGCGCGACGTGGGCGCACTCGGCCTGTCGGACCTGCTGGTCCTGGTCATCATCGCAGACGCCTCGCAAAACGCGATGGCCGGCGACTATAAATCGGTGCCCGACGGCTTCGTCCTGATGTCCACCATCATTGGCTGGAGCCTGGTGCTCAACTTCCTCAGCTTCCGCTTTCCCTTGATACGTCGTGTGGTTCTGCCGCGGCCGCTGTGCATCGTGAAAGACGGGGTCAAGCAGGAGGCCGTGCTCAAGCGCGAACTGATCGCCGACGAAGAGCTGGCAGAAATGCTGCGCGAGCATGAGGTCGAGGACATCGCGCAGGTCAAGCGCGCCTACCTCGAACCGGATGGCCAGGTGACCGTGATCCGCAAGCGCGGCGGCGCCGCCGAGCACCGTGACCGGCACCGCGCCTACTAGCGGATCGCGCGGCTCAGTGTGCCTGCGGGCGCGCCAGGGCCGCGCGTTTGCCCGATGACACCTCGGCCAGCATGTCCAGCAGTGCCGGCAGGTTGACCGGTTTCGTGAGGTGGCGATCGAAGCCGGCCGACCGCGCGCGCTCCCTGTCGCCCTCCTGCCCGTAACCGGTCAGCGCCACCAGGTAGACCGGCCGGTCGCCGGCCAGTTGCCTGGTTCGCTCCGCCAGTTCATAGCCGTCCATGCCGGGCAGGCCGATATCGAGGATGGCCATGTCAGGCCAGAACTCGTCCAGCTTGCGCAAGCCGGAAGGGCCATCGTACGCCGTCTCGACGCCGTAGCCGAACGACAGCAGCAGCTCCTTGAGCATTTCGGCGGCGTCGACGTTGTCGTCCACCACCAGTACGCCGACATGTTGCTCAGCCTGCCGAGTCACGCTCGCGCCGCCCAGGTCGGCTGCCGGGACGAGCCCGGCCGTATCAGCCGCCGGCACCCGGACCGTGAACGTTGCCCCCTTGCCCGGACCACGGCTGTCCACGCTGACACTGCCGCCATGCAGTTCGGTCAGGCTGCGCACGATCGTCAGCCCAAGGCCCAGCCCGCCCCGCGAGCGCGACAGGCTCTGCGGGTCCTGGTAGAACATGTCGAACACACATGGCAGCATGTCGGCGGAGATGCCGCGCCCGGTGTCGGTCACGTCCAGCACGATGTCGCTCCCGTCGCGCCGCCCCGCCACCGTGATCCGGCTGCCTTTGTCGCTGTATTTGGCGGCGTTGGTCAGCAGGTTCGCATACACCTGGCTCATCCTCTGCACGTCCACGCATAATTTCAGGCCCTGGGCCGGGATGTCCAGGGCCAGGATCTGCCGGCGTTCCTCGAGCACAGGGCTGGCCGTTTCCACCGCCGCCGCGACCACCGCCGCCAGTTCGGTCGGCTCACGCCGCAATTCGACCTTGCCGCGCGAAACGCGCGCCACGTCGAGCAGGTCGTTGACCAGCCCGATCATGTGCTTGGCCTGGCGCTCGATGATGCCGTGCTCGTTGCGAACGGCGTCGATCCCGCGCAGCTTCATCACTTCCAGCGCGGTCATGATGGGCGCGAGCGGGTTGCGCAGCTCATGGCCCAGCATGGCGATGAATTCGTCCTTGGCGCGGCTGGCGTTCTCCGCCGCCCGCCTGGCCCTCATCGTCTCGGTCACGTCGAATGCGACCACGGCGATGCCGTCGACCGCACCAAGGCTGTCGAAGGTCGGCTGGTAGACGCAGTCAAAATAGGCCTCTTGTGGCAGGCCGGCGCTGCCGCGCACGAGGTCAGCGCGCAGCGCGCGTCCCACATAGGGCTTGCCGGAAGCATAGGCGCGGTCGAGCAGGTCGAACATCCCCTGCTCGGCCAGCTCCGGCAGCGCCTCGCGCACGCTCTTGTGCAGGAGGTCGTGCCGGCCCATCAGTTCCTGGTAGAGCGGATTGGCCAGCTCGAAGGTATGCTCGGGCCCACGCAGCAGCGCGATCGCCGCCGGCGCCTGCGAAAGAATGGCATGCATCCGCTCGGATTGGTCGCTTTCCACCTTGTGGATGCGCGACTTGAGCAGCAGCGCATCGACCTTGGCCAGCAGCTCGCGCCCGCAAAACGGTTTTTCGAGATAGTCGTCGGCGCCGGCCCGTGCGGCCTCGATGCGTTCCTCCTCGCCCGCGCGCGCCGACAGCAGCAGCACGGGCACCCCGGCCAGCGCCTTGTCCGCCTTGACAGCCGCCAGCAACTCATAGCCGCCCATCACGGGCATCATCACGTCCGAGACGATCAGGGCCGGCATGCACTTCCTGGCCTGCTCCAGTGCCAGCAGTCCGTTCGAAAACGTCCGCACCTGATGGTGTGGCGCGAGCAGCTTGGCTACGTAGTCGAGCATGTCGGCGTTATCGTCGACGATGTAGACAAAACCGCCCGCGGCAAGCGAGTCATGCGGCACGGACGGCCTGGAAGAGCCGAGCCACAATTCGGCCTCGGCCGCGTAGGCGTCTCCCTGGGGCGCCGGGGCGCCGCCGCTGGGCTCGCGCGCGAGCTGGTCGGCCGGCAGGTGCGCATGGCCAAATGGCAGCAACGCAGCGACCGTGGTCCCGTGCCCCTCACTGCTCTCGATGCGCGTTTGGCCGCCGTGCAGCGTCACCAGGTCGCGCACCAGTGCCAGGCCAATGCCGCTGCCCTCGTGCGAACGCGACCACCTGCCCTCGATCCGGTGAAAACGTTCGAACAGCCGTGGCAAGTCGGCCTCGGCGATGCCCACCCCGGTGTCGCTCACCGTCAGCACCGCATGCCGCTCATGCTCGTACACGCGCACCGTGATTGTGCCCTCACGCGTGAACTTGAACGCATTGGACAGCAGATTCAGGACAATCTTCTCCCACATCGTCCGGTCGGCATACACCGGTTCGGAGAGCGGCTGGCAGTCGACCTCCAGGCGAAGCCCGGCCCGCTCGACCGCCGAGCGGAACACGCCGGCCAATTCGGCCGTGAAGGCCGCCAGGTCGAGCGGCTCGAACGAGGCCTCCATCCGGCCCGCCTCGATCCTGGAAAAATCGAGCAGCGCATTCACCAGCTTGAGCAGGCGGGTGCCGTTGCGCTTGATCAGCTCCAGGTGTTCACGCGCCGACGCAGGCACGTCAGAGTCGCCGATCACCTCTTCCAGCGGGCCGAGCATCAGGGTGAGCGGGGTCCGGAATTCATGGCTGATGTTGCTGAAAAAAGTGGTCTTGGCGCGGTCGATTTCCGCCAGCGCCAGGGCCCGCTTGCACTCGGCCTCGTAGGACAAAGCCGCGCTGATGCCGATCCGAAGCTGGTCCGCAAGCAGCCGGTAGAACGACAGGTAGGCGTCGTCGAGCGCGCGATGCGGACTCACAGCGGCCACCAGCACGACCGTCGCAGCTTCGTGGCCGGGAATCGTAATCGGGATCGCGAGCGCCTGCTCGACGGCAGCGCCCCAGGCGCCGTGCGGCAAGTCAGGCGCGGTGGCGTCCAGTGCGCGCACCTCCTGCACCTCGCGGGTAGCCG
The DNA here is from genome assembly GCF_004614195.1 of Massilia horti. Lineage (GTDB taxonomy): Bacteria > Pseudomonadota > Gammaproteobacteria > Burkholderiales > Burkholderiaceae_D > Telluria > Telluria horti. The sequence goes on along the minus strand of NZ_SPUM01000008.1, from coordinate 21,986 downwards.
CCGCCTGCATGACCAGCCATGGCTGGGCTTGATCGTCCGGTGCAATCACATCCGGCACGAGCGCGCGGCAAGCGTCCAGGCCAAACGAACAGGCCAGGCGCGCAGCACCGCTGGTTTGATCGATGGCGTAAATGATCCCGAATGGCAGATCTTCTACCGCCCGCGCCAGCAGCCTTGCTGCCGACGCGCAGGCATCTTGCAGGTTGTCCGCCCGCGGCTGGCTGCCCAACTCGCGCAGCAGCTCGACACGGCGGCGCCCGATCACCTTTTCGGTTGTCTCGATGACGGGCGTGAAGATGCCGCCGATGCCGCCCGATTCGTCCACAATGGGCGAATAGCTGAAGGAGAAGTAAGTTTCTTCAACATATCCCGCCCGATTCATCAGCAGGAGCAGGTCGTCCGCCTTGGCTGCCTTGCCGGTGGTCAGGACACTGTCGAGCATTGGCCCCACCACATTCCACACATCGGCCCAGACCTCGCGGCCGATCCCGCCCATCGCCGCCGGATGCTTGTTGCCGAGCACAGGGACGTACTCGTCGTTGTACAACATCACCAACTGCGGCCCCCACCAGACGAGGACCGGAAAGCGGCAGGCAAGGCAGATGTTCAGTGAGGTGCGCAGGCTCTGGGGCCATCGTTCGACGGGGCCCAGCGGCGTGGCACGCCAGTCGGTCTGCCTAACCAAGCGTGCCGTTTCACTATCCCCTTCAATCGAGTACAACTGCTGCATGCTTCACCTCCCGGGGGCGGCCAGTTCGACAGGCGGTCTGCAGACCTGCCATCAAACCCCAAATGCGCAAAGACGAAATCCTGAACCTGTTGTGGCGGGCCGGGCAGGCTGTGTCCGGCTGAGCTAGCCGATTCTACAATAATCTAAAGGAGAATTGTAAAATTTAGAAACAATCGCGCAGACGCGGGTGCCTGGCGTCCCGCTCCATGCAAGCTGGATAGGAAATGTAAAACGATGCGGCGTTAAACGGGGCAAGCGAGCTGTCAGGTTTTCCCCGCGGCGGCGTCGAGTTCGCGCAGCCACTTGAGCTTTTCGCCGATCTTGCCTTCCAGCCCGCGGTCAGTCGGGCGATACCAGCCTGGCTCGGCCATTCCATCCGGCAGGTAGGATTCGCCGGCGGCGTACGCGTTCGGTTCGTCATGCGCGTAGCGGTACTCGTGGCCGTAGCCCAATTCCTTCATCAGCTTGGTCGGCGCATTGCGCAGGTGGACCGGCACCTCGCGCGACTTGTCGCGCTTCACGAAAGCTCTGGCCTCGTTGTAGGCGTTGTAGCCGGCATTGCTCTTGGGTGCCATCGCCAGGTAGATCACCGCCTGGCCCAGCGCCAGCTCCCCTTCCGGCGTTCCCAGCCGTTCATAGGTGGTGGCCGCGTCGTTGGCCAACTGGAGCGCGCGTGGATCGGCAATGCCGATGTCTTCCCACGCCATGCGCACAATGCGGCGCGCCAGGTACTTGGGATCGGCGCCGCCGTCCAGCATGCGGCACAGCCAATAAAGGGCTGCGTCCGGATTCGAGCCGCGCACCGACTTGTGCAGGGCCGATATCTGGTCGTAGAAGTTGTCGCCGCCCTTGTCGAAACGGCGTGCGTTGAGCGTGAGCGCGTTCTCGACGAATTCGCCGGTGATGGTGGTAACGCCCGAGGTCTCGGCCGAGGTCTTGGTCTGCTCCAGCAGGTTCAGGAAGCGGCGCGCGTCGCCGTCGGCGTAGCCGATCAGCGTATTGATGGCCAACTCGTCGAACTGCAGCTTGCCCAGCACCCGTTCCTGTGCGCGCGCCAGCAACTGGCGCATCTCGGCATCGTTCAGCGCCTTGAGCACATACACCTGGGAGCGCGACAGCAGCGCCGAATTGACTTCGAACGAAGGATTTTCGGTGGTCGCGCCGATCAGCGTGACCAGGCCCGACTCGACGAACGGCAGCAAGGCATCCTGCTGCGACTTGTTAAAGCGGTGGATCTCGTCGATGAACAGGATCGTGTGCTTGCCGCGCGCAAGGTACTGCTCGGCCTGGGCGACCGCGTCGCGGATGTCCTTGACGCCGGAGAGCACGGCCGACAGCGCGATGAACTCGCAGTCGAACGCGTTCGCCGTCAGGCGCGCAAGCGTGGTCTTGCCCACACCGGGCGGCCCCCACAGGATCATGGAATGCGGCCGGCCCGACTTGAACACGAGGTTCAGCGGCTTGCCCTCCCCCAGCAGGTGACTCTGGCCGATCACCTCGCCAATGGTCTTGGGGCGCAGCGCCTCGGCCAGCGGGGGCGCGGGCTCGGTCTTGAAAAGGTCATCCACGGCGCCCTCCGGTAAGGCGGGATGCGTGTGCAAGCGTAGGGTTCATTGGCGTGTACTGTTGTGCAAGGCGCTAGTGTAGCCGATGCGCGCCTTGGCCGCCGGTGCTCGCGCTCACGGAGCCTGCGTGCCTTGTGGGCACGCAAACCGTCGCCGCTCGATAGTAGCAAGCGGGTTGGAACTTTCTGGCAACATGTTGCGAATATAGAAAAAGACCCACCGAATTCATCGTGACCGAACCCGACGACAATCAACTGCTAAGAGCGATCCGCCAGGGCGACGCGGCCGCGTTCCAGAGCCTGTACTGGCGCCATCGTTCCGGCCTGTACAGCTTCGCGCTGCTGCACTGCGGCGCGCCGGACGTAGCGGCGGACGTGGTCCAGGACGTCTTCATGGGTCTGCTGAACGACAGCTACGCCTTCGATCCACTCAGGGGCATGCTGGCCAACTTCCTGTACGGGGTCGCTCGCAACCTGGTCCTGCGCCACGCGCGCCAGAACGAGCGCTGGGTGCAGCCGGACGAGGACGAAGACGGCGACTCGGTCGTGGAGCCGGTCAATGAAGCCGCCGGCCCGCTGGCCAAGGTGCTGGACATTGAAGCGACCGAGCATTTGCAGCGCGCACTCAGCCAACTGGCGCCGCACTACCGTGACGTGCTGATCCTGTTCGAGCTGCATGAACTGTCGTACCAGGAAATTGCCGGAATCTGCCAACTGGAAATCGGCACCGTGCGCTCGCGCCTGTCGCGGGGCCGGGCGGCCTTATCGAAGGCGCTGACGCCGTACCGGGCACTTGATCTGAACACCGCTTAGGACATGCATATGGAACCCATCGATCTGAACGAACACCGCGAGCAAAAGAATGGCCGCGCGCCCGAATGGGCAGCCGCGCGCCGTGCGCTGGGCCATGCGGTCCCACCGGACAAGGTGGAAGCGCAACTGATGCAGGCATTCGCCCGGCGCCATCCGAAACAGCCGTGGTACCGCCGCTGGTCGCAGTGCATGCTCACGCCCTGGGTCAGCGTCGGCGCCATGGGATGCATGCTGGCGATCGCGGTCGCGGCCCTGCATCCGGCCGGGCCGCTGCAACCGCGCCAGCAGCGCGTCGTGGCGGCGGTGGCGGACGATGGCTTCCTGATGCTGGCCTCCGCCGATCGCATCCAGTCGGCCGCGCATCCCCAGCTGAAACAGGCCGATTTGCCGCGCCAGTTGCTGGTCCAGCTTGGGATTCCGATTGCGAACGACGCGCCTGATGAACTGATCCATGCAGAAGTGCTGCTGGCCGACACGGGCGAGCCGCTGGCGATCAGGTTGGCCGTGAATTAAACCCTTACTGGAGCTTTCCATGAAACACATGTTCCTGTCAGCCTCGCTTGCGCTGGTCGTGCTGGCGCCTTTGGCCCAAGCGCAAGAGTCAGGCAGCCTGGTGCTCACCGAGCGCGAGCCGACGGAGGTAATGCTGCTGCGGGTCAGTGCGACGTCACGTTGCCAGCAGGCTTGTGTCGTGCGCGGCGCCCCCTACTCGGCCGAGCGGGTTACTGAATCGGTGCAGGTGCTGACCGATGGCAACCGAATCGTCCAACGCAGTACCGAGCAACTGTATCGCGACACCGACGGGCGCAGCCGCGTCGAGTCAGAATGGCAAGGCAAGCCGCTGGTACAGATTCAGGATCCGATCCAGAACATGAGCTACCGGCTCTACCCCGATGACAAGACCGGCTTGAAGATGGCAATGGGTCAGCCGGCACCGGCAAACAACACTGCCCTTACCGCCCCGCCACCGGCAAACGGGGTGGCGTCCGCGGCCGCCACCAAGGTTGCCGAGCAATTGGCGCCGGCATTGAACAGAACAGTCACGTCAGCCGACGGCCAGCGTATCGAGCTGCGTTCGCTCGGCACGCGGCAAATGGAAGGCTTGACGGTCGAGGGATCGCTTCAGACCACAACCATTCCGGCCGGGAAGGTCGGCAATACCCAGCCCATCGTGTGGACGGTCGAGAGCTGGCTGTCGCGCGACCTGAAACTGACCCTGTACTCCAAGCTCACAGACCCGCGCCATGGCGAACGCGTGACGCGCGTGCAGTACGTGCGCCGCAGCGATCCACCAGCCTACCTCTTTTCAGCACCAGCCGACTACACGGTCCAGGAAATCGCGCGACCGTAGTTGGCTCACTCAACCCGATCTTCAAGACAATCGCTTTGACACAAACGAAAGGAACGACCCCATGAAAGTCTCCGCCGGCCTGTTTAGATTGCTGCTTGCATCCCAAGTCCTTCCGTGGGCAATCGGCCCTGTCCACGCGCAGACGGACAATTCCCAAAAGTTCGAGGACGAGTCCGATGGAAGAAAGATGCAAATGGAGTATGGCCAGGCTTTCAGATACGCATCCCTCAAACTGGCCTACTCGATGGAACAAGTGACCGAAAAAAACCAGAACCTGGCCGACGGCAATCAAATCAAGAAAAGGGAGTCAAGCATGCGCTACCGCGACCAGAACGGCCGAGTGCGCATGTCATACAAAACGCTCTATGGCAACGAGCGCATCTTCATCGCCGACCCCTGGGCCAAGGTTGCCTACCTGATCCGACCGGATCGCAAGGATGTCCTGCGCATCAAGGGCGAGCCACTGGCGTATCGCATACCCGCTGACTACCTGGCGTCTCCAATTCGCGCCCCCGAATGGAACAAGCGAGTGACAACCTCCCTGGGCCTCAAGGAAATCGCGGGTGTGAAGGCGGTCGGCGCCCTGACCGAGACCTTCTTCCCGGCCGGCTCCCGTGGCAACGACAAGGAATTGGTCGAGACAAGTGAGACTTGGGCGTCGAATGAACTGCCCATCGGGTCCATATATTCGCGCAACGTCAGTATGCGTGGAGAGGAGCTAACCACGCACATCGAGAACCTCAAGTTCGGCGACGTCCAGGATTCCTTGTTCACCGTTCCGTCTGACTATCCGGTTCGAACCATTGTTCTCAATGGGGCGCCAGCCGAGCAATGAGCGCGGCTTGATGGGCAAGCGCAATTCGGTCAAACGCCGGGCAGTCGTGCTGCTGTCCGGCGGCATACTGTGCAACCTGGCGGACGCGCAAGAGATTGATTCCGCCAGCGCATCCGAAACGCCGGTGGTCACCATCACCGGCAATTTCTCCAGCGACCTGCGGCCTTATTCCCGCTATTTGCCCGGGATCCGCGAATTTGAGCAGTATCACCAATTGGCCCCGGCCGCCGAACTGCGATTCTGCATGGTGACCGGCTCGTTTCCGATGAAGCCGCTGCGGCTAACCAAAGCCAGGCTGGAGAAAGGCTTTTTGTGGAACGCATGGAGCGAAGACCTTCCCGTCCAGGAGGACGGCTGGTTCACGATATCCGAATCGGAAGAAGCCGAACGTCGCAATGCCAATGTCGTGGTTTCCCGGCGCAACGCCGCGTCCGCGAGATGGGTGATCGACGTGCATACACCCGGCCTGCCGCCACAGGTCTATCGGCTGGGCGACTTGCGCCTGGAATGCCGTGTCTATCTCGCCATCGAGTGGGCGGTATGGCACGGCAGGCTGGTGATGGGACGCGAGCGGGATGACGTCAATACTCCGCCGATGGACGCGGCGTGCAGCGGGCAGCGGTGGGTCTTCGTCAATACCCGGCCGTGGCCGCGCCTGCAGGCCTACGTGCTGAGCGAAGGCAAACGCATGGTGCGCCACGAGCTGAACGGCTTGCGCATCAATATAACATCCTTCTCGCTGGACCTTTCGCAGGACGAAGGCTCACCGCTCTGGTCCGATGATGCCAGGGTCGAATTCGTGTTCTTCGATGACAGCCACTGGGTAGGAAAGCCGGTCAAGGCCCCCGGGCCGTGATGTTGGAGGCAAGCGCCGCCATTGATGAATCGGATATCGGAGCGCATGCACGGCGCCGAAAATGCCAAGTACCGATTATCATGAGACAGGAACGGGCGCCAAATGGCTGACATGCACTTCGACACGCAAAAAATGGTGGAGCGGCTGGAGGGAGCGGGAGTACCTTCGCCTCAAGCGCGGGCGCACAGCGCCGGGTTGGCAGAGGTTGTCAACGCATTCGAAGCAACAATCACCGAACGTTTCGCGTCAAAACAAGACCTCGAAAAGCTGAAGACCCAGCTCATTGCATGGGTCGTCTCGGTCGTCGTTTCTGTCGGCATCCTGCAAACTACGCTAATTGTCGCGCTCGTTCTCAAACTGCTCCCTTAAGGACTGTTCGAAGCTAGGCTGGAGGAAAGCTCCTTATGGAAACCTCGACGAAGATTATCGAACGCTGCGCAAGCAAGGAAGACATCGAAGACGTCCGGGAATGCATCAAAAAGTTGAACAAACGCACCGACGAGTTGGAAATGCGCATAGAGTTATTGGAAACGCACATTGACATCCACTTCGCCGAGATGAAGAGCGAGATGATTCGCTGGGTGGGCACCGTCGGCATTTTGCAGATGGCCCTGATTTCCGCCCTCGCGCTCAAGCTCGCCTCCTGAGCGTCGATTCCGCTACTGATTCAGAACGTCGGCGCCCTTCGGAATCTCGAACTTGAACTGCTGCGGCGACAGCGGCGGGTTGCGCTGGAAGTTGTGGAACTTGAGGATCGACGTCTGGCCAAAGGTATCCTTCAGCTCCATCGCCTGCGGAATGCCGTCGCGCAGGCCGATGCCGATCTGCTCGAAGCTGGTGTCCTTACTCTTTGGCACCGCATTCAGCCATTCCAGGCCGTCGCGCGTGCCCGCTTCGGACAGCGTGAAGTTCTTCTCCAGATCGTTACTGCCGAACAGGATCGCGGCCGGCGACGAGCCGAGCGCATTGCCCAGCTTCCTGACCGTTACCTGGTTCAGGTCCTTGTCGTAGATGTAGAGATGCTCGCCGTCGGCCTGCAGCACCTGGTCGTACGGCTTGGTGTACGTCCAGATGAACTTGCCGGGGCGCGCGAACACGAAGGTGCCCGAGGAAACCGGCGGCGCCTTGCCGGTGCCGGTCTTGCGCAACTGCTGCTGGGTAAAGTCCCCGCGCGCCGATTTGGTGTCGGCCACAAAGGCCTTGAATTGATCCAGCGCGCTGGCCTGCGCCGCGCCCGCGAAGGCCGTTGACGCCACCGCCAGCGCGGCGCCAAAAATTTTCAATTTCAACGTCATCGGATTTCCTTTTATTCTGCGCTGGCGGCCGGCACCAGGATGTCACGGTTGCCGTTCGACTGCATGCTCGAAACGACCCCGCTCTGCTCCATCTGCTCCAGCAGGCGCGCCGCGCGGTTGTAACCGATGCGCAGGTGACGCTGCACCAGCGAGATCGAGGCGCGGCGGTTCTTGAGCACCACCTGCACCGCCTGGTCGTACAGCGCGTCCGACTCGCCGCCGCCTTCGCCGGCCGCCGCGCCGTCCGCGCCGCCGCCCTCTTCCAGCGTGCCGCCTTCGAGAATGCCCTCAATATAGTTCGGTTCACCCAGCGTGTGGAGATGTTTTACAACTCGATGCACTTCGTCATCCGACACGAACGCCCCGTGCACGCGGATCGGCAGGCCGGTACCCGGCGGCATGTAGAGCATGTCGCCCATGCCGAGCAGGGTTTCCGCCCCCATCTGGTCGAGAATCGTGCGCGAGTCGATCTTGGACGACACCTGGAACGCGATGCGGGTCGGGATGTTGGCCTTGATCAGGCCGGTGATCACGTCCACCGACGGCCGCTGCGTCGCCAGGATCAGGTGAATGCCCGCGGCACGCGCCTTCTGCGCGATACGCGCGATCAGTTCCTCCACCTTCTTACCCACGACCATCATCAAGTCGGCCAGCTCGTCGATGATGATCACGATGGTCGGCAGTTTTTCCAGCGGCTCCGGGTTCTCGGGATTGATCGAGAACGGGTTCGGGATATGCTCCTCGCGCTTGGTCGCCTCCAGAATCTTGGCGTTATAGCCGGCCAGGTTGCGCACACCGAGCTTGCTCATCAGCTTGTAGCGGCGCTCCATCTCGTTGACCGCCCAGTTCAGTGCATGGCCGGCCTGGCGCATGTCGGTCACCACCGGCGCCAGCAGGTGCGGAATGCCCTCGTAGACCGACATCTCCAGCATCTTCGGGTCGATCAGGATCAGGCGCACGTCCTGCGGGTTGGCCTTGTACAGCAGCGACAGGATGGTGGCGTTGATGCCCACCGACTTACCGGAACCGGTGGTACCCGCCACCAGCAGGTGCGGCATCTTGGCCAGGTCGGCGATCACCGGCTTGCCGGCGATGTCCTTGCCCAGCGCCACGGTCAGGCTCGACGCGCTGTCGTTGTAGACCTTCGAGCCCAGAATCTCGGTCAGGCGCACGATCTGGCGCTTCGGATTGGGCAGCTCGAGCGCCATGTAATTCTTGCCGGGGATGGTCTCGACCACCCGGATCGACGTGAGCGACAGCGAGCGCGCCAGGTCGCGCGCCAGGTTGACGATCTGGCTGCCCTTCACGCCGGTCGCCGGCTCGATCTCATAGCGCGTCACGACCGGGCCCGGATAGGCGGCCACGACCTTGACCTCGACCCCGAAGTCGGACAGCTTCTTCTCGATCAGGCGGCTGGTGAACTCGAGCGTTTCGACGGCCACCGTCTCCTGGGCCGGCGGCGCCTCGTCCAGCAGCGCCAGCGGCGGCAGGGTGGAATCGGACGGCAGGTCCCGGAACAGCGGCGCCTGCTTCTCCTTCTCTACCCGTTCGGACTTGGGCACGGACACCATCGGCGCCTCGATCTTGAACGGCGACGCGGCCGGAACCGGCAGCGGTGCTGCCCCCGGCTGGTCCAGCTGCGGCTCGGCCTTTGGCGGCGGTGGCGGATGCTTCTCGACGAATTTGGCGCGCTCGTGCACCACCACCTCGTCGCGCTTGACGGCGGCGACCTCGCCCTGGCGGCGGTCTTCGCGGTCTTCCATGCGCAGGCGGAACCAGTCGATGGTGGTCTCGGCCATTTCGCCGATCCGCTCGGCCACCGCCAGCCACGACACATGGAAGAACAGCGAAAAGCCGAGCCCGAACAGCATCAAGAGCAGCAGCGTGGCGCCGGTAAAGCCGAATGCGACGTTGGCCGCGTGGCCGATCACCTGACCCAGCACGCCGCCGGGCGCGCGCGGCAGTTCGACGCGCAGCGACCACATGCGCAGGTATTCGAGCCCGACGCTACCGGCAAGCATGAGCACGAAGCCGACCCAGCGGATGATCATTTCATGCTGGTGTTCCGGCTCCTCGTCGGCCTGCGGCGCGAAGCGCTTGCTCAGCCGGCTATATCCCTTCCAGATATAGCGCAAAAAGCACACGCACCACCACCAGGCCGAAAACCCGAAGATAAACAGCATCAGGTCGGACAGCCAGGCCCCGGCCTTGCCGCCCAGATTGGCGATCTTCGGCACCACGCTTTCGTGCGAAAACCCGGGATCGGCACGGTGATAGCTCAGCAGGATCAGCACCAGGTACACAAATACGACGGCCAGCGCAATCCAGCGCGCCTCCGACAGAAGGCGCACGAGCCGACTCGGCAGCGGCTGGCGGCTGCTGCCCTGATTGCGGGAATATGACTTGGGTTCGCTATTTTTGCTCATGCTGGTTGAAACGATACTGCCTGGAACTTTGTTTCGCAATCCGCCCATTCTAAGCGATATATTGCCACGCGGGCCCATCATTCATGCTCGTGCGCATCATCGTCTATAATCCGGTATCGATTGACCGGGCCTTGATTCTTGCGCTGGCGGCCCCAGTTTCCCAATTTCCCTTTCATTCCCAGTTCCCCATGACGACTAAAAAACACGCCAAAGTCTTGATCCTCGGTTCCGGCCCGGCCGGCTACAGCGCCGCCGTCTACGCTGCCCGCGCCAACCTGAACCCGATGCTGGTCACCGGCGTCGAGCAAGGCGGCCAGCTCATGACCACCACCGATGTCGAGAACTGGCCTGGCGACCCGATGGGAGTGCAAGGTCCGGACCTGATGCAGCGCCTGCTGCAGCACGCCGAACGCTTCAAGACCGAGATCGTGTTCGACCACATCCACACGACCTTCCTGAATGAAAAGCCGATTCGCCTCTTGGGCGACTCGCACGAGTTCACCTGCGACACCCTGATCATCGCCACCGGCGCCTCGGCCCAGTACCTGGGCCTGCCGTCCGAGCAGGCATTCATGGGCAGGGGCGTGTCGGCCTGCGCCACCTGCGACGGCTTCTTCTACCGTAACCAGGAAGTGGCGGTCATCGGCGGCGGCAACACCGCGGTCGAGGAAGCCCTGTACCTGTCGAACATCGCCTCCAAGGTCACCCTGATCCACCGCCGCGACAAATTCCGCGCCGAGCCGATCCTGGTCGACCGCGTCATGGCCAAGGTCGCCGAGGGCAAGATTGTGCTGGAACTGAACCACGTGCTCGACGAAGTCGTGGGCGACGACAGCGGCGTGACGGGCGTGAAGATCAAATCGATCCTGAACAACGAAACCCGGCAGGTAACCGTGCACGGCCTGTTCGTGGCGATCGGCCACAAGCCGAACACCTCGATCTTCGAGGGCCAGCTCGACATGCACAACGGCTACATCAAGACCCGCAGCGGCCTGGAAGGCATGGCCACCGCCACCAGCGTGCCGGGCGTGTTTGCCGCCGGCGACGTACAGGACCACGTGTACCGCCAGGCGATCACCAGCGCCGGCACCGGTTGCATGGCCGCGCTTGACGCCCAGCGCTACCTGGAGGCGCTGGAAGGCTGAACGGGCTGCGGATGGCGGGCATGAAAGATTTTGCTGACCTGAAATCCTTGCGCGACCAGCTTAAGGAAGAAGAGCGCGTGCGCGCCATCGAAGAGGCCCAGCGCGCCAAGCGGGAACGCGTCGCGCGCGAGCGGGCCGTGGAATTTCGCAGCGCGATGAAGGACGTCACCAAGCTGCCGGAATCGGACCGCTACGTGCACCGCCCGCCCCCGCCGCCGCCCCGACAGCAGGAATCGAAGGCAAGGCCGCTCACGCCCGAAGAGGAAACCGCGGCTGTGCTGCGCGAATCGCTGTCGGACCTGTTCGACGTCGACGGCCTGCTCGACGAAGACCCGTCGCTGAGCTACGCGCGCGACGGCGTCGGTCCGGACGTGGTCAAGAAGATGCGCAAGCGCCACTGGCCGGTGCAGGACGAACTCGACCTGCACGGCATGACCCGCGACGAAGCCCGCGACGCGCTGACCGACTTCCTGCACCGCGCCAACCGGCGCGGCGTGCGCTGCGTGCGCGTGATCCACGGCGTCGGCTACGGCTCGGCCGGCGGCGAGCCGGTACTGCGCGGCATGGTGCACAGCTGGCTGGTGCAAAAGAACGAGGTGGTCGCCTTCTGCGTGGCCGGCCGCGCCGACGGCGGCCACGGCGCCCTCATCGTCCTGCTCAAGCCAGCGCTCGACTACTAACCGAATCGGGCCGTACGCTGACCGGCGTAGGGTGCGCACCTGTGCGCACGCGGTACGGTTGAGCAGAGTTTGCGTCCGAATGCGGTCCGCGTGAAGCAGCCGCAGCCGGAGCCGCAGGTCAGCATGCCGTGACCGCGTGCGCACAGGTGCACACCCTACGCGACAGCCCCACGTCATGTTAGGCTAGCAATATTGCCCCACAACCTACATTTGCATGACCCTCATCAAGTTCATCGAAATCATCGCGATCCTGGTCGGCGCCTTCTCGGGCTTTATTGAAGCGCGCCGCAAACGGATGGACATGGTCGGGGTCTTCACGGTCGCCTTCATCACCGCGTTCGGCGGCGGTACGCTGCGCGACATCCTGCTCGACCGGCGTCCGCTGTTCTGGGTCACGCACCAGGAATACGCGATCCTGATCTTCGTGCTCGCGCTGGTGGCCACGCCGCTGATCCGCACGGTGCGCCAAATCGTATCCGAACGCCTGATCGTGATCGCCGACGCAATCGGACTGGGGATGTTTTCAGTGGTCGGCGTGGCCGCGGCACTGGACGCGCACATGCCGATCTTTATCGCCTCGATGATGGGCGTGATCACCGGGATCTTCGGCGGCGTTTTGCGCGACATCGTCTGCAACGAGGTGCCGATGGTGTTCAGGGACGGCAAGCCCTACGCGATCTGCGCCTTCCTCGGCAACTGGCTGTTCCTGGCGATGAAGCACTACCATTTCCCACACGATCTCGCTATTTGGTGGAGCGCGGTCTTCATCAGCGGACTGCGTCTGGTCACCTGGCGCTTCGACCTGCGGCTGGGGCGCTAAAGTCGCTGCGTGGTTTTCGTAGGGTGCGCACCTGTGCGCACGCGGTTCGCAAACGTGGTGTAGTGGAGCGACAGCCGTAAGTCGGCACACCGTGACCGCGTGCGCACGGGGTGCGCACCCTACGAACGCGCGCAGCACGCGTTCAATTCGGAACAGCCTCTAAGGCACATCGCCCACCCACACCCCTTCCCCATGCCAGTCGTCGCCATGGAAGATGCGGTGCAGCTTCCCATGTACCAGCTTGCGCAGCTCGGCCACCAGCTGGGATGACTGCCGCTCGCGCAGGGTCGCGATGGTGAGCACGGAACGGATCGCCGGCCGCTCCACCGGCCGCACCACCAGTTCGCCGCGCGCCACCTCCTCGTGCATCGCGCCATAGGTGAACAGCGAATAGCCATAGCCCCGGCTGACCAGGGTCTTGGTCAGCGCCACACTGTCCACTTCCAGCACCACGCGCAGGCGGCAGCCATTCTCGGCGGCCACCTGCTCCACCAGCCGCCGGTTGCTGTGCGGCGCTCCAGGCAGGATCAGCGGCAGGCCCGACAACTCGTGCAGCCGCACCGGCGCCCCGCGCCCGCCGACCGTTCCCGGCTCCGGCGGCCCAACCAGCAGCATCGATTCACTGAACACCGGCTGCACCTCCAGCGCCTCCAAAGGCGCCGGGTTGTACATCACCGCCAGGTCGACCCGGCGGTCGAGCACCCATTCCTGCAGCGACACCGACAGGCCCTCGCGCAGGTGCAGGTGCACGCGCGGGAAGTCGCGCCGGAAGCGCTCCACCAGCGCTGGCCCGAGCGAGAGCATCACCGCCGGCGGCAGCCCGACCGACAGATGGCCGCTGACGCTGTCGCCCGCGGCGCGCACCTGTTCGCTGGTCTGGCGCACGAAGTGGGTGATCAGTTCCGCCCGTTCGAGCAGCGTGGCGCCGGCGCTGGTCAGCTTGACCCCGCGTCCGTGGCGCGCGAACAGCGTCACCCCCAATTCCTCTTCCAGCTTGCCGATCTGGCGGCTCAACGCCGGCTGCGCAATGAACAGCTCAGCCGCAGCGCGACTGAAGCTGCCGGCGCGCGCCACGTGAATAAACGAGCGCAATTCTCGGATATCGATCGTTCTTTCCTTGTGAAAATGTTATTGCAACAGCAAAGGTATGCCACAACGGCATAGCTTCCCATCAATTAAAGGTAATTGTCAACAACAGGTGCTCTGCTTACCATCGCCACTTTCTTTGTAGCAATGGTTTAAACCAGGCAGAACAATGAGCGACAAGCAAGCGGTGTTGATGGTGCTGATGGAGCCGCCGGCAACCCACGAAGACGAATTTAACGACTGGTACGACACCGAGCATTTCCCGCAGCGCTGCGCCCTGCCCGGCTTCGCCTCCGGTTCACGCTGGGTCTGCCTGGACGGCTGGCCGCGCTGGCTCGCCCACTACGACCTCGAATCGGTCGACGTTCTCGCCAGCGACGCGTACCGCGCGGTCTCAGGACCCAACTCGACACCCTGGAGCCGCCGTATGCTGGCGCGCGCGATCGGGCGCTGCCGCATCGTCGCGCACGCGTCTGGCATGGCCGCCGGCCCGCTTGCCACGACCGCAGCAGCGCGCCTGCTTCTGGCCGGGTACCAAACCAGTTCGCCGGCGCACGCCCATGAGCTGGCCGTGGCCGCCGCCACCACCTTGCGCGTCCATCCGCACCATCTGGATACGCGCGTGTACCTCGAACAGCGCGACGCCGGCGTGACGGTATGGTCCGTGACCCTGTTCCGGGCCGTGGTCCACAACCCCGAACTGGCGGCGCTGGCCGGCTGCATCCACGGCGTCGGCGCCACCACCTTCAACCTCTACGGCCGGTACCACCGCGCCTGACGCCGGAGCCCGAACATGCCTGTTCCCGATCGCCTCCCGCGCGCAACCGGCTTTTTGCTGGAGCTGCCCGATGCCGCCCCAATCCACTGCCGCATCGACGGCCGTCCCGGCGCCCCCTGGCTGGTGTTCAGCAACTCACATGCCACCGACCTCACCCTTTGGGATGAGCAGGTAGCGGCGTTCGGCGCCGACTACAGCATCCTGCGTTACGACCAGCGCGGCCACGGCGCCACCCCGTGCGATCCCGTGCGCCCGTGGACCTTCGACACCCTGGCCGACGACTTGGCAGGCCTGCTCGCCGCGCTGGGCATCGAGAACGCCACGCTGGCCGGGGTGTCGATGGGCGCCGTCACCGCACTTCGGTGCGCCGCGCGCCATCCGCAGCGCGTGTCTCGCGTCGTTGCGAGCGACGGCCAGTGGGCCGCGCCTGCCAGCGCCGCCGCCACCTGGCAGGCGCGCATCGAACTGGTCGAACGCGAAGGCATGGGCGCAATCGTCAAGCCCACGCTGGCGCGCTGGTTCCGGCCGGATTTCGCCGAGCGCCTGCCGCAGGCATGCGCGCAGGTGGCGCGGATGATCGGCGACACCCCTGCCGCCGGCTACATCGGCTGCGCCCGCGCGATGCAGGCCTACGACTTTTCCGCCGACTATCCACGCCTGGCGCTGCCGGTGCTGTACCTGGTCGGCGCCGAGGACGGACTTCTACCCGCGGTGATGGAACAGATGCATGCCGCCACCCCGCACTCGCAATTTGCCCGCATCGCCGACGCCGGGCACCTGCCCAACATCGAACAGAGCGCGCGGTTTAACGCCGCGTTGGCGACGTTCCTGGCCCAGCACCGGCAACCCCAAGCAGAACTTCGAAAAGACAGATGAAACACCTCAAAAAACTGCACGTCCAGGTGATCCTGGCCCTGCTGCTCGCCGTTGCGCTCGGCCTGGGCGCGCCGCAGACCGCCATGGCCATGAAGCCGCTCGGCCAGGGCTTCATCGCGCTGCTCAAGATGCTGCTGGCGCCGATCGTGTTCTGCACTGTGGTGCACGGCATCGCGCATGCGCGCGACCTGGGCCGGCTGGGCCGCCTGGGCTTCAAGACCCTGGTCTATTTCGAAGTGGTCAGCACGCTGGCGATGGCGGTCGGCTTCGTGCTGGTTAACGTGTTCGAGCCCGGCGCCGGCCTGCACGCGACCAACCTGGCAGAACCCGAACCGATCGCGCGCGCCGCCACGGCCGCCGGCGAGGGACTGACCTTCGCCAATTTCGCGCTCGGCATGATCCCGCACACGCTGGTCGACGCCTTCGCCCGGGGCGACATCCTGCAGGTGCTGGTGGTGTCGATCCTGGCCGGCATTGCGCTCAACCAGGCGGTCGGCGCGGACTCGGTGATCCTGCGCGGGATCGACGAGGGCCAAAAGGTGCTCTTCAAGATCCTCGGCTACATCATGCGCCTGGCCCCGATCGGCGCGTTCGGCGCCATGGCGGCCGCGGTCGGTAGCTACGGCGGCACCACCCTGCTGTACCTGATGAAACTGGTGGTGCTGTACTACGCGGCCTCGCTGTTCTTCGTGTTCGTCGTGCTCGGCGCGATCTGCTGGTACGCGGGCTTTTCGCTGATGGCGATCCTGCGGCTGATCAAGGACGAACTGCTGCTGGTGCTGGGCACCGCGTCCGGCGAAGTCGCGTTCCCGCGCCTGGTGGTCAAGCTCAAGAACGCCGGCTGCGACGAGATGGTGGTCGGCTTCGTGCTCCCGGCCGGCTACAGCTTCAACCTCGACGGCACGTCGATCTACATGGCGATCGCCATCGGCTTCATCGCGCAGGCCACCGACACCCCGTTCTCGCTGATGCAGCAGGTGGGGATGCTGGCGGTCCTGATGCTCACCTCCAAGGGCGGCACCACCGTGGCCGGCGGCGCCTTCATCAAGCTGGCGGCGACGCTGCAGACGCTGCGCCAACTGCCGCTCGGCGGCCTGGGCCTGCTGTTCGGTATCGACCGCCTGCTGGCCACCGCCACCGCCACCGTCAACATGGTCGGCAACGTCGTCGCCGTGTTCGCGCTGGCCAGGTGGGAAGGCGGGTTCGACCAGGAGCGCTACCGCGCCGCCATCGCCGACGCGGAGAAACCATCCCCGGAGAAGACCACATGAAACGCATTCCCGACCTCGATCCGGCGACTCTCTCGGAAGAACAAAAACGCATCTACGACGAAATCGCGAGCGGCCCGCGCAAGGGAGTGCGCGGCCCACTGGCCGTGTGGCTGCGCCGCCCTGGCCTGGCTGCCACCGCGCAGGCACTTGGCCGCTACTGCCGCTACGAGACCTCGCTGCCGCCGCGCCTGTCCGAACTGGCGATCCTGATCCTCGGCCGGGCCTGGAGCGCCGACTACGAATGGGCGGCGCACAAGCCGATCGCGCTGGCCGCGGGTTTGCCGGTGGCCGTGGTCGACGCGATCCGTGACCGCCGCCCGCCTCCGTTCGAGGCGGCCGACGAGGCGCTGGTGTACGAGTTCATGACCACCCTGCATGCCGAGCACACGATTCCCGACGCGCTGTACCAGCGCGCCGGCGCCCTGCTCGGCCTGGACGGCGTGATCGACCTGGTCGGCATCGCCGGCTACTACACCCTGATCTCGATGACGATCAAGGCCTTCGACCTGATGCCCGCGGACGGTTCACCGCGTGAAATGACCGAACCTGAGCAACTGTAAAAGGAGACTTACATGAAGAAACGATGGTTGTGCGCGGCGCTGTTCGCGCTCTTGGGCGGCTGCGCCTCCGTACCCGGCGACACCGCGCAGGCCGTGCCAAACGCGACGGCAGCGCAGACGCGCACGATGGTCGACGGCCGCATCGAAGTGTATGCCCAGGGCTCCGGCCCGCTGGTGGTGATGCTGCCCTCGCGCGGGCGCGGCGCCGAGGACTTCTTCGAGCTGGCGCCGTATTTCGTCAAGGCCGGCTACCGGGTGGTGATGCCGCAGCCGCGCGGCATCGGCAAGACCACGGGCGCGATGAAGGACATCACCCTGCATGACCTGGCCAACGACACCGCCGCCGTGATCCGCAGCGAAGGCGGCAAGCCGGCGCTGGTGGTCGGCCACGCGTTCGGCAACTGGGTCGCGCGCATGACCGGCGTCGACCATCCGGAGCTGGTGCGCGGCGTGGTGATCGTGGCCGCCGCCGCCAAGAAGTACCCGGCCGGCCTGTCCGAGCACGTGGACCGTAGCGCCGAACTGTCGCTGCCTGACGCCGAGCGCCTCAAATCGATCCAGTACGCGTTCTTCGCGCCCGGCCACGACGCCAAGGTCTGGCTGCACGGCTGGTATCCGGAAGTGAGCGAGAGCCAGCGCATGGCCGGCAAGGCCACCAAGCAGTCCGAATGGTGGTCCGGCGGCGCCAAGCCGCTGCTCGACCTGCAGGCCGAAAACGACCTGTTCAAGCCGGTGGAGACGCGCGGCGAGATCCGCGACGAATTCGGCGAGCGCGTGACCGTCAAGGTGATCCCGAACGCCGGCCACGCGCTGGTGCCGGAGCAGCCGGCGGCGGTGGCCGAGGCGATCATCAGCTGGGATCGCGGCCTGAAGTAAAGCATTGGGGCGGATGCGGGCATCTTCCCGTATCCGCTGTTGGAACGAGACACACAAGCAGTCAACAAGCAGGTAAGAAATGAGCAAGAAAGTATCCATCGCGGCGATCCTCGCCGGTGTCGCCGGCATCGCCTCGGCCCAAACCAACGTCACGGTGTACGGCATCCTCGACACCGGCCTCGCGGTCAGCAACGGCGGCCCGAACGGGCAGCAAGTCTCGGTCGCCAACGGCGTATCGACCAACAGCCGCCTCGGCTTCAAGGGCACCGAGAAACTCAACAACGACCTGTCGGTCAATTTTGTGCTGGAAGCCGCGATCGCGGTCGACACCGGCGGCACCGACAAGGACAACCTGCTGTTCGGCCGCGAATCGTGGGTCGGCCTGCAGAGTAAAAAGCTGGGCATGATCGCCATTGGCCGCCAGTACACGCCGATCTACAAGACCCTGACCGCACTCGACCCGTTCGCCAACAACTTCGGCGGCGCCGCGGGGCGCCTGATGAAGGCGGAGACCGGCGGCACCCGCGCCAGCAACACCGTGACCTACAGCTCACCGGTGATGGGTGGCTTCGACACCAAACTGTTCTACGCGGCCGGCGAGCAGCCCGGCGACACCGCCAAGGCGCGCCAGCTCGCGGCGTCCGTCGGTTACGAGAGCGGGCGGCTAGCGCTGCGTGTGGCGCATCACCAGACCAACAACGCGACCGCCACCGACAGCTCGGGCACCACGCTGTACATGGCCAAATACGACTTTGGCGTGGCCATCGGCAGCATCGGCTACGGCGTCAGCCACGGCATGAAGACCACCGACGAACGCGACCTGCTGCTAGGCGTAACCGTTCCGCTGGGCCCGCACAAGTTCATGGCCAACTACATCCGCAAGAACGACCGCGCAACCAGCACAGACTTCGATGCCAACCAGGTAGCCATGGCCTACGCCTACAGCCTGTCCAAGCGCACCGCCCTGTACGCCGCGTACGCACGCCTGGACAACATCCGTTTCACGACCACCAAATTCGGCACCGGCCCGCGCGAATTTGACATGGGCATCCGCCACTCCTTCTGACGACCCACCGCGCGGGGCCCCGTTCCCCGCGCCTGCCGAAAAAGACCATGAAACTGTTTTACGATCTGCGCATCGCCCACAAGCTGATGGTGGCGTTCGGCGTCGTGCTCGCCCTGAGCACGGCGCTCGGCGTCTTTTCTCTGTTTGAACTGGCCAAGGTAAACGAGGCAGCGGTCGATATCGAGCAGAAGTGGATGCCGAGCCTGCGCGCCATCCTGGAGATGAAGGCTGCGACCGGGCGCCACCGCTCGGTGGTCCTGCAGACCATCATCGCCGACGACGAAGCCAAGATGGACCAGTACCAGAAGCGCATGGGCGACTTCGCCGGCGAATTCGAACGCAACCGTGCCGATCTCGAAAAGCACCTCAGCTCACCGGCAGGGCGCCAGGCCCACGAGCAGTTGCGCGCGCTTTGGTCGCGCTATCTGACGGAAAGCGACAAGCTGGTCGCGCTCGCGCGCGAGCACCGCGGCGCCGAGGCTGTGGCAGCGAGCCGCGGCGAATCGTCGCGCCTGGCCACCGCGGTGCACGAGCAGATCGGCAAACTGGTCGAACTGGATCTGGCCGGTTCGTCCGCCGCGGTCAAGGCTGCCGATGCCAACTACACCAACTCTCGCCTGGCCATGATCGTCGGCCTGGCCGCAATGCTCGTGCTCGGCGTGCTGCTGGCCAGGACCTTGGCGCTGCTGGTGTCGCGCCCGCTGGCGCGCGCGGTCGAGGTGGCGCAGGCGGTCGCGCGCGGCGACCTGACCCGGCACGTCGAGCCCGAGTCCAGGGACGAGGTCGGCCAGCTGCTGGGCGCCCTGCAGCACATGAACGCCAGCTTGCAGCGCATCGTCGGCGAGGTGCGCGGCGGCGCGCACTCAATCGCCACCGCATCGGACCAGCTGGCAGCGGGCAACCAGGAGCTGTCGGCACGCACCGAGGAGCAGGCCAGCTCACTCGAAG
This sequence comes from Massilia horti, assembly GCF_004614195.1. Taxonomy (GTDB): domain Bacteria; phylum Pseudomonadota; class Gammaproteobacteria; order Burkholderiales; family Burkholderiaceae_D; genus Telluria; species Telluria horti. The sequence goes on along the minus strand of NZ_SPUM01000008.1, from coordinate 2,010 downwards.
AAACCGCCGCCTCGATGGAGCAACTGACCGGCACTGTGCGCCAGAACGCGGACAACGCGCACGAGGCGGCGCGCCTGACCGGCACCGTCAGCGAAGTGGCCGCCAAAGGCGGCGCGGCAGTGGCGGAAGTAGTCGACACGATGCGCCGCATCGACGAAGCGGCGCGCCAGATCGCCTCGATCACGGGCGTGGTCGACGGCATCGCCTTCCAGACCAACATCCTGGCGCTCAACGCTGCGGTGGAAGCAGCGCGCGCGGGCGAACAGGGGCGCGGCTTTGCGGTCGTGGCGGGTGAAGTGCGCAACCTGGCCCAGCGCTCCGCGGCGGCCGCGCGCGAGATCAAGACCCTGATCGACGAATCGGTGGCCAAGGTCGGGGCCGGCAGCCGGCTGGCCGAACAGGCCGGGGCCACGATGGACGAACTGGTGGGAGTGGTGCGCCATGCGTCCGACCTCGTCAACGAGATCGGCGCGTCCAGCCGCGAACAGAGCGCCGGGATCGAAGAAGTCAACCATGCCGTGGTCCAGATGGACCAGATGACGCAGCAGAACGCCGCCCTGGTCGAAGAGGCGGCATCGGCCTCGGAAGCGCTGCAGCAGCAGGCCCAGCACCTGTCAAACGCGGTCAGCGTGTTCGTGCTGGCCGCCGATCCGCACGTCGCCGCACCGGCACAGCTGCCGCGCCTGCTGAGCTGAATCGACGTAGGGTGCGCACCTGTGCGCACGCGGTACGTTTGAACTGAGTTGCGGTTCGCGTGGCTCACGTCAACGTCAACACGGGCGCTAAGATCCGCGTGCGCAAATGTGCTGACTCGGCGTAGGGTGCGCACCTGTGCGCACGCGGTACGTGTGAACTGAGTTGTCGTTCGCGTGGCTCACGGTCAACGCCAACACTGTGCTAACGTCCGCGTGCGCACAGGTGCGCACCCTACGAACTCACGGTCAACGTCAACACGGTGCTAACGTCCCTCCCGGATCAAAAGGTCATCGGCAGCCGCACACTGAGGGTCACATCGGGCGTGTCGCGGGTCAGCCCGGTGCCCACCGACACATTCAGCGAGTGCCGGCTCGACAACCGGTACGAATAACCGACCAGGAACGTACCGAGCTGCGTGCGCACCGATCCCGGCACCTTCACGCCGTCCTGGACGGTCTGGCCGATCGAGCTGTGGTCGTAGCCGAGGCTGAGCGCGGCTTTCTCGTTGAGCGCCAGCCCCATCCCGAAGTTGAAGCCGATAATGTCGCCGGGCTTAATGTCCCCGAGCAGCTCGCGTTCGCCGGCCTGCACCGCGCGGCTGACATGTCTGCGCTTGAAGTTGTGCAGGTAACTGACGCCGCCGAAGAACACCGCCGGATCGGAGGCGAACAGCCAGGTCAGGCTCGGTTGCAACGAATAGAAACCGGAGCCGGTGGGCAGTGCCAAAGGCATGCCGGTGCCGTTCACGCCGTCGCCGACGCAGCGCTGCTGGCAGTCGGTGACCACGTCGAACGGGTCGCGTCCGGTGCGCGACTTCGCGCGCAGGCCAGCCACGTAGTAGGCGCCGCCGGTCCCCTTGTTCAGCTGGTAGCGGGCTGCCAGTTCGGCGTCGCCGACATGTCTGCCGCTGGTGTTGAACACCCGGTCGACGGAGGTGCCGGTGAGGATTTCGCGGCTCACCGCGGAGTCGGACCGATAGACGTAGGGCACCCGCAGCTCCACCTCGAGCCGGTTGGTGAGCCCGGTGCGCAGCGCCAGCGCGCCGGTGAACGTATTACGGCGCACTTCGCGCACGTCGACCAGCCCGACCAGGAGCGCCGGGATGACCGTATAACCGACCAGGGCGACCCGGTTGCTCGACGAATAGCCGAACTGGAGCGACGGCTCCACGACGAAGGTGCCGCGCGGCGTGAGCACGCCTGGCTGCTCGAACAGGGGCGCGACCTCGGGTGGACGCTGGTCGCTTGCCGGCGGCTGCCCGACCGCTGCCGGGGCGCCCTCTGGGGCGGCCTGCGGATCGGCAGCGGCCACCGT
>NZ_SPUM01000063.1 GCF_004614195.1 Massilia horti | reverse complement strand
AACAGCGCCAGTGGCGCTGTTCCCGCCAAGGGGGCGCCGAGCCCGGGAACGACGTGCAGTCTCTCCCCGTGAGGCTAATGACGGAAGGTGACGCCCACCATGTATTGCGCCCCCGAATACGAATAATCGAGCAGGTTCGGCGTGCCGTCTGCAAACGGCACATAAGCACCCTGCGAATTGGTCACTGCAGCCCGGCCCAGGTTGCGGCCTTCGGCGAATAGCTCGATGCCGTTTTCGAATTTGTACGAGACCTTCGCATCCACGAACCGGCGCGCATCGCGGAAGGTGGGGGTGCCGGGATTGAAGGGCAGGGCCGGGTCGCCGGTGACGCCTTTGGCAGGGTAGTCGTGCGAGGCGGTAGTGAACCCCCGAAAGAAGGCTGCCGCGCCTTGCAGCGCCACACGTGCCTGAAATTTGCCATCGTCGTACCAGAGCGAGGCATTCCAGGTGTAGGCCAGCTCATTGGGCGGTGGCAGCACGTCGCCTGTGATCAGGTCACGCACGGCTCCCTCCAGACTGGTCGATTTCGCGTGCGTGTAATTCAAATCGAGCCCGGTATAGCGCAGGCGCCAGGGAAGGATTGTGAAGGCGGCCTTGGTGCTAAGCTCGAATCCGTCGCGTTCGTTCGCCGGGCCGTTGACGTAGGTCGCGTAGGTGTAGCGCACGTCCGACAAGTCCCGGCCGCTGACCGGGTCGTTCGTGCCTGAATACGCGAAGGGGCGCCCATTGCTGACCGCGACCCGGATCGGAGCGCCGACGATCCCTTGCTGGCGAAAGCGCGTGAGGGACAGCATGCTGCTTCTGTTCGGGTACCACTCCAGGGCGAGGTTGTAGTTGCGGTTGGTCGCAGCGCGCAATCCCGGGTTGCCCAGGGTGTCATCGCAGGACATGTCCGGCATTCCGCTGGCATCTGTTACGACGGGATTGACGCCAAGCTTGCGCTCGTCATAAGTACAGGTCACGCCATTGCTGTACAGGTATTCGATGGGCGGACGGGCGATCGCCTTGGCCTTGTTGTAGCGCACCACAAGCCGGTCGCGCAGCGGCCACCATGCGAGGTTCAGGATCGGCATTACGTCGTTGGTCGCGCCCTTCATGGCGGTGTTGCGTGTCAGCGTCGCGGTCGAGATTCCGGTGGCCGCAGTGGGGTTTTGCGGATCGTAGGTGGCGGTCTTGCTGATCGACTGGAAGGTCATCAGGCCAGTGGCGGCGACTTCCGTGCGCACGACCCGCCAGCCGAAGTTGCCTCCGAGCTCCCATCCAAAAGGTAAAGGGTGCGAAGTGAACGGGATCCGGTCGAATTCGAAGTCAGTGCTCAGGTAGCCGGACAAAACACGCTCGAACACGCCTGTCCTGGGCTGTTCGTAGAGTTTGCCGTCGCTGCCGGTGCAGAACTGCACGCAATCGAGATTGAAGTTCTGGACGCCGGTCAGCTCGATCACCTTGCGTACGTCGATCTGCGTCCATCCGGACGGCAAGCCGGCCGGGCGGTTCGGCAGGCTGTTGAAGTACGGGATCGTATTCTTGGTCAATACCTGGGCGACGATGTCGCGGTACGCGGCCTGGGTCATGACGATCGTACTGTTGAGGCTCGCCGGGTTGCTGCTGGTCGTTGTGCCGTAACGGCAGGGCGTGCCGCCGGGTGCGAGTGAGGCGGGGGTGTTTTCGCATGCCTGGAAACTGCTGCTCTGCGCCACCCGCGGTACGACGATGGCTGGGGTGGCGCCGGAGGCTGGCTGTACCGTGTAACCCGAGCCGCTCCAGCTCGAGACTGCGTAATCGCGCCGGCCCAGGCCGAACTTGATCTGGCCGATGTAGGGGATTACCCCGTCCGCTGCATACGACATGTCGAGCCTGGCCGTGTCCTCGCTGCGCGCCATTGCACGCGGATTGGCCAGGGTCAGCGCCGTCGCTGCAGAGACCATGGGCAGCCGCGCGCCGTTCTGCGGGAGCAGGATGCCGTAGTTGCTGTAATCTTTTTGATCGTAGGTGACTCCGGGCGCCAACGCATAGGTCCAGACACCGTTCGGCGCGACCGACACCGTCGCTGGTCCGTACGGGAAACTGAAATTGGTGCGCCACTGCATGCGTGTTTCGCTCGCCTTGGCGCGCCCGGCCAGGAATTGCGCGCGCCAGCGTCCCGAGCGCCAGGATCCGCCGAACTGCGTGTACGACGAGGTGGTCTCGATCTGGTCGTAGATCTGGTCGTTGTTCAGTGTCGCGTTGCTCAGCGTGTACTGGGTGACATGGTGATTGGCGTCGACCTTGAGCGAGGAGGGCATCACATTGACCACCGAGCCGTTGGTCAGCCCGCGATAGGTGCTGCCGCTCGCGCCCAGGTTGCTCGGCGACGGATAAAAGTAGTAGCCCGAGCCCGGCACCGGGGTGCGCACAATGTTCGGGGAAGCGCCCGTGTCGACATAGCTGCCGTCCGGATTGATGGAAATACTGCCCAACGAGAGAAACAGCTGGTCGTCATCGATCCTGCGCTTATTCCTGTCGAACTTCGCATACACCGATAGTTGGTTATTGACCTTGAAATCAAGGCGCAGGTCGCCGTTGACACGGCGATCGAACTGCCGCCGCATCTGGTAGCGCAGGTTTTGCGGGGTGTAGTCGTTCCACTGGTTCAGGCAACTGCGCAGCTCGTATGCGCGCTGGCTCTTCGCTGCGGCCCGATTGACCGAGCTGCTGATCGATGCCACTTCGGCGCTGGTGTAGAGCGGAAAGGCCGCGTAGCAATCCTCTTTCGATGCCGCCGCTGCCGAACGGGTCACGATTTCCAACGGGCTCAGGGAGTCGAAGGTACCCCCGCCCGTCGTGCCCCAGCGCGCCATTGGTGCGGTGGACGCCGGATCGGTCTTTGATACCGTCGACGGGTTATACGAAAAGGTTTTTTCGGGCGACTGGTCGAAATCGATGGTCCTTGCCATCCCGTTTGCCAGGGGCGAGATATTGACGGTATGGTTCTCGTTGCGGGCAGCGGAGCTGCTCAGGTTGAGGACCACGCCCAAACGGTTATCCAGGAACTTGTCGGCAAAAACGAAGTTCAGGTTCGGGGTCCATTTCTCGTTGATCGAATTCTGTTGGCCTGCGACGCGCAGGGCGACGTATTGCTTCTTGAAGTCCAGCCCGGTCCGGGTATGAATGATCACAGCGCCGCCCAGCGAACCCTCGGTCATGTCGGCGGTGGCGCCCTTGACCACGTCGATACTCTTGATCAAGTCTGCGGGTAGTTCGCGCAGTTCGACGCCACGTCCGGAGCCGCCATTGTTCAAGTCGGTGCCGCCGCCGGCTTGCACGCCGAGGCCGTCGATTTCAACACGGGTTTGAATCGCCGAGTGACCGCGCACGTTAATCGTCGTTCCCTCGCCGTACTCTCCGCGTTCGAGGGTGACGCCGGCCAGGCGCGAAATCGCTTCCGCGACGTTACGGTCCGGGAACTCGCTGACGTCCTCGGCGACAATCGAATCACGCAGGGTAGCTGCGTATTTCTTCAGCTCGATCGAACTCTGTTGGGAGGCACGGGTGCCGACGACCAGCACCTGTGGCATCTCGGCGGGGCGAGCGGATTCGCGCGCAACGGTGGGCCGGGGCAGCGGATCGGGCTGCTTTCCGGGCTGGACCAGCACGCTTCCACCTGGATTCATCCTTGCGATCAGGCCGGTACCGGCCAACATCGCGTCCAGTGCCTGCTTGACTGGAAAGCTGCCCTGTATCGCCTTGGTCGTCTTGCCCGCGAGGTCATCACCGTTTGCCAGCACCGTGATATTCGCCTGCCGCGCGAACTCGGGAATGGAGACGGCGGCCGGTCCTTCCGCTACACGAAACGTTTTTTGCGCTTCCTGGGCAGAGGCGGGATGAGACAGCGTAACCGCGCACGCCCCTGAAAGCGCTGCAAGGAGAAAGCAGCCATGTCGTTGTTTCCCGTGCATCTGTATGCGCCTGGACCGCCCGCTGGATACGTGACAGTCAGCGCCTGGTCCCCGGAACCGGACCGGCTCCGATCGTGATGCGTTCCGGGGTGATGGCCACCTGGACACGGAACAGGGCGCGCACGTCGTTCGCAAAATGTTCCGGCTGGTCGATGCGATACTGTCCCACCAGCGTCTTGTTAGACAGGGCCGGATCCGCGATCAGGATTTGCCGGGAATTGTAGCGATTGAAGTCGGCGACGGCATCGGCGAGAGACCGGTTTTGAAAGACCAGCTTCCCGCTGCGCCAGGCGAGCCTGCGTTCAATGTCATCCCGATCCTCAGAAACCGTGATGCTGGTGGCCTGCTTGCCAACGAATGCCCGCGCTCCGGCCGCCACCCGCTGTTTGCGGGCATTGCCGGCTTCGCTCCAGACTTCGACCACGCCTTCGGTCACCAGCACGTCGGCGCCTTCGGGGTGACGGCGTACCGCAAACGCCGTACCGACGGCGCGCACGCGTACGTCTCCCGATTCGACGATAAACGGCTTTGTCTTGTCTTTCGCGACTTCGAACCAGGCTTCACCCTGCGAAAGGACGATCCGGCGCTCGCTCGCGGTCAGCGCCACCTCCAGTTCGGTGCCGCTATTCATGCTGACGACTGAGCGGTCGGCCAGCGGAACCTTGCGAAATTCTCCCTGCGCCGTTTGCAGGACTGTGCGATCGACGAGCCGGGGGCGCAGTGCTGTCGTGGCCAGTATCGCCAATCCAGCGGCCAGCGCACCGCCGAACACCAGGGCGCGCCTGTTTCGCGCTACGCCCGAGGACACCACTTCCCATTCGCCGCGGCGGCTCTCGGCGCGCGGCCGCATGCTGTCCTGGACGGTTACCTGATCGAGGGAATGCTGGATTGCCGCCGCCCGAAGGTAAGCTCCCTGATGGCGGGGGTGGGCCGCGTACCAGGCGTCAAAGGCGGCGCGCTCTTGCGCGCTCAGCTCCCGGCTGGCCTGACGCATGGCCCACTCCAGTGCTTCGTCGTCGATCCTAGACATTGAGCTTTCTTGATATGCGGGCCTGTGGCGTGGCCTTCCCGGGTTCGCCGCTGTCGATGCCCATGGACTTGACCATCTCCGATACCAATTTCACACCTTTCATCATTTCTTTTTCGACGATATTCTCGGAAATCCCAAGACTCGCCGCCGTTTCGTTCTGGGACATGCCGTAAATTTTTCGGGCGCTGAATACCTGCTTGCAGCGCTCGGGAAGTTTGGCGACAAGGCCAAGCACCCATTTTAATTCCGCCCGTGCCAATGCCACCCGTTCCGTCGACGGGCTGTTGTCCGCGATATCCAGGTCTTCAAGATTGGCGACCGCGTCGATACTGACCACCGCTTCCCGGCGAAACCGGTCGACCAGAATGTTCTTCGCTGTCTGCATGAGAAAAGCCTTTGGTTCGCGTATATGCTCGACCGCTTCCGTCTTCAATATCCGATAGTAGACGTCCTGGATCAAATCGTCGACTTCGGAAGCGTTGCCGCACAGCCGTCGCAGCTTGGCACGCAGCTCCGCCTCGAACGGAATCACATTGGCGCTGACCCAGGCGACGATGTGGGGATCAACCGGCGAACTCAAATCCGGCCCCCGTGATGGACTGACGAACGAAACGCAAATTTCCGGCGGTTTTACGCATTTTCGCTTATTCTCCACTCCCGCGATCGTTGGTTGACGCGGTATCTCCTCAGCTTCCTGGCCGGGCTGGCATTTTTATAATAATTCCCCAAGGAATGTATATATACAGGTTGCGGCAGCCACCTTCAATATGGTTTCAATCGGAAAATTGAGTGATTTGATCGAGACGTGCGATGCTGCCGTTGCGACTGTGTTGCACAGGGAGGGAAAATGCGCGACAGGCTGTGTATCTGCTAAGCGGGATTGGATTCATGTGCCGGCGGACTTAAAGTGTCCTCAGCGCTTCTATCCGTAGTGACATGCAAATACTTCTCGATGGCTTGCGGCTTCCCTAACAAGTAGCCCTGGGCTTCCTGGCACGATTCAGCACACAGGAAGGCAAGCTCCTCCTCTGTTTCGACGCCTTCGGCAAGCACCGGCAGCTCCAGGCCGTGCCCCAGTCCCAATACCGCCCGCACGATGGTCGCGGCGTGCCGGTTGACGTGGACAGACTTGATGAAGGACCCATCAATTTTGATCTTATCGAAGGGGAAGGCCAACAAGTTGGTGAGCGAGGAGTAGCCCGTTCCAAAATCGTCCATGGCGATCCGCACGCCGAGCTCCTTGAGCTGGCGCAGCGCAATGAGCGCTCTACCCGGGTCGCGGATCAGCGCGGTTTCCGTGATCTCCAGTTCCAGACGGCTCGGTGGCAGCCCTGTCTGCATCAGGATTTCACGGGTGATCCGGACGAAGTTAGGGCTGTGCAACTGGGCCGTCGACACATTTACCGCTACGCTCAGAGGGCGCTCCCAGCGCGCGGCTTCCTTGCAAGCCTGGCGCAGCACCCATTCCCCGATTTGTAGAATCAAACCGTATTCTTCAGCGATGGGGATAAAGACGCTGGGCGGAACTGGGCCTCGCTCTTCATGGTGCCAGCGCACCAGTGCTTCGAACCCGACGATTTCCCGGCTATTGGTGCGTGCCTGCGGTTGGTAGACCAGCGACAGCTCCTGCTTTGCAATGGCAAAGCGCAGCTCATGCTCCAGCCGGCGGCGATCGCGCATCTGCTCACCCATCGCGGCCTCGAAAAAGCGGTAGGTTCCACGCCCTTCGGCTTTGGCCCGGTACAGCGCCGTGTCTGCGCAACTCATCAGCGATGTGCTGTCATTCGCGTCCTGCGGAAAGACGGCAATGCCAATGCTGGTGGAGATCATGGCGCTCGAGGTTGAGGCATGGCGGTTCTCGTCCTCGAAGGCTTGGGACAGGTCTTGGGCAATGCGCTCAGCCTGCCCCGGCTCGCTCAGCCCCGGAGCGATGATGGCAAACTCGTCGCCACCCAGGCGCGCCATCAGCTGTCCGCGGCGCAGCGCTTGCTGGGCACGACGTGCCACGGTCCGAAGCAGGTCATCGCCCGCAGCATGGCCAAACAGGTCGTTGACTTCCTTGAACCGGTCCAGGTCAAGGCACAGCACGGCCAGATGCTTGCCGCGCAAGGCCCCACCGGGTTCATGAGCCTGCAGCAGTTGCTCCAACTCTTGATTGAAGGTGTTACGGTTTGCCAGCCCGGTCAGGGTGTCGTGATGCGCCAGATAATGGATATCCCGCTCGGCCTGTTTCCGGTCTCGCAGATCGCGAATGGCGACGATTCTTTGCAATCTCTGTGCATAAACAACGGGGCGCGAAGTCGCTTCGACGGAAATCGGTTCGCCGCCATTCACGGGATGGAGCGTGGTTTCAAAAGCGATGCGAGACTTTTCTTCCAGCCAGTGGCGCGCCATCTTGTCCGGAAGAATCTGGGAAAGATCACTGCCAACCAACTCTTCTGCGCTGCAACCGGCCAGTGCAGCCAGGCTGGCATTGGCCGTGGTGATCACATCGTTCTCGACTACGAGCAGTCCTTCGAACGCTGCATCGGCAAGGCTGTTCAACCGCTCCATTTCGCGTTTGGCCAGGCGCCGTTCCCGGACGTCAAGCGCGAAGCCGGCAAAGGTCAGCAAGAAGATTCCAAAGCATGCGATCGTGACCATGATCGCCAGCCAGTCCCTTGGGATCGCATTGGGCGAAACCGTGATGCTCGGATCCAGGATCAATGCTGCCGCCGCCATCGCCGTGAAGTGATGGCTGCAAATAGCGATCGTCAGCAGCAAAGCGCCGGACGCTAAGGACCTGTTGGTCCGGCTGCGCAATCCAATGGGCAGCGCGAGTGCGCCAAACAAGGCCCCCAGCGCGATGGATGCGGCCACCAGGGGCGGGTTCCACACAATGCGGCCGGGAATCTCGAAGGCGGCCATGCCGGTGTAATGCATGACGGCGATCCCGCCGCCGACAAGGGCGCCACCGAACCAGCGACCGAATTTCAAAGCGGGAGCCGACGCCACTGCAAAGCTCAGGATCGTCAGCAGGATGGCCGCAATCAGGGAAACAAAGGTCAGCGCGACGTTGTAGCCACTCTGGATCCCGGGCGAGTAGGCCAGCATGGCGATGAAATGCGTTGCCCAGATACCGAAACCGGTGGCGGTACCGGCCACACACAACCATACCGACCGAATGGTGCCGCGTGATCTGCCGACGTGATGCAGGAGATTGATGGCGGTAAATGAAGAGATCGTACAAATGACCGCAGCGAGAATGACCAACCTGAGGTCATGTTCGAAAACGATGCAGTCGTAGGTGGTGAACATTAAGGAAGAGCCTATTTGCAGCTTCGCAGGTGCATGTTGTTATTTGATGGAAGGTCAGACGCTCGTGCATGAAAACGATTAATCTGAACAATATTTGCACTGTAGAGTATTGTGCGCCACTTTGGGCATACCCAGCGTGACAAAATTGTGACAAGCCTCCACGTGGGGGAGTCGCCAGCGCCGAAAGGTCTTTCGCGCGCGTGGACGATTCCCGGGCAACAGCGGCCTCGCCCGACTGCGCCAATCTGAACGCACTCACCACGACTTCCAGTTGGCGTCGGCGGCAGCCGCCGCTTCTTCAACCAGCGAGGCGTTTTGCTGGGTCACTTGGCCCCACTGCACCAACGCCTGTTGACCCGCTCGATTCCCGCACTTTGGCCAAACGTGGCGACTCTGCAACATGTGTTGTCATCTGGCAACAAGACCTAATATTCCGTTAACCTATTTCGACTAAATTGCCGCCTGGAACGACTCGCCCCGCAACACAAAGTTTTTCGACAACGTCAGCCGCCGGCGACTTCTGCCACGGATGGCGCAACAACAAGGTTCAACCATGAAAAAACTCTTGCCGTACCTCTTTCTGGCGCTCGTCTTCGAGACCTCTTCGGCACGCGCGCTCCCGGTAATCGCGCCCGCCGCTACGCCAGCGGCAGCCTCCTGCGCCGAGCACTACAACGTGGTGATCGGGGTGGGCGACAAGGAGAAGGTGGCAGGCGCCCTGGCCAATGCTTTCAACCTGCAGAAGGAGTTCGGCGCCCAATGCGTGAACATCGAGATGGTGAACTTCAGTTCGGCGGTAACCGCGCTCACGCCGATGAGCCCCGCTGCAACGCAGATCAAGGATGCGCTGAAGGCCGGGATCAACATCGTGGCCTGCGAGAACTCGCTCGCCAAATTCAAGCTGACGATCGATGACATGTTCCCTGGCATTACCGCAGTGCCATCGGGAGTCGCCGAACTGGTGAAGCGCCAGAAAGAAGGCTGGATTTACCTGCAGCCTTGACCCCCGCTTGTCGACCGAACGAACAACAAGACACCAACGATTTCTGAAGAGAGCAGGAATGAAGAGAAGTATTCGAATGGCGGCCCTGCTGGGTGCCGCCGCCGCAGCATTTTCCATAAACCCCGCTCACGCAGGAGCGGCCCGCGAAGTCACCCTGATCCACATGGGAGACGTGCATGGTCACCTGGTCGAGCACCCGAACCTGCGCTCCGATGGCAAGGGCGCGATGATGGGCGGGCTCGCGCGCATGTACACCGTGGTCAGGAAGATCCGCAAGGCGCACCCGGGCTCCACCATCACGGTCAATGGCGGCGACACCGTGCAGGGGTCGGCGGAGGCGCTGTTCACCCAGGGGCAGGCGGTCATCGACGTGCTCAACGAGTTCGGCATCGACGTGGACAATCCGGGCAACTGGGACTACCTGTACGGACGGGACGTGTTTATCCAGCAATTCGCCGGGTCGGCTCCGCGCTTTCGCGCGAACGCCATTGCCGCCAACTTGTATTACGACGGTGCGCCTTATCAAAAGAAGACCGGGGAGCGGGTGCTGCAGCCTTACTGGATCAAGCAGATCAACGGCCTGAAGGTCGGGTTCATCGGCTACACGGCAAGCCGCGGACCCCAGGCTGTCAAGACCGAGATCACGCGCGGCCTGCGCTTGACCGACGGCGAGAAGGAGTTCCCGGAATTCCTGCACCTTCTGCGCAACGTGAAGCAGGTCGACATTGTCGTCGTCATTTCCGAACTCGGCCTTGGCCCGAACGTCGAACTGGCCAACCGTTATCCGGGCGCGGACGTGATCCTGTCCTCGGACATGCACGAGATGACCTCGAAAGTCATCCGGACCCGGACCGGAACCCTGATCGTGGATGTGGGCCAGGACGGGCAGGTGCTCAATGAAATGACCCTGACGAAGCGCAACGGGAAAGTTGCGATGGTGGCGTTCAAGCAGCATCGCATCACCACCGACATCAAGCCTGATGCAAGAATCGCAGCGCTGGTGAAGCAGGTACGAGCGCCGTTTGTCAGCGGGCCTGATTTCGTTCCCGGCAAATGGGTTAACCCGATCAATGGCCTCAAACTGATGCATCCGATCGACACGGTCGTCGGCTATACCGAGGTGCCGCTGTACCGCTCCAATTTCGCGGGAGAGGAGATGCCGGGCGTAATTGAAGGCTCCTCACACGACTTCCTCACCGATGCGTTCCGCAGTGTCGCCAAGGCGGAAATCGGGCTCATCCGCGGCTTTCGCTACGGCACCCACGTGGCGCCCGGCCCGGTCACGCGCGAAGACCTCTACCACTACATACCGATCGGCCCCATGATCGCCAAGGGCACGATGACCGGCCACCAACTTAAAAAGATGGTGGAAGACTCGGCGTATGCCTGCCTTGCCACTGACGTCGTCCAGGGCTGGACTGGCGGCTGGGTTGCGGGCATGTCGGGCGCGACCCTGGACCTGAATCCGTACGGAGGAAAGCAAAACTACGTCTCCAACTTCCTGGTCAACGGGACCGCGGTGGACCCGAACAAGCGTTACTCGGTGGCGGGGTACTACTATCAAGAGGATCCGCAGGAGATTAACCGTACCCGTGCGCATGACATCGAAGTGCTCAAGGACGGTCAGGGCAACCCGATGGATGCGGTTGAAGTGGTTGCGCAGTACCTTTCAAGCCTGCCAAAGCAGACGGTCACCAGGGATAACCTGAAACTGAACCGGTTCAACCTGGTACGCAAGCTGCCTGCGGCTGCGTATGGGAACCAGGAGATCCAGCCGCTCGGCGGTGTGCCGGCCGAGCCGTTGGTCGCTATTCCTTCGCTTTAAGGCTCGACGCTTAACGTGAATTACCGGCGCACGAAAAACACTTCGTCGTTCCCGCGCAGGCGGGAACCCATGCCGAGCGTCCTTTCACGCTGCCTATGGCGGGAACAGCGCCAGTGGCGCTGTTCCCGCCTGCGCGGGGAGTCGGGTCCGGCAGTGCCGGGCACGACGATTTTTTTGGGCTAACTATTGTTTTGGCGTGCGCTTGGCGTGACCTTTTACTGCCCCTGCAGGCCCATGCGGAACACCTCGCTGCCGGCCAGCAGGAAGGCGCCAACGCCATAGACCTCGGTGGCGTCCTCCGGGAAGCTGACAGGCGCGCGTCCGATCGGTTGCACGTGGGTGAGCTTGCCGTCCGGCTGGACACTGGCCGCGAGCGCGGTCCAGGCGCGGCGCACGGCCGGCTCGTAGCGGGCGCGCTCCAGCAGGCCCTGGTTCAGGCCCCAGGCGAGGGCATAGGTGAACAGGCCGGTGCCGCTCGTCTCGCGCGCAGGGTAGGCATCCGGGTCGAGCAGGCTCGCACGCCACAGGCCATCAGGCTGTTGCAGGTCGACGACCTTGGCCGCCATTTCGCGGAACTGTGCTTCGAACCTGGCGCGCGCCGGGTGCTTGGCGGGCAGATATTGCAGCGTACGCACCAGGCCGCCCATCACCCAGCCGTTGCCGCGCGCCCAGAATACCTTCTTGCCATTGGCTTCGCGCTGGCTGAAGTAATTACTGTCGCGGTAGTACAAGTGCTCGGTGGGGTCGTACAGGTAGTCAGACGTGCGCCACCACCCTTCGACCGCGTGGTCGAGGTAGCGCGTGTCGCCGGTGGCGGCATACAGGCGCATCCAGGTCGGCGGCCCCATGAACAGGGCATCGCACCACGACCAGCGGTCCTGGTTGCCGGGCACGGTAAATTCCAGCGTGCCGTCGTGCGGGTTGGCGAGGATGTCGTCGAAGCGTTCGCGCAGCGGTGCCAGCATCGCGCTCTTGCGCAGCTGGAGGTACAGTTCGGCGTAGGTCTGGCCGACAACGTGATCGTCAGCATGATAGCCGCGCGGCCCCAACTTCCACTCATTGTGTTCGCTCATGGCGACCATCGCGTCGCGATACTTGTGTGTGGCAGACAGGTTGGACAGCGCCATGAAGCCTGCATGGCCCACGCCCTGCGTCCATTCGTCGGGCCGATGGGTGCTCGGGTGGGCGAGCTGCCAGTCGGCGACACGTTCCATCGTGGCCAGCACGGTGGCCGGCGCCAGCACGGAGGCGTCGGCCGGCATGGTGCTTGCGGCGTTGGGCTTGGCAGACGCGGCGTGCAAAGCAGGGGAAGCGAAGGCGCCGAGCAGGGCGGCGGGCAGCAGCAGGAGGCGGGCGGTGCAACGCAGGCGGGTGGTTATGTTCATGTCTCGTTATGATTCTTTGATGGTGCGCCGGGTAAGAAGCCGGGTAAGAAGCCTGCCCCGCGCGCGGGCGCGGGGCAGGGCGATCACTGGTAGCGCATGGTCCAGGTAATCGTCAAAGGCTTTTGCATCGTGAAGGCGCTGCTGTGGCAGCTGACCACGCTCGCCATCGGCCCGTATGGCGCGCGATACAGTTCGTTGCCGGCGGTCGGCGTTGCCTGGCAGGCTTCCAGTCCAGTCACCGTGAAGCTCTTCACCGCGCCGTCCTTGAAGCGGATGGTGTTGCCCTCGGCGCTGGCCCCATCTGAGAACGAGGCGAATTCGAGGGTGAGGCCAGCCACGTCGAGCGGTGCGGCCGCGCGGTAGGTGTCGGTGCGGGTGATGACGCCGTGGTCCAGGCTGTACTCTGTGTCGACCGTGATGCGGGTGTCCTTGACCGGCACGTTCTTGCCCAGGCGGGTCAGCGCGTCCTGATGGTAGGTGACGCGATAGCCGCTGCCCTCCGGCTTGGTGCGGATGTCTTTCATGAAGGCGGTGGCGATCAGTTCACTGCCATCGGCCAGCTTGAACTTGGGCAGCAGCTGGGGATGCGCGGCGCCGGAGTCGGCGATGCCGGACACGATCCCGTACGAGAACGGCAGCGGGTAGTACGGGCTGTTGGCGTGCTGGCTGATGCCGCCGTTGATCATCGACAGGCTGAATACGTGTGAGCCGTCGCGCCAGATGGCCAGCGCCCGGTCGTATTCACCGCTGGCGAAACGGGTCAGGCTGAAGGCCGGGCGCGCGCGCGTCAGCCAGGCGTCCAGGTCCGCACGCGGAACAGCGCCCTTCATGCCGGCCTTGTCCCACATTTCGGAGGTGGTGATCAGCTGGTGCAGCAGGGAGAAGTTCTCGCCCAGGATGCGGTGCTTGCCGCGGTAGGTGTCGGTGCGCCGTCCCTTGCCCCACATGTCGACCGAATGCATCTGCGGGTCGAACCAGAAGTTCATGTAGCGTTCGCCGATCCGTGCCGAGTAGGCGTAGGCGTACTCCTTTTCCTCCGGGCTCAGGACGCCCAGGTAGGCGGCGGTCGACAGGATTTCGAGCATCGCCGTTTCGCCATACGGGCCCAGGCTGCGGCCCATCGTGAAGCCGCTGCCGTCGCTACTTGCGGCATTCAAGGCGATGTCGGCCGATTTGCGCAGCAGGGCCTTCAGTTCCGGCGTCACCGTCAGGCCAGTCTCGATGAAGCGCTCGCAGATCTCGGCGGCCAGCAGGATGCTGTAGCGGTCGAAGCGGCCCTGGCCATCGGTCTCGTCCGAGAAGCCGTAGGTGCCGGAATAGGTGGCGTAGTGCTTGAGCATCTTGTCCAGCAGGACGTCGCTGCCTTGCGCGTCTTCCCAGCCCATCAGCAGGCGCAGGCGCGCGATGCTGAAGGCGACACCGTAGTAGTTGGTCGGCAGATTGATCAGTTCATAGCTGGGCAGGCGCACGAAGGTGCGCCAGTCGAGCTTCTTGCGCAAGGTGTCGAGCGTGGCGGGACGGACCGCGCGCTCGAGCAGGCCGGCCTGCTTGAGCTTGTACAGCGAGCCGATGTAGTAATAGATGCCCCAGGTATCGTTCTCCATGCCGACGGTCAGGTCCGCCAGCGCGGCATAGTCGCGCAGCATGCCGGGCAGGCGCGGATCGTCGGCGGGAGTGTGCAGCAGCAGGTCGCCCAGGCCCGCTGCGATTTTCCCAGGCAGGAATTTGTCGTGGCTTTCGAACGGCTTGGTGCCGTCCATCGTCAGCCGGTCCTTTTCCTGCGTGAGCTTCTGGAAGAAATACTCGAGCTGCGGATAGGCTTGCTCGACAGTCTGGTGCAGTGGCGCTGCGGCCTGGGCCGGGCCGGCGAGCAGGGCCGCAGCCGCGAGGGCGGGGAGGGTGAGGCGCATGGTGATACTTGTCTCCTTCTTGTTAAACGTTTTCCTAATTTAGGCTAACTCGTCCGGAAAGTAAACTCAGGGATTGACCACGGGGGGATCTGCGGCGTGATCAGGCGCGCCGCGCCATGGTCGACGCGCGCAGCATCAGTTGCGGAGCGATCCTGGTCAGTTTCTCGACCGGCTCGCCGCGGATCACGGCCAGCAGCTTCTCCATCGCGGTCGCGCCCATGCGTTCGCTCTGCAGGTCAACAGTCGTCAGCGCTGGCGTCGTGTATTTGCCGTAGGGGATATTGTCGAACCCGACCACCGACAGGTCGTGCGGCACGGCCACGCCCAGGTTCTCGGCCTCTTTCATGAAGCCGAGCGCCATCAGGTCGTTGTAGCAGATCAGCGCGTCCGGCCGCTCGCTGCCCAGCACGATGCTCGCGCACAGGCGCTCGCCCTCGGCCAGCGACGGTGCGTCGGCGTCATAGATCGTCAGCGGGAGGCCCGCCGCGTCCAGGCATTCGCGGATGCCGCCCAGGCGCTCCTCGTCCCGCCGCGACTTGGAAAAACCGAGGTAGGCAATGCGTTTGTGGCCGAGCATGCGCAGGTGCTGGCTCAGCATGAAAGCGCCGCTGTGGTCGTCGCTGGCGACGGTCGGCAGCGGCAGTTCGGACAGGCTGCCGAAGAACACGAGCGGCTTGTCGATCTCGGTCATCCATGCCATTTCGTGTTCGCGCATGCGGGAGAACACGATCATGCCGTCCACGCGCAGGCTCAGGTCCTCCAGCGTGCGCCGCTCGCGGCTGGGCGTCTCTTCGGTGTCGACCAGCAGCACCGAATAGCCCTGGTCGTTGGCGACCCGGTTCGCGCCTTTCAGGATGCTGGAAAAGTGCGGGTTGGTGATGTCCAGGACCGACAGGCCGATGGTGTTGGTGCGCCCGGTGATCATCGACTTGGCCAGCGGGTTGGACTTGTAGCCCAGGCTGGAAATCGCGGACGCGAGTGCCGCCTCGACCTTGGGCGAGAAACGCTGCGCGCCGTTGATGTATTTCGACACCGTGGCGGTCGACACCTGGGCCGCTGCGGCCACGTCGCGAATGGTCGGGGCAGTTTTTTTCATGGGAGTTAATCGTTATTCAACGCGGCATGTTAGCACGCATTCTCGCCGTGGCTACGTTGCGCGCGAGGCGTCGCCGATCGGTTCGGACAAAAAAGATGCCGCCCGGTCGCCCGGGCGGCATCGCTTCGGGATCTCGCCGCTATACCTGGAGCTTTTTCCGCAAAACGGATCGCTCCAGGTGCAAGCCAACGGCCCTTCAGGTAAGTCAGAACGTATAGGTCGCGCGCATGTTGAACGCGCGGCCGATCGGGCTGGCCTGGCCGCTCAGATAGCCCTCGTTGCGGTAGTTCGCGGCCGGCGGATCGCGATCGAACACGTTGTTCACGCCGCCCATGATGTTCCACTTCTTGAAGCCCTTATAGGACAGCGACCAGTTGACCAGCAGGTACGGGTCGATGCGGTGGTAGAACAGCGACGACGCGTTCAGGTCCTCGAAACTCTGGCGGTACGACTCGGTCAGCGTGGTAGTCCAGTGGCCGCCGGGGCTCTGCCATTTCTGGGACGCGGTATACCTCCAGCGGTACGTGAACACGTTGGCATCCAGCGGGCCGAACTTGTTGACGCTGGAAATCCAGTCGCTGTCGTTCGTCAGCTGGGTCTTGAAGCTGTGGACGTAGGTGCCGTCGAGCTGCACACCGAAACGGCCCCAGCTGGTTTTCGGGAACGTGTAGGTGGTCGTAATATCAATGCCGTCCGTGCGCTGGCCGCCCATGTTGTTCAGGCGGTCATCGATGTAGATCAGCATGTTGGTCTTCGGATCGCGGATGAACCGGTCGGCGTATTGCGGCTGGAACAGGGTGGCCTGCGCGATTTGTCCGATCGCGTCCGTCATGCGCACGTCCCAGTAGTCGAGCGACACCAGCAGCGATTTGGTCGGCGTGAGCACGATGCCGAAGTTGAAGGTCTTCGACTTTTCCGGGCCGACCGACGGGTTGGCGCCGGTGTTGATCGGCAGCTTGGCCGCGCAGACGGTGGTCGGGGTATAGCCGGGCAGTGCGGTGCCGCCGGTATTGCCGCCGACCTTGCCGCCCGGGCACAGCAGCGGATCGTTGTAGGTCGAGCTGGTCACGCCGGTCGGCCCGTTGACCGCGCCGTAATAGCGTTCGTTCAGCGTCGGGGCGCGGAAACCGGTGCCGGCGGCGCCACGGAACATCACCCATTCCGTCGGCTTGTAGCGGAAGCTGAGCTTGGGATTGGTGGTGCTGCCGAAGTCGTTGTAACGGTCGGTGCGCACCGCCAGGTCGACGTCCAGCGACTTGGTCAGCGGCGCATACAGTTCCGCATAGACCGATGCCACATTGCGCGACGCGGACACGTCGGTCGCCGCGGTGGTGCCCGTCTGCCCGCCGGACAGCGCGACAGTGGTCGGAATGAAGTTGCGGCCAAAGTCGTGGTAGATGCCGGCGCCGGCCGCGAACGCCAGGGCACCGCCCGGCAGGTCCATCAGCTCGCGGTTGACCGCCAGGTTCGCGCCGGTCAGGCGCGTCAGGCCCTTGCTGGCCGTTTCGCCATTGGTCGAGATGCTGTCCAGGTAGGCCTTGCCCTCCGCATTTTGTATGCCGAAGGGATTGAGCTTGCCGTTGGCGACGCCATCGAGCAGCTTGAAGCTGTTGACGAAGCCCGAATGGAAGGTGGTGTGGGTCGCGTAGATCGCATTCCAGATGCCGACCTTGTAGTCCCAGGCGCCCAGGCGGCCTTCATCCTCGAGCGTGAAGCGCGACTCCGATTTCTGGTAGTTCAGGACCGTCGGGCCGAGATCGCCGATCAGCGACCAGGCCAGCGTCAGCGTCTGGTTGGTGATGGCCGGCATCGCGGGCGTGATGCCCTTGCCCGGGTAGTAAGGGCTGCTCGGGGTGATCGTCAGCGCCGGGAAGTTGGTGACCGAGGCGTTGATGCCGAAGGTCGGGTTCTTGACCGGACGGGTGAAGATCGACGAATACAGCAGGGTCGCCGTCAGTTTGTCGTCGCCGATCATCTTCGAGCCTTTGACGAAGAATGACGCCTGCTTTTTCGCGGTCGTCAACGTCAGCGAGTTCGCGTTGTAGGTCGACGCGCAGGTATTGCTCGTGCCTGGGACGGACCAGGGCGCGAGGCACCCGGTGCTGTAGTAAGGATTGCCGGTGATGGTCGTGCTGCCGACCTTGGTCGAGCCGTTGGCCAGGGTCACGTTGGCCGGCACTGCATTGCTGCCCTTGCTCAGCTTGGGCGGTTCGAAGCCGGCGCTCTGCAGCCTATCCGTATTGGTGATGTTCGGGCGGGCGCTCTGGCGCAGCGGCAGTTGGTTGTTGACATCGCCCGTCACGTAGACGTTCCAGCCGTCGGTGGCCAGGTCCCCTTTACCTGCAATGAAGCTCAGGCCTTCGGTTTCGCCGCCGCCCTTCTTTTGCGGCACGGTGCCCTTCGCGGTGATGGACGCCCCGGTGTAGGACTTTTTGGTGACAAAGTTGATCACGCCGCCGATCGCATCGCTGCCGTACACGGACGAGGCGCCGTCGCGCAGCACTTCGGTGCGGTCCAGGGCGCTGACGGGAATCGTGTTCGGGTCGATCGAGCTGTCGTGCAGGCGTTTGCCGTCGAGCAGCACCAGCGTGCGTGCGGCGCCGATGCCGCGCATATTGGCGCTATTGCCGTTGCCGGCCGTGGAGTTCGGCTCGTAGTTGGCGGCGGTCGACATCGTCATCAGGATGTCGGAAACCGTCACCGCGCCTTGCGCGATCCAGTCTTCGGCTTTGGTGACGGTGACCGGCAGCGCCTGGTCCGCGGTCGCCCGCTTGATGCTCGAGCCGGTGATCTCGACCTTGGTCATCGTGTCCTCGGTCGGCGCCTCTTGCGCGAAGGAAGGTGCGCTCATGGCCAGCAAGGCCATGGCGACTGCCGAAGCAATTGGGAGCGGTGTGTACCGCAGATTTTTCGTGTTGTTGTTCAAAGCGATGTCTCCTGCTGTTGTTGTAGAAACCTGAGTCGTTGGGCCGATGCTCCGCGTCCCACGCACGATCAATTTTGGAAATCGATTAACATCGTATCGAAAAAAATGCTTGAGCTAAAGTTTTTCGCTGCAGCTCTCTCGATCTCTTATTGCAAGGCCGTTATTATTGTCGTAATTTAGTAACAATAACGGCACGTGATTGCCAATGCGTTGCGTCGCAAATGCATA
Source organism: Massilia horti (assembly GCF_004614195.1). Lineage (GTDB taxonomy): Bacteria > Pseudomonadota > Gammaproteobacteria > Burkholderiales > Burkholderiaceae_D > Telluria > Telluria horti. Next base: position 48,177 of record NZ_SPUM01000063.1, on the reverse strand, counting down.
TGTTTGGAAAGCGTTTAACCCGCGCCCGCCCGCGTCAAGCGGTTAATCGGCCGCATGGCTTGCCAGCCATGCTTCGTAACGTGTCCGGGTCTCCGGCGCGGTGGGTGGATACAGGCCGATGATCGTTGCGCCGCGCGCCACCTCTTCAAGCACGAAATCCTCAAAGCGCTCCATCTCGACCGCGTCGCGCGCGACTTCGTCGGCAAGGTGAAACGGGATGCAGACCACGCCGTCGTCGTCGCCGACCATGATGTCGCCCGGGTAGACCGGCACGCCGCCGCAGCCGATGGGCGCATTCAGGTCGAGCGCGTGGTGGCGTATCAGGTTGGTGGGGGCCGAGGGGCCCGAGCACCAGGCCGGGATCTCCAGCCTGGCGATGGCGGAGGCGTCGCGCAAGCCGCCGTCGGTGACGATGCCGGCCGCGCCGCGCACCTGCAGGCGCGTGGACAGGATGCTGCCGGCCGAAGCCACCGAGGTATCGCCGCGACAATCCATCACCAGCACCGCGCCCGGCGGAATTTCCTCGATCGCCACGCGCTGTGGATGACGCGGATCGCGGAAGGCGTCCACGCCGTCCAGGTCCTCGCGCGACGGAATGTAGCGCAGGGTGTAGGCCGGGCCGGCCAGCCGCTGGCCCGTCTTCAAAGGCCGCGCGCCCTGAATGAACACATTGCGAAAGCCGCGCTTGTACAGCAGCGTGGTCAGGGTCGAGGTGCTGACGGTCTTCAGCAGCTCCAGTGTGCGGGAATCTACCGCTTGATTCATGTCTGTCTCCAGTTGCATCGGTGGCGCCGGCAGCAATGCCGCGGCGCCGTTTTTCAATTGCGTTCGAACGTGGTGTGGCTGAAGCGAATGCTGCTGCTGTCGATGTGCTTCAGTCGGTAGTACTCGTCCCACTTGGCCGTGCTCGAGGTGAACCCGTTCGTGGCCGGATCGAGCGCTTGCAGGTAGTCGCCGAACTTGAAGTAGATATTCCGATGGTCGCCCTTGATCCGGGTGCGTGCCGTCTGGATGGTGCCGTTGGTGGCGGTCTTCGCAGTCACGGTCGCATCGCCTTTATCGAACTTGATATCCAGGTCGAAGCTTTCGCCGGAGCGGATCGTGCCCAGCGCGGTAGCGACATCCTTGCCGCTGGTGCTGAAGATCTTCGCCACGATGTCGAACACGCCATTGTTGGCCTTGCCATCGAGCAGCTGGCCATCTTCCGTGTCCTGCACGTAGACCTTCACGATCGTCTCCAGGCCCTCGACGTGATACTGCGCCACGATGGTCTTGGCGCCATTGGACAGCGTCGGCGTGACGACAGCGGAAAAGTGCTCGTTCGTCTGTTCGATCGGAAGACGGTTCTTCTTCCCGATTTTCAGCTCGTTGCGGTAGCCATGACCATTCGCGGTGGCGAACTTGGAGGTGAGGGCGCTGAAGGTGAGCGTGCCGTCGTGCGGGGTTGAGAACGGCGAGTTCCCCTCCAGTTCGAACAGGCTTTCCAAAGCCTCCTTGGACGTGAAGCCGGGCGCCTGGGCCTGGGCGTGGCCGGACGCTGCCAGCAGGCCTGCGCAAAGCAGGGACAGGCCGCAGGTTCGCTGAAGCAGATTCATTGAGACTCCTTGATGGTCGACTGTTGAGGGTTGTGCGCCGAATCGGCAGACTCGCGCGGCTCGACCGGGGCGACGCGGCCGCCAAGCCAGAGCGAAACAAAGACCAGCGGCACCAGCACCGCGGCCAGGATGAAGAACGGCGTGTAGTTGCCGCCTGCGGTCAGTTCGGGCACCAGCTGCATGCAGACGATCGTGCCCAGCACCGCCGAGGTACCGCTGATGCCGGCCAGCGAGCCGACCGTCTTCCCCGAGAAGAAATCGCTCGGCAGGGTCTGGATGTTGCTGATCGCCGCTTGGAAGCCGAACAGGATGGCGCCGATCGACAGGACCGCCAGCAGCGGGGTATCGGCCGTTGCGCTGAACAGCGAGGCGACAAACATCACCACGAGGCCCAGGCCGATCACCAGCTTGCGCGCTGCGTTGACGGACCAGCCGCGCTGCAGCAGCCGGCCGCACAGCCAGCCGCCCAGGAGCGCGCCGATGGCGGCGCCGACATACGGCACCCACGCGAAGATGCCGATCTGCTTCACGTCGAAGTGGAATTTTTCGTTCAGGTACAGCGGTAGCCAGCCGACGAACAGCCACCAGATCGGATCGATGAAAAAGCGCGCGGCGATCACGCCCCAGCTCTGGCGATGGCGCAGCAACTGCGACCACGTCGGCACGTATTGCGCCTGTGCTGCGTCGGCGGCTCGTTGTCCGGTCAGGATGTAGGCGCGCTCCTCGGCGCTGATCCAGGGGTGCGCGTCCGGTCCGGACCGGTAGACGATCAGCCATGGCACGACCCAGACGAGGCCCAGCGCGCCGATCAGGATGAAGGTGCTCTTCCAGCCTACAAAGGCATACAGGAAGGCCACCAGCGGCGGCGCGACGATCGACCCCATCGAAGCGCCGGCGCCGAAGATGCCCTGCGCCAGGGCGCGCTCGCGCACCGGGAACCATTCCGCGACGGCTTTCGTCGCGCCCGGCCAGTTGCCGGCCTCGCCCACGCCCAGCAGCGCGCGGAACAGCGCGAACGACATGGCCGAGCGCGCGGCGGAATGCAGGGCGATGGAGGCCGACCACACGACGATCGACAGCAGGAAGCCGATCCGGGTGCCGAGGGCGTCGAACAGCTTGCCGAACAGCGACTGCCCGATGGCGTAGCCGACCAGGAAGATGGTGATGATGTTGGCATAGTCGCGTTTGTCCATGCCCAGTTCGTCCGCGATCCCCGGCCACATGACCGCCAGTGCCGAGCGGTCGATGTAATTGATGATCGTGGCGGCGGCCACCAGCGCGATGACCAGCCAGCGCAGCCCCTTCATTGTTCTCATGCCGATGTCTCCAATATTCTGTTTGTGTTTGTTCTGGTATGACGGCGAGCGCGGTTTTAGTTGATGCCGGGCGGCCCGTCCGAGCCCTGCATCGCAGCCAGTTGCTGGCGATTCGGCAGCCCTTCGCAATCGCCGCGGAACTGCAGGACGCGCGCACCGATCGTATTGCCGCGCGCTGCCGCTGCCTGCAGGGGCAGGCCTTCGAGCAGCGCGCTGATGACGCCGGCCGCGAAGCCGTCGCCGGCGCCGACGGTGTCGACCACGTTCGCCACCGGCAGGCCCGGCACCGTGCCACTGCCTTCCGCACTGGCGAAATACGCGCCTTCCGGCCCCAGCTTGACCACGACCTGGCGCGCGCCGCGGGCCAGGTAGAAGTCGGCGATGCCGGCTGCGTGCTCGCAACCGGTCAGCAGCCGGCCCTCGGCCAGGCCAGGCATGACCAGGTCGGACATGCCGGCCAGCGCATTCACGGTCTCGATCATCTCCGCCTGCGAACGCCACAGGCGCGGCCGCAGGTTGGGGTCGAAGCTGACTGTGCGCCCGGCGATGCGGGCTTGCACCGCGAGCTTGAACGCGAGCTCGCGACAGCTGGCCGACAGTGCCGGAGTGATGCCCGTGAGGTGCAGCAGGCGCGCCTGCGCGACGGGCAATTCCGGAACGTCGGACGGCCCCATATGACTGGCGGCCGATCCGCGCCGGAAGTATTCGATCTCCGGATCCGTGCCGTCGTCCACCTTCGCCTTGAGCATGAAGCCGGTGGGGTAGCGCTCGTCCATCCGGACATGGCGCAGGTCGAGCCCCTCCGAGGCCATGAAGGAGCGCAGGTTGTGCCCGAGGCTGTCGTCGCCCAGGCTGCTGATATAGGCGACCTTCAACCCCAGCCGGCTGAGCCCAACCGACACATTCAGTTCCGCGCCGGCGGTGGCGCGCTCGAATTCGCCGACCTGCGCCAATGGCCCGCTCTGGCGCGCGATCAGCAGGGCCATCGCTTCGCCGAAGGTGATGACGTCCGGATTGTCCATGGCTGGCGCTCCTTAGAACCGCATGCTGGTGACCAGCGTCGCGTCCTGGCTGGCGGGCAGCGACAGGCGCAGCACCATGCCGCGTTCTTCCCGAGGGCCGCTGTCGACTTTGCCCGGCGGGCCGGCCGCGATTACCACGCCCGGCTCGATGACCGCTTTCGCGCCCTGCGTGCGCACGTCAACCTTGAGCGACGACGGCTTGCCGGCGATGACGAAGCGCTGCGCGCCCACCTGGTTGATCGCCTGGTCGCCGTGCACTTGCGCGGTCAGGACCACCGGCTTATTGGCGTGCATGCGGTCGGTCGTTGTCCAGGTTTTGTTCGCATAGCTGAAGCGGCGTTCGAGGCGCTCGATCCCCAGTTCGGGACGATACGCGCCGGCGAGTTCGGCGACGATGTCGGCATGGTCGCGGCCCAGCTTCACGCTGGTGATCCGGATCTTGTCCAGCCGTTCATATGGGTAGCCGCGGAACGCGTCGTGGCCGCCGCCTTCATTGGCCTGGCCCTGGCCGTCGACCAGCAAGGTATTACTCAACTTGCTGCTCGGGATGCCGGCATACCCCATCGGGCCGGTCAGGTAACTGCCGCCGCCGTACAGGATGAAGCTGCCGGCATCCGGGTGCGAGTGCCCCATCTCGAGATGCCAGTCGGGCAGCTTCCCGCGAAGGGCGGTGACGTGGTGGCCCTCCGGCGGGCCGGCCCGGAAGGCGAATGCGGTCGCTTTGGCGGTCCAGTCGCTGCGCCAGTACACGGTGCCCAGTTCCTCGAAGTGATGGTGCGGCTTGATGGCCGACATCGGCTTGGCCGGCAGGGCCGCGTCGAACCACTGCAGGCTCCAGTAGTCTTCCTGGCACACGTGGCCCAGCGATGCCATCCAGGCTGCGACGCCCTGCGCCTCCGGGTTGCCGAAGCGCGCCGCCAGGCGGTACAGCAGGTTGTAGTTCGAATGCAGCTTGCCGTTCGGGTGCGTGCGCGCGGGCTCCTCGCCGATGCGCGAGCGCGTGATCGGACCTTCGAACACGTCGCCGAAGTCGAACACGTCCTGCCCATTGGGCGTGATCGAGTGCGCGATGTAGAGGTGGGCTTTGCGCAGGCTCGGCTCGTCGTACATGTCGTCGCCCGCTGCGTGGGCGAAGGCGTCGAGCGCGTGGATAATCCACGGCATCGAGAACACCCAGTACTCGACACCCTCGTAGAAATAACCGTCCGAGGACGCCACTTCGAGCACGCGGGTGAAGATGGCGCGTGACAGCGCCGCCCATTGCGCCGCTTCCGGCACCTCGTCCCACACCGCGTAGGCAGCGATGGCCAGGCCGGCGATCGGGATGAAGCAATGGTTCTGGCTGTACGAATAAGACTTGCCCGGAGTCGGCTTGAAGTGCGCCGACAACAGGCGCGCCTGGCGCACGATCTTGTCGCGGTAACGGGTGCGCTCCTCAGCGGAGAGCACGTCGTACAGCAGGTCGTAGGCGGTACCCATCCCGTACAGCAGATGGCCGGCTGCCAGATCGATGTTGGGCTTGCTGTAGGTGTAGCCCCAAACGTCGTAGCTCACCGCCGCGTCCATGTAGCGCTTGGCGGCCTCGAGGTAGCGGGCGTCGCCTTCGATCTGGTAGGCCAGGGCGGCGCCCACGATGCCGATCGCCACCGTGTTTTGCGCGCGCCGTTTCTGCGCCGGCGCCGGTGGCGGGTCTTCACGCATGGCGACCAGGCCGTCCAGCGCTTTTGCCCACATCGCGCGATGGCTGCTGCGGGCGCGCTGGCGCAGTTGCTCCAGGCCGGCCTTGGTGGTGAACACGCGCGGGTGCACGCCGTTCAGCTCGGGGCGCAAGGCCGCCGGATGCGCCTGCATGATTGTCTCCAGCGGGTGCGCTCCGCCGGTAGCCTTGCCGATCATCGTGCCCAGTGACTCGCGCGCATCCTGCGCCAAGGCCTGGCGCGTGGCCAGTACGGGCAAGGAGAGGGCTGCGGCGCCGAGAAAACGTCGCCTGCCGAAGATTTGCTTCATCACGCTCTCCTAATTCTCAGTAGAGGCCGAGGCCACCGTTGACCTGAATGATTTCGCCGGCCAGGAAGGCGGCCCGCTTTGATGCGAGGAAGACGACGACGTCGGCGACGTCATCCGGCTGGCCTTCACGGCGCGCAGGCGTGCGCTCGGCGATCGCCTGGCGGTTCGCCGGGGTGTTGAAGGTATCGTGGAAGCGCGTGGCAATGAGGCCCGGGGCGACCCCGTTGACGCGGATGCCCAGCGGTCCCACTTCCTTCGCGAGCGCGCGCGTGAACGTGGCGACGGCGGCCTTGGATGATGCATAGTGCGCCGAACCCGGCCCGCCGCCGTCGAACGCGGCCAGCGAGGACATGGTGACGATCACGCCGCTCTTGCGCGCTTCCATGCGCTTGAGCGCGGCCTGGCAGATCAGGAAGGTGCTGGTCAGGTTGAGGTTCATGGCCTCATTCCACAGCGACAGCGGCATGTCGACCACGCGGCAGCGCTGGATCAGGCCACCGATATTGGCGAACAGCGTGTCGATCTCGCCGATCTGGCTTTCCGCTTCGGCGAACACCGCTTCGGCGATGTCGCTGTCGCTCACGTCAGCCTTGATTGCGTGCGCGCGCCGGCCCATGGCGCGGATCTGCGAAACCACGTCCTGCGCTTCATCGCTGCTGCTAAAGTAGGTCAGGACGACATCCGCGCCTGCATTTGCGAGGGCCAGCGAGGTTGCCTTGCCGATGCCCGATGCTCCGCCCATGACGAGGGCGCGTTTTCCAACTAATTCCATGTGTCGCTTTCTTTCTGGTGGGTGATTTATTGTTTCGGTGGCGCCGCGGTCGACGAGCGCACGATCAGTTCCGGCGCGAACAGTTCGTCAGCCGGAGCCGACGCCGGTGCCAGGATGCGCTGGACCGCGGCGTCGGCCATCGCCTGGATTGGCTGGCGCAGGGTTGTCAGGGGTGGGTCGTGCGCGCCGGCGAAGAAGATGTCGTCGATCCCGATCAGCGACAAATCTTCCGGTATCTTCAGGCCCAGTTTCTTCAGGCCGATCCCGATCCCGATCGCCATCATGTCGTTGATCGCGATCGCCGCCGTTGGTCTGGAGGGCGCTGCCAGGATGCGTTCGGCGGCACTGCAGCCCATTTCGAACAACTGGGTATCGCCATGTGGATCGGCGGGAGCGTCGGTGGAATCCACGATCACCAGTTCGCCGGCGATGCCCGCGCGCGCGACGGCCTGCTCGAATCCGCGGATCCGGTCCTGGCGGTTCAGCGTCTGCGGCGGGGGCGTGACCAGCGCGATCGAGCGATGACCCAGCGACGCCAGGTGATCGACCGCCATCGCCGTGGCGGCGGCGTTGTCGACCGAGATCGTGATGATGCGCTCGTGGCTCTCGTCCGAGCGCCGGATGTCGAAGGCGACGACGGGGCAGCGCGACGTCATCGCGGCCAAGTGTTCGGTGTCGTTCAATGCTGAACCGGTGATGATGCCTTTCACGCCATGGGCCATCAGGTCGGCCATCACCGCCCGTTCCCGTGCTGGATTGCGGAAGGTGCTGAAGGTCATCACGTGGCAATGGTATTTGGCCGCGGCGGCTTCCACCGCGCAGGCGAGCGCACCGAAGAACTGGTTCGCCAGCGATGGCACCAGCAGGCCGACCATGGAGGCGACCCCGGTCTTGAGCTGGCGCGCGGCATTGTTGGGCCGGTACCCGAGCTGCTTGATCGCCTCCTGGATGTTGCGCTGGGTCTCAGGGCGCATCTGCTGGAAGCGGCTGTTGAGAAAATTCGAAACGCTGGACGGGGATACGCCAGCCAGCCGGGCCACGTCCTTGATCTTTGGTTCGCTCATTGTTTTCTCATGCAAGCAAGCGGTGTATCGATTTACTGTAACGTTGCAGTGCAGCGTTAAAAAAATTTTGATACGGAAATACTGTCGACCTTCTTTGCCCGTGTCCGAAGTGCGACCCGGCAAACGAGGAAAGGTAAATCGATTTACTGCAACGATTTAGTGAGCTTAAAGCAAAGCTGCAAAAAGTCAACAAAAATGTTTGCTAACTCGTTGGATAGCCCCGGCGCCTCATTCGTGGTCTTGCGCCAGGGCCGACAGCCTTACTTCAACGGCGTGATCAGCGCACTGAGCTGGCCAGGATAGTGCTCAAGCAGCCAGCGCGCCTTCTCTGCGAAGACCGGTTCGCCCTTGTAGGCGCGCGCGGCGGTCAGCATGTTGCGCATCGTATGCAGGTTGATGCCGTCCGCCGTGCCTTCCTTGGGATCGATTTCCGGGTAGGGCCACTTTTCTCCGTTCACGTAGCGCGCGACGAACCGGTAGCCCTGCTCAATATTGTGCGAGTCCTGGCCGTGTTCCCAGACGCCCACGCCGGCCAGTTCGCCATAGCGGCCCAGGTTGCCGAACGCTTCGAGGGCGAAATTGATGTAGCCGGAAGGGCGAGTGCGCTCCAGTTCAGCAATCAACTTGCCTTCGCGGTCGATCTGCCCGGCGATCCGGCGGATTTTCGTGATTTCCAGCTCGCGTTTCGCGATCTCCGGCTGGTTCGTGTACAGCGCGAACGCGGTCACCTGCGCGGAATACCAGGTGCCGTGGTTGTTGTGCGCGTTGCTCTCTTCGAAGCCATTGCGGCTATTGAGCAGCCAATTCAGGTATTCGCGGTACCACCCACGCACTGCGTCGTTCTCAGCATCGCTCAAGGCATTGGTCGGCTGGATCAGCGACAGGCTGTCCATCACATCGATCAGGCTGCGGCTGCTGATAATGCCGATGCCGCGCCCATTCACCCGGCCGGGAATCGCCTGGCCGTATTCCAGGTTCGGGTTCATGCGGGTTTCCGGCGTGAGGAACCAGGCGCGTGCCAGTTCGCCTGCCTTGTCAGCATATTTCTGCTGGCCGGTGAAATACCAGGCCAGCGCCAGAACCGTCACGTCCTTGGAGAATTTGCCCAGGCGGGTGCTGTCCGTGCCATTGGTCGAGGAAGCGGGATTGTGCAAGCCATCCTTGCGGATGTAGGGCAGGCCGTCCTTCTTGGCCGGGTCGGGCCACCAGTACGGGCCGAAGCTGAAGAAGTCGTGCTTGTCGCCGCTGGCGGGCGCCAGGGTCTTGTCGACCACGCTGTAGCGCTTGTGAGTGAGCGCCGCGTCGGCTTCCTTCAGCAGGTTGTCGTAGGACGGCTGGTAGAGCGGGTCGTGCGCCGCGACTTTTTGTTTTGCCAAGGCCAAATCGGCCGGGTCGTAAGTATAAAACTGGGACGGCGATGCAGCCTGCACAGGGCTTGACAGGCAAATACCGAGCCCGGCCGCGAGCAGGGCCGAACGTAACAGTGAGCCCAGCGTTTTTGCTTCCTCGTTCAAAACATGTCTCCTTAGTTTTTTTGAAGCGTTTAACTAAAAGGCATGCGGTATTCGTGTCGGCGACTGTGCGATCCACTCGGCCGAGTGGGGAAGGCGTGCCCCCATCCGCAAATTTGTAGTTAAACGTTTTCCTAAGAATATGGCAACTCTTCAGGAAAGTAAAGCGAAGCCTCGTGACGCCGGCCGATTGGAGAGCGCAATCAGCGCACCGCCACCTCACCGCGCCCGCCGTTCGGCGTTGCCACCAGCGCCTGCAGGCCTGCCAGGTCGAGTGTTTGCAGCACGCGCTGCATGGGCATTTCGAAGGTATCGCCGCCGCGTACCGACACCATCAACATCTGGGCGCGCGCCGGGTGCTGGCGGTCCCAAGGGAAGGCCGGATCGGGTTTGGCGAGCAAGGGGTAGTTTTCCGCGGGCCCGTTCTGAGGTTGCAGGCCGTCCAGGCCAAGGCGCGCCTGCTGCGCCAGCTGCGCGGGGGATAGCGCGGCGCGCCAGGCGCGTAATTTGGCGAGCATGGTGCGCGTGGGGTCGTTGTCGATGGCTGGATTGGCGCGCCGCCGTGCCTCGACGGCTTCGGCGTGCGCGCGCGCCCCTGCCTGCTGCGCGCGGATCTCGGCCATCATCTGCTCGGCCTTGGCCGGGTCGACCTTGCGCAGGCCCTCGGCCACGCGCTGCATCATGGCCTCTTGCGCCTCAGGGGCGGCAGCCTGGCGCGCGGCCTGGCGGTTGGCGTCAGCCTCGACTGCTTGCCGCTGCAGGGAGCGCTCCATGAAGTCGAGGTATTCGGCGGTGCTCACCGGCACCCAGGGCAGGCGGCCTCCGGGCGTGAACACCAGCATGTGCCCGCCGTACAGCGTGTGCCCGCCGAGGCGGCCGGTGGCCGGCAGCTCGCGGTAGGCCTCGAGCTGCTCGTCCCGGAACTCGGGTACCGCCGTGGCAAAGAAGGTGTTGGGCGAGTTGACCGTCACCACGATGGTGGCGCGAGGCTCCCAGCGGTCGGCGCCCTTGATGACGTCACAGGTGCCGCGCCACATGGGTTCGCGGTGATCGCGCAGCAGGAAGTTCGCGCCGCGCGACGGCATGTTCCACAGGCCACCGATCTGCCAACTGCTGCGCAGACGGGTGCGAGGAAGCTCATGCAGTGCGCTCTGGCGATGCAGCAGGGCGTTGATCTGGTGCAGGGTCTGGCGCAAGGGCGCCACGCGGGCGTCGCCCACGGCCAGCTGGTCGGCCGTTTGCGGGTGCTCGGCATCCATCCAGCAATCGATCTCGGCCAGGGCCGCGGGCGCGGCGGCGGCCAGGGCCAGTGCGGCCAGGGCGGCCCGCAGGCCACGGTGTGAGTTCGTAAAAGTCATGGCTGATTCCTTCAATACGTCATGCGGTGGACGATCCAGCGCGCCATGGCCTTGCCGTCCGTGACGCCGTTACCCAGGCCGCCGGGCGAGTAAGTGCCGATGGTTTTGGCCTCCTGGCGCAGAGGCATCTCATGGAAGCCGCCGATGCCGTCGACCCGGTCGATGGGGACGAAGCCGTTGAGCGCGAAGTTGCCCACTTCGGTCACGCGCGGCGGATCGTTGGGTTTGCCGCTGCTGGCCAGCACGGTGATCCGCCCCCCGAAGTGGTAGGTGCAGTCACTGTAGTTGACTACCAGTTGGGCGCCGCTGGACTGGCCGGCGTCGATGCCGCTGCCTACGGCCGGGGCGCCGCTGCCGGACAGCCGCAAGGTGTCATCGCCTTTGGCGACCTGGTCGTTGAGAAAGGCCGTGCCCTGGGTGGTGATGCCTTGCCAGGCACCTTGAAAGTCATTCTGGTACATGCTCTGCAGTTCGCCCCGGATGATGCCGGACTGGCTGAGCGAGGTCGGGCCTTCCGGACCCGGGCCGTTGTAGTGGTATTCCAGTTCGATCTCGAAATGCAGCGAGCCCGCGTCCCGCAGCCATTGGCAATCCTGGTATCGGGTGATAAGCACGTTCGAGACCAGCGTGACGGGTTGGGCACCGGGCGCGAGTTCATGGTAGCGCACCGACACCGCGACCGGGTTGTGCGCGGGCACCTGCAGCGGCGCGTCGAAGCGTGCGCGATGTGGTATCTCGCCTTGCGCCGGGCCCGTGAGCGCAAGTTCAGTGATGGTGCCGAGCGCGGCGGCGCCGCCGAGGATGCTGTTGACGGCCCAGTCGGACAGTTCGCCCACGGCCGCCGGCCGCTCGGTGCACGCGTCCACGGTGGCGGTGATGCCGTTGCTTTCGGCCTGGGCTGCGCAGGTCACGAGTATGAAATCGATCGACTGGCCCACCGGCACGGTGGCCGTGGCGGGCCGCAGTTGGGCGCCCGCGATCACCGCCCAGTCGGAGAAGTGCGTGGTCTGAACCTCGAGCGTGTTCTTCGTCTTGTCGCGCACCGGCTGGCGGTAGGCGTGCCAGCGCCCGTCGGCGTCCTGTGTGGCGATGCTCATGACATCCAATGCGCTGCCTTGGAGCATGGCGTCGTCGACCTGGAACCGCAGCGTCAGCGGCACCGCGCCCTGCAGGCCCTCGGGCGTGATGCGGTAGGCCTGGCCGCGACCGCCGTGGGCGGTGTTGGTGATGGACAGGATCGTCACCTGCGTGGGGTGAGCGAACGCGCCGGGCGGCACGCTGATCTGGAGCAGGCCGTCTGCACTCGTCACCTCGCCGCCTGCCGCGCCGATGCTGCCCGAGGCGGCGGGGCCCTGGAGCATACCGGGGGGCGTGGCCTGGGAGCCGCCAGGGTTGGGCGGCGTGGACGGCGTGGACGGCGTGGAAGGTGCGGCAGGCGTGGAAGGCGAATCACCCAGCTGGAACGCGCTTTCGGCTAATCGGGCGTTGCCATCGCCGTTGCAGGCGCAGAGCAGCAAAACGGAGCAAAGTAAGGCTGCCAGCGCGAGGTGTGAGCGTGGGCGGGGCGCAAGCTGCGCCGAGGGTTCGATGGGCATGGTTACCTTGTTCGCGGCGTCGTGCGGCGAAAAGGCGGAAGTGGTGTCGAGCATGGCGGGTCGTCTGGTGGGATTGGCGAAGCCGAGATGTTCGCCGTTCGCCGCCGCTGCCGGAAGACCTCTATTTGGGTACCGCTCTTTTAGGGGGGATCGACGCTGGCCCGGCTCAGCCAGGCTCCGGGCTCAGGTAGGGCCGCAGTTCCTCGGGATGCTGACCCAGGTAGTGCAGCAGCGTGCGCCGCTTCTCGGGGCCGCGCGCGCCGGTGTCGGCCTCGGCGCTGGTCAAGCCGTCGTACAGGCTGGGCATGGCCTGCAGCGAGCGCTGCTGCGCCGAGCGCCAGAGCTTTTTCACGCCGTGCAGCGACACGCCCAGTTCGTCGCCAATCTCCTCGTCCGTCAGCTGCGTGACGGCCAGCCGCAGCAGCCGGCGCTCGGCGGCCGAGAAGCCGAAGCGCGGCGGCGTGAACTGGAAGGCATCGCGCACTGGCGAGCCGGGCAGCATCAGTGCGGCCTCGTCGCGGGAGAGTCCGTAGAGTTCGGGCACGCCGTCCTGGGCGCGTGCGGTGCGGGTGCGAAAGCCCATGCTCTGCAAGTAGGCGGCCTGCTCGCCCAGGCCCTCCTGGTAGAGGTGCTGCAAGCGGTAGCCCGCGTGCGCCTGGCGGAACCTCGACATGGCCATGCCGAGCATCTCCACCGTGTCGGGGTTGGCCTGATCCGTGAGCACCTGCTCATAGTGCAGCACGAGGAAGGCAACCTCCCCGCGGCCGCTCAGGCGCGCAAGTTCCTTGTCCGAAGGAGGTTGGTAGTGGCCTTCCGCCAGAGCGGCGTAGAGCTGCGCCGCGGCGAAGGGCGGCGGCGAGTCCGTCAGGCGCCGCCGCCAGTCGTCATCGAGCGCGATGGCCATGCCCAGGCCCACGAGACGCTCCCCGTGCGGGCGGTTCAGGTCTTCGATGACGTCGGCATTGAAGCCGCTGTGACTGAGCAGCCGGGTCCACACCACAGGCAGCGCGGCGCGCAACGACGGTGCCAGCGGCAACCAGCCGGGCACCAGGGGCAGCGCCTCGGCGAGGTCGGCATGGCCCAGCAAACGGCCATGCAAGCGCTGACCGGAACCGTCGAGCATGAAACGTTCTCCTGTGGGTGCCTTGCCTGGCCTGATGACAGGCGGGGCTTGCATGCATATGTGCAGCTAAGGGCGTTGCTATACTTGCATCTAATACTCTCTCCATGCCCTATTAACATTGATAGGTAAGCTGCAGCCAGCTATTCGGCGTAAGGTTGACTCGCAAAAGCAGCTTTTCCTCTATTTATGAAATTCACCAGCATTCGAGCCTCGTCGATGAGCCGACCTTTCCGAACTCCCCGCGCTACCTGCCTATTGGTTGTTCTATGCCTGGGCCCGATCACTGCTTGGTCGAAACCAGGGTGTACAAATGCGGATGCGCCCCAGGTCGCCCGGGCTATAGCTCTGATCGAACAAGGGAATCAGATGCCGCTAGCGGACAAACTGCTATCCCAGGCTGAGCGGCGGGGAAACGTTGATGCGGCCTTTAATCTTGGTGTCTTTCATATGCAAGGATTTGGCGGCAAAAAAGACGATTACGAGGCAGCCAAGCACTTTCGAATTGCTGCGGAATGCGGTCACATGCTTGCTCAGTTTAACCTTGCCCAAATATTGAGTTCGACGGGCGGCAGGGAAGTGGAAGCGGCGAAGTGGTTTAAGGCCGCAGCCGACGCAGGCCATACTATTTCTGCCTACAATCTTGGGCTCATGTATGCAAAAGGCGTCGGTGTGGAAATGAATCTCGATAAGGCAAGGGATTATTTTAGTCAAGCGGCAGAGGCTGGACATCTTGATGCAACATACGATCTCGGTTTTCTATTTGATAAGCCCTCAGATGGAAAAACGAATTACAAGGCGGCTTTCCACTACTATTCTGTAGCAGCGCAGCACGGACACGCGACTGCACAGGCTAGGCTGGGCTTTTTGTATTTGCGCGGAAGAGGGGTGCCGAAAGACCAAAATACCGGGATTTACTGGCTTGAACGGTCAGCCAAAAATGGTGACAAAGATGCGGCTGAGGTGCTGCGTGTCCTTGGTGTGACGCATTAGGGAAACGATCCCTGTCCACGAAATCTCCAGTTTGAATGAGATCGTCCCGACCTTGAAGGCAAGCTAACTGCTTTGCTCCCCCTGCAACTCAACAAGCAAGAGACGCAGGCCCAGCGTCATTCTCCGACCTTTCCGAGCCGGTAACCGAGCCCACGCACCGTTTCGACAATGTGCGGCCCAAGCTTGCGCCGCAGGTGATGGATGTGCACGTTCAGCGCATTGCTTTCGACTCTTTCGCCAAACCCGTACAGGCTGTCCTTCACCTGCTCGGCTGAGAGGATGCGCTTGCCGCTGTTGAGCAGCGTCTGCAACAGCGCCAGTTCGCGGCGCGACAGGTCGACCAGCTTGCCGTGCAAGGTCACCTCGCGCGTGGCGGCGTCGAACACCAGTGGCCCGTGTTCGATCAGGTCGACGCTTCGGCCGGCGCTGCGCCGCTGCAGGGCGTGCAGGCGCGCGACCAGTTCGTCCAGCTCGAACGGCTTGACCAGGTAGTCGTCCGCGCCACTGCGCAGCCCGGCCACCTTGTCCTGCACCGCGTCGCGCGCCGTCAGCACCAGCACCGGCCAATTCTTGCCGCCGGCGCGCCAGCGCCGCAGCAGCGACAGGCCGTCGGCATCCGGCAGGCCCAGGTCGAGGATGGCGACGTCGAACCGGCTGGTCTGCGCCGCGGTTTCGGCGGAGGAGACGGTGCTCACGTGGTCGGCCTCGATCCCGGATAGCCGCAGCCCCGCGATGATGCCGCTGGCGACAAGCTCGTCGTCCTCGATTACTAGCACGCGCATCAAGTACCCACTTTCGGCAAAAAACCATGATCTTACCCGCATGGGAGCGCCGCTACCTTAACGCTGTCATAATCGGCGGCCCTTACTATTTTTGTTCGACTTCTTGAAAGCGCGCATGCGACACGCAAATGACTGACCTGACGATAGGCCCTTTTTCGTTCCCGGCCTCTTTGCTGGTGACATTCGGCGCGATCATCGCCGGTCTGACCGTGGGCAATCTCCTCGCCGGGACAGCGCGCGCACGGGTGGAGCGTTTGCTCTGGGGTGTCCTGGCCGCCGCCTTGCTGGCGGCGCGCGTCGCATTCGTGGTGCGCTACTGGTCCTTCTATTCACAGACGCCGCTTCAGGTCCTTGATATCCGCGACGGCGGCTTTACGCCGGCCGCTGGGGTGACTGCGGGACTAATCTTGGGCGGGTGGCTGGCGTCACGCAATCGCGGCGAGTATAAAGCCCTCATCGCCGGGGTACTCACGGCAAGCCTGGCTTGGGCAGCCGGCCTTGCGCTGGTGGCGCCATCCGGCGCCGGACCCGCTCTGCCCGAGGTGACGCTCGCCCGTCTCGAAGGGGGTGAGTTGGCACTGGCCTCGCTCGCCGGCAGGCCGGTGGTGCTCAACCTATGGGCCAGCTGGTGCCCTCCTTGCCGACGAGAGATGCCGGTGCTTGGCAAGGCCCAGCGCGAAAATCCGGACGTGACTTTCGTATTCGCCAACCAGGGCGAGTCGGCGGATATCGTTCGCGGTTACTTGCAGGCTCAAGGGCTGGCCCTGGATAATGTGATGCTCGATGCGGCGGGCCGGCTTGCACAGCAAACCGGATCGCCAGGGCTGCCGACGACTTTGTTCTTCGACGCTCAGGGCAAGCTTGTGGACCGGCGGCTCGGCGGGCTATCCGCAGCGACCCTGGCTGAGCGCCTGGAGGCCCTGCGCGCGCCAGCTGGTAATGCCCGGCATCCTAAGCCGCAAGCGGAAATAAGACTTTAAACAGCGCGCCCTTGCCCTGCCGGTTAGCTGCTTCGATGCGGCCGCCGTAGGCGTGCGCGATGGCCTGCGACAGCGCCAGCCCGAGGCCGACGCCCTCGACCACTCCGGCACGCGCTCCTGCACCACGATAGAAGCGATCGAACACGAACGGCAAGTCGTCCGCCGCAATGCCCGGTCCCTGGTCATCCACCGACAGCACGGCGCTGTCGCCGTCGGCAGCCACCCGTACCGTCACCTGGCCACCACTTGGCGAAAACTTCACGGCATTTTCCAGCAGGTTGGTCAGCACCAGGCTGGCAGGGCCATATGCGATCCTTGCGGTGACCGAGGGCCCGGCGTCGAGCACAATCTTGATTTCCCGCTCGCGCGAGCGCGGCTCCAGGCGCCACAAGGTCTCCTTTGCCAGATCGTTCAGCGATACGGTTTCCGAAGGAGTGTGCTCTTGTCCCGCGTCCAGGCGTGCCAGCATCAGCAACTCCTCCACGAGCTTGGTCATGCGCTCGACCTCTTCAAGGCAGGAACGCAAGGTGCCGATGTATTCGGCAGCATCGCGCGGGCGCCGCAAGGTCACTTCGATTTCCGTGCGCAGGCGCGAAAGCGGCGAGCGCAGCTCATGCGATGCGTCGGCGGTGAAGCGGCGCTGGACGTCAAAGCTGCGCTCGAGCCGATCGAGCATGTCGTTCAGGGTGTCGACCAGATGCCCGATCTCGTCGTCGGCGCCCGGGTGCGGCAGGCGCTGGTCAAGGTTCGCTTCGCCGATGCGGCGCGCCTTGAGCGCGATATCGTCGACCGCGCCGAAGATCTTGCGCGTCAACGCCGCTCCCGCAAAGCCGACCGCCGCAAGAAGAGACACCGCCATCCCCGCGAACAGGATGACTGCGGCATGCAGCACATGGTTGACGTCGTCGAGCGATCCGGCCACCTGCACAGCCAGGGCCCTGTCACCGATGGTGGCGGGCACCGACACCATGCGCAGCGGCTCTTCGATCACATGCGGCAGCGTTTGGTAAACGGTCTGCCCCGCCGCCAGCTGCTCCAATAATGGCTGCGGCGCGGGCAGTCTGGCCACGCCCAGGTTGACGCTGCGGGCCAGCACATTGCCATTGGCATCGATGATCTGCACCAGCCGGTCCAGCCGCATGAGCGAGGGCGGGGCGGTGCCGGCGGGCGCTTCATGGACGTGGATGGCGCCTCCGGTTGCATCGGCCAGCATGCCCACTTCGGTCTCCGCGAGCGCCAGCAGGGCAGCGTCCAGCTGGCCTCGTACTGAGCGTGACAGCTCCCACCATCCTACGAGCGCTGCCGCAGCGACGATCGCGAGCACCACGGCCAGGTGCACCAGGACCAGCCGGCGCCGCAGGCTAAGCATCGGCGTCCCCGGCGGCGAGGCGGAACCCGCGGCCGCGCACGGTCTCGACCAGCGCAACCGCGCCGAGCGGGTCGACCTTGCGGCGCAGGTTTTTCATGTGCACGTCGATCAGGTTGTCGATGGCGATCAGGTCGGCGTGCCAGACGTGTTCGGCCAGTTGCTGGCGGCTGACCACGCCGCCCGCGTGACGTACCAGCAGTTCCAGGATCGCGTATTCCTTGGGGGTGAGATCGAGCGCGGCGCCACCGCGCGTGACTGCATGGGTATGCGGATCGAGCACCAGGCCGGCAACCTGGAGCAGAGGAGGATGGGCTCGTTCCGCGCGGCGCAGCAGCGCCCGTACGCGCGCCAGCAGCTCGTCAAAGACGAACGGCTTGGTCAGGTAGTCGTCGGCCCCGGTGTTAAGTCCGGCGATGCGGTCGGCGACGGCGTCGCGCGCGGTGAGCATGAGGATCGGGGTCAGCACGCCGCGTTCGCGCCACTCACGGCACAGGCGGATGCCTTCCTTGTCCGGCAACAGCCAGTCGAGGATGACGAGACCGCATGCCGGGCCAAGCCGCGCCTCGGCGTCCGCTGCCGACTGCGCAAGATCGACCGCGAAGCCTTCCTCTTGCAGGCCGCGCGCGAGCAAACGCGCAGCCTTGTGATCGTCTTCCACCAGCAGGATGTTCATGGGTTCCCTTCGCAACGGCCAAAGTATACCAGTGGGGTGGGGCTTGTTTTCTGAAGAAAGATTCAGGGTGTAATTCAGCGATCTTGCGTAACATATCGGCACTTCTCAAATGCACAAGGAGCACACATGGATCCGGACTCTAGTCATGCTGTGCGCCGACGGGCAGCGCCCGGTCTGATCTGAACCCCTGATTTTCCTTCAGCGGCACGGATCGCCCGAGCCGCGTCTCCCCGACGGCGCAAGCCCGAGCCGCTGCGTCAGCACGGCCATTCATCAATCGCATTAGCACGCATCCCGAACGGGATGGCGACAGGCTGTGCCTTCGCACGCCGGGTCGATCGGTGCGCGCGCTCCGCAAGAGCGCGCGTGGCGGCGGCCCCTATCGGAGTACATCATGAAACAACAATACAAATCCCTCGCGTTCGGGCTGGCGGCACTGTGCGCGCTCGGCGCCGCCGCCTGGGGCCTGCTGGCTTCGCACGCCAGCGCAACGGACGCGCCGGAAGCAGCGCCGGCGTCGCTGGTCCATGACGGGGCGCGCATCGTCGTGCCCGAACAGTCGCCACTACGCAAAAGCCTCGCCATCGCCGCGATCGGCGAGCAAACCGTGTCCGTCCCGTTCACGCTGCCGGCGGTGATCGAAGCCGACCAGGCCAGGCTGGTGAAGATCCAGACCCCGCTGAGCGGCCGCATCGTCACGCTCAACAAGCAGCTCGGCGATCCGGTCAAGGCGGGCGAACTGCTGTTGACGATCGATTCGGCCGACCTGGCCCAGGCGAGCGCCGATGCGGCCAAGGCGCGCGCTGCGCTGGCGCTGGCCAAGCGCAACCTGACCCGCCAGCGTGAACTTGACATCGCGGACATCGGCGCCAAGCGCGATCTGGAACAGGCGCAGAGCGATTTTGAACAGGCCGCGAGCGAAGCGGCGCGCGCCGATGCGCGCCTGTCCCAGCTTGGTGCCAAGGCGGGCGGCACGGTTGGGCACCTGCTCGCCGTGCGTTCGCCGATTTCCGGACGCGTGGTCGAACTGGCCGCCGCCGCTGGCGGCTACTGGAACGACGCCACCGCGCCGCTCATGACCGTGGCCGACCTGTCGCAGGTGTACGTGTCCGCCAACGCGCAGGAGAAGGACTTGGGCCAAGTCTTCGTCGGCCAGTCGGCGGCAGTGCGGTTCGACGCTTATCCGGACAGCCTGAACGCAAAAGTGCGCTATGTCGGCGAGCTGCTGGACGTGGACACGCGCACGGTCAAGGTGCGCATGGCGCTTGATAACACCGCCGGGCGCCTCAAGCCCGGCATGTTCGCGCAGGCGACCCTGCTGGCGCCGGCACATACGGGCATCACGGTGCCGATGACGGCGGTCATCCTGTCCGGGTTCACCAATCGCGTATTCGTCGAGGTCGCACCCTGGCAGTTCGAGGCCCGTGCCGTCACGCTCGGCCCGCAGGTTGGCGAGCACACCGAAGTGGTGGCGGGACTGAAGGCGGGCGAGCGCGTCGTGGTCAAGAATGGGGTGCTGCTCAATGATTGAACGTCTCGTCACCCTGTGCTTCAACCGGCGCGGCATCGTCTCGCTGGTGTTCCTGCTGGTCGCCCTGTACGGCGCCTACTGCTGGACCGAGCTCCCGCTGGAAGCCTACCCGGACATCGCCGACACCACCTCACAGGTCGTCACGCAGGTCAATGGACTGGCGGCCGAGGAGGTCGAACAGCAGATCACGATCCCGCTCGAGCGCGAGATCATGGCCACGCCCGGCATGCACGTGATGCGCTCGAAGAGCACGTTCGGCCTTTCCCTGATCACAGTCGTCTTCAAGGACGGCTCCGAGGATTACTGGTCGCGCCAGCGGCTGCAGGAGCGCATCGCCGGCGTTGCGCTGCCTTACGGCGCGCAGCCGTCGCTCGATCCGCTCACTTCGCCGATCGGCGAAATCTACCGCTACACCCTCGAATCGAAGACGCGCGACCTGCGCGAGCTGTCCGAGCTGCAGCGCTGGAAGGTCGTGCCGCGCCTGAAGCAGGTGTCGGGCGTGGTCGACGTGACCAACTTCGGCGGCTTGAGGACGCAGTTCCTGCTCGACTTCGACCCCGCCAGGCTAGCGAAGTACCACATCTCGCTGGCGCAAGTTACGCAGGCGATCCTTGATAACAACGCCAATGCCGGCGGCAGCATCATGACGCGCGGCGAACAGGGCCTGGTGATCCGCGGAGTCGGCCTGATCGGCAGCCTCGACGACCTGGGTAATGTCGTGGTCACGCAAAAGGATGGCGTGCCGGTGCTGATCAAGGACCTGGGCAGCGTGACGCTGGGGCACCAGGAGCGCCATGGCATCGTCGGCAAAGACAACAATGCCGACGCTGTCTCCGGCATCGTGCTGCTGCTGAAGAACGAGAACCCGTCGCAGGTCATCGCGGGGGTGCACGAGGCGGTGCGCGAGCTTAACGAGAACCTGTTGCCCAAGGACGTCAAGGTGGTGCCCTACCTCGATCGCAGCAGCCTGGTCGACGCCACTGTGCACACGGTGGGCAAGACGCTGATCGAAGGCGTGGTGCTCGTGACGCTCGTGCTGCTGCTGTTCCTCGGCAGCGTGCGTGCGGCACTGATCGCGGCGGTGACGATCCCCATATCGCTGATGATCGCGTTCATCCTGATGCACCATTTCCGGATTCCGGCAAACCTGCTGTCGCTCGGCGCGATCGACTTCGGCATCATTGTCGACGGCGCGATCTTCGTGTTGGAGAACATCCTGCGCCGGCGCGAAGCCCAACGTGAAGGCCCGATGACTGGCAAGGACACGATGAAGGCGGCGCTGCAGGTCGTGCGTCCGACCTTCTTCGGCATGGTGGTGATCATGACCGCTTACCTGCCGCTGTTCGCCTTCCAGCGCATCGAGTACAAGCTGTTCTCGCCGATGGCCTTTGCAGTGGGCTTCGCACTGCTCGGGGCGCTGGCCACCACGCTGATGCTGGTGCCGGGCATGGCCTATTGGACGTTCCACAAGCCGCGCAAGATCTTCCACAACCGGCTGCTCGACTGGCTGGCGCCGCGTTACGAAGCGCTGCTGGGCAAGCTGGTCGGACGTTCGCGCGCCGTATTGGGGCTCGCCGGCGCCACGCTTGCCGCCGTGCTGGTCCTGGGTTCGACCATCGGCCGCGACTTCCTGCCCACACTGGACGAAGGCTCGATCTGGCTGCAGGTCACGCTTCCGCCCGGGATTTCGCTGGACAAGGCAACCGAGATGGCCGACGCCCTGCGCGCCGCGACGCTGGAGGAGCCACAGGTTGCGCACGTGGTGACGCAGCTGGGCCGCAACGACGATGGCACCGACCCGTTCACGCCGTCCCATATAGAAACCGCGGTGGCGCTCAAGCCGTACGACAGCTGGCCGTCCGGCATGAGCAAACAGGACCTGATCGACAAGCTGGCCGCGCGTTACCGCCAACTGCCGGGCACCGCCGTTGGATTCTCGCAGCCGATGATCGACGGCGTGCTCGACAAGCTGGCCGGCGCGCACAGCGATCTGGTGGTGAAGGTTTACGGCGACGATTTCCATGAGACGCGCCGGCTCGCCAAGGCCGTCGAAGGTGTGCTGCGCACAGTGCCGGGCGCCGCGGACGTCATCGTCGACCAGGAACCGCCGGCGGCGCAGGTGCGCATCGATGTCGATCGCGCCGCTGCCGCGCGGCTGGGCATCAATGTGGCCGACGTGATGGCGCTGGTCCAGAGCGGAATCGGCGGCTCGCCGGTGAGCCAGGTCTACGTTGGCGACCGCAGCTACGATGTCGCTGTCCGGTTCACCGGCGTCGCGCGCCATGACCCGCAGGCGATCGGCAATCTCTTGCTGCGCGCGGCCAATGGCGCCCACGTGGCGCTGGCCCAGGTGGCGAAGATCAGCTTTGCCGAGGGCGAGACGACGATCACGCGCGAGATGAGCCGGCGCCACCTGACGGTGCGGGCCAACCTGCGCGGGCGCGACTTGTCGTCGTTCCTGTCCGACGCCCAGGCGCGCATCGCACGCGACGTGGCTTATGACCATGCGCATTACCAGATCACCTGGGGCGGGCAGTTCGAGAACCAGCAGCGCGCACAAGCCCGTCTGGCGGTCATCGTGCCGGCGGTGCTGGCGCTGATGTTCGTGCTGCTGTTCGCCGAATTTGGCAACCTGCGCCAGCCCGGATTGATCCTGCTTGCCGTGCCCTTGTCGCTGCTCGGTGGACTGGTTGCGCTGCACCTGCGCGGCATGACTCTTAACGTATCCTCGGCCGTCGGTTTCATCGCGCTGTTCGGGGTATCGGTACTGAATGCTGTGGTGATGCTGGCCAACCTGAATCGCTGGAGGTGGCTGGCTCCGACCGATTTGAAGGCGGCCGTCATCAAAGGCGCACGCGAACGGCTGCGACCCGTGCTGACCACAGCCACGGTGGCTGCGCTTGGTCTGGTGCCGGCGGCTCTGGCGCATGGCCTGGGCAGCGACGTGCAGCGGCCGCTCGCCACCGTGGTCGTCGGCGGCCTTGTGACGGCGACCGTGCTCACGCTGGTGCTGCTGCCGGCACTGTACTATCTAATCGAGGAGCGGGTTGCCCGGCGCCAGCCGCCGGAGGCGCAGGTGGCCTGGGCGTCGCTGGAAGGAGAAGAATCGTGAAAATGAATCGGATGTTTTGGACGCGCGTACGCGCCTTGTTATCGGATCGTGACGTATGCATTGGCGTAGGGTGCACGCGGCCGGCGAGGCCCGTGCGCACGCGGTACGTGTGCAAGCCGGCGCCAACAATATTCAACCGTACCGCGTGCGCACAGGTGCGCACCCTACGAATGTTCGCTGTGGCCGGATTGCTGGCACTGTCCGGGTGTGCCGTTGGTCCCGATTTTCAGCTCCCGGCCGCACCGACGGTTCAGCGCTATACGGACAGCCCACTGCCAGCGCAGACCGCATCCGCGCCGGTCGACGCCGGCGCCGCTCAGCATTTTGCGCAGGGTCAGGACGTGCCGGCCGACTGGTGGAAACTGTTCGGTTCTGAGCCACTTAACGAGCTGGTGAACGCAGCGCTGCAGGCGAATCCGGACCTGAAAGCGTCGGAAGCAGCATTGCGCGCCACGCGCGAAAATGCTGCGGCCCAGCGTGGCGCCTATCTACCATCCGTGGATGCGCAGCTGACGCCGACCCGGCAGAAGGTCGGGGATACGCTTGCGAGTCCGCTGGCCTCGGACAGCAATCTTTATACGCTCCATACCGCGCAGCTCAATATCGGCTATGTGGTTGATGTGTTCGGCGGCACGCGGCGCCAGGTGGAGGGGGCAAACGCCCAGGCCGAGGTGGCACGCCACCAGCGCGACGCCGCCTGGCTCACGCTGACGTCAAACGTGGTGGCCGCCGCCATCCAGGAAGCCGCGTTGCGCGCTCAGATCAAGAGCATGAACGAGCAGGTGGCGCTGGCATATAAGCAGCTCGAGGCTGTGCGCCGCCAGCGCGCGGCAGGGCAGATCGGCACGGTTGACGTGGCGGCGCAGGCGGCCGCGGTGGCGCAGATTGAGGCGGGCCTGCCGCCACTGGAGAAGCAGCTCGCCCGGCAGCGCGATCTGCTTGCCGTCCTGGCCGGACGCCTGCCGAGCGAGCAGGTCACGCAGCGCTTCGAGTTCGCCACGCTCAGGCTGCCGGTGGAGTTGCCGCTCAGCCTGCCTGCGCGGCTGGTCGAGCAGCGGCCGGACGTGCGGGCCGCCGAGGCGCAGCTGCACGCGGCCAGCGCGCAGATCGGCGTTGCCAAGGCTGCGCGCCTGCCCAACATCACGCTGTCCGCCACGCTCGGCAGTTCGGCGCTGGACGTCGGGTCCCTGTTCAAGACGGGCACGGGTTTCTGGAGCATTGGCGCGGACCTCGTCCAGCCCCTGTCCAAAGGAAGCGCGCTGATGCACCAGCAGCGCGCGGCACAGGCGCAATACGATCAGGCGGCAGCGCTGTACCGGAGCGCTGTGCTGGTGGCGTTCCAGGATGTCGCGTCGGCGCTGCATGCGATCGACGCCGATGCCCGGTCGCTGCGGATCGCACATGACGCCGAACGCGCAGCGCGCCGTAGCCTGGATATCGCCAGCAAACAGCTGGACCTCGGCATGATCGCCTATCCGGCCCTGTGGCAGGCGGAGCAGGGTTACCAGCAGGCGTCAATCGCGCTGGTCCAGGCGCAGGCCGCCCGCTACGCCGACACGGTGGCGCTGTTCCAGGGGCTGGGCGGCGGCTGGTGGAACCGTGAGGACGATCGGGGCGCGGGCGACTAGCCGCAGCAGCGGATTGGCCTGGCCCGGGCTAGATTGGCGGGCGCGCCGGGTGCCCACCCGCGCCAAGCAGCAGATCGAGCGCGTCCTGGATCAGTTCGCGCATCAATTGCACCGCGCGTTGCGGTTCACCCTTAATAATCGCTTCACCCACGCGCGCGTGGTCGGCGGCGCTGGCGCGCGCAACGCCGGCATAGGCGTTCGTGCGCCGGATACTGAAGCGCAGGGTGGTTTCGCTCAGGTCGGTGAACTGCCGCAGAAAGCGGTTATTGCTCGCGGCGAGCACCGCGGTGTGAAAGGCGATGTCCGCTTCGAGTGGATCATCTTCGCCGCGTTCGGCGGCAAACATGCGCTCGGTGGCCAGGACTATTTGCTGCCGCTGCGGTCCGGTCGCGCTGTATGCCGCAAGGCCGGCCGCGCGCGGTTCAATGGACATGCGCACATCGGTGAAATCGATCAGCAGGTCGATCGAGAATTCGCGCTCCAGCATCCATTTCAGGATGTCGGGATCGAGCAGGTTCCAGTGATCTTCCGGTTCCACGATGGTGCCCGCGCGCTGGCGTGCGCGCAGCAGGCCTTTTGCGGTCAGCATCTTTACCGCTTCGCGCACGACCGGTCGGCTCACGCCGTATTGCCGGCAAAGTTCAGCCTCGACGGGAAACGGGATCGCGGCAGTGAATTGCTGGGTGACGATTGCACGCCCGAGGTCGGCGACAATCCGTTTCGTCAAATTGCCGCCGTCCGTCTTTTCCAGCTTGTCATCTTCCTTTTCGCTCATCACGCGGATTCCGTTCCCTAGTTCGAGTTCGCAAACAAATCAGCATCTTGATCGGTTTGCGGCTTGCCAACTGTCAATGTCTAAAAATTATCTGATAATATCGCCAAGCATGTTGTCAAGCCACGCCGGATTTCATTTCCCCCTGAGACCCTGCTGCACTAGCAATACAGCAACATCATAACCGGAGGCGGGCAGCGGTGGTAATTAAACAACACGAGATAATATGACATTCCGCTTGCCGTGCCGCATGGGCTGGATGAGCCTGTGCCTGGCCATGACCTGCGCCAGCGCCGAAACGATCCTGGCAGTCGATGCGAGTTCGCCGGCGCCCGCTGCGCTGGAAAACACCCTTAAACTGGGCACGACGGTATCAACCACCGGGCATGCGATCGGCGTGAACAGCCGCTATCTCACGCGGGACGGCAAGCCGTGGCTGCCGGTGATGGGCGAGTACCACTACAGCCGCGCGCCTGCTCAGCAGTGGGAAGCGGAGCTGCGCAAGATGAAGGCGGCCGGCGTCGACATCGTCGCCACCTACATCATGTGGAACCACCACGAGTGTGAGGCCGGTCGCTTCGACTGGCGCGGCAACCGCGACCTGCGCCGCTTTGTCGAGCTGGCCCGGCGCGCGGGGCTGGACGTGATGGTGCGCGTCGGCCCCTGGGTCCATGCGGAGGTGCGCTTCGGCGGCATTCCGGACTGGGTGGTCAACCTGATGCCCACGCGCCGTAACGACCCGCAGTACCTGGAGTACGTGGCGCGCCTGTACGGCCAGATCGGGCGCCAGCTCAAGGGCTTGTTGTGGAAGGACGGCGGCCCCGTGATCGGCGTCCAGTTGGAGAACGAATACAACCTCGGCGGAGAAGGCGAGGGCGCGGCCCACATCCTCAAGCTCAAGGAACTGGCGCGTGCGGCCGGGCTGGACGTTCCGCTCTACACAGTCACCGGCTGGGACCGCGCGCTGTATCCTTCCGGCGAAGTCACGCCGGTCTTTGGCGGCTACCCTGATGAGCCATGGGCGGCGTCGCGCAAGGAACTGCCGCCCAAGGAGACCTACGCGTTCCGGTTCGATACCCGCGTGAGCGGCGACCTGGGGGCGCAAACCCGGGGCAACCAGCGCGGCACGGCCGAATCCGACATGAACACCACGCCTTTCCTCGGCGCCGAATATGGCGGCGGGCTGCCGTTCATGTACCGCCGCCGTCCGATCGTGTCGCCTGACGATATCGCGTCCATGCTGCCGGTGCAGCTGGGATCGGGCGTCAACCTGCTCGGCTACTACATGTTCCACGGCGGGCGCAATCCGGTGGCAAATCCGACGATGGAGGAGAGCGCGGCCACCGGCGGCTACAACGACACCCCCGCCATCAATTACGACTTCCAGGCCCCGCTCGGGCCGGACGGGCAGCAGCGGCCGGTGCTGGGCTATTTGCGCCAGCAGCACCTGTTCCTGCGCGACTTTGGCGAGCGGCTGGCGCCCATGGTGGTGCGCAAGCCAGACCTGGTCCCGGCCAATCACACCGACCTGGCGATGCCGCGCTTTTCGGTGCGCAGCCTTGGCGATAGTGGCTTCCTGTTCGTGAACAACCACGTGCGCCAGTACGCGATGCCCGACCAGGCTGCGGTGCGCTTTTCGGTCAAGCTGCCCGGCCAGACGCTGACTTTTCCGAGCCAGCCGGTGGATGTGAAGAACGGGGCGTATTTCATCTGGCCGATCAACTTCGACATGGACGGCGTGCACCTGACCTATGCCACCGCACAGCCGCTGGCAAGGCTCGACACAGGCAAGGGTGACGTGACCTATGTGTTTGCAGCGACGCCGGACATTCCGGTGGAATTTGCGATTTCCGGTGTCAGCCCGGTTCGCATCGAAAAATCCAGCGCAGTCACCACCGCGCGGATCGAGGACAAGCCGCAGGATGTGCTGCTGCGCGTCGAGGGTCCGGCATCCGATGTCGAGATCAACCTGCGCGTTGCGGACAAGCGCGTGCGCGTGATGGTGCTCACACCCGAGCAGGCACGTTCCCTGTCGGTGGGCGTTATTGCCGGGCAGCGCCGCCTGGTCCTGTCCGATGCCCAGGTGTGGTTCGACGAGAAGGGGCTGCAACTGCGTTCCAAAGACGATCCTTCCTTCAGCTTTGCGGTCTATCCGCGCCTTGCCAAAGCGCCTGTCGGCGCCGTTTGGACCGAGCGCAAGGATGGCTTGTTCCAGCGCTTCGACGCGCGCGTGGCGCAGGTAGGTGGGCAGGCCGAGGCGTTCGTGCTGCGCCAGGCCGGCAACGTGCGTCCGGTACCGGTGGGCGGCCGCGCCAACGCCGCCATGATCCCGTACCCGGAGCAGTTCCGTCCGGCCGCGGCATGGACGCTGCGCACCAGCGCGCCCAAGGCGCCGCAGGTGGAACAGTACCTGCTGCAGCCGGACCTGGTCGGCGACGTCGCCCGCCTGTTCGATGGCGTGGCCATGGTCGACGACTGGTACTACTCCGGCTATGGCTGGGAATACCCGCTCGCGGCCGGCACCAGCCGCGCCTTCACATTGCAGGTGCTGCCGCTGCGCGCCGACGCGCCCATCTACCTGGACCAGCAAGCCTGGCCGGACTTCGGCGGCAAGCCGCAGGCGGCGCTGCTGCGTGGCGTGAAGGTGGCGCCGGTGTACCGCGCGCAGGCACGTTTTTGAGTTGTTGACTTTTATGAGCTCGCACATGATCCACACGACTTCATCGAAACCGCTTTCTGCCGCGCTGCTGGCAGGTGTTCTCAATACCTTCGCCATGCCGGCATATTCCGCCGAAGTGCTGGACCTGGCCGGTTCCTGGCGCTTTTCGCTGGACCGGGAGGACCAGGGCGTGGCCCAGCGCTGGTTCGAACGCACGCTGCCGGACCGTATCAAGCTGCCCGGCATTCTTAACGCGCAGGGATATGGCGACGAGATCAGCGTGCAGACTCCGTGGGTCCTGTCGCTGTACGACAAAAGCTGGAACCAGCGCGACGCGTACAAGGCGTACACAACACCGGGCCAGGTCAAGGTGCCGTTCCTGAGCCAGCCGCCGCGCCACTATCTGGGCGCTGCCTGGTACCAGCGCGAGATCGAGGTGCCGCGCAATTGGCAGGGCAAGCGCGTGGTGCTGTTCATGGAGCGTCCACGCTGGGGTTCGACGGCGTGGGTGGACGATCGCGAGGTCGGCACCAATCGCAGCCTGGTGGCGGAACATGCCTACGACCTCGGCGCGCTTGCGCCGGGCAAGCACCGCATTTCGGTGCGCGTGGACAGCCGCATGCTGATGAGCTACCGGCCGGACGCGCACAGCGTCTCCGATTCGCTGGGCATGAGCTGGAACGGCATTGTCGGCAAGGTGGAGCTGCGCGCGACCTCGCCGGTGTATATCGACGACGCCCAGGTCTACCCGAACGTGGAAGACAAGAGCGCGCTGGTGCGCGTCAAGATCGGCAATGCGCTCGGCAAGGCCGGCAGTGGCACGCTGGTGGCAAACGGCAAACGCGTACCGGTGACCTGGACCGGGCAGGGCGGCAGCTTTGAAGTGCGCGTGCAGTATCCGAAGAACGCCAAGACCTGGGACGAATGGAACCCGGTGCTGCAGAAGCTGCAGCTCAAGCTGACAGGTACTGGTGCGAACGACGCGCGCACGCTATCGTTCGGCTTTGTGCAGATCATGGCCCAGGGCCAGGATATCCTCGTGAACGGCCGCCCCACCTTCATGCGCGGCACCCATCACGGCGGCGACTTCCCGCTGACCGGCTACCCGCCGACCGACGTCGCCTACTGGAAGAAGGTCTTCCGCATCAACAAGGAATGGGGCATCAACCATATCCGCTTCCACTCCTTTAACCCGCCTGAAGCGGCGTTCCAGGCGGCGGACGAGGTGGGCATCTACCTGCAGCCGGAGCCGGGCATGTGGAACAGCGTATCGCCCGGTACGCCAATGGAAGCCATGCTGTACGAGGAAACCGAGCGCATGATCCGTGCCTATGGCAACCACCCGTCCTTCCTCCTGCTCAGCCCCAGTAACGAACCGTCGGGACGATGGAAGGAAGCGTTCGACAAGTGGATCGCGCACTATCGCCAGCTGGATCCGCGCCGCCTTTACACCAACGGCACCGGCCACACCGAGCCGCGCGTGCCGGATGTCGACAAGGGCACCGACTACCTGGCGATCCAGCGTATTGGCCCCAAGCCGCTGCGTAACAAGACCGGCTGGTTCGGGCGTGACTACGCCGATTCGCTCGAAGGTATCAATGTTCCGGTCCTGTCGCACGAGACCGGCCAGTGGGTGGCCTATCCGGACTTTAGCGTGATCGAAAAATTCACCGGCTACCTGCGTCCGGGGAACTACGAGATCTTCCGCGATTCGGCTCGCGAACACGGAGTACTCGACAAGAACAAGGAATTCGCCTGGGCTTCGGGCCGCTACCAGCTGGCCTGCTACAAGGAGGAAATCGAAGCCATCATGCGCACGCATGGCATGAGCGGCTACCAGCTGCTGGACCTGCACGATTACCTGGGCCAGGGCACGGCGCTGGTGGGCATTCTCGACACCTTCTGGGAACCGAAGGGCTACGCCACCGCCGAGGAATTCAGGCGTTTCAACGGCGAGACGGTGCCACTGGCGCGCCTGACCCGCCTGACCCTGAGCACGCGCGACAGGCTCGACGTACCAGTGGAGATTGTCCACTACGGCCAGCAGCCGCTGGCCGGCGCGCACCCGTACTGGAAGGTGCAGGACGCGCAGGGCAAGACTGTCCTCGAGGGGCGCTTTGATACGAGTGCGATTCCAGTCGGGGGAATCACAAAGCTTGGCCGCATCGAGGCAAGCCTTTCCAGCCTGCCAGCGCCGGGCCAGTACAAGCTGGTGGTGGGCCTGGCCGGCAAGCGCATCGTCAACGACTGGAATTTCTGGCTGTACCCGGCCGAAGTGGCGACCGAGGCCCCGTCGCAGGTGCTGGTCACGCATTCGTGGGATGAAGCGGAACAGCGCCTGGCTCTTGGGGGCACCGTGCTGTACATGCCGCGCAAGGCGGACCTGGACTGGACCTCGCCGCCGCTGGCGGATGTGCCGGTGTTCTGGAACCGCCTGATGAACCCGGGCTGGGGCCGCATGCTCGGCCTGTGGATCGACCGCAAGCATCCGGCGCTGGCCGGCTTCCCGACCGAGGCGCACTTCAACTGGCAGTGGACCGAACTGGTGGCCGGTGCGCGCGCGATGAACCTGGACCGCCTGCCGCGTGGCCTGCAGCCGATCGTCCAGCCGATCGACGACTGGAACCGCAACTACAAGCTGGGCATGCTGTTCGAGGCACGCGTTGGCAAGGGCAAGCTGATGGTCTCGACCGCCGACCTGGAAAGCCGCCTTGACGAGCGCGTGGTCGCGCGCCAGCTGCGCAAGTCGGTGCTGGACTACATGGCAAGCAGCGCCTTCGAACCCCGGACCGAGGTGACGCTTGGCGCGTTCCGGAGCACGCTGTTTGACACCCGCGTGATGCGCAAGCTTGGCGCCAAGGCCAGCGGATGGCCGGATGCGGGCAACGCCATCGACGGCGACCCGAATACCTACGCGCTGGTGAGCGGCAAAGGCGAAGCCGAGCGCCCGCAGCCGGAGCTGACGATCGAGTTTCCGGCGCCGGTGCCGTTCAAGGGCCTGGTGCTGATGCCGCGCCAGAATCACCGCGACCACGAGGGCGACGTGCGCGAATGGCTGATCCAGGTGAGCGACGACGGCAAGGATTGGCGCGAGGTCAAGCGCGCCGCGCTGGGATCGACCTTCGATCCGCAGCAGGTGCTGTTCGACCAGAACCTGTCCGCGCGCTACCTCAGGCTGACGTCGCTGTCCGGGTTCGGCGCGGATCGCGCGAGCGCGCTGGCTGATGTGGCGGTGCTCTACACGGGGCCTAAGCTGCCGGAGGAGACGGGCGAGCTGGAATACAAGCGCTCGCGTTCCGTATCCGCTGACGTGGACGAGGCCGGAATGGACGACAAACGCAGGGCGCGGCCGAAGCAGCAGTAAGCAGTCGTAGGGTGCGCACCCCGTGCGCACGCGGTACGTGTGCATACCGGAGCCAACGGTATTCAACCGTACCGCGTGCGCACAGGTGCGCACCCTACGCCCACCTGGCGGTCGCCGGCTGAACATTACGGTTCGGTAATCAACGCCATGCTGCCCTGTGCTATAGTCCGCGGGATATCCCAGCCGAGCGGACCGTTCCGGCCAGCCCATCCCATGTTGCATTGCCTCGTAATCGAAGACGACGCCGAGACCCGGCGCTACCTGTGCAGCGGACTGCAGCGCAGCGGCTATGCCGTCACGTCTTGCGATAACGGCGTCGAAGCCCAGCGCCTGCTGCAGGACGGCAGCTGGGACGTGGTGGTCCTGGACCGCATGCTGCCCGGTGAAGTCGATGGCGTCGCGCTGATCGAGATGCTGCGCCGCGGCGGCGACGCGACACCGGTGCTGATCCTGTCCGCCTTGAACAGCGTCGACGAGCGTGTGCGCGGCCTGCATGCGGGCGGCGACGACTATCTGGCCAAGCCGTTCGCGATGGCCGAACTGCTGGCGCGCGTGGAAAACCTGGTGCGGCGCAGCGCCCCGGCGCGCGAGAACACCCAACTGCAGGTGGCCGACCTGCTGCTCGATGCGCGCGCCATGCGCGCTACGCGGCGCGGCACGCCAATCGCGCTCCAGCCGCGCGAGTTCCGCCTGCTCGAATACCTGATGCGCCACGAAGGCCAGATTGTCACGCGCACCATGCTGCTCGAGGGCGTATGGGACTACCACTTCGATCCGCAGACCAACGTGATCGACGTGCAGATCAGCCGCCTGCGTGGCAAGGTCGACAAGGGCTTTTATCCGCCGCTGATCCATACGGTGCGCGGGGCAGGGTACACGCTCAAGGTGCTGGCAGGCGATGCCGCTATCTCGGGGTAGCCTGCGCGATTCGATCGCGGTGCGCATTGCGATCGCGTACGGCTTGCTGATGGCGCTGTCGATCGCCGCCATCTCCACGGTGTTCTATTTTGGTACCGTCGGGGTATTCGAGCGCTCGATCGACGCCAAGATCAGTTCCATCGCCGAGCGCCTGGCCGGGCGTTACCGCGCCGGGGGAGAGCATGCGCTGCTGCGCGAGATTGAAGCCGAGCTCTCCGACCGCAGCGACAGCGATACGGAGATTTTCCTGCTGCTCTCGCCACAAGGGCGCCGGGTGGTCGGCAATCTGCCGGCATGGCCGGGGGCCTTGCCGCCGCCGGACCGGCTCGTTTTCGCCGAGTTGGAGCGCGATGGCGTGCGGGTCTCCGGGCGTCTGGTCACGCGCCTGCTGGACGACGGATCGCGCATCGTCGTGGGCCGCGACTTGCGCGAACTGGACGGGATCAGGGCAGTCATCGAGCGCGCGCTCGCGGTCAGTTCCGTGGTGTCGGTGCTGCTTGCGTGCGCCGGTGCGCTGCTGTTCCGGCGACAGGTCGAATCGCGCATCGGCAAGATCAGGCGGACCGTGGGCCATGTCGAGGCCGGCGACCTGTCGCGCCGGGTCGCGGTGCAGGGCGATGACGAGTTCGCGCGCCTGTCGGCCGACATCAACCGGATGCTCGACCGGATCGAGGACCTGATGGAGGGCGTGCGCCACGTGTCAAACTCAATTGCGCACGACTTGCGCACGCCGCTCGGCCGGGTCCGGGTCCGGCTCGACAATGCGCTACAGGCGGCGACTGGTCCGGGCGAGCTGGCTGCCGGTGCGCGGGAGGCGATCGAGGACATTGACGGCGTGATTGCGGTGTTCGACAAGCTGCTGCAGATCGCGGCAGCCGAATCGGGCGTGCGCGCGGCGTCGTTCGAGA
This sequence comes from Massilia horti, assembly GCF_004614195.1. Taxonomy (GTDB): domain Bacteria; phylum Pseudomonadota; class Gammaproteobacteria; order Burkholderiales; family Burkholderiaceae_D; genus Telluria; species Telluria horti. The sequence continues at coordinate 15,128 of NZ_SPUM01000063.1, read as the reverse complement.
CGCTCGACCTGCACACGATCGCGACCGATATGGTGGAACTGTACGAGGCGGTCGCAGAGGAGCAGGGCGTGACGCTGGCCGTGTCGGCCAACGGGCCGTTGCCCGCGCGGGGTGACCGCGATCTGCTGGGCAGCGCGTTGGCCAGCCTGATCGACAACGCGATCAAGTACGGCGGGCCGGGCGCGCGGGTGGAAGTGAGCGTGCGCCGCATGGCTGATGTCATGGCGCTGGCGGTGCGCGACAACGGACCCGGCGTGCCGCCATCTGAGCTGGACCGGCTGTGCGAACGCTTCTATCGGGTCGACCGCAGCCGCCACCTGCCGGGCAACGGATTGGGGCTGTCGATCGTCACTGCGATTGCCCAACTGCACGGCGGCCGGCTCGCGCTGGCCAACGCCAATCCCGGGCTGGAGGCAAGCCTGTTGTTGCCCTTGGTGCCGGTCTCTCGCGAGTCCGGCCCGGCTTCGCAAGCCGACTGATACCAGACAGTCAACCCGGCCTGTTGTCACCTCATTTATAAGGGCTGAAAGGCAATTGGCGCGCTCGCCACAGCTCAGCGCGCCCGCATTGACGATGGGGGCCGGGTTGGGCAAAGTGGCGCACTCTGTAGCGTGCCCGGGGGCCGGGCGAGCAAAACATAGTTGGCGGCCAGCGCCAGTTCGGGCTGGCCGTCATTGGCCGTGGCAGGAGAATTTTAGGCTATAAGATCAGGCCCGCTTTAACTGGCCGATGACACTCGCTACCTTGGTCGTAATCACATCGACTGCCGGGCCATTAGCGCCGTGGGGCAATATGACATCGGCGTAGCGCTTGGTTGGCTCGATGAATTGCTTGTGCATCGGGCGTACTGTTTCCAAATACTGGCCGACGATGCTCTCCAGCGTGCGGCCGCGTTCGGTAATATCTCTTTGCATGCGGCGGATGAAGCGGACGTCAGGGGCGGTGTCGACAAAGATCTTCAGCGACATCATTTTGCGCAAGTCCGCCTCATACAAGGCAAACAGCCCTTCGATCACGATGACCGGGGCTGGTTTGACCAGAATGGTCTTGTTAGAGCGGTTGTCGATCGTGAAGTCGTACTCTGGCATCTCGATCGCTTCGCCATTGCGCAGGGCCTGGACGTGCTGTACCAGCAGTGGCCAGTCGAAGGCCTGCGGATGGTCGTAATTCTGTTTGCGGCGGACTTCAGGGGAGAGATCGGATTGGTCGCGGTAGTAATCGTCCTGCATCACGACCGACACAGTGTCAGCGCCGAACGAAGCTAGCACTTGCTGGGACACCGTTGACTTGCCACTGCCGCTTCCCCCAGCGACACCGATAACATACGGGAAAAAAGAAATCTCATTCATCCCTGAATGATACCGGAGCGGCGCACTGGCTGGGGCCGATTGATCCAAAATGAAGTGTTCGGCAATCCTGTGACGGATGCCGGAGGCCGTGAACGTCTGCATCTGGTCCGCTATTGCCTGTCGCGGCCGGCGGCTCTCGACCCGAAGCAGCCCTTCAAACAACAGCAGGCAGCTATCGGCTCAACGCAGCGCTGCACTGAGGGCATAGACCTTCAGAGTTCACCTCAAGTGGCGAAAAGTTAGCGTCTCAAATTCTGCCCTTTGAAAAGAGGGCCATCGTTTGGCGGCATCTCAGGCTTGTAACCGCTAAATTGGCAGCAGACGCACATATTTATCCAGCGCCTCAGTTCGGGGTACATTGCTAGATACCCCGCTCCGTCCGCATACCTTGCACTCATTTACCACCTCAAAAACCGATATTTTTTATAGAAGAGATGTCCGCTTCTGGCCGGGGCCCGCCGTTCAACGACCAACTCCATCCTGCCCGGAGCAGGCATTTACTCGGCGCGTCGGTTGCTCACCGGTATGCTTGGCTATCAGCGCCAGCCGACACTGTTCCGTTTGCATCCTCTCGTTTTCAATCGGCCGGCAGGTACTTCACGCATGCCCCCATCTGCGCGCGCGGCACGAACACCGTCGGTGCGCCATACGCGTACCCGCCTAGTTCGTACAAATTGAAATGAAAGGCGATGCCGTTGGAGGTCGGCGTGAACGGGGCTGCGTCCCGTCCATCCAACGTGCCCTTGTCGGCCTGAGGCATCGCTTTCGCACGTAGCTTAGCAACCATGTACGCCGAGATCGTCGCCCGACAATCGTCGCCCAAGTCGATGAAGGCGTCCAGACCGAGCGGCGTCATGGTCCGGCCGTCGAGCCGGTATTGCCGGGTCTCGAAATACCCATCGCCGTGGGCACCGCCCGAATCGCCCCACACCATCGACGTGAGCGACACCAGCGAGGGTGAGCGCCACTGGATACGGACGTTATTACTACATTCGCCCTCGTCACGACAGATGCCGGCGCGCCCACGGATCCAGGCGTCCGCGGCCGGATCGCCCAGTGTCGGGAAGAAGGTCGAGAACACGAAGCCCTTTTGCTTGTAGTAGGAATTGTCGACCAAGTCGGGTGGTGCTGGCCGCGTTACCACGATACCGGTGTAGGGCACGCTGCGCCGCAGGGTGAACGAACGTGGCTTGCCGGCCGGCACCGTCAGGGTGCCTCGGCCGGTTGCGCGGTCGGGCGCCAGCGTGATCGTATAAATGGCGCCGTTCTCCGCGCTATGCTCATCCAGAACCTTCAGGCGCATTGTGGCGTCGCCGGCATTGACGGCAAACAGTCCCGACGGCTCGCCTTGGTAATGGCGCGGCTCCCAGACCGTCTGGACGAAGCCGTCGGCGTCGCGCTTCGACACCCCTGCGGGTGCAGGATAGGCCAGCTCGATCTCGAACGCGACGCCGTCCTCGAATCGGCCGTCGTACAACGCGCCAGCGTTCCATTCTATGCGGTCGCGCGCCGCCATGAAATCTTCTTTCCGAGGCACATCAGCGTACGCGGCATACGCTGCCACGGGCAACAAGATACCAAACGTCAACGCTTTCATCGAGACCTCGCACGAGAAATTGAACTGCAGCTCGGCGATTGTACGTCCTTCATGGAACGGCTTTATTTCCACAAAGGTATATTGGCACGTTTTGTCATACGTTTGAGACTTGCGCGACCGTCCGTACCTGGCCGATTGCTGTCCTTCACCATACTGTCACTTTTCCCTGGCGATCCAGCGCTCGACCTGCGCCTCCAGAATCGGCAGGGGCAGCGTGCCATCCCTCAACACCACCTCGTGGAATTTCTGGAAGCTGAACTTCGGCCCCAGCGCCTTCTGCGCCTTTTCCCGCAGTTCGAGAATCTTCAGTGCACCAATCTTGTAGCTGAGCGCCTGCCCTGGCCAGGCCATGTAGCGCTCGATCTGGTTGGTGGCGCGCTGTTCGCCGGTGCCGAGCGTGTCCGCCATGTACGCAATCGCCTTCTCGCGCGACCAGCCCTGGGCGTGCATGCCGGTGTCGACCACCAACCGCACTGCACGCAGCAGTTCGGCGTTCAGGTGGCCGTAATAGAAGCGCGGATCGTCGTATAAGCCGAATTCCTTGCCCAGCGTCTCGCTGTACAAGCCCCAGCCTTCCGTGTAGGCCGCCGCATTGAAATGTTCGGTGTCGAATTTGCGGAAGTCCGGCAGCGGCAATTCCTTGAGAAGCGCGGCGTGCAAGTGGTGGCCGGGCACGCCTTCGTGCATGAGCAGGCTCACCATGCCCACATCGTTGTACTTCTTCGGGTCGTTCACCACCGCCCAGAAGACACCCGGATGCGAACCGTCGGCCGCCGGCGGGGTGTAGTGATCCGATGCGGTTTCGCGCGTGAGCTCCGGTTCCAGCTGGATGTCAAGCCGTGCCTTGGGCATCAGGCTGAAGTACTGGGGCAGCTTTGCCTCGACCCTCGCGTAGATCTGGCGGTAGGCGTCGAGCACCTCGGCCTCGGTCTTGAATGGTTTGAACTTGTCCTGCGCGCTCACCCATTGCGCCAGCCCCTTGGCGGGTCCGGTGTAACCGAGCTTCGGGCCCAGTTCGGCCATCTGCTGTTCGATGCGCGCCACTTCCTTGAGGCCCAGTTCGTGGATTTCGCCGGCGGTGAGCGGCAGGTTGGTGTTGTGCTTGATGCGCGCAAGGTACCAGGCCTGGCCGTTTGGCATTGCGCCGAATCCCGCGGTGTCGCGGCTTGCGGGCAGGTATTCGTTCTCGATGAACTGGCCTAGGCGGTCGATTGCCGTGCCGATCTTCGCGGCAGCCTGGCGATAACCGGCAGTCAGCTCCTGCTTGTCCTTGCTTGAGAACTGGGCCGGCATGATGTTGACCGGCGTGTAGAAGATGCTTGCCTCTGGCTTGGCGCTCCTCAATTGCTGAAACTGCGGCAGCATCTTCGCGGTCAGCGCCTTGGGCAGGACGACACCTTGGCGCATGCCTTGTTTCATGTTGGCGATTGCCTGGTCTATCCAGCCCGGCAATTGATTCAGCCGGCTCAGGTAGTCGCGGTACTGTTTTGGATTGGTCAACGGTTGCGAGCCGGTACCGCTGGCATAGTTGGCAAGCGTGCTGGGCACGTTGTCGAATTGATTCAGCGGCAGCAGATGTTCGGGGAAAGGTTCCAGATCCAGCATGGCGGCGATCTCGAAACCGAGCAGGTCGTAGTTGAGCTGGCCACTCGCGGAGAGCCCGGTACGGTCAATCCCCTGCAGTTGCTTTTGCATCTTGTGGTACAGCGCGAACTGCGAGGCGCGCACCGCTGGCGCGATCGCCATGCCGATCTGGTCGTTATAGCGGCTGTCGCCGTTGGCGGTTGCATACAGCAGCGGGTCGAATTTGGCGCGCGCGTCGTAGAACGCCTGGGCGAGGCGATCGAGTTGCTTTGCTGCCTGTTTCGACGCGGCGGCGGGTTGGGGCGCTGCGAGGACAGCGGGACTGGAAACGACTCCAGTCAACAGTGCGGCAGCCATTGCGCTGGCGCGCAGCGAAGCGTGGATACGAGACATCTTGGTTCCTTAAGAAGTATGAGCAGCCCTGGGTGTCTTCCTGCCGTTCGCCTTGGCTGGCGTATTTTGATTTCTGATAGGAATTATAAGTCCAGTTTCCTCCGGCGCGGCTGTGGGCCAAAGTCCCATTTGAGACTGTCGGCTTGCCAATTAAGCTTGTGGAACGCCGGTCCGTACCCCATTGCGGACATTCCAAGGGGTGTGTCATGAAGACGCTTCACGTTTCCGTTCTCGCCTCCCTGTTTGCCGTCGCGCCTTTGCTGCCTGCCCAAACATCGACTGAATCGTCAAACATTTCCAGATCGCCGGGAGGGGCAAGGGCCGAACATACAGTCAAGACGACCGCCACCGTGGTAGGCATCGTTCCGGCCACCAGGACGATCAGTCTTAAGCGGGCCGATGGGAGAATCATCGACATACAGGCGGGCGACGAGGTGAGGAATTTTGACAAGATCAAGGTGGGCGACAAGGTCACCGCTCAATACACACAGGCCCTTTCACTGAATCTGGAAAAGGGCGGTTCAGCCCCCGCCAAGGGTTCAGGAACGACGGAGGTGACGAGGGCGCCGGTCGGCGCTCAGCCGGGCGGCAAGGTGGGCACGCAGGTCGACATTCTCGCGGACGTGGTAGCCGTCGATCCCAAGAACAAGGTGGTCACATTGCGCGGGCCCCAAGGCAATCTGGTCGATCTTGAGGTACAAGATCCGGACCAGCTAAAGCGCGTCAAAAAGGGAGACCAGGTGCGGGCCGTTTATTCTGAAGCCTTGGCGATCGCCGTTGAGCCGGCATCGACGTCCGCGCCGGGAAAATAAACCAGACAAGAGCGTTTTTATCGGTTCTTTAAGTCGAAGTCAGATTGCGAAGCATCTCTTGCGCACAATCAGCCGATACCTGACCACTATCGTTAGCTTCAGCGCGAAGCAATTTCGTCGCTCAATCAAAATTCCTGGCGGTCTCGCAAAACGGCTTCCCCCGTGCGAGGATTCACCAGGGTGACGTTCTCAAGCGCTTTGATTCGCCACTCGTCAACCTGCCTCGTCAGTACGGCAAGGATCAGCGTGTCGACATCGTGCGGCCCCGCTGGATGTGCTGCACCAACCATCAGGCGGCTCCAGAAGTGCACGATCGCCGCATCGTGGCCGATCGCGACCACGTCGATTAGCTCGTTCTCTAGCCTCGAATCGCTGTAGATGCTTGCATGAATGGGCGCATGCAGCTCGATAATCGCCTCGATGCCGCGCACATAGTGTCCGAACCGGTTCACGAATGTCGCATCCGCGTGGAACAATGCTCGGAAGGACTCCATGTCGTGGCTGTTCCAAGAGGTCTGAAACGCCTGGAGCGCGTCTTCGGGATGTCTCAATTGAATCATGTCGATTCTCCAAGAGTCTGCCGCATCGGGCGCTTGCTGTCGGGCGACAAAAGCACATTCTGCCTCAACCACGGAATTTCGGCTCTTGGTCGATTTCGGTCCTTGCTGAGTGACGGGAACCGACCCAAAGCGGACTTATGACAGGTGTCGTCGAATAGCCAACCATTTTCTCGCAATTACATTTTCCATCCGAGCCACGCGAAACCTACAAACAGGAAAAACGCGAACGCCAGTGAGGGCGCGAGCGTGGACGCCACAGCAGTACGAAGCACCCTAGAGAGACGGGGCGCGGAATCGACAACCGTCATCGAATACACTGAACCGCAAAGCGCAACGGGCAGCCAAATAAGGAGCGCATGGCCTGACGGATTTGTTAGGGCGCCGGAGCGCAAGGGAAACAGTAGGAACGTGCAGCAGAAGTACAAACCCGCAAAAAGTAGAGTGAATCCAAACGCACCAAGCGGGCGAAGATGTGGTCTACGCAGGTTCATATTGAAATCCTCAATGAAATTCAAGTGTCTGCTTCTGCCGATAGCGGTCTTTCGGCAAGACCCAGTGTACGAGGTCTGTTGCTCACATGGCAAGTAGGTTTGGGCACACTTATTCACCTCCGCCCCGGGCAGTCCACTCAAACTTTTCAACCGCTGGGCACTACTTCCTAATGACGCCCGTCGGTAGTGTGCCATGTTGCAAACCCTGGCGCACCTTGCAGCCTTTTCCAGGTCTAAGCGGCTGGACTGGCAGGGATCGGCCTGCGAGCCGGAACACGGAGCCTGGCCATGATCGTTACAACCCTCGACCAGCCGGGGGCGTTTCGCGGGGCCTGGCTGGCGGAAAACCTGGCGCGCCTGCGGGTGCGTAGTGGACGCAAGGTGCTGCTGTTGTACGCTCGCCCCGAGCACGCTTTTCTCCGCCTGGGCCTGGACCGCGCGCGCCCGATCCTGCCGATACGCGTGGCATCGGCCGCAACGTTCGGCGCCGATCTCGAATGCTTCGAGCGCGGCTATCGTGACGTCGTGATCGATGCGGTCGTCGCCGATTCTCTGCTGTTTCGCCAGGCCGTGATCGCGGCCCAGATCGTTGTCGCGGCGTGCGCGCAATGCGATCTGGCCGCGCGGCTCGATGAGGCGCGCATGTTCAATCCCTGCATGCAGGTGCTGTTCACCCCCGCAGGCAGTCTTGAGGCCGCCGGGCTGTATCAGCACATCTTTGGGCTCTACCCTTGCGCCCGGTTCGCACGGAGCCGGGGCCCGCGGCTCTTGCGCCGAATTGTCGACATCGCGATTGCGGCGCGCCGCCACGGCTTTTCCCGCTAAGCTGGTTCCTTCCGCACCGCGCATTCGAGGGATCGAATGGACATTCTCGTTATCGTCGCGATCGCCGTGTTCTTCGGCCTGACCTGGGCCATGGCCGTGGGCTGCGCCCGGCTGGGGGAACGAAAATGAGCCTGATTTACCTGATCGGCGCGCTGGCCGCCGTAGGCCTACTGGTGTACCTGCTGTACGCATTGATGATGGCAGAGGATTTGTGATGGACAGCCGCGTAATCACGTTGCTGGTGCTGTTCCTGGTGGCGCTGTTGGCGCTGTCCTGGCCGCTGGGCGCGCTGCTGGCGCGCGTGGCCGAAGGCGGCCCGCTGCCCGGATTCGGGTGGCTGAATCACGCCGAAAACGCGCTGTACCGGGTGGCCGGCGTGCGGTTTGAGCAGGGTATGGGATGGAAGGACTATGCCCTGGCCCTGCTGGTGTTCAACACGCTCGGCGCTTTCGTGGTCTACCTGTTGCAGCGTGTGCAGGCCTGGCTGCCGTTCAATCCGCAGCATATGCCGAACGTTGGCGCGGGCTCGGCCTTCAACACGGCGGTGAGCTTTGTCACCAACACCAACTGGCAGGGCTACAGCGGCGAGCAGACCATGAGCTACTTGACCCAGATGCTCGCGCTCACCTGCCAGAACTTCTTTTCGGCGGCGACCGGCATCGCCGTCGTGTTCGCGCTGATCCGCGGATTTTCCGCCAGGTCGGCCCAAGCCATCGGCAATTTCTGGGTCGACCTCACGCGGATCACGCTGTACGTGCTGCTGCCGCTGTCGCTGTTGTTCTCGGTGTTCCTGATGTGGCAGGGCGTGATCCAGAACTTTTCAGGCTACCGGAACGTGCAGCTGATCGATCCGGTGACCTACACGCAGGCCATGCCCGGTCGGCTGGCCACCGCAAACACCCAGACCATCGCGATGGGCCCGGTGGCGTCGCAGGAAGCGATCAAGCTGCTCGGCACGAATGGCGGCGGCTTCTTCAACGCCAATTCGGCGCATCCGTTTGAGAACCCGACGGCGCTATCCAATTTCGTCGAGATGCTGTCGATCTTCCTGATTCCGGCGGGCCTGTGCTTTGCTTTCGGCCGGCTGGTCGGCGATCGGCGCCAGGGCTGGGCCATTGTGGCCGCAATGACGGTGCTGTTCGTGGTGATGACGTGTTTCGTGAGGGGCGCCGAGCAGCAGCTGAACCCGGCGCTGCAGGCGCTTGGCGTCGACCAGCACGTAGGCGTGCTGCAGTCGGGCGGCAATATGGAAGGCAAGGAGGTACGGTTCGGGATCGACGCCTCGACGCTGTTCACAGCGGTCACCACCGCGGCGTCTTGCGGCGCCGTCAATACCATGCACGACTCGCTGATGCCGCTCGGCGGGATGATTCCTTTATTGTTGATGCAGTTCGGCGAAGTGATTTTCGGCGGCGTCGGCTCGGGCCTGTACGGTATGCTGGTGTTCGCGATCATGGCGGTGTTCATCGCCGGCCTGATGATCGGCCGCACGCCCGAATACCTGGGCAAGAAGATCCAGGCCTACGAAATCAAGATGACCTCGATCGCGATCCTGGTGACGCCGGCGCTGGTGCTGGCGGGGATCGCGATTGCGGTGATGGCGGGCGCGGGCAGGGCCGGCATTGCGAACCCCGGCGCGCACGGCTTTTCGGAGATCCTGTACGCGTTCAGTTCGGCCGCCAACAACAACGGCAGCGCGTTCGCGGGCTTGGCCGCCGACACGCCGTTCTATAACTGGCTGCTGGCCCTGGTTATGTGGTTCGGCCGCTTTGCCGTGATCGTGCCGGTGCTGGCCATCGCCGGTGCGCTGGCGGGCAAGCACCGCCTGCAGGTGACCGCGGGCACCATGCCAACCCACGGGCCGCTGTTCGTGGTGCTGCTGATCGGGGTGGTGGTGCTGGTGGGCGTGCTCAATTACGTGCCGGCGCTTGTGCTCGGGCCGGTCGTCGAGCACCTGCAGCTGTTTCCGCATTGATCATACAGGGAGTCCGAGATGTCCCAAGCTCATACGCACGCGGGCCCTATGCCCCGGCCGACGCTGGGCGGCAAGCGCCTGACGATGTTCGACACCACCCTCATCGCCCCGGCGCTGCTCGATGCGCTGCGCAAGCTGAACGTGCGCACCCAGCTGCGCAGTCCGGTCATGTTCGTGGTCTACGTGGGCAGCATCCTCACCAGCCTGCTGTACCTGCAGGCGCTGCTGGGCGTCGGCGAGGCGCCGCGCGGCTTCATTCTGGGCGTGGCGGTGTCGCTGTGGTTCACGGTATTGTTCGCCAATTTCGCCGAGGCGCTGGCCGAGGGCCGCAGCAAGGCCCAGGCGGCATCGCTGCGCGGGCTGAAGGAAAAGGCGATGGCCAAGAAGCTGGCGAATGGCAAGCATGGCGCGCAGTGGCAGCCGGCCGGCGTTGATGACCTGCGCAAGGGGAACCACATCCTGGTGGAGGCGGGCGACCTTATCCCGATTGACGGCGACGTGGTCGAGGGCGTGGCCTCGGTCGATGAGAGCGCGATCACCGGCGAATCGGCGCCAGTGATCCGCGAATCGGGCGGCGATTTTTCGTCGGTCACCGGCGGCACCCGTGTGCTGTCGGACTGGCTGGTGGTGCGGGTTACCTCCAACCCGGGCGAAACTTTTCTCGACCGGATGATCGCGATGGTCGAGGGCGCCAAGCGCAAGAAGACGCCCAACGAGATCGCACTGACGATCATGCTGGTCGCGATGACCATCGTATTCCTGGTGGTGACGGTCACGCTGCTGCCGTTCTCGCTGTTTGCGGTGGAGAATGCCGGGGCGGGCAGGCCGGTCGCGGTCACCGCGCTGATCGCGCTGCTGGTGTGCCTGATCCCGACCACGATCGGCGGCCTGTTGTCGGCAATCGGGGTGGCGGGCATGAGCCGCATGATGCGCGCGAACGTGATCGCCACTTCCGGCCGCGCGGTGGAAGCGGCCGGCGACGTGGACGTGCTGTTGCTGGACAAGACCGGCACCGTCACCCTCGGCAACCGGCAGGCGGCGGCGTTCCTGCCCGCGCCGGGAGTCGCCGAGCACGAGTTGGCCGACGTGGCGCAACTGGCTTCGCTCGCCGACGAGACGCCGGAAGGGCGCAGTATTGTGGTGCTGGCCAAGCAGCGCTTCAATATCCGCCAACGGCCGCTCGAGAGCCTGAACGCGGACTTTTTGCCGTTTTCCGCAGCCACCAAGATGAGCGGGGTGGATATCGGCGGGCGCGCGATCCGCAAGGGCGCATCCGAAGCGGTGCGGCGCCACGTGGAGCAGCTCGGGCAGCCGTTCCCGCCCGAGGTGGCGCGCTGCGTGGAAGACGCGTCGCGCCGCGGCAGCACGCCGCTGGTGGTGGCTGATGGCGCGCGCGTGATGGGCGTGGTCGAGCTCAAGGACATCGTCAAGGGCGGCATCAAGGAACGCTTCGTCGAGCTGCGCCGGATGGGGATCAAGACGGTGATGATCACCGGGGACAACAAGCTGACGGCCGCCGCCATCGCGGCCGAGGCCGGGGTGGACGATTTTTTGGCCGAGGCGACGCCGGAGGACAAGCTCAAGCTGATCCGCCGTTACCAGGGCGAAGGCCGGATGGTGGCGATGACCGGCGACGGCACCAACGACGCGCCGGCGCTGGCTCAGGCCGACGTGGCGGTGGCGATGAACTCCGGCACCCAGGCAGCCAAGGAGGCGGGCAACATGGTCGACCTTGAATCGAACCCGACCAAGCTGCTCGAAATCGTCGAGATCGGCAAGCAGATGCTGATGACGCGCGGCTCGCTGACCACCTTCTCGATCGCCAACGACATCGCCAAGTATTTCGCGATCATCCCCGCCGTGTTCGTCGGCACCTATCCGCAGCTCGCGGCGCTGGACGTCATGCGCCTTCACGGGCCGGATTCGGCGATCATGTCGGCGGTGGTCTTCAACGCCCTGATCATCGTGTTCCTGATTCCGCTGGCGCTGCGCGGCGTGCGCTACCGCCCGGTCGGCGCCACCGCGCTATTGCGGCGCAATCTGCTTTTGTTCGGCATGGGCGGGATCATTTTGCCGTTCATCGGGATCAAACTGATCGACATGCTGCTGACGGCGCTGCGCCTTGTCTAGTCAAGAGGAGAAACCATGTCCTCCATCGTTCGTCCCGTGCTGGTCCTGTTCTTCGTGCTGACGGTGCTGTGCGGGGTGGTGTATCCGGCTGTGGTGTTCGGCATCGGACGGGCGGCCTTTCCGCACCAGGCGCAGGGCAGCCTGGTACTGGTTGCGGGCCAGCCGGTGGGCTCAAGCCTGATCGGCCAGGCGTTCAGTGCGCCGCGCTACTTCTGGGGCAGGCCGTCCGCCACCACGCCGATGCCCAACAACGGCGCCGGCTCCGCCGGCTCGAACCTGGGGCCGACCAACCCGGCGCTGGTTTCGGCAGTCAAGGAACGCATCGCGGCGCTCAGGCGCGCCGACCCGGGCAACCACGCGCCGGTGCCGGTCGATCTGGTTACCGCCTCGGCCAGCGGGCTCGATCCTGACATTAGCCTGGCCGCCGCGCGCTACCAGGCCGGCCGGGTGGCGGCCGCGCGCCGGCTGCCCGAACAGCAGGTGCGCGCGCTGATCGAGGCACTCGGCCATGACCGCGCGCTGGGCCTGTTCGGCGAGCCGCGCGTGAACGTGCTGGCGCTGAACCTGGCGCTGGACGCAGGCATGGCAAGGCGGCAGCCATGAGCCTAGAGGAGAACCTGCGGCCGGACCCGGACGCCCTGCTGGCACAGGTGCAGGCCCAGGAACGCAAGGCCGCGCGCGGCAAGCTGCGCGTGTACTTCGGTGCGTCGGCCGGGGTCGGCAAGACCTATGCGATGCTGGTGGCGGCGCAGGAGCTGCGCGCGGCCGGCAGGCATCCGCTGGTGGGCGTGGTCGAGACCCACGGCCGGCCCGAGACCGAGGCCCTCTTGACCGGGCTGGAGATGTTGCCGCGCAAGCCGATCGAATACCGTGGACGGAGCCTGTCCGAGTTCGACATCGATGCCGCGCTGCAGCGGCGGCCGGAACTGATTTTGGTCGACGAGCTGGCGCATTCGAACCTGCCCGGCGCGCGCCACCCGAAGCGCTGGCAGGACGTCGAGGAACTGCTCGGCGCCGGCATCGACGTGTTCACGACGGTGAACGTCCAGCACCTGGAAAGCCTGAACGACGTGATCGGCGGGATCACCGGCATCCGGGTCGGCGAGACGGTGCCGGACACCGTGTTCGACCAGGCCGACGAGCTGGTGCTGGTCGACCTGCCGGTCGAAGAGCTGCTCACGCGCATGAAGGAAGGCAAGGTCTACCAGCCGCCGCAGGCCGAGCGCGCGACCCAGAACTTCTTCCGCAAGGGGAACCTGATCGCGCTGCGCGAGCTGGCGCTGCGCCGCACCGCGGACCGCATCGAAACCGACGTGCGCGCCTACCGGGTGGAGCAATCGATCGGCACGGTGTGGAAGACAGGCGCCGCGCTGCTCGCTTGCGTGGGACCCGGGGCGCAGGCCGAGCGCGTGGTGCGCAGCAGCGCCCGGCTGGCCGGGCAGCTGGGCGCTGAATGGCACGCGGTATATGTGGAGACCCCGTCGCTGCAGCGCCTGCCCGATCAGCAGCGCGAACAGATCCTGCGGGCGCTCAAGCTGGCGCAGGATCTGGGCGCGGTGACCGCGGTCATGGCCGGCAGCCAGGTCGAGCCGGTGGCGGTGGATTACGCGCGCAGCCACAACCTGTCGAAGATCGCGATCGGGCACGGCGGCGAAATATGGCCGTGGCGCCAGCCGCGCAGCCGCAGGTTCGAGCGCCTGGCGCCGGACATCGACCTGATCGAGGTGGGCGCCGCGGAAGGCGCGGAGCACGGCCCGAGGTTCTCGTTGGCCGCATTGCATGCCGGGCCGCCGGTGGCGCTGCGCAAGCGCCTGCTCGGCCATGGCGTGGCGGCGCTGGCCAGCTTTGGCATGGCGCTGGCGGCGCTGCCGGCGGCGGACTACCTGGACCGGGCAAACATCGCGATGCTGGTCCTGCTGATTGTGCTCATGACGGCGATGACGTTCGGGCGCGGCCCTTCGGTCACCGCCACCTGCGTGGGCGTGATCTCGTTCGACTTCTTCTTCGTGCCGCCGCGCTTCACGTTCGCGTTTTCGGACGTGCAGTACGTGGTCACGTTTGGCGTGATGCTGGCCGTCGGCCTGATCACCGGCCATCTGGCCGCGGGCCTGCGCTTCCAGGCCTGGGTCGCCTCGCGGCGCGAGGGCCGGGTGCGGGCGCTGTACGAGTTTTCGCGCGCGCTCTCGGGGGTGCTGCAGCGGGAGCAGATCCACCAGCTCACGCGCGACGCGATCGGGCGCACGTTCGGCGCGCGCGCCGTGCTGCTGCTGCCGGACGCTGGCGGCCACCTGCTGCCGCCGCAAGAGGAACAGGCCAGCCTGATGCCGGAGCTGGACCTGGCGATCGCGCAGTGGGCCTTTGACCACGACGCCAGCGCGGGGATGGGGACCGACACGCTGCCGGGCAGCCCGGTGTTTTATCTGCCGCTGATGACCCAGATGCGCACGCGCGGCGTGCTCGCGATCGAGGCCGAGGAGCCGCGCTGGCTGCTGGCGCCGGAAGAGCGGCGCCAGCTCGACATGTTCGCGGCGCTGGCGGCGATTGCGCTCGAACGGGTGCACTACATCGAGGTGGCCCAGGGCGCGCTGGTGCGGATCGAGTCCGAGCGCCTACGCAACTCGCTGCTGGCGGCGTTGTCGCATGACCTGCGCACGCCGCTCACTTCGCTGGTGGCGCTGGCCGAATCGCTGGGCGAGTCGCTGGCCGGATCAAGCCCGCCGCTGCCCAGCGCGCAGCGCGCGACGGCGCAGGCGCTGCGTGACGAGTCGGCGCGCATGCGCATCATGGTGGCGAACCTGGTGGACATGGCGCGCATCCAGAGCGGCGACGTGCGGCTGAACCTGCAGTGGCACGCGGTCGGGGAGGTGATCGGCGCCGCCCTGCGGAACAATCAAGCGGCGCTGGCCGGGCACCACGTGGTCACGCGCGTGCCGGACGACCTGCCGCTGGTGCAGTTCGATGCGGTCCTGATCGAACGCGTGCTGTCCAACCTGCTGGAAAACGCGGGCAAGTACACGCCGCCGGGCAGCACGGTGACGGTGTCGGCCGCGGTGCGTGGCGCGCAGCTTGAGATTGGGGTGTTTGACAACGGCCCGGGCCTGCCGCAGGGCCAGGAGGAGGCGGTGTTCGACAAGTTCACGCGCGGCGACCGCGAGTCGGCCACGCCGGGGGTGGGCCTGGGCCTGGCGATCTGCCGCGCGATCGTGCAGGCGCATGGCGGTACGATCCGGGCCGGCAACCAGCCGGGTGGCGGAGCGGCTTTCGTGGTCGAGCTGGCGCTGGGCACGCCACCGGCGGTGCCGGCCGCGATGCAGGCCGAGGAACATGGCTGAGCCCGGCCCTGGCGGTTGCACATCGCGTAACGTGAAAGAAAGCACTGTACGGACGTGCAGCGTCCTGACCTGAGTAGGCC
>NZ_SPUM01000011.1 GCF_004614195.1 Massilia horti | reverse complement strand
AACCCAGCTCGCAATGCAGTAACAATCGCTGTCCAACATTTCTGGGTCACTTCAGCAGGCGGGGACCCATGCTGAACGTCATATCACGCTGCCGATGGGGGGCAGCGCCAGTGGCGCTGTTCCCGCCAAGGGGGGCGCCGAGCCCGGGAACGACGTGCCAGCTTTCGTACTCCGGAACGGCGCCTTAGCGGGCGCCTGCCGCCTGGTCCTTGACCACGGCGCCACCCTTCATCACGAAGTTCACACGGGTGAGCTCGGCCGGGTCGGCCAGCGGGTCGCCCTTGACGGCGATGAGGTCGGCGTACTTGCCGACGCTGACCGAGCCGATGCGGTCCTTCCAGCCCAGCAAATCGGCCGCGTTGATGGTGGCGGCCTGGATCGCCTGCATCGGCGTCATGCCGTACTGCACCATGTAGCGGAACTGCCTGGCGTTGTCACCGTGCGGATAGACGCCGGCATCGGTGCCGAACGCCATCTTGGCGCCGCCCTTGTACGCCTTGCGGAAATTGTCGCGTTGCAGCTGGCCGAGCGCCTTTTCCTTGGCCAGCGATTCCGGCAGCATGCCCGCCTTTTCGCCCTCCTGCAGGATGTAGTCGTCGTTGTAGATGTCCATCACGAGGTAGGTGCCCCGCTCGCGCGCGAGCTTGATGCCCTCGTCGTCGATCAGGCTGGCATGCTCGACCGAATCGACGCCGGCCAGGATCGCGTCGCGGATGCTGCTGGCGCCATGCGCGTGCGCGGCCACCCGGCGGCCCAGCTTGTGGGCCTCGTCGACGATCGCCTGCATCTCTTCCAGCGTGTACTGTTGGGCGCCGGGCTCGTCGCCTTTCGACAGCACGCCACCGGAGGCGCAGATCTTGATGACGTCGGCGCCGTACTTGGCCATCTCGCGCACCTTGGCGCGCGCCGCCCACGGGCCGTCCGCCACGCCCTTCTCGACGTAGTGGAAGTCATGCGGCAGCAGGTTGTTGTCGCAATGGCCGCCCTGGATGCCCAGCGCGTAACCCGCCACACGCATGCGCGGCCCGGACAGTTCACCATCGTTAATCGCATCGCGCAGCGCCACGTCGCCAAAGCCGCCAGCCCCGACATTGCGCACCGCGGTAAAGCCCGCCTCCAGCGTCACCTTGGCCGCATGCGCGCCATACAGCGCCGAGCGGATGTCGGATACGCCCAGCGACGCATAGCCGTGCTGCGTGGGGTTGCCAGTCAGGTGGGTGTGGGCGTCGACCAGCCCCGGCAGCACGGTTGCGCCCGACAGGTCGATCACCCGCGCCCCAGCCGGCACCGCCGTGCTGGCGCGAGGACCGACGGCGGCAATGCGCTCGCCCTCGATGACGATGGTTTGGTCGGTGAGCACCTTGCCCGCCACCACGTCGACCAGTTTGCCGGCCTTGACGACGACGATCTTGTCCGCGGCAGACGCGCCGGCGGCCAGTCCCAGCGCGCCGAACATGGCGCCCAGCACGAACAGTTTCATTTTCATGTGAAATGGCTTTCGATGGTTGTGGAAACGGTTTGCGGGTCTGGCGCCGGCGTTATGGCCAGCTTGCGCCACCAGTACCAGGAGGCGATCGCGTTGATCCAGAAGCCGGCGTACAGCAGCGCGGTCAGGTATAGGCCACGGCTGTAATACAGCGGCGCCGCGATTGTATTGACGAGCAGCCAGAAGGCCCAGTTTTCGACCCTCCGCTGCATCATCAGGAACTGGGCGATGAGGCTAAACACCAGCACCGCGGAATCGACGAAAGGCGCGTACGCGTTGGTGTAGAAATGCAGCAGCGCGCCGTAGGCGGCGGTCGCGGCGATGCCGATCGGAACCGTCCACAACAAGCCGCAAACAGTCGCGTGGGTGATCGGCAGCGGCTTGCCGCTGTTACCCTTTTGCCATTTCCACCAGCCGACCACGCCAGTCCCGACGAAGAACACCTGCAGCATCACGTCCGCGTACAGGCGGCTCTCGGCAAACAGCAATGCGAACAGCAAGCAGCCGACGATGGTGGTCCACCAGGTGTGCACGCTGTTGCGCCCGGCGAGCACGATGGAGGCGGCGACAAACCCGTTGGCCGCCAGTTCCAGCGGTCCGATCATCGTGCCCCGCCCTGCGTTGTGCGCCTCATCCGCCGCTCCTTGTCCAAAGAGCGGTACTGTACGCCAGCCGGCCGGACTATTGCAAGCGTGTAATGTTTTTCAGAGGGAGATGGTGCCGTGCCCGCCCTGGTCGGACGCCGGCCCCTTGCCGGTGACCGCCGCCCTGGCCAGATGGAACATCCGCACCATCGCGCTCTGGTTGGCGTCCCAGTACTCGGCCGAGTGCGGGGCGATCCGCACCAGCACCGAGTGGTCATCGTCCGGACCGCCGGGCAACCAGAGCGCCACCGAGGCGCTCCACAAGTTGCGCACCTGGGCGCGGTCGACCACGCGCTCGGCGCAGCCGCTGACCGACACATACAGGTTCTCGACCGGCTTGGCGAACGCAAGATTGACTTCCGGGCGATGGGCGATGTTCTCCCACAGCGCGGTAAGCGTCGAGGTATAGAACCACAGCCCGCCCTTGTCGTCGGTCTTTTGCAACGTCATCGGCTGGCTCACCAGGTGGCCGTTCGCCGCGACGGTAGTGAACATCGCAAACCGAACCGGGTGGATCTTCGCCGTCAGCTCGGCGACATGGGCGTAGTCGTTCAAGGTCGCCATGACGTTCCCCTTTCAAATGGTCCGGGTGTCATCTTAGCGCCACCCGAGCGCACCATCGGTACGCAATCGTACCGACGCGGTTTCTATTGCACTTGCGGCCGCGATTCCGGGAGCCGGTTCGGGCCAGCACCTTGACGCGGCTCATTTGCTGCGCATAGCGCACGCCGATACTGAGACTTTGCGCGTGGGCGGCTTGGCTGCCTGCGCCTGTCAGAAATTGGAGGCATCGTGACGCTACCTGGTGATGAACTTCATCCGCGCCAGTCCGACGAACAGGACCATTTCATGCGAAGTCTGAGCCTGTTCACACAGCAGCATCGGGCCGGCCACTGGTCGGGGCCATTTTCCGAATTCATGGAAAGAATCCTGCCGCAAAAGGCCCAGCAGGTCGCCCGCAGCTCGCACCAGTACATCTGGGACATGATCCGGTCCACCTGTCAGGACGAAGGCGACGGCAAGTTCCGCTGCCGGCTGTTCGAAGACGATTTGTTCGGGATCGACGAGGCGATCGGGCGCGTGGTCGACTATTTCAAGGCCGCCGCCGCCGGCTCCGAGGTCGGGCGGCGCCTGCTGCTCCTGCTGGGACCGCCGTCCGGCGGCAAGTCGACGCTGGTCATCCTGCTCAAGCGCGGGCTGGAGGAATACAGCTACACCGACGAAGGCGCGCTGTACGCGATCGGCGGCTGCCCGGTGCACGAGTCGCCCCTGCACCTGATTCCGCACACCATGCGCGCAACCTGCCGCAACACCTACGGTATCGACATCACCGGCGAAGTCTGCCCGCACTGCCGGGCACGGCTGGAAGACCAGTTCGGCGGCGACTTTTTGCAGATGCCGGTCGAGCGCTTCTTCATCTCCGAATCGGGCCGCAGCGGCATCGGCACCTACGCGCCGCACGACCCCACGACCGCCGACCTGGCCGACCTGGTGGGCTCGGTCGACCTGTCCAAAGTGGCGCAATATGGCGACGAGGGCGATCCACGCGCCTGGTCCTGGTCCGGCGCGGTGTATGCGGCCAGCCGCGGGGTGCTGGAGATGATCGAGATCCTCAAGGTCAAGCGTGAATTTTTGTACCTGCTGCTCACGCTGACCCAGGAAAAGAACGTCAAGGTGTCGCGCTTTCCGCTGATCTACCTGGACGAGACCATCCTCGCCCACACCAACCTGGCCGAGTTCCGCAAGTTCCTGCAGGAGAGCGAAAACGAGGCCTTGCTTGACCGCATGGTGATCATCCAGGTTCCCTACACATTGAACTACAAGGACGAAGCACGCATCTACAAAAAGCTGATCTCGTCGGCGGCGCCCGCCTTTCGCGACGTCCACCTCGATCCGCACGTGCTGGATGCGGCGGCCGTGTTCGCCATCCTGTCGCGCATCCAGGACGCCGACGAAAAGGAGGTGGAACTGGTCAAGAAGGTGCGGATCCATGCCGACGAAGAGGTCGAAGGGGTGAACCGGGCCGACGTCCGCCGAGTCAAAGAGAAGGAGAAGGCGCCCGATGAAGGCTTGTCCGGGGTGTCGCCGCGCTTCGTGATCAATGCCTTGTCGAACGCGATCATCCAGTCGAACCAGAAAAGCCTGTCGACGATGGATGTGCTGCTCGCGCTCAAGGACGGGATCGAGAACGACGCCCGGATCGACCCCAAGCGCAAGCGCAAGTGGGTCGACTACCTGGTGCTGACCCGCAAGGACTTTTACAACCGCTGGGTCAAGCAGGACGTGCACAAGGCGCTGTTCGTGTCGTTCGAACAGGAGGCGCAGGACTTGCTGAACAAATACCTGGACGAAGTGGAGGCCATGCTCGACAACCGCACCATCAAGGACCCGATCACCAACGAGGAACGGCGGCCGGACGAGCGCTTTCTGCGTGCGGTCGAAGAAAAGATCCACATTTCGGAGTCGGGCAAGCAGTCGTTCCGGCAAGAGGTCGTGCGCAAGGCGATGGGCGCCTACAAGCGCGGCGTCAAGTTCGGGCTGGAGAGCCATGTCCAGCTCAACGACGCGGTACAGCAATACCTGTTCGAGCAGCGGCGCGACGTGCTGCGCCTGGTGAGCTCGGCCAAGCGGCCGGACGAAGAGATCCGGACCAAGATTTCCGCCGTCGAAAAGCGGCTGGTCGACGAATACGGTTACGACGCGCACAGCGCGCGCGAGGCCTTGAACTATGTGACGACATTACTGGCCCAAGAATAGCAAGACATACAGCCACGCTGGCCGGTACCTAAGGGGAGGTGCGGTGACTGCGACGATGAATACCGCTTGGTACGACCTGTTTTCGCGCGGGGCGCGCGACTGGTTGCGCCACAACGACAAGGTGCGCGAGGCGGTGCAGCACCACCTGCCGGACCTGATCGCGGGGCCGGACCTGATCACCGGCCCGCAAGAGCGCACGGTGCAGGTGCCGGTCCGCCTGCTGGAACACGCGCGCTTCCGCCTGGCCGATGGCCGTTCCCAGACCGGTGCTGGCCAGGGCCAGGGCGAACCGGGCGACATCCTGCAGCCTGGGCAGGACGAGGACGGGACCGGCGAAGGCAGCGAAGGCGGCAACGAGGACGGCGAAGTCAAGCTGCTGCTGGAGTTTTCGATCGACGACGTGATGGACTGGATCTGGGAAGAATTGAAGCTGCCCGACCTCAAGCCCAAACCCAGCGCGCGCATCGACGAAATGGAACTGGTGCGCGAGGGCTGGGACAAGCGCGGCGCGCGCTCGCGGCTGGACCGCCGCCGCACGGTCAAGGAGGCGATCAAGCGGCGCGCGGTGCAAACCGATCCGGTGCCCTTCACCAACGACGACCTGCGTTTCCGCCAGCTCGTCACCCGTTCGCGCCCCAGCACCAGCGCCGCGGTGTTTTTCGTGATCGATGTCTCGGCCAGCATGACCCAGATCGAGCGCAAGCTGGCCAAGTCGTTCTTCTTTTTCGCGCTGCAGGGCATCCGGCGCCGCTACGCCAAGGTCGAAACCCGCTTCGTGGCCCACACCACCCACGCCTGGGAGTTCGGCGAAGGCGACTTCTTCCAGGTCTCGGGCATCGGCGGCACCATCGCGTCCAGCGCCTTCAAGCTCACGCTGGACATCATCCGCAGCGAACTGAACACGGCACAGAACAACATCTACATGTTCTACGCATCCGACGGCGAGAACTTCACCGAAGACCGCGCCTCGGCGCACCAGTCGCTCACCGAGCTGGCCCGCATGCTCAACTACATCGGCTACATCGAAACCCTGCCGGGCGTGCCGCGTTCGCTCGAGACCGAGATGCGGCGCCTGTGCAACGACCTCGAACGGCGCGGGCTGCCGATCGGCTCCAGCATCCTGTCCAGCTCGGATGACGTGTGGCGCGCGCTGCGCAAGTTCTTCACCGACCAGGGCGAAGCGCACCAGGCGGAGGCGACCCGATGAGCGACATGGCCACCCGCCTGGACGACTACACCCGGCGCCTGGAGACGCTGGGGACCAAGCTCGGCATGGACTTCTACCCGGTCAACTTCGACCTCGTGCCGAACAATTTCATGCTGGAGATTTCGGTCTACGGGCTGCCGGTGCGCATGCGCCACTGGTCGTTCGGCGTGCGCTACATTCACCAGCTGGTGCGCCAGCACATGGGCCACTCGCGCATCTTCGAAGTCATGTTCCCGGGCGACCCCTGCGAAGCCTTCATGCTCCAGAATAATTCGCTGGCCGAAAACACGCTGGTGACGGCCCATGTGCTGGGGCACGCGGACTTCGCCAAGAACAACCAGCTGTTCACCCGCTTCATGGCGATGGCGGGCAGCCACATCCTGGAACAAAGCGCGGCGCGCGCGCACCGCCTCGAACAGGCGCTGACCGCGCACGGCCAGGACCGGGTGGAAGCGGTGCTCGACGCGGCGCTCGCCCTCGAGCAGCACATCGACGTCGACCAGCCGCTGCACCGGCCGCTCTACCCCCCTTTCATGGCGCCGCCCGGCGAGGCCCCGGCCGACGTCTTCCGTGACCGGTTCGCCCGCCTGCCGGGCGAAGCGCCGCCGCCGCCGCGCGACGACAAGCTCCGGCGCAGCCCCTTGCCGCCCCAGCCGGAGCGCGACCTGCTGTGGTTCATCGCGCACTACGGACCCGAGCTGGAGGACTGGGAACGGGACATCTTCCTGGCGGTGCGCGAGGAAGCGTATTACTTCCATCCGATCTTTTCCTGTCAGATCATGAACGAAGGCTGGGCCTCATACTGGCATGCGCGCCTGCTGCGCGAAGCGCGCTTCCTGCCGCACGAACTGTATCTGGCGGCGATCAAGTCGCATTCCGACGTCGTGCGCCCGTATGCCGGCGGCCAGCAGCTGGCCTTGTCGCTGAACCCCTACCACCTCGGCTTTTCCATGTGGGAAGCGATCATCGACAAGCACGGCATGGAGCAGGCGCGGGAGATTGTCCGCGACGAGGACGACTTCGGCTTTATCCGCAACTACCTCGACCAGGAACTGGCGGACAAGCTCGAACTGTTCGTCTACGAAACGCGCAAGGATGGCGAGACCAAGATCATCAACCGCGACATCCACGCGATCCGCGAAGCGATTTTGGCGCCGAAATACAACTACGGCGCGCCGTCGATCGCGGTCAGCCAGGTGGGCGCCGACGGCAGCCTCGACCTGCGCCACGACTACTTGCACGACGGACGCGGGCTGGACCTGCAACAGGCCGAGCGGGTGATGGAATATGTGGGCAAGGTCTGGCGCCGGCCTGTTTCGTTGCACACGGTCGATTTTCGTGGCGTTGTCCGAGTGCTGCCCGCGCGCAAGATCGGATTTTGATCAGAGGCCGCCGTTCGATGCGCCGCGCGCGGCGACCAACACCCGTAGCGCATGAACGGATCCGTAGGGTGCGCACCCGTGCGCACGCGGACGCTAGCGCAGTGCTAGCGTTTACCGGGCGGCTGTATCGCATGAACGATCGGGTAGTGCCTAGGGTGGGCAGGGTGAGGCTGGCCAGTGGCCGGCCGAACGCCCACGCGTGCAACGATGGCCGGCCATATCCGACGGTTTCCGTGCTCGTTGAACTACCTGCGCGCAAGATCGGATGTTGATCGCGATAACCTGATGCGCCGGCTGCGGCGACCGACATCCGAAGTGCATGAACGATCCGTAGGGTGCGCACCCGTGCGCACGCGGACGTCTGCGCAGTGCTAGCGTTGACCCGGCGGCTGTAACGCATGAACGATCGTAGTGCGTAAGGTGGGCAGGTTCGCGTTCAGCATCTTCGAACAGTTTCCGTGTTCGTTGAACGCGTGGCCGGGAAACCCGCCCACCGTCTAAACCCGCTAAAGGTAGCACGTCGTTCCCGCGAAGGCGGGAACAGCGCCACTGGCGCTGTTCCCCGGCCGCGTAAAATGACGTTCAGCATGGGTCCCCGCCTTCGCGGGGACGACGATTGTTTTTGGCTAACTATTGATGTGGCGTGCGCTTGGCATCCCCGGCGGCCCTGCGCGCCCAACGATATTTTTACACCGTAGCGCAGTTTTCGACTTATGGCCCTTCACCTCCTTTCGCCCTCCCCGGCTCATACCTCCCCGGCGCGATGATCCCCTCCGGATCCAGTGCGGCCTTGATCCGCGCCACGGTCTTCCAATACACATCGCCATGCGGATCGAGATCCCCCATCGACTGGTTCCCGACCCGGTACGGAATGTAGCCCGCATCCATCACCCGCGTGAACACCTCCCGGTAACACCGGTGCGCCCGCTCCACCTCTTCCGGATCGTCCTTGTCATACGCGATCGTCAACACCCCGCCCAGCGTGCGCTCATTGATCATGCTAAACGTCGCGAACAGGTCAAACCCGTGCGTGCGAAACACCGGCTCGGCCATGCCATGCAGGGCCAGCAGATCGCTGCCGCGCATCGGCAACACCGGTGACACCCACAGCAGGCCGCAATTGTCCTGTGCCGGATCGGCCTGGCGAGGAAAGCCTTCCGGCAAACCGCCACGCCTGCGCCAGTACGCCCCAGCGAGAAAACGGCCATTGGGAATGCCCCGGTTCATCGCGAACAGGCTCTCGCCCAGCGCCACCTGCGCCCGCACGCGGCGCCCAAGCGGCCTGTCCCCCAGCACGCGCGCCAGCATGGCACCCAGCCTGAGCTTGCGCTCGGTAATGAACACCGGCTTGGCCGCCGTCCGGCGCAGCGCCTGCCGCAGCGCGTCGCGTGCGGCCGCGACCTGCGCGCGGCTTCCATACAGCGCGCCCGAGACGGTCCAGGCAGCAATACCTGCCGCCCCACACAGCTCGGCGCGCACTTCCTCCGTCAGGGCGGACTGCCCGGGCACCTCCACGCGCGGGAACACCCGGCCGCCCGACAGCACGCGCAGGTCATTGCCGATGTGAACGACGCTGCGCAGCGTCCCGTCCATGCGCAACGGCCGCAGCGCATCTACCACGCCCGCAATATCGGCGTGCCGATTCACGCTGCAGAGGAAATGCTCGATGCAGGCGACCTGCGGCATCAGCCAGATGCCAAGCTGGGTGACGATGCCGAAATTCGATTGCGTGAACAGACCGTCGAGAAACGGCCCTACGCCATACGGAAACAGATGGGTGGTGCGCGCATTCGGATAATGGCCGAATCCGGTGTCGAGAATCTCGCCATCGGCCAACACGACCTGCATGCCGGCTACATGCTGCAGCCGGTTGCCGTATGGCGAGTGGCCAAAACCCCGCTCCAGGATATTGCCGACGAAACTCGTGTCCGGTCCCGCGCCCGTACAATCAGCCCAAAGGGCAATTTCATGGTCGCGCAGAAAGTCCGATAGCTGCTGCTGGGTCACACCCGGTTCGATCAACGCGTACCCCAGCTCCGGGTCGACCTGAATGATGCGGTTCATGCGCGACAGGTCGACGATGACCTGGCCGCCGCTCACCGCGCAGGCATCGCCGTATCCCCAGTTCTTGCCGGTGCTCACGGGATACAGCGCGATGTTGTGCTGGCGCGCAGCGCGCACCAGTGCCGCCACCTGGCGCGCTGAGTTGGGCCGCACGACGGCCAGCGGCCGCATGCTGTTTGCCGCGGTGCTGCGTGCGTAGCGCTCGATCAGCCCGGGGTCGTCGCGCAGGTAACCCGCGCCGACGATCGCGGCCATCGCCTCCAATCCCGGGGCGCGCGCAGGCAGGCTGGTCCCCGCAGCAAGCCTCTCTTGTTCTGCAATGACGTCCATGACATCTCCTTACCGGCATCCGGCCAGCAGGCGCGCCGTGATGCCCGGCTCGTCCCAGCTCGGAAAAAAATAGGGATAAAACGAGCGCTCCGCGCCGTGCTGTTCCATCGTGCCGCCCCACCTGCGAATCTGGGCGCCCATGTAGTCCAGCGGCAGCCGCAACAGCACCGCAGGCGCGTCCACGCGGGCGCACGGACGTTCGCCGCCGAAATCGGCAAAGCCGAGCATGCGCTTGTAGAACGCCACGTGGCGCGGGTTGACCTCGATGACGTAATCGGTAAAGCCCTGCAGCTTGTGCGCATACAGGTAGGAGATGTGGATCAGGGCCGCGAACACACGCTTGGTCACGCCCTTGTCGATTGCCAGCCGGGCCGGCTCCGCAAGGCGCCGGCCCTGGCGCCTGAGCGCGTCGAGCTTGTCGCCGAAGTTCTCGTCGGCCGGCAGCTGTCCGGCCCGGTCCAGGCACAGGCTCATGGTGCCCACCAGCGTGCCGCCGGTTTCCGCGAACAGGGTGATCTGGTTGGCGTCGTGGTCGTCGCTGACCTCGAACGCATAGCCGCGCCAGGCATACATCTTTCGCAGCAGCAGGCTGGCCGCCTTGCGCGGTTCCGACGCCGTCGCCAGCCTTACGTGAAACACCTGAGCGCCGCACGCCGTTCCATGGGCGATGTCGGCGCGGCGTTCGCTGATGCCCAGCGTCCGCAACGCGGGGGGCGCTTCAAATGTCGCAATACAATCCTCTTCTACCAGCATACTCGTCTTCCTCCGGTTGGGCGTCCGGGCGTGGCGGCCTGGACGGATATTGGTCCCAGTCAGACAAGGTCAGCAGCAGCCCGGTTCCGCGCCAGCCGCCGTTGCGTTTGCCGTATAAACATGGATCAAGCCCAAGAAACATCGCGCTCAAGGATCGCTGAAATCGCAGCGCGCAAGGCCCCGCCACGCACCTTTGATACGAGTCAACGGCCCGGAGAAGTCGGCGTTTGCCGTGTCCGCTCGGCCATATAATCGTCAGGTGGCAAGGCCGGCATTGGCGCTGGCGGACAGACAAACGGAGAGCGACAGGACATGAAGCACATCACCGGCCCGCTGCTGTCCAGGCATGGCCCTCTTATTGCACGGGGGCACCGATGAGCGCCGCGCTGCTGCCCCTGGCGGCCCAGCCAGAACTGCTGCTGCTCGCACCAAGCCTGCCCGCCCCGATCGACCGCGGCGAGCGCCTGCGCTGGTACCACATGCTGCGCTACTTGAGCCAACATTACCGGGTGCACCTGGGCTGCTTCATTGACGAGCGGCACGACCGCGCCCACATCAGCCGCATCAAGGCGCTGTGCTACGAAACCTGTTTGGTGCCGATTCCCCGTACCGCGCGGCTCGCTAGCCTGCACTGGCTCGGGCGCGCACGCACGGCCGCGATCGCGCGCCAGCCCGATCCCGCGATAGCAAGCTGGACCGAACGCCTGCTGCGGCGGCACCCCATCCAAGCCGTGCTGGCCTGCTCGGCCCGCATGGGAGCCTACCTTGCGCCAGCGGCTGGTTGCCTGCGCGTGGTCGATCTGGTCGACGTCGAATCGGACCAGCGGCGCCACGCCGCGTCGCGCCTGCGCTGGCCGCTTGCGGCGCTCGCGCGGCGCGACGCGACCCGGCTCCTCGACCACGAACGCACCCTTGCACGCTCGGCCGACCATCTGCTGTTCGCAGCAAACGGCCATGCCGACCTGTTCGCCCGGCTCGATCCCGAATCGGCCCACAAGCTGCACGTCATCGGTAATGGCGTGGATGCCGATTACTATTCGCCCCATATCCTGCACCGCAATCCGTTCCCGGCCGGCCAGCGCGCCCTGGTATTCGCGGCAAGCATGGACGACCGCGCCAATGCTGCCGCGGCCATCTGGTTCGCGCGCCACGTGTTGGTTCCGCTGCGCGCGGACGATCCGTCGCTGCACCTGTGGGTGGTCGGCGCACGGACCGCCCCGCGGTTGCGCGCTCTGGCGGGCATCGCCGGCGTGAGCGTTACCGGCGGGGTGTCCGATGTGCGCCCCTACCTCGCGCACGCGGCGCTGGTGGTGGCGCCGCTGCAGGCCGGCCACGGCTTCAGGCACAAGGTGCTGGAGGCGATGGCAATGCAAAAGCTGGTGATCGCCTCGCCGCAGGCAGTGGACGATCTGTCGCTGCGGCCGGGCGATGAACTGCTGATCGCCGACGGCGCGCACGCTTACCTCAATCAGGTGCGCGCGGCGCTTGGCCGCATCGACACGGCGGCCATCGGACGCGCCGCGCGCGCCCGGGTCCTGCACGAGCACGGGTGGGCCGCGCGCATGGCGCCGCTCGCGGCCCTGATCGAGTCCTGTGGCGCGCGCCACGCCAGCGCCTGACGCGAGGTCGCACAGCGGAGCCATCATGCACGATCCCACCGAACAACCGCCGCTGGTCGTCCACGTCGTCAGCCAGCTTGACCTGGGCGGCATGGAAAATGGCCTGATCAACCTGATCACCCACATGCCGGCCGGGCGCTACCGGCACGCCATCGTGTGCCTGAAGGACCACGGCGACTATCACGCGCACATCCGCGAACGCGGGGTCGAGATCATCAGCCTGCACAAGCGCGACGGCAAGGATCTGGGCCACTACCTGCGCATGTACCGCACGCTGCGCAAGCTGCAGCCGGACCTGGTCCACACGCGCAACCTGCCGGGCCTGAAGGGCCAGCTGGTCGCGGCGCTGGCCGGCGTCAAGCTGCGCGTGCATGGCGAGCACGCGCGCGACCTGTGCGACCTGCATGGCACGCGCCGCCGCTACCGGCTGCTGCGGCGCGCGCTGCGCCCGCTGATCGGCCATTTCATCACCGTCAGCGCAGAGCTCAGGCGCTGGCTGATCGAGCACGATGGGGCCGAGCCCGAGCGCGTATCGCAAATTCCAAATGGGGTCGACAGCGTGCAGTTCCATCCGCGCCTGGGCCCGCCGGCGGCGGTGGGCCCCGCCGGCTTCATGCAGGACAACGCGTTCGTGATCGGCAGCGTCGGCCGCATGGACGAGGTCAAGAGCCACGTGACCCTGGTCGACGCCTTCCTGCGCCTGATCGCCTCGCCGCATCCGGCGCACCAGCGCCTGCGCCTGATGATCATCGGTGACGGGCCGATGCGCGCGGAATGCCAGGCCATGCTCAGCCGGGCCGGCGCGGCGCACCGCGCGTGGCTGCCAGGCGAGCGCACCGACATCGCCCAGCTGCTGCGTGCGATGGACCTGTTCGTGCTGCCCTCGCGGGCCGAGGGCAGCTCCAACACAATCCTGGAGGCGATGGCCACCGGGCTGCCGGTGGTGGCGACCAATGTCGGAGGCAACCCCGAGCTGGTCCATCCCGGCTTCACCGGCATCCTGGTGCCGCCGTGCTCGCCCGATCTCATGGCGGCGGCGATCGCCGACTACTGCCGCATTCCGGAAATGGGCACACGCCACGGTGCGCGCGCACGCAGCCAGGTGATCGCGCACCACAGCCTGCCGGCGATGGCGCGCAGCTACCTTGCCATCTACGATGCTTTGGCCAGCGCCGCGCGGTAGCAGGCAACGAGGGCAATACCGACGGTATTCCAGTCGAGATGGCGCACCAGCGCGCGCACCGCGTCGCGCCGGGGCGGCGCCGCCAGCAGGCCGGATACCTGCCGCTTGAGCATCTCGCCATCTCCCCGGTCCACCGTGCGCACCGCGAACCCGGCGCCTGCCAGGCCAGGCAACGTCGGTGCACCGATCACGGGCGTGCCCGCGGCGAGCGCCTCGGCGCAGGCCATCGCGCCGGCCACATGCGCGCCCTGCACGAACACCGAGGCCGCCGCGTAGGCGCTGGCCAGGAGCGGATCCTCGTGCCTGAGCGGGCCGGTGCAGCTCACGGTGCGCAGGCTGCGCAGTTCATCGAGGTAGGCGCAATCGCGCTCGCGCGCTTCGCCAATCACGACCAGCGGCAGCGCCAGCTCCGCCAGCGTGCGCGCCACCGCCAGCTGGCCAGCATAGGGCGAAACCCGGCCAACCATCAAGGCAAAGCGGCCGAGGATGTGCTGGCGCGCGCGGAACAGCTCCGGATCGGCATCGAAGAAACGCGCGGACACTCCGTTCGGCACCACTCGCACCTTGGCCGGGTCGACCAGGAATGCCTCGCAGATCGCGTGGCGTTCGGCCTCGTGCTGTGCCAGCACCAGGGCCGCGTGACCGAGCGCGCGCCGGATCTGCGCGTATCCGCTGTCCAGGTCGCAATCGTTACGGTTGCCGAACACCCTGTCCGCCACCCGCGCCCTGCTCCCGTTCGCCCGGCTCCATCCGGGAGCCAGCCGCGGCGACAGCACCACCGGCAACGCCTGCGAAGCCGCATCCTCGACCGCGCGCGCCAACGGCTCGCCGCTGCCAAACACGTGCAGCAGGTCGCACGGATCCGCCAGCGGCCGCGCCAGGCCGACGATCGCAGCCTCGATGCCCAGCGCCTGCAACGCGCCCAAGGTGGCGCGCAGCTGTGCCCGCAGGCCGCCATGCCGCTCCGCCTGCAACGGATCGGCCAGGAGCGCAACGCGCATCGTGCTCATGATTCGCTCACGCTGGCTTGAACCCGCCGGCGCACCGGCGCGAGGCCCGACCCGCCGGGATGCTGGGCCAGCCACTGCTCGAGCATCATCAACATCCACACCATGGCGCCGTGGCGCGCCGGCTGCGCGGGCAGATGGCGCGCCAGTAGCGTGTCGATGAAATCCCCGCGCACGATGTGCCGCCGGCGCAGGCCATTCAGGCTGTCGAAGGCGATCGTGCGCAACCGGGTATCGGCCTGCAGCCAGCGTCCCAGCGGCAGCTCGAAGCAGCGCCCGCGCGCCGCCGCCAGCCGCGGCGGCAGCACGGTGCGCAACGCACTGTGGAGCAGGCCGCGCGACCACGCGGTCTGCCGCTTCAGGCGTGGCTCGACCCGCGCCGCGAACGCGACCATCGCGTCGGAGAGGTAGGGCCAGGCCACCTCGATGCCCGCCAGCTGGCAGGCCTGCTCCAGCGCCGGCAGCGTGCGGTCCGCCAGTCCGTACTGCAGTTCGACGGCGATCATCCGGTTCAGCTCATCCCTGCCCTGTGCCAGCCACCAGGCCTGTTCCTGCGCCGCCTGCGGCGCGCCCGGGTCGAGCGCGTCCAGGAAGTCCGCCTCGAACACGTTGGAGGCGCCGTAGGCGGCCAGCGCACTGGCGTGCCGCAACCGCGCAGGCAGCGGTTCCATCGCCTGCACCACGCGTTCGCGCAGGGCCGCCACCGGTCCGTGCAGGCTGCCCGCGACCCGGAACAGCATCGGCTCGAAGACCAGCTGGCGCAGCGCGGCAGGCAGGCGTTCGTAGCTGGACAAGCGCAGTTGCGCGGCGCATGGCGGGCGCACGCCGAACAGCAGCGAGGCGCCGGTGCCGCCCAGCAGGCGCTGTATCCCGGCCTCGCGCGCCGCCAGCGCGCAATGGAAGGCGCCCAGCGCCGCGGGATCGCCGTATGGCTGGTCGAACCCGGCCGCGAGCTGGGGGATCGCGTCCGCCACGTCGCCAGGTCCCACCACGCGCTCGTGGTGGGTGCTGTTCAGGCGCCGCGCTGCACCCAGGGCCCCGCGCCCGTGCGTATCGGCGCCGGCCGCACAGGTCGGCACGGCGCCGCCAGCCTCCGTCTGCGCGAGCGCGGCAAGCGCGGCGCTGTGGACGCCACCGCCCAGCATCACGCCCACCTGGTGCTGGCCGAGGCTGCCCTCCACCGCGCCGCGCAGGGTGTCGACCAGCTCGTCCCGTAGTAGCGGCAATTCGCCCGCTTCGTGTTCGTGAAAGCGCAGGCGCCAGTAGCGTCCACGTTCCAGGCGCCCGCCGTGCAAGTGGATAAATTCGCCCGGCGCCAGCTTGCGCTGGCCCTTGTAGATCACGGCGGGGCCAGGCACGCCGCAGAAATGCACGTAGTTGTACAGCGTCTGGGGATCGATGTCGCGCCCGGCGCCGGGATGCAGCACCAGGGCGTCGGCACGGCTCGCGAACACCAGGGTGTGGCCGACCAGCTGGTAGTACAGCGGGCGGGTGCCGGCCCGGTCGACCGCCAGCAAGGCTTCGCCGCGGCGCTCGTCAAGCAGCGCGAACGCAAAATGGCCGGACAGTGCCGAACAGGCCTTGGCCCCATGCAGCCGCCACAGGCGCGCCAGCGCGTCGACGCGCTCGCCCCAGTACGCGATCAAGAGGCCGTCCTCATGGTACAGGCCGGCGCGATCGAGCCCGCCCGCCAGCGCGACCGTCCCGGCACTATGCGAGGCCGTGCGCAGCGGCGCCTGGTCCAGCCGGGACAGCGGCGCGGCCATGCGCGCGATCGGCAGTGCCGCCGGCTCGTGTGAGAACCATCCGCACAGGCCGCTCATGGCCGGGCCCCGGGCAGCCGCCGGTCATGCGACAACGCATGCTTCCCCAGCGCTCGTTGGCAGATCAATGGGTGGACCAGCCTTGCCATCTCGCCTCCCTGGAAAATGCCTCCCGTAAAGATTCATCATTCAGAAAAAGCCGTTCCCGCTCATTGACTCGGCTCAACGAACCCTGCTTCCGCGCCCTTGTGGGCAATCAACACTTGCCACTGGCGGGGGTGTCTAATTGACATAAATGCATGCCGTCTACCGAGTGGCGAGGTGCTGCGCGTGACCCGTCACACTTGTGCAGGAGATGCTCGCGCCATGAATGCCCCGCTGCTGTCCACGCCGCGCGTGGAGCCCTTCTTCTTCGATGCCGAGCCTGGCACGCGCTTTTGCCTGTACCACGCACCCAATCCGCATGTCGAGCCGCGCGGCGCGATCCTGTACGTGCACCCGTTTGCTGAAGAGCTTAACCGCACTCGGCGCATGGCGTCGCTCCAATCGCGCGCGTTCGCCGCCATGGGCTACACGGTGTTGCAGATCGACCTATTCGGCTGTGGCGACAGTTGCGGCGAATTCAACGCCGGCCGCTGGGAACTGTGGAAACTCGACCTCGGCGTGGCGGCGCGCTGGCTGCGCGACCGCACCAACGGCCCGCTGCTGCTGTGGGGCGTGCGCCTGGGGGGCCTCCTGGCGCTCGACTTCGCACAACACGCCCAGGTGGCCGGCCTTATCTTGTGGCAACCGTTCATGAGCGGCCGCGCCTGCATCAACCAGTTCCTGCGCCTGCGCCTGGCCGAATTGCAGCAGAACGCGCCCGCCAACGCGCCGCGTAGCACCGCCGCCCTGCGCGCCCAACTGGCCGTGCATGGAGTGATCGAAGTAGGCGGCTACGAGGTCGCGGTCCCGCTGGTGAAGGCGATCGACGCCTGCCACGCGTCGAACATCAAGCTGCCGCCCTGCACCGTGCACTGGTTTGCGAATGGCGACCCGGTGTCGCCCCGGCTCATTGCCACCGCCGGCGCTCTGGCGACGCAATGGGCAAACGATGGGGTCACGCTGCACTTTCATACGGTGAACGGTGCGGAATTCTGGGGTGGCGACGACGTGATCGAATGCACCGCGCTGCTCGATGCCACCAGCGCCGTATTTTCCGGGAGCGCATCATGAAGATGGAACAGCGCGCACTCAGCTTTTTCTGCAAGGGCAGCAGCCTGGTGGGCATCATCGACGTGCCCGAACGCCCGCTGCAGCGCGGCCTGCTGGTGCTGGCCGACGCGCCCCAGTACCGGGTTGGCGGCCACCGCCAGTTCACCCTGCTCTCGCGCGCGCTGGCGGTGCGCGGGATTCCCGTGATGCGCTTTGACCGCCGCGGCATGGGCGACAGCGAAGGCGAACCGCGCGCCAGCGACACGGTCGACGAGGACGTGCGCAGCGCGCTCAAGGAGTTCTTCGCCCACATGCCGGAGATGAAGGAAGTGGTGATCCTCGGCCTGGGCGACGGCGCCACCGCGGCCGCGCTCTACGCGCCACAGGACGAACGGGTGCGCGGCCTGGTGCTGCTCAACCCGCAAATGCGCAAAACCCACGGCAGCGTGCACCACTCGCTGGGCCACCACTACCTGGCGCGGCTGGGCGAAGTCGCGTTCTGGAAGAAGATCGCCGCCGGCAAGGTGGACCTGGCCGCCAGCGCCGCGGCCCTGCGCCAGAACGTGCGCGAGCACCGCCAGACGCTGCCGCGCCGCCTGATCGCGAGCCTGGCCGGCTTTTCGGGCCAGGTGCTGGTGGTGCTCGGCGGCGCCGATCCGGCGGCCCAGGAGGCCACGCGCCTGCTGGCGCGCCATCACGTGCGCTGCCGCCGGGTCGAGATTCCCGAAGCCGACCACGCATTTGCCAGCCGCGCCTGGCGCGAACAGGTCGCCGCCACCAGCGCCAACTGGATCGTCTCCTGGTAGCACCGCGCAGGCGGACCGCAAGTCTTGATCGCGATGCAAAAAGCATCCGGGCCGCCACGCGGCCGGGCCAAATGGTCTATAGTGATGCCTCTCTACAAAAACCAGACTTCCCATGAAATTCGACGTCGCAATTGTCGGCAGCGGCCTCGCCGGCCTGACGGTGGCGCTGCACCTGGCCCAGACGCGCCGGGTCGCCATCATTTCGAAACGTGAACTGCTGGACGGCGCCAGCAACTGGGCCCAGGGCGGCATCGCGGCGGTGCTCGATTCGGGCGACAGCCACGACCAGCACATCGCCGACACCCTGGTCGCCGGCGCCGGCCTGTGCGACGAGGGGGCCACGCGCTTCATCGTCGAGCACGGACGCGAAGCGATCGAATGGCTGATCGCGCAGGGCGTGCCGTTCACCCGCGACGAGTCGGCCGAACTGGGCTTCCACCTGACCCGCGAGGGCGGCCACAGCCAGCGCCGCATCATCCACGCCGCCGACGCCACCGGGCACGCGGTCCAGGTCACGCTGGAACAGAAGGTGCGTGCGCACCCGAACATCACGCTGTTCGAGCACCATTGTGCGATCGACCTGATCACCTCCGACAAGCTGGCCGCAATGGGCGTACCAAGTGGCGTTGGCGCGCCCCAGCCGGTCGGCCAGCCGCACTGCCACGGCCTGTACGTGCAGGACACCCGGAGCAGCAAGGTGCTGACCGTCGAGGCCGCCCACTGTGTACTGGCCACCGGCGGCGCCGGCAAGGTCTACCTGTACACCACCAACCCCGACACCTCCACCGGCGACGGCATCGCCATGGCCTGGCGCGCCGGCTGCCGCGTCTCGAACATGGAGTTCATCCAGTTCCACCCGACCTGCCTGTACCACCCGTATGCCAAGTCATTCCTGATCAGCGAGGCGGTGCGCGGCGAAGGCGGACTGCTCAAGCTGCCGCCCGAGGCCGGGGCGGCGGCGGGCACGCGCTTCATGCCGGCCCACGACGAGCGCGGCGAACTGGCCCCGCGCGACGTGGTGGCGCGCGCGATCGACTTCGAAATGAAAAAGCGCGGCCTGGACTACGTCCACCTCGACATCACGCACCAGAGCCCGGAATTCATCCGCGAACACTTCCCCACCATCCACGCGCGCTGCCTCGAACTGGGCATCGACATCACCAAACAGCCGATCCCGGTGGTGCCGGCGGTGCACTTCACGTGCGGAGGCATCGTCACCGACCTGACCGGGCGCACCGACATCGCCGGCCTGTACGCGGTCGGCGAAACGGCCTGCACCGGCCTGCATGGCGCCAATCGCCTGGCCAGCAATTCGCTGCTCGAATGCCTGGTGATCGGCCGCGCCTGCGCCCAGCAAATCGCCGCCGCGCCCAAGCGCGAGGAGCCGACGCTGCCGGCCTGGGACGAAAGCCGCGTCACCAACGCCGACGAGGAAGTGGTCATCGCCAACAACTGGGACGAGCTGCGCCGCTTCATGTGGAACTACGTGGGCATCGTGCGCACCACCAAGCGCCTGGAACGCGCCCAGCACCGCATTGCGCTGCTCAAGGATGAGATCGACGAGTACTACCGCAATTTCCGCATCACGCCAGACCTGCTCGAGCTGCGCAACCTGGTCGAAGTGGCCGAGCTGATCGTCGGCAGCGCGCTGCAGCGCCGCGAAAGCCGCGGCCTGCACTATTCGCGCGACTACCCCGACACCCTGCCCAAGGCGCTGCCCTCGGTGCTCACGCCGCCGCGGCGCTAAGCGCTCGCGTCTCATCCGCCCGCGCCGCCGCGGGCGGTTCGGTACGTTCCTGCCCATGACCCGCAAGCTATCCTTCTCGACTGCTGTCCTGCTCACCATCCCGCCCCTGCTCTGGGCGGGCAATGCCATCGTCGGGCGCCTGGTGCGCGACGCGGTGCCGCCCATGACACTGAACCTGCTGCGCTGGCTGGGCGCGCTGGTGCTGCTGCTGCCGCTCGGGCGCGCCGCTTTCCGCTACAGGAGCAGCATACTGGCCAACTGGCGCCGATACAGCATGCTGGGCCTGCTCAGCGTGTGCCTGTATAACTCGCTGCAGTACCTCGCGCTGCACACCTCCACGCCGATCAACGTCACCCTGGTCGCCTCCGGCATCCCGGTCTGGATGCTGCTGATCGGTCGCCTGTTCTACGGAGTGCCGGTCCGTGCGCGCCAGGTGACCGGCGCGCTGCTCTCGATCGCCGGCGTGCTGGTGGTCCTGTGCCGCGGCGACTGGCACCAGTTGGCCGCGTTGCGGCTGGTGGCCGGCGACCTGTACGTGATCCTGGCGACGATTGCCTGGTCGTTCTACAGCTGGATGCTGCTGCAGAAGAATGACGAGCCTGCGCTGCGCGCCGACTGGGCCGCGTTCCTGCTGGTGCAGGTTGGCTTCGGCGTGCTGTGTTCGCTCGGCCTGACCGGGGCTGAGGCGGCACTGACGGGCATCCACATCGCGTGGAGCTGGCAGCTCGCCGCGGTGCTGCTGTACCTGGCGATTGGCCCGGCCATTCTCGCCATGGTCTGCTGGGGTGCTGGCGTGCAGCGCGCCGGGCCCGGCATCAGCGGCTTCTTCATCAACCTGACCCCGTTGTTCACTGCGCTGCTCTCGTCCGCCTTCCTTGGCGAGCTGCCGCACCTGTACCACGTGATCGCGTTTGCGCTGATCGTTGGCGGCATCGCCTGGTCGTCGCGCTAGTGTCCGGAATTGCTGATTCGTTGAAAAAATAGATTTGGCGGAATCAAGCTGGGACAAGGAACAATGCGCGCAAGGCCGAGGCCTTGCGCGCATTTGTGAGGCAGTATCAGTGGTGATCAAGTGTGCCGCTTTCGATCCAAAGCAGACCTCCGTGCTTCCACATCGAGCTATACGCACGCCGGAGCCCACAGGCACCCAGGAACGAAAGCAACTATGAAATATGCTACGTAAGACCAAATGCAAACTGCTGCTATCCGGAGCAGTTTCGCCGCCCACGAACGTTCAAAATAGCTTGCGGCCAAAATTGCTGCTCCTAATGCAAGAAGGAGTGCAATAGGCTCCAAGCCCTTGGGTAACGGCCACTGCAATCGGTACTCCCCGTACATCAGCGTGATCTTGGTAGCAGGAACACATCCTGTTGCGAACACAATCGCTATGATGTCCAGTTTTTGATCGGGTTTGTTTGAGTTCCTAGCATGTCCGAATGACTGCTTCTGGCCGACTGTTGCCTGTCGCGGTCGGCAATACCCGACCATTGCAGGCGCTTCGTGCCTCTTCTCATGCAGAGAAGTAGCCCGACACCCCAATCCCGACCGTGGAAAAATACGGCACTTCTTTGTCGTCGTTGTCAGTCCTCCAGAAAGCCAGCTCAAGAGAGGGAAAGATATACGTGTATCCGAGTTCCGGATCGGTTTCGTCAAGTTTGGCACGATGTTCGACCTCACGGATTAGGACCGGCGCCGCTGTAGCAAAGACCGGTAGCCCGAACAGAACCGCCTCAAAGTTGTGGCCGTTAGATAGTTCGATGAACGCAACCGTAGGTTGGTCACCTTCGTAGAACACCTGGAATCCATTCTCGAACCACGCGTCGGTTGGATACCTCGAGTCTGGCGTCTTATAGAAGCTAGACGTTGGTGTGCCGAGGGCTGCAAGCACCGCTTCTCGACTTGCCCCAAGACGGATGAGACTGAGGCCGTTCAGCGGATCGAGGACAAATTCCTTTTTCATCAACATCCTTCGTCTATGGATTGAACGAGTCCGCACATCCGCTCTGGTAGAGAGTCCGCTTTTGGCGATAGCGGTCGTTCGTCGAGGCTTCAGTCTAGGGCTCATGTTACTCTGATTGCAAGTTAAGATTTTGTTAGGCGCTCTAAGCGCGCCTGGCGGCGGCGCCGTCCAGCGCCTGCCCAACCCGCTCCTGCGCACTTGTCAGCGCCCGCAGCATCGGCCGGTCGATCACGCGGCGCATGCGGCGCGCCGGATCGAGGTCCCACAGGCCCATCGGCATCCAGCGCCCGGGCGCGTGCCAGTCGAACATGCCGATAATCGGGTAGATGCACACCCCGCGCAGCGGCACTCCGGCTTCGAGCAGGAACGCCACCTCATCGGCCAGCTCCCGCATCCAGCCGGCGCGGTTCTCGCCCCAATGCGCGGTCTCCGAGATCACGATGTCTGTGCCAAAGCGGCGCCACACCCTGAGCACCAGTTCGCGCAGCGGCAGGCGGCGCGGATCGTCGTCGGCGAGCCAGGTATCGTCGGCGCCGATCTCCCACTGTGAATTCCAGAAGTAGTT
Source organism: Massilia horti (assembly GCF_004614195.1). Classification (GTDB taxonomy): domain Bacteria; phylum Pseudomonadota; class Gammaproteobacteria; order Burkholderiales; family Burkholderiaceae_D; genus Telluria; species Telluria horti. The sequence continues at coordinate 44,570 of NZ_SPUM01000011.1, read as the reverse complement.
GATGCCGATGACATCGAGGTGATCCGGCGAGCCGCCCAGCTCCGGGCGTGCCCGGCCGCACAGCATGTCCCAGCTTTCGAAGACCCCGCATTCGTTGACATGGCGCGCCGCCTCCTCGGATGCCGGGTCGTCCGCGCAGGGTGCGAGATTGAGGATTGGGTCGGTATTGAGAAAGCGCGCATCTGGCGCCTCGGCCCGGATCGCGTCGATACCGCAGATGGCCGCCCGCACGAAGGCCACCTTGAACTCTTCATGACAGCCCACCACATGCGGCGCGAAGCGCCCCGCCTGCCCGGCCGCCCATGAAAAATACGATGGCTCGTTCATCGGCGTGAACCACAGCGGGCCGTCGCTGCGATTGCGCAGGTAGCGCGCGCAGGCCGCGCAGTAGTCGGAAAAGCGTTCGGCGAAGCCTTCCGACAGCGGGTCCAGGCCGCGCGGCAAGCCGAAATGACAGAGGTCCCACACCACGTCGACCCCGTGCCTGCGTGCGGCCCTGGCCATCGGTTCGACCGAGGAAAAATCGAAACCGCCTTTGCCACGGTCCACCACGGGCCAACGGATGCCGTCGCGCACCGCATGGATGCCGACTTCGCACAGGCGCCGGTAGTCGGCGTCGACGTACTTCAGGTGCGAAGTGGCCTGCACCATATCCACCCAGTCGCCGTCGCGGTTGTAGCCTGCCATGCACTCGAACCCGCCGAGGAAGAAGCTCCTGAACATAGGCCACCCTCCCTTCCGCTTATTGGAACATCACGTTCGGACAGATGGGCGCGCAAAACGTTCAGCGCGACTTGCTGGCTGGATTGCCTGGGGCGGCGCACGGAGGGGCGTATCCGGAAACGTGTTCCGGTCCCAACGGCAACGGTGATACGATCCCGACCAAATTGAGGATGCAACATCATGGCCGAAGGATTCACCATTCACGACCACGCGCAGGCGCTGGCGGACTTCCTGGCACGTTATCCGTACGCGTTGTTGCTGACCGGCGCCGGGCTGTCGACGGCGTCAGGCATCCCCGATTACCGCGACCGCGACGGGGTCAGGCGCGGCAAACTGCCGATCCAGGGTCCGGAATTCCGCAAGTCAACCGACGTGCAGCGGCGCTACTGGGCGCGCAGCATGGTTGGCTGGCCGCTGCTCGCGAACGCACGGCCGAACGCCGGCCACTTCGCCATTGCTCAACTTCAAGTGCAGGGCCGTCTGGGACCGGTGCTCACGCAAAACGTTGACGGCCTGCACCAGCAGGCTGGCAGTCGCGACGTCATTGAACTGCACGGCAATATTCACACGGTAGTCTGCCTCGTGTGCCACTCCCGCTTTGCACGCGCCGATGTCCAGACTCAGTTACTCGACGCAAACCCTCAACTGGCCGGCGCACTGGCCACGCCGCTGCCCGATGGCGACGCCCGGCTCGAACCCGAAGCGCTGGAACAGTTCCGGCTGCCCTGCTGCGCGCACTGCGGCGGCGCACTCGCACCGGATGTGGTGTTCTTCGGCGACGGGATTCCGCCCGCGCGCAGCGCACAGGCGCAGGCCCTGATGGAGGCCGCGGACGCGCTGCTGGTCGTCGGGTCTTCGCTGATAGTCTATTCGGGCTACCGCTTCTGCCGGATGGCAACCGAAACCGGCAAGCCAATCGCCGCACTCAACCTCGGCCGCACGCGTGCCGACCATCTGATCAACCTGAAGATCGAGCAATCCGTCGAGCGCGTCCTGCCGCTCGTGCCAAGGCTGCTGTAAAGCCGGCGGCGGTTCGCTACTTTCGAGGAGGAATGCCGTGATCAACGCACTAACCAACATATTGCCGACTACTCGCGCGTCAAACGGCTGGCGCAACGCCGTGCTAGTGGCCGGTCTTGGCATGGCAGCGTCCTACCTGTTTGTGCGCGCCAAAACCCGACAGGCAGAGCGCGAGCATCCGCCACAGGGCAAGTTCGTCGAGGTCGACGGTGTGCGCCTGCACTACCTGGAGCGCGGCCGCGGTCCCGCGCTGGTACTCTTGCACGGAAACATCGTCGCCTCGGATGACTTCGACCAGAGCGGCGTGATTGATCGTGCTGCCGAACGCTACCGCGTCATCGCGTTCGACCGTCCTGGCTACGGTTACAGCGAACGCCCACGCACAACCCTGTGGACACCGCAGGAGCAGGCGCGGCTGCTGCACCACGCGCTGCAGGAGCTCGGCGTGGACTCGGCGCTGGTGCTTGGGCACTCGTGGGGAACGATGGTCGCGCTGGCGATGGCGCAGGACGTGCCCGATTTCGTGCGGGGACTGATCCTGCTATCGGGATACTACTACCCCAGCTTGCGGCTGGACGTCCCGCTGATGTCGCCGCCGGCGATCCCGGTCCTTGGCGACCTGCTGCGCTACACGGTGTCGCCGCTCGTCTGGCGCCTGCGCTGGCCGCTGATGGCAAAGTTCATGTTCTCGCCGCAGCCGGTTCCGGAGCGCTTTTGGCGCATTCCGCCATGGCTGATGGTCAACCCGCGCCAGCTGAGGGCCAGCGCCGCAGAGAGCCTGCTCATGGTGCCATCGGCAATGGTGCTGTCCAGGCACTACGCGGAACTGAAAGTACCGGCGGCGATTGTCGCTGGCACGCACGACAAGATGGCCAGCTTTAAGCACAACGCGGAGCATCTCGCCGAACAGGTTCCGGAAAACGAGCTGACGCTCGAGCCCGGTGTTGGGCACATGACGCATTACGCGCACCCGGAAAAGGTGATGGAGGCGATTGATGCCATGGCGGCGGCGGTTGGTGAACCGCCGGCGATTCGCAGTCCGCGTGCCGAGGCGTTGGCGCGTGCCAGCGAAAGCGGGGTGTAGTCAGGGGGGCAAGCGGATGCCAACACCGGGCAAACGTACCGCGTGCGCACAGGTGCGCACCCTACGGATTGTTCAGCGCTACGGCTTAAGCCATCGTAGGGTGCGCACCTGTGCGCACGCGGTTCGCGAAGGCGGCTCAGCGAAAGATCATCCGCAAGTCACTCCACAATGCGCAACGAATAGTCGGTGGCCCGCACATCCTTGGTCAGGCTGCCGATCGATATCCGGTCCACACCCGTCTCCGCGATGGCGCGCACGGTCTGCATGTTGATGCCGCCGGAAGCCTCGAGCAGCGCCCGGCCTGCATTGACCTTCACCGCCTCGCGCATCGACTCCAGATCGAAGTTGTCCAGCAGGACCGATGTGGCGCCCGCAGCCAGTGCCTCCTGTAGTTCCGCAATCGTCTCGACCTCGATCTGGACCGGCACCCCAGCGCCAAGCGCGTTCGCCGCCTCCAGCGCGCGGGTCACGCCGCCAGCGGCCGCGATGTGGTTTTCCTTGATCAGGATGCCGTCATACAGCGCCATGCGCTGGTTCTTGCCGCCGCCGACACGCACCGCGTACTTCTGCGCCAGGCGCAGCCCCGGCAGCGTCTTGCGGGTGTCGAGGATCGCGGCATTGGTGCCGGCCACCACGTCGACGTACTTGCGCGTCGCCGTCGCCACGCCCGATAGCAGTTGCATGAAGTTGAGCGCCGCGCGCTCGGCCGTGAGCAGCGAGCGCGGCGATCCTTCGATCGTGCACACCACCGAATCAGGCGCCATCAGGTCGCCCTCGGCGTAGTTCCAGTCGATATCGATCGACTGGTCGATCGCCAGCATCACGCCTTCGAACCACGGCGCGCCGCACAGCACCGCCTGCTCGCGCACGATCACGCGCGCCTGCACCCGGGGCTCTTCCGGAACCAGCTTGCCGGTCAGGTCGCCGCTGCCGACGTCTTCCAGCAGCGCCGCCAGGATATTCTGCTCGAAAGCCGCCTGCAGCTTGTCGTCGAACTCATTGTAGGGATTGCGCAGGGTCGTCATGCCGGGCCCACTCCCGAGAACAGTTTCGCTTCCGTTTCCAGCGAACCGGTCGGCAGCGCCTTGGCCTTCTTGGCGGCCGCAAAATCCAGCATGCGGTCGATCGCGCGCACCGCCTGGCGGCCGATTTCGGGGTCGACGAAGATTTCGTTTTTGCCGCTTTCGAGCACTTCGACCAGATTCTGCAGGCCGTTCATCGCCATCCACGGGCAGTGCGCGCAGCTCTTGCAGGTTGCGCTGTTGCCGGCCGTCGGCGCCTCGATGAAGTGCTTGCCCGGAGCAGCCATGCGCATCTTGTGCAGGATGCCGTTGTCGGTGGCGACGATGAAGGTGGTGGCGTCCATCGTCTGCGCGGCATTGATCAGTTGGGTGGTCGAGCCGACCACGTCCGCCTGCGCCACGACCGAAGCCGGCGATTCGGGGTGCACCAGCACCTTGGCGTCCGGATGTTCGGCACGCAGCAGGTCCAGTTCGACGCCCTTGAATTCGTCGTGGACCAGGCACGAGCCCTGCCACAGCAGCATGTCGGCCCCGGTCTTCTTCTGGATGTACGCACCCAGGTGGCGATCCGGCGCCCACAAGATCTTTTTGCCCTGCGCGTGCAGGTGTTCGACGATATCCAGGCCGATCGACGAGGTCACCATCCAGTCGGCGCGCGCCTTGACGGCAGCGCTGGTGTTGGCGTACACGACCACCGTGCGGTCGGGATGCTGGTCGCAGAACTTTGCAAACTCGTCGGCCGGGCAGCCCAGGTCGAGCGAGCAGGTGGCGTCCAGGTCCGGCATCAGGATCGTCTTTTCCGGGCTCAGGATCTTGGCGGTTTCGCCCATGAAGCGAACGCCAGCCACGACGAGGGTCTTGGCCGGGTGGTCGCGGCCGAAGCGCGCCATTTCCAGCGAGTCCGAGACGCAGCCGCCGGTTTCTTCTGCCAGATCCTGCAGGTCGGCATCCACGTAGTAGTGCGCGACCAGCACCGCCTCGCGCTCCTTGAGCAGGCGGCGGATGCGCTCCTTGAGCTCAGCCTTTTCATGGGCGGACGGGATGGCGGGAGTGCGCGCCCAGGCTTCTGCGGTCGAGCAGACGCCACCGAGCGGACGGTCGTATTCGAAGGTTTTGATGGGTTGGGTGTTCATGCGAATATGATCTCACATTGCGTGAGAACGTGCCGGGCTGGGCATAAGGTGTTACGAACGGCGAGCGCTGGTTGAACGCGTGGGCGGGAGACCCGCCCACCCTACAGGATACGCAGCGTGTCGCGTAGGGTGGGCAGATTTCTGCCCACGCGTTCAAACAGTGCCAGCGCAGCCGATAAATCAGTCGATACCCTGGCTCTGCAGGTATTCCTCGTAATTGCCGCGGAAATCGATGACCTGGCCATCCTTCACTTCGAGGATGCGCGTGGCCAGCGAGGACACGAACTCGCGGTCGTGCGACACGAAGATCAGCGTGCCGGCGTACTTGTCGAGCGCGATGTTGAGCGACTCGATCGATTCCATGTCCATGTGGTTGGTCGGCTCGTCCAGCAGCAGCACGTTGTGCCGGCCCAGCATCAGCTTACCGTACATCATGCGGCCCTTTTCGCCACCGGACAGCACGCGTACCGACTTCTTCACCTCGTCGCCACCGAACAGCAGGCGGCCCAGGATCGAGCGCACGGCCTGGTCGTCGTCGCCTTCCTTGGTCCACTGGCCCATCCAGTCGGTCAGGGTCGCGTCCGTCGCGAACTCCTCGGTCGGGTCCTGCGGCATGTAGCCGGGGTTGGCGTTTTCCGCCCACTTGACGCGGCCGGTATCAGCCGCCAGGCCCGTGATCTCTTCACCGCCGATCGAACGCAGCAGTGTGGTCTTACCGGCGCCGTTGGCGCCGATGATCGCGATGCGCTCGCCCGCCTCGACCATGATCGAGAAGTTTTTGAAGATCTGATGATCGTATGCCTTCGACAGGCCCTGGGTCTCCACCGCCAGGCGGTGCAGCTTCTTCTCGCCTTCGAAACGGACGAACGGATAGGCGCGCGAGGACGGCTTGAATTCCTCGATCTTGATCTTGTCGATCTGCTTCAGGCGCGAAGTGGCCTGGCGTGCCTTGGACTTGTTGGCCGAGAAGCGGCGCACGAAGTCCTGCAGTTCGGCGACCTTCTCCTTGGCCTTGGCGTTGTTGGCCAGCTGCTGGTTACGTGCCTGGGTCGACGCTTCCATGTAGTCGTCGTAGTTACCTGGATAGACCTTCAGCGTGCCGTAGTCCATATCCGCGACGTGCGTGCAGACCTGATTCAGGAAGTGACGGTCGTGCGAGATGATGATCATGGTCGAGTTGCGCTCGTTGAGCACGTTCTCGAGCCAGCGGATGGTGTGGATGTCCAGGTTGTTGGTCGGTTCGTCGAGCAGCAGGATGTCCGGATCGGAGAACAGCGCCTGCGCCAGCAGCACCCGCAGCTTCCAGCCCGGCGCCACGGCGCTCATTGGGCCCTGGTGCAGGTCGGACGCGATGCCCACACCCAGCAGCAGCTCGCCGGCGCGCGCTTCGGCGGAGTAACCGTCGTATTCGGCGACCTTCCCCTCCAGATCGGCGGCGCGCATGTAGTCGTCATCGGTCGCGTCCGGGTTGGCGTAGATCGCGTCGCGCTCGCTGATCGCGTTCCACAGTTCGGTGTGGCCCATCATGACCACGTCAAGCACGCGCACGTCTTCGTATGCAAACTGGTCCTGGCGCAGCTTACCCAGGCGCTCGTTCGGATCAAGCATGACGTTGCCTGCCGACGGTTCAAGGTCGCCGCCGAGGATCTTCATGAAGGTCGACTTGCCGCAGCCGTTCGCGCCGATCAGGCCGTAGCGGTTGCCGTCGCCAAATTTGACGGAAATGTTCTCGAACAACGGCTTGGCGCCGAATTGCATCGTGATGTTGGCTGTACTTAGCACTGGTAGGAAACCTTTAGAAGCAGAGTTTTCGATTAACCGCGCATTTTAACATTTTGCGGTGCGCCTGGCGCGGTTGTCTGACCCATCGGCGGCGGCGATGCTCTCCGTGCTCTGTTTGACAAGTGTCGTGGCGTGCGAAGCCTGCATGTGCAAGAGTGTTAGAGTGTCAAACAGGAGATCACCATGGAGCCGAGCATGGACTTCGAAGAGCAGATTACGGCGCGAATGGCGAAAGTCGAGCAAGAACTCGCCGTTATCAAGTCAAATTACGCGACCAAAGCCGATGTGCTCGAAGCGAAGAACAGCATCATCATGTGGGTGATCAGTGCGGTGTTTCTTGCACAGGTGCTACCTGCGCTTCTGAAGCAATTCGGCCAGTAAGGCTTAGCCGCGCAGCAAGTCACGCAGCTGGTAATACCAATAGGTCAACTGCGCAGCGGCGAGACCGGCACGGCCACCCGTTGCAGCAAGGCCCCAGCGGCCAAATTCCGACAGGGCAGCAGAATCGCCCTCGATCGCCTCAGCCAACAATTCGCCGGCCAGTGTCGTCGTCGCCACGCCATGCCCGCCAAAGCCCATCCCATACCACATGCCGTCCGGCAGGCGACCGATCTGCGGCATCTTATGACGCGCGTAGCTCATCAGGCCACTCCATGCATGCTCGATCCGCACTCCCGCCAGTTGCGGGTAGACCTTCAGCATGTCCCGGTACAGCAACCGGGCGACCACGTCGGGCTGTTTGTCGCTGACCGAAATCCGCCCGCCCCACAGCAGGCGCGTATCCGCTAAGGGCCGGTAGTAGTCGAACGCGAAACGGGTGTCGTAGACTGCGGCGTCGGTGCGGATCGCGCCCGCGAGCCGCTCGCCGAGTGGCTCGGTCACGATCACGTAAGTCGCGACCGGCAGGACCGCTGCCGCGAGCCGAGGATGCAAGCGGTCGATATATCCACCACAGCACATCACCAGTTCGCGCGCCCTCACCTCGCCGTGCGCGGTGCCGATGTGCCAGGCCGCGCCAGCGCGCCCGATGCGTTCCACCCTGCTCCGTTCATGGATCGCCACGCCGTTCCGGCTGGCTGCGCGCGCCAGCCCCTGTACATACTTGAGCGGGTGGAAGTGGAAGGCATCCGGCTCAAACAGGCCGCCGAAGTAGCGTCGCGTCTCGAGCATGCCGGCCAGTTCGCCGCGCGACAGGCGCTGCCACTCCACGCCGAGTTCGCGCGACATGAAGCGCTGCTGTTCGTCGAGGATGCGATCGTCGTCGAACCAGTTCGCCAAGATGACGCCGGCTTCGCGCAAGTCGCATTCGATTTCGTGGGAAGCGATGCGGCGCCGGATGGTGCGGCCCGCATCCAAAGTCTGGTGGTACAGCCTGCGTCCGGCATCCTTTCCGGCGGCTGCGAGGAGACTGCGCTCACCCAGCGAAAAACCGCCGAACACGAAGCCGCCGTTGCGCCCCGACGCGCCGAATCCCACGTGCTCCGCTTCGAGGATCACGATGTCGCGCACGCCGCGTTCAAGCAGCGACATGGCAGTCGCCAACCCGGCAAAACCGGCGCCGATAATGCAAACGGCGCACTCGCGCGCGCCGTTCAATGCATCATAACGGATGGGCGAGCAGGTCGCCCTGTAGTAGTCCTGCGGTGCCAGCCGGTCACGCACGGTGCACGGTCGGATAGTCCGACAGCGTGAGCGTGAACCGGCCGCCGCGCGAGACCACCTCCGCCTGCGCGCCGAACGGTATCGTCGCACGGCGCGGGATATGCCCGAACGGCAGTCCCACCAGCACCGGGATCGGCAGCAGGTTACGCAGATAGGCGAGCATCACGTCGAAATCGTAGCCGTTGTCGTGGGGGCTCAGGCGGTAGCGCGAAAAGTCGCCCAGCACCAGCGCCTTCTGCCGCGCCAGCACGCCGGACTGCATCAGCTGCAGCAGCATGCGCTCTACCCGGTACGGATGTTCGGACACGTCTTCGAAGAACAGGATGCCGCCTTCGATATGCGGAAAGTATTCGGTCCCGAGCAGCGACACGAACATCGCCAGGTTGCCGCCCCAGATGGTGCCCTGCGCTTCGCACTCCGGATTGCCGGCGCTCGCGTCATCGCTTTCTATGGCATGCGTCGGCCCGGCCAGGCAGCTCCAGAACTGCTCCATCGTGTAGTCCACCGGCTCCGGGTTGGTGAAGTCGTCGCAGATCATCGGGCCGGCATAGCTGATGGCGCCAGTCTTGGCCATCAGCGCCATGTGCAGCGCAGTGATGTCGGAGTAGCCGACGAACACCTTGCCGCTCGCGGCGAGCAAATCATAGTCGATGTGCGGCAGCAGGCGCGTGATGCCGTATTGACCGCGCAGCGCCATCACCACTTGCACCTGCGGGTCGGTTGCCGCGGCATGTAGCTGCGCCAGGCGCGCCGAGTCGGTGCCACCGAAACGCTGGTGCACTTTTTGGTGTTCGTAGTAGCTGTGGACGACGCAGCCTTGGGCGCGCAGGCGCGCGATGGCGCGCTCGACCGCGTCACCGTCAGGTGCGGCGCCGCCAGTCGCGGCAACCGCGATACCGATGTTAGGTGTGATCACTGTTTGACGAATAGCCGGGGTGTTGAATCCGGCGTCATCTTACCGTGCGCATGAGCGTCGATCAAGGCGATGATCCGCTCCAGCAGCTGTCCGGGCAGGTCGTGCCCCATGCCCTCGATGACTTCGAGGCGCGCGCCCGGGATCTGCTCGGCAGTGTCGATGCCGCAGGCGACCGGCACCAGGGGGTCGGCGGCGCCATGGATCACGAGGGTGGGCACAGCGATGGTGCCCAGCAACGCGCTACGCTCGCCCGAGGCGGCCACGGCCAGCATCTGGCGCGCCACGCCCGAGGGACAGCAGCAGCGCCGCAGCGCGCGCGATACGCGCCGCCGCAGCAGCTTGTCGGGCGTCGGGTAGGCCGGGCTGCCGATCGCCTTGAACAGCGCCAGCGCGTGCTCGATCATCGCGTCGCTGTCGGCCAGGCGCGGCGGCCGGCGCAGCAGCGCCCGGCGCGCTAGCCGGGTCGGACCGGGCAGTCCGCGCCGGCCGCTGCTGGACATGATCGAGGTCAGGCTCAGAACCCGGCCCGGGTGGCGCGCCGCGAGGATCTGCGCAACCATGCCGCCCATCGAAACGCCGACCACGTGCGCGCGCGCGACGCCGAGCGCCGACATCACGCCAAGCGCGTCGTCGGCCATGTCGTCGAGTGTGTATGGCGGGCGCAGCGGCCAGCCGATCTTCGATTTGAGCCAGACCAGCGCGAGGTTGGGCGTGCCGGCGCGGTCGAACTTGGTCGACAGGCCGCAGTCGCGGTTGTCGAAGCGGATCACGTAAAACCCTAGGTCGGCCAGGCCTTCGACCAGCTCGTCCGGCCAGGCTGTGAGCTGCATGCCCAGGCCGTGCACCAGCAGCAGCGGCGCGGCCTTCGGGTCGCCGGTTGTATCGAAGGCGATGCGAATTCCGTTTGCACTCAGGGTAGGCATGGCAGACCACCGACGCCGGGGCCGCCCACGAGGGGCGGTATGCGGCACAAAACGAATGCGAGAAACAAGCTGAAATCTCCTGCCACCGGGCGGCGGCGACCTGGAAACCAGCATACCATTTTTGCCACGGCGACGGCGCTCGTGGCAATCGCGCGCACTCCCCCGGGAGGGTGATCAGTCGCCGGTCGCGGCCAGCCGGCGCGCCTGCGCGAGTGCGCGCCGTTCGGCGAAGAAGCGTTTGAGCATATCCGACGCCTCATCGGCGAGCACGCCGCCCACCACGTCGGTATGGTGGTTGAGCTGCTCCTGCGCGAACAGGTCGAGCACCGAGCCGCAGGCGCCGGTCTTGGGATCGCATGCGGCGTAGACCACGCGCGCAAGCCGCGCATGCATCATCGCGCCCGAGCACATCGCGCACGGCTCCAGGGTCACGTACAACTCGCAGCCCGGCAAGCGGTAATTGCCGAGCTTTTCGGCGGCCGCGCGCAGCGCCACGATTTCGGCGTGCGCGGTCGGGTCGCGGGAGCCGATCGGCTGGTTGCAGCCAGTGGCGATCACCTCGCCGTCCTTGACCACCACCGCGCCCACCGGCACCTCGCCCAGTGACCAGGCGCGCTGGGCGGCGGCCAGCGCCAGCTCCATGAAGCGCTCGTCAGGCATCGGTGATCTCGGCCCAGCAGTTGGGGGTCTCGTGCAGTACCAGCTTGTGCAGGCGCAGGCCGGTCCCGTAACGGTCGGTATAGGCGGCCTTGAGGATCTCGAACGCGGCCTGGGCCAGGTTCTCGACCGTGGGAATGCGGTCGATCACGACCGTCTTGTGGCCAGGCAGGCTGGCCAGGAATTCGCGCACCCGGTCGTCCTTTTCGTAGACGAGGAAGGCGTGGTCCCAGACATCGACCAGGTGCTGCTTGGCCAGCGCCTTGACGTCGGAGAAGTCCATGATCATGCCGTTGTCGGAATTGCCGTCGGCATCGATCACGTCCCCAAGCAGGGTGATCTCGAGCGTGTAGCGGTGGCCGTGCAGGTTGCGGCACTGGCTCTTGTGGTCAGGAATGCGGTGCCCGGCGTCGAACTCGAGCTTGCGTGTAATCGTCAGCATGGAAGCTTAGGGAATCTGTAACAGTTTATGGGTCTGGAGGCTGAGCTTCCACTTCGGGTTGCGGCGGCAGGTCTCGATCGCCAGGCGCGTGTTGTGCGCGGCCAGCGGGCCGTCCATCGGCTGCACGTAAAAATTGTCGAACTGCAGGTGCTCGTAGGCCGCCAGGTCCTGGCCCGTCTGCGGGATCACGACCTTGATTTCGTTGCCCTTCTCGACCACCAGGGTGCTGCCCATCTTCGGGCTCACGCAGACCCAGTCCACACCGGGCGGGACCGGAAGCGTGCCGTTGGTTTCGATTGCGATGGTAAAGCCGCGCGCATGCATGGCGTCGATCAGCGCGCTGTCGAGCTGCAGCAGCGGTTCGCCGCCGGTAAAGACCACGTATTTGCTCGCCGGCCAAGCTGCCGGCCACAGGCTGTCGATTTCGCTCGCGAGGTCCGCCGCGTCCTTGAACTTGCCGCCACGCTCGCCATCGGTGCCGACAAAGTCCGTATCGCAGAACTTGCAGACGGCATCCGCGCGGTCGCTTTCTCGCCCAGACCACAAGTTGCAGCCGGAAAAGCGGCAGAACACGGCCGGACGCCCCGAGTGTGCGCCCTCGCCCTGCAGCGTATAAAAGATTTCTTTGATGCTGTAAGTCACATTGAGCCTTTCGTAACCTTTCATTATACCGCGCGCGCCCCAAACCGCCGATGCGCCCTGCATTTTTTCCTTCTTTGCGCTGGCGCAAGATGTTCGGCGTGATGGGGTTGAGGCTGAACAATATTCGCCCAGCGCCGGGGCGTAACCTTCTGTACGGAAACTTCTTAATCAGGTCGGAAGGGATGCCATGCTCAGTGTAAGAAAGCGACTTACCCGCGCGGTGTTAATGCTGGCCTTGCTGGCGGCCTGCGGCCCGGCGCTGGCGGCGCCCGCCCGGCTGTCGGCACCGGTGTCGGCAGCGCTGCTGATCCTGCTGGTCGTCGGCGCCGCCTTTTGCCTGGGATGGCACAAGATCCGGTCCGACGACCGGGCCGCCGAGGCCGATGACCGCCTGGAACAGGAACGCGACGCGCTCGAACAGGCAGAACGCGAGCTGGCCGACAGCCACAGCCTGCTTTGCAAGCTGGTGCTCGAACAGGCCGGCGTACGTGATGCCGAGCGCAGCCGCATTGCGCGCGACATCCACGACGACCTGGGCCAGACCCTGTTGTCGCTGCGGGTCGATATGTCACTACTGGAGCTTTGCACGAGCACGATGCATCCCACCGCGCACGAAAAAATCAGCGACATGGGAACGAAGCTCGATTACGCGATCCGCACGTTGCGTGTCGTCATCAACGACCTGCGGCCGCTGGGTCTGGGCGAAGGGCTGCGGGCCGCGATCGAGCGCCAGCTTGCTGAATTTTCACGCGTCACCGGCATCACGCATTGCCTGGATGTGAACCCCGAAGCGCTCGCGCACATCGCCGGCCAGCGCGCGCTGGAAGCCATCTTGTACCGGGTCACGCAGGAGGCCCTGGCCAACGTGGCGCGCCACTCCCACGCAAGCCGCGTCCGGGTGAGTCTGCACAGCGACGGCGAGCGCCTGATGCTGCGGGTGCAGGATGACGGCGTCGGGCTCGCCGCCGGCGCACTGGAACGCGGATACGGCCTGGCCGGGATGCGCGAACGGGCCCGGATTGCCTGTGGCGAACTGAGCATTGAGCGCGGCCCCGGGGGCGGAACCGTGCTGGCGCTCTGCCTACCGCTCGTCAAGGAGACTGTCGCTGGTTAAGCCTACGCTCGTCCTTCTTGCTCTACATCAATTAATAAGCTGCCGACGACAGGCACAATGCGCCTTGTCAGCAGTCAATTAATTGCTTAACGGACAGAGGACGGCCCATGACCAGCTCCAGCATACAGCGCCTGATCGGCTCCTCGGCAAGCGGCCATGACCGGGCGTTTGCCAGTCAGTTGATGGAAATGCTGGCCATTCCGGTGTTCGTGCTGGACACCGATTCGCGGGTCATGATCTGGAACCGGGCCTGCGAACGCCTGACTGGGGTCCAAGCCGCCGAAATCGTCGGCACCGACCAGCACTGGCGCACCTTCTACGAGCAGCGGCAGCCGACGTTGGCCGACCTGGTGCTGCAGAATCGGCTTGATGATATCCCCCACGCGTGCCACGACGCGGTGCACGGCAACCTGTCCGCCGAAAGCTGGTGCGACATGCCGCGCCTTGGCCGGCGGCGCTACCTGGCGGCCGACGCCAGCCCGATCTTCGACGAGCGCGGGACGATGTCGGCGGTGGTCGAGACGCTGCGCGACCAGACCGACGAAAAGCTGGCGCAGATCGCGCTCCAGCAGCTCGCCACCCGCGACGGCCTGACGGGGCTGGCGAACCGCCGCTGCTTCGACGAGACCCTGCACGCCGAATGGGCGCGCGCGCTGCGCCAGAAGCAGCCGCTGTCGCTGTTGATGGTCGATGTCGACAACTTCAAGGCCTACAACGACGCCAACGGCCACCTGGGCGGCGACGAGTGCCTCAAGCGTATCGCCACCGCGGTGGCGAGCGAAATGCGCGTGAACGACCTGGTCGCACGCTACGGCGGCGAGGAGTTCGCCGTGATCCTGCCCAACCAGTCGCTCAAGGGCGCGGCCGCGGTGGCCGAGCGCATCCGCTGCCGGGTCGAGCGGATGCAGGTGCCCCACAGGCTGGCGCCGACCCAGCACGTGACCGTGTCGATCGGCGCCGCCACCGCGATCGCCGGGCCGGACAACGATGCCAGCCAGTTGATCGCCATCGCCGATGCGGCACTGTACCGGGCCAAGCACCTCGGCCGTAACCGCATCAGCCTGCCGGTCTGAGCCCGGCACTCACGAGGACACGCGGTCCCAGCCGAGCCGGATCGCGTCCTTGAACCGATCCCAGGTCGAGGGCCCGCCGGCGTTACGCGCCTCCCAGTTGTGGCGCAGTTCGTTTTCCACCTGGTTCCAGGACAGGCCCTTGTACTTGTCGTTGCGGGCCATCTCGTAGCCGTAACGGTAGGCCGGCGCGTACTCGTCATAGGAGCCGCCGGCGGGTGCGTAGTTGCTGTTCCAGTGGCTACGGTAGATGTCGTTCAGGTCGGATTCGGACCTCATGCGCTCCCAGCCGTGGCGGGCCGCCGCCTTGAAGCGCTCCCAGGTGGGCGCCGCGCCGGGGCCCTGGCGCGTTATCCAGCCGTTCTTCACGTCGTTTTCGATATCGTTCCAGCTTCGGCCCCGGTACTGGTCGCTGCCTGCCATCTCGGCGCCGTAGCGGTACGCCGGCGCATACTCGTCGTAGTTGCCACCCGCTCCCGAATAATTCCTGGTCCAGTCTTGCCGGTACTCGTCCTCGAGCAGGGCGCCGCCCAGGCGCTCGATCTGCACCTCGGTGTGGCGCAGTGTGTCGTGAATCTCCTGCTGGCGTTCGGTGACCTGCTTGCCGACCGTCACCTCCTCGACCACGCGCGCGGTCTTCTCGACCACCGGTTCCTCGGCGGTCTCGCGCACCTCGATCTGCTGCTCCCTGAACGCGGTGCTGGCGTCGGCACCCAGCGGCTGGTCAACCTGGTGGCGCTCCACGTTCACATGCTCCTCGCGTAGCCCGATGTTTTCGGTGACCGGGGTTTCGACCACCCGCGAATAGACTCGCACCCCGCCGCGCTGCACCTCGCGCTTGCCGACCTTGAGGCGCTCCTCGATCACGGGAATCGCGGTGGTGCCGGAAACAGAGGTATCGCGCTGCAGCGAGCCCGAGGTTGCGGCCGCACCCTGGAGCGAAGCGCCGGTGGCGGCCCCGGCCTGCTGCGGCTGGTAGCTGGTGGCTTCCTGCCGCGCCAGGCTCTCCATCGTTTGCGTGCCGGCACCCTTGGTCAGGTCAGACTGCGACGACAGCGGAGCACTCTGCTGCATGCCGCCCGCGCCGCTCATGCGCATCGATTCCGGATGCGTTGCCGGCGCCTCGCGGGCCCACTGTTCGACCTTTTCGTCGATGTCCACCGGGCCGTGCTTCTCGACGATGTCGGCGGCGCGCTCCACTTCCGGCTCGTCGGCGGTGGTCACGGTCAGCACGTGGTGCCCGCGGCCCACAGCATCGGTGTATTTCTGCGCATGCGGACTGGTATCGGTGCCGAACAGGCCCTGGAACATGTGGCGGATGTTACCGGTAAAGCCTTCCGGTTCTGGCGGCTCGGCGCGCTCGATGATCGGGCGGCCGGTCACACTGTCGGTCTGGCCGGTGGCGTCGGCCTTCGAAATCTTGACGTCCTGCTTGTTAAAACCCGACGCCAGCAGCTCGTCCTGAGCACGCTCGGCGTCGCTGCGGTCCTCGAAAACCGCTATCAGTATGTGTTGCATTTCGTCCTCCCAAATGTTGAGAAATCACTTTGCAGGCGGGGTATCCTCGTCGAGGCGCTCGACGCTGACCTGCTCCGACCTGAGAATCACCGTGCCTTGGCGGCGCTCCGGATGCCGTACCCGGGTGATGTGCAGCTCTTCCTTGATGCGCACGCGGCGCTCGACCACCAGTTCCTCTTCGAGGACCGGCACCACCAGGGTCTCGCCTTCGTAACGGGTAACGGGCGCCTCGCCGGGCGCGACCAGGCGGTCGACAGGGACATGCCGCACCACCACTTCGTCGCGCGACACGGATTGATCGAATGCGGCCGGATGTTCGCTGACCGTCTTGTGGATGCGTACCCCGCCCCCGGTCTCCACCGTGCGGGTGCCGACCGACAGCTGCTCCTCCACAACGGGCACCGTGGCGGTGCGCGTGTCTCCGGGGTCTCCTGGCGTGCCTGCCATGTGGTCCGCTCCTGCTAAGATGCTCGCGTCAGTCTTTTTGAATTTACCTGATTCGCCACGCCGACCGCGCACCATTGACCCCCCTCAAGTTTCATCCTGACCCCGGCGCGATGCTGGTCACTTCGCTTCCCATGTCATGGAACGAACCGGAGAACCGAAATGGAGATGAGCTCGCTCGCGCCGGACGTCCCCGTCCTGCGCCCACCGGAAGAACACCTCGCGCTGCCGCACGAGGACGTGGTGGCGCTGCACCGGACGGTGCCTGAGCCGCCCAGTGACGCCGACCGCCTGCTGCGCGCAATGGTCGGCCACATTACCCAGGGCATCGCGCCAACCAGCCTGACGCTGGCCGGGCTGGACTGGATCGCCCACCTGGCGCTGTCGCCGGCCAAGTGGCAACGCCTGCTGGAAAAGGCATGGAAAAAGGACATGCGCTGGCTCGCCTACGCGATCCGCAACCTGCTCGGCATGCCGACCGAGCCGTGCATCACCCCGCTGCCGCAGGACCGGCGCTTTCGCAGCGACGCCTGGCAGCGCTGGCCGTACAACCTGCTGCAGCAAGCCTTCCTGCTCAACCAGCAGTGGTGGCACAACGCTACCACCGGCATCGACGGCGTCACCCGCCACCACGAACAGCTTGTCGCGTTCGTTGCGCGGCAACTGCTCGACACGGTGTCGCCGCTGAACTTCGTCGCCACCAATCCGGACGTGATCGCCGCCACCATCGAAGAAGGCGGCCTGAATTTCGTGCGCGGCCTCACCTACTGGGCCGAGGACATGCAGCGCCGCGCCAGCAGCCAACCGCCACCGGGTGCCGAGCAGTTCCGGCCGGGCCACGAAGTCGCGCTCACCTCGGGCGAGGTCATCTACCGCAACCGGCTCATCGAGCTGATCCAGTACCGGCCCAAGACCACGACCGTGGCCGCCGAGCCGATCCTGATCGTGCCGGCCTGGATCATGAAGTACTACATCCTCGACCTGTCGCCGCACAACTCGCTGGTGCGCTACCTGGTCGAGCACGGCCATACGGTATTCATGATCTCATGGCATAACCCGACCGAAGCCGACCGCGAGCTTTCGCTGAACGACTACCTCGACGACGGGGTAATGGCCGCGATCGACGTCATCCACGCCCTCATCCCCGGGCATCCGGTCAACGCGGTCGGCTACTGCCTGGGCGGCACATTGCTCGCGATCGCCGCCGCCGCGCTGGCCTGCAGCGGGCGCAAGCTCCTCAACTCAATGACGCTGCTGGCGGCGCAGACCGATTTTTCCGAAGCGGGCGAACTGTCGCTGTTCATCGACGAAAGTCAGGTCACGTGGCTGGAAGACCTGATGTGGGAACAGGGCTACCTGGACAACCGCCAGATGGCCGGCGCGTTCCGGCTGCTGCGTTCGAACGACCTGGTGTGGTCGCTCGCGGTCCAGCAGTACCTGCTCGGGCGACGCCAGCGGATGAACGACCTGATGGCGTGGAACGCGGACACCACGCGCATGCCGTACCGCATGCACAGCGACTACCTGCGGCGGCTGTTCCTGCGTAACGACCTGTCCTCCGGCCGCTACCGCGTCGACGGCAAGCCGGTCGCGCTGACCGACGTGCAAAAACCGATCTTCACCGTGGCCACGATGAGCGACCACGTCTCCCCGTGGCGTTCGGTGCACCGGATCCACCTGCTGGCCAATTGCGACGTGACCTTCGTGCTGACCAACGGCGGGCACAATGCGGGCATCGTCAGCGAACCGGGGCACCGGGGCCGGCACTACTACATCGGCGAGCGGCACCGGGGCGACTGCTATATCGATGCGGACACCTGGCTGGACCAGGCAACGCGGCGCGACGGCTCGTGGTGGCCGGCGTGGATCGACTGGTTGCGGCATGAATCGCACGCGCCGCCGGTGCCGGCGCGCCAGGTGGGGCCGTCGCTTGCGCCGGCGCCGGGGACCTATGTGCTTGAACGGTGAGGTGAAAAGGGATGTGAGGTTGCGCGCGCTTTGACCACATTGACTCGCGGTTCCACTAGGCCACTTTCGCGCACCGCGTGCGCACAGGTGCGCACCCTACGATCTGCTACGGCTACGGGCTTCGGCAGGCCGTAGGGTGCGCACCTGTGCGCACGCGGTGCGGCGCCGGCACGTCACCGACGTATCCAACGGAAGGCGCGCGAGACACAGGAAAAACTGGCGGATAACTCGCGTGCAAGCAAACCCGTCAACTAAACGGATTATTCACCGTCTTCACATCCGGCGGCGGCAGCCGGTCCGGCAGCGCCTGCGCTTCCAGCTTCGCCACCACCTGCCCCAGCAACTCATGCAGGATCCTGGCCGCGGCCAGCCCCTGCCGGTCCGCCGTCAGGTCCAGATCGCCCGACAGCGAGATCCGGTCGAGCCGGTTCTCCAGCGTCAGGTTGCCGACATGCAGTACGTCAGCCTCGTTCGCAAACGGCTCGAAACCGCCCTTGCCCTTCTTCATCATGCCCCCCGTTTCTTCTCGCGAATCTTCGGCAGGCGCAGCATGCGTTCCTTCTGCGCCTCCGACAGCGACGGCAGCAGCTCGATGCCGACGATCCGCTCCAATTCCGCAACCGGAATCACGTTCGGCTGCGCGTCCGCCCGGTTCTCAATGAACCAGGCGGCGCCCGCCTTCTGGCGCGGGCTGTAGACCACCTTGTACAGGTGGCTCGGCACCAGCACATTGCCGACCTTGCGCAGGTTCTTGCCTAGGAAGGCCGGCCCGGTAATCACATACAACGCACCCTCGCGCTTGGCCATCTTGCGCACCGCGCCCTCAATGGCGGCCCAGACATGGCGGTTGTTGTCGCCGTCCTGCGGGACCATGTTGGCCAGGGTGAAGCTCTCCTGCTGCGAGCGCCGGTCCGGCATGTCGCCGTTCGGCGCCATGTGCCCGCGGTCGAAGCCGCTGCGCGCATAATCGGACAGCTCGGCGCGCTCGGCCGGTGGCAGCTTGGGTTCGGCGTGGAACGAGTTTTCCCGGCTCAGCCCCTGGGCTGCCTCAACGTTGTCGGCCTTCAGGAATTCAGCCGACCACAGGGGCGTGCGCGTGAGCCCCGAATGCATGACGCCGAACACACCGTAGCATAACTCGCGGGTGGCAGGGGCCAGCTTGGGATTGCGGATTTCGGGCAGGCGCCCCTCGACATAGTGGGCAGGACAGCCGCCGGCCCAGGCGGCGTTGCTCGCCAGCGCCGCGCACAGCAGCGCCACGCGGGCCAGGGTTTTGTGAAACATGCTTAACTTTGTGAAACAAAAGTCACATTGTAGCTGAGGCGCCATTGCCACGCGACTCGATAAATTTCTGCCAATTAATTGTCATTAAGGCTAGAATGTTTCCGCCCGGCTCGGGCTGGAGGAGAGACGTTCATGCAAATAACGAATTTCAGGATTGGCTTTCGGCTCAACTTCGCTTTCGCGCTGACCATTGCCCTGCTGGCGGTGGTGGTCGCGCTCGGCGCCACCGAGCTACGGGCTGCCGCTGGCGCGATCGAGCAGCAGGCCACGCTGCATGGCGCAGCCTCCCCCGCCGCATTGACCGCGAGTAGCGCCGCGCGCCGCGCCGCGGTGGCGCTGCTGGTGCTGGGGGCCGGCGGCGCCTTCCTTTCCGTGCTGACCGGCTGGGTGATCGCCGGCGGTATCGTCCGTCCCGTCCGTCATGCGGTGAAAGTGGCGCGCACGGTTGCCGCGGGCGACCTCGCGAGCCACATCGAAGTGCGCTCGCAGGACGAGGTCGGGCAGCTGTCCGCCGCGCTCAAGGAGATGAACGAAAGCCTCTCGTCGATCGTCATGGGCGTGCGCAACGGCACCGCCGAAATCCACCGCGCCTCCAGCGACATCGCCTCCGGTAACCGGGATTTGTCGCAACGCACCGAGACCCAGGCCGCCGCGCTGCAGCAGACCGCGGCCTCGATGGAGCAGTTGCTGGGCACCGTGCGCCAGAACGCCGACAGTGCGCAGCAGGCCAACCAGCTGGTCATGTCCGCCTCCGCCGTCGCGCAGCGCGGCGGCGCCGCGGTGGGTGAAGTGGTGGCCAAGATGGATGCGATCAACGTGGCCTCGCGCAAGGTGGTCGACATCATCGGCGTGATCGATTCGATCGCGTTCCAGACCAACATCCTGGCCCTGAATGCGGCGGTCGAGGCTGCGCGCGCGGGCGAACAGGGCCGCGGCTTTGCCGTGGTCGCCGGTGAAGTACGCACCCTCGCCCAGCGGTCAGCCGCCGCTGCGCAACAGGTCAAGGCGCTGATCGGCGACTCGGCCGGCCAAGTGGATGCCGGCGCCAGGCTGGCAACCGACGCCGGCCGCACCATGGAACAGGTAGTGGCCAGTGTGCAGCGCGTGGCCAACATCATGTCGGAAATTAGCGCCGCCAGCGCGGAGCAGGTGGCCGGAATCGAACAGGTCAATTCAGCCATTGCGCAGATGGACCAGACGACCCGGCAGAACGCCGCGCTGGTCGGGCAGGCGGCGGCCGCCGCGACGGCGATGCGCGAGCAGGCGCGCCAGCTGGCCGATGCGGTGGGCGTGTTCCGCCTTGCCGGGGGACGCGCGGGGGAACCGGCCGCCGGCAGGCAGGCGCTGGCGGCACCGCGCACGATTGAAACTACCTTGCACGGAGGAATGTAATAGAATGTTGTCTTCTTTTTTACGTTCCAGGCGGAAAGTGCAATACCGGCGATGGAAAGAACACCGATTCCGGAGGAACTGCAGCGTTTTGTGCTGACCAGTATTCCTTCGGTCCCATTTTTGGAAGCGCTGCTGCTGCTGCGTGGCGACCCGGCCCAGCAGTGGCACCCTGACACGCTGGCGCGGCGGCTGTATATCCGCGACCGGATGGCACAGTCCCTGCTTGAGGACCTGTGCCGGGCCGGAATGGCTGTGCGGTGCGCGCCGCCGGCGGAGCATTGCTTCCATTACCAGCCATCGTCAACGGCGATGCGCAGGAGGATCGACCAACTAGCTGATCTGTATTCGAAACAACTGGTCGAGGTGACCACGCTGATTCATTCGAGTCTCGAGCGCAAGGCGCAGCAGTTCGCCGATGCTTTCAAGTTGCGAAAGGATTCTTAAAATGGGCGAAATCATTTACACCCTGTGCACGCTCACCTCGCTCGCGTGCGCCTGGCTGCTGTACGGTAGTTATCGACGCACCGGGCACCGGCTGCTGTTCTGGAGCGGCTCTTGCTTCGCGGTGATGACAGTCAATAATATCCTGCTCCTGCTCGACAAGCTGGTGTTACCGACCACCATCAACCTGGTGACGGCCCGCCTGGGGACCGCGCTGGTGGCCGTGCTGCTGTTGCTGTTTGGTCTGATCTACGAAAAAGAATGACATGAACAATCTTCTCGCCGGCGCAATCATGATGGGCTCGCTTGTCATCGCGCTGTTCTTCCTCCGCTTCTGGCGCAGCACGCGCGACCGTTTCTTCCTGTACTTTGCGCTGTCGTTTTTCATCCAGGGTGCGCACCGCCTGTATCCCGCGCTCAGGGACGAAGGCGAGGATTCTCCGCTGCACTACTTGATCCGGCTGGCCGCGTACGGGCTGATCCTGTGGGCGATTTGGGAAAAGAACATGCCGCAAAAGACGCGCGGCTAGGCCACTACCAGTCAATCGACTCAAGCACCCCGGCCATGCGCGGCCAGCACAGCTTGCGTACTTCTTCCCGTCCAACCCAGCGGAAGCTGTCCACCTCCGGCGTCGGCTTGCCGGTCGTACGGTGTGCAAAGAAACTGCTGCACGCCAAGTGATCGAGCGTCGGCAGGTCGTCCCCCACATCGATGCGGAACAGGTGCAGGCGCTTGGCGGGCCGGTAGTCGAACGGGCCCAGGTCGACGAAGCGATCGATTGCAAACACCAGCCCGGTCTCCTCGTACAGCTCGCGCATCGCGCCCTGCAGCGGCGTTTCCCCCGGATCCTGCTCGCCTTTCGGGATGTCCCACTTCGCCGTGTGCGTCGTGTGACACAGCAGCACCTGGCCACGGCTGTTGACCACCAGGGTGCCGCATGAGGTCGATTGCCTGCTCACCGGCGACGCTCCCCGGCAGGCATCGCCGACGTTAAGGTAGACGGAATCATCCTACACCCCTGCCATGAACAGTCCTATTCATTCCCCCTCGATGCGAGCTTAAGATGGCCTCGCCTCTTCCCGATCAGCCTGTCACCCGACATTGATCCGGCAGGGGATTCGTTCAATTCGAAAAGGAGGACGATATGACATCGAATACCAATAACAGCAACAGTAACAACAAGCAGAGCGGCAATCACGGCAACGACCAGAGCAGCAACCGCGGCTTTGCTTCGATGGACCCGCAAAAGCAGCGCGAGATTGCATCCGAAGGCGGCCGTGCCGCACACGCTTCGGGTCATGCCCATGAGTTCACGCCGGAGGAAGCACGTGAAGCTGGCCGCATGAGCCACAAGAACGACGGCAACCAGCAGTCGGACAACCGCGGCAGCAATACCGGCAGCCAAAGTGGCGGCCACAATACCGGCGGACACAGCTCCGGCGGTCATAACACCGGTGGCCACAACACCGGTGGTCACAACACCGGCGGCCACCGCTAACGCGCCGTAACATGGCGCGCCCCGCCAGGCGCGGGGCATGCAAGGCTGGCGACCGACTTGTCGCCGGCTTTTTTTATCCGATCACAGCAGCTTTTTGCCTTGAGCCAGGACCTTGTCGCACACCTGCTTCGTGACTTGCTTGGTCATGTCGGAACCGGAGAGGTCGAACTGCTTACCGTTGTTGGCGTGCAGCAGCCCTTTTTGCCCGTCGGTGTACCCGCTGTCGGACGAGGAGGCCCCGCCAGGCAGCTTGGCCACCAGTTGGTCCTTCACAGAGGACGCCTCTGCGCCCCCAAGGTAGTTGTTGCCGATACAGTACTGCAGCAAACCCGCCACATTGCCCATACTCCCAGACGTGAGCGAACCGCCGCCCAATTCGCCGGCCAGTCCCTTCAGGCTGCTGGTGCTGCCCGCCCCCTTGTTGAGCAGACCCTCGACCTGCGCCTGCACACCTGTCGCCGGGATTGCTACGGCCAGCAACAGGCCCGCAATACGATATCCGAATGCTCTCATGGCTCCCTCCTTGCGGTAGGTAATCACAACTACGCGTCAGAACTGCGATGCAACCATGGTCGCACAGTGGCCGGGGATCGGCAATTGGACTGGGCAGTGGGAACGGCCCGAGGCGCGCCGGTGACGGCCGGCGCGCGAACCTTCTACTCGGCCTTGCCAGCAACCGCCTGCATCTCGGCCGGCAGTTCGTCGATACCGACGGCCTCCGCTGCCTTCTTGCCAGCAAGCAGAGCGTGGTCGGAGTTGTAGTACTCCCACTCGCTGTAGCGGCCCGCGAGCGTGATGCCGAACTGCTTCAGCCAGGCCTTGCAGGTCTCAACGTTCCTGGCGCGGTTGTGATCGTACAGCACGTAAGCGTACGGCATGTCGACCTGGTTGGCGGCCAGGATCGTGTCGCCTTCCTGGATCATCCCCACCTTGCGGCAATCCTCGATGGCGCGCGCGATCAACTCGTCGCCATCGACCGGCAGCGGCTTGTAGGGCGAATACGAGATTTCACAGGTGAAACCGAAGCCACCGGGCGGGTTGCAGCCGGGGCTGGCGTTACCCTGCACGAAGATGCGGTGGAAGATGGTGTCTTCCGGATAGTAGATCCAGTGCTTGTCGGTAGCGACCCGGTCGATGCCGATGTTCACGCAGCGGATCGACACATGGCGCAGCCCACGGGCGGCGTTGCGTACCTCTTCCGGCGCCTCGTCGCCGATGGCCTTGATCAACTCCGGCAGCGGCATGGTCGAGATCAGGTCGTCATAGCGCAGGCGCCGGCCGTCGCGCAATGCCACGATCCGTTCGCGCGGCAGCACCTGCACCACGTCGGCATTCAGTTCGATCCTGCCCCGGATGTGCGGCAGGAAGCCGTTCATCAGCGCCTGGAAGCCGCCCTTGAGCGGGTAGCCGAAGCGCGCATTGGGCCCCATCGGCCTGCCCACCGGCTCCAGTGCACCGGAAATGATTTCCTCCAGATTGGGCAGCGGCACCCGCCCGCCCAGCCACGACGTTTCCATCTCCGACAGCGGCACGGTCCAGATCTTGCGGTTGTAGGGAATCGCGAAATGCTTGGCGATGCCCTTGCCCCAGACCTGGTAGATAAACTGCTCGAAGTCCGTGGCCGCGCCCTTGACCGACTTGGCCGAGTTGCACACGTCCGCGGTGCCGTCGGCGCAGCAGTCGTCGATCTGCTGGGCCTCGAGCGCCTTGTTGGCGGCAGCCCCGGCCTCGGCAGCAGAGCGCGCTTCGATGGCGCCCATGATGCACTCGGTGATGACCTTCGGCGGCAATCCGTACAGCGCGCCCTGGAACGGGTAGCGGGTGTACACGTTCTTGCTGTAGACCCAGGCTTCGCGGTTTTGCCAATGCACGTTATCGCCCAGCAGCACCTCGTACATCTTCAGCACGTACGGGTCATTGGAAAACATGATGTGGCCGGCATAATCGAAGGTAAAGCCGTTGTCCACGATCGAACGGCACCAGCCGCCGATGGTCGCGTTGCGGTCGAGCAGCAGCGTGTCGGCGCCCAGGTGGTAGGCCGCGGACAGGCCGGTCGGGCCGGCGCCGATGACCACGCGTCGGTAGTGCGACTTGGCCGCCGCCGGCACCGGCAGCGGATTGACCGTGGCGCCGGTGGCTTCAAACGAGGATGCGGTCAGGCGCTGGGCCTTGTTGCCCGGTCCGGTGGTGCGGATCAGCTCGTGCATGCGCGCGGCGGTCTTGTCCCACGACGTGCCCGCAACGATAGCGCGCATGCGCTCGGCCATCGCGCGCTTCTGTTCGACGGTGGCCGAGAGCATGCGCTCGCAGGCGGCGATGAAGGCTTCCGGAGTGTCCGCGATCGCGACGATATCGCCGTACGGCACCTTGACGTCGGTGATCGGGGTCGAGACCGATGGCAGCTCGGCCGCCATATATTCGAGCACTTTCGTCGGGCTGATGTACCGGGTCGACGCGTTCAGTGCGAACGGCAGCAGGCACACGTCCCAGCCGGCGAGGAACTGTGGCAGCTCGTCGTAAGTGCGCTGGCCGAAGTAATGGATGTTCGATGCCTGCGGCAGCGTGGCAGGGTCGATCTTGATCACCGGCCCGACCAGCACGATCTGCCATTCGGGCCGGGCAGCGGCCACCGCGCGGATCAGTTCGGCGTCGAAGCGCTCGTCGATCACGCCGTAAAAGCCCAGCCGCGGCCCGGGCACGTGGGCCTGCGCCGGGTGGCTGTAGGCGCGGTCGCGCGCCTGCTGGAAGTGCTTGGCATCGACGCTGCTCGGGAAGCAATGGGCGTTGGCGTGGCGCGCGCGCTTCGATTCATACAGGCTCGGTCCGCCTGTGAAGACCAGGTCGGCGATATTGAGGAGCGCGCTCTCGCGCTGCAGCAGTTGCTTGGGCGCGTTCTTGAACGCGGCCAGTTCGTCCATGCAGTCATAAACGACCAGCGACGGATGCAGCCCTTGCAGCAGCGGCAGCGCCATCGGGGTGTAGAACCACACCACAGGCTGCTCGCCTTCCGGCACAAGGTCGGCCAGCAGCGCTTGCAGGGTCGGGATCTGGTCGTCATGAAAGCCAGGAGCATGAATGGCGGTATGCGGCTGGCACACCGTAATGGTCGGCGCGACGGCCGTTTTCTTCAGGTGCGCCCGCCCTTGGTCGTACACCGGTTCCTCGACAAACAGGATTTGGTAGTGTTCCGCCAGGCGAGTCATCAGGTGTTGTGGACGCTGGAACACGAAGTCCCAGCGCAGGTGGCAAAACACGATCAGGGTCGGCATGTTCATTTCCTTTCGCCTTTGTTGACGCTTCAAAGTGGTCTGAAATCGCCAAGCCGGTCCCTTCTACAACTGCCGTTTTGCACGGGTGGGGACCATGCTGGACTCGTCAATCGTAGCATGCCGATTTCTTAATATTTGCATTTATGCAATGCAATATTCTTTATGGGAAATGGGTTTTTGGGGGGAAAGCGGGCCGTTTCATAGGAGAGCCCGCTGAGAAATGATGAGTATGTAGGTCGCGTCCTACGCTGAGACAAGAAAAACCACTACGAAAACTCATCGATGGAGTCGAGCGACGCAAGCGTGCGCTAATGAACGCAGAACACCAATCAAGTTCATTCCTTTGTTGTCCCTAACTCGTCGTTCCCGCGTAGGCGGGAACCCATGCTGAGTTGGAGCGGTGATTGCGCACGCCGCAAGAATTCGGCGTCTGCATGGATTCCCGCCTTCGCGGGAACGACGAGCAAGCGGTTGAGGTGAAGTAAGTAAAGAATCGCACGCGGTTCGCGAAAGCAGCGGAGTGCCGTAGGGTGCGCACCTGTGCGCACGCGGTTCGCGAAAGAAGCGTAGTGACGCAACAGCCGCAAGTCAGCACACGTTGACCGCGTGCGCACTGGTGCGCACCCTACGACGGCTCATGCGCAGCGTGGCAGGTAGTCAGCGCAGGCGAGGAGCAAGCGCTCCCGCCTGCCGGCCCTTATTGCTCGTCCGCGTCCGGCGCATACGGTTCGGCGCCCTGCGGGTGCCCGTCCGCATCGAAGCCCTCGGCCACCGAAACGCCCTCCAGTCCCAGCGCCACCAACGCCTCGCACAAGTCGTCCAGCTCCGAACCCAGATCGGCCGACAAGTCGACCGGCTTTTCCAGCGTCGCCCACGGCGGCCCGCCGTCGACGGCATACAGGTTGATGCGCAGGACGATCTGCCCTACTCCTTCCAGCGGCGCGACTACCGCATGCACCTGTTGGGCCTCGAGCTGTTTTTCGGCCAGCACACGGCTCACTTCCGACAGCGTGCCCAGCATCGCCAGCTCGGACAGACCCTGCTCCTTGGCGCCATAGAACAAGTCCTGATACAGGAAGTTCAGCGTCAGCCGCCCCGGATCAAACGCGAGGCAGCGCGCCACCAGCGGCTCCACATCCGCAGTCCAGCGCTGGTAGCGCTCCATGCGCCGCTCGAAATACGCATCGGCGCCGGCTTCGTCGTCCGGCACCCGATAGAACGGGTCGTCGGCGCGCTTGAGCGAAAAGCCGAGCAGGAAACGCAGCTGCATCGCCATCTCGTCCGGCGCGAATCCTTCGCCGGTCCAGCCGCGCATGGAGGCTTCGATCAGCGGCGCCGGCGCCAGCTTCTTGTCAAGCAGCGAGGCCGCCGCCTCGCGCAGCATCTCGTGCAGGGTGCTGTAGTTGATGCCGTCGATTTCATCCAGGTCGTAGGCGTAGCGGATCAGCGCGACCTTGGCGTCAAGGCTGTCCAGGCCCGCCTGCTTGAAGCTGGCGGTAAGCGCCTCGTAAGCGGCGTCGTCCTGGAAGGCTTCGGCCGCATTCAGCCCGCCTGCGCTTTGCACGAAGATCGGCACCAGGAAGGCGTCGATCTCGAGCTCGGGCGCGTCTTCGCGCCGGATGCGCAGGGTCGCCGCTTCTTCCTCGATGCGCCCGCGCAGCAGGCGGCAGGCCTCCGGATCGCTGTAGCGCGCCAGCTCGACCGCGCCGTACAGGACCTCGTCGTGGCGGCGCCGCAGCGCGCGCCGCACCTCTGTCGCCAGCTCGGCCTCGCTCCCGGCTTGCTGCTGCAGGTCGTCGTCCTCGTGCTCGACGATCGCAAGCGCCAGGTCCGCCAGCGCCTGGGCCTGCGAGTCGACGTCGGGCCCGGTTATGTTGTTGGACTTGCGGGGAAGCGGACGCTTATGTCTGGGCATGGCATGATGCAAATGAATGAATAGGGCGACATGGTAGCACCGCCGCCCTGTTCACCACTAGGCCGTAAGCGCGCGTGTGCGCGCCTGCGCCGGCACCCGGGCCGCAACCTTCGCGGCCGGGCTGCCCTCGTCCAGCTGGAACACCGCCACCAGCTCGGCCAGTTCGCGCGCCAGTTCCTGCAGCGCCTGCGCGCTGGCGGCGGCTTCCTCGACCAGTGCCGCGTTCTGCTGCGTGGCCTCGTCCATGCCGGCCACCGCCTGGTTGACCTGGTCGATGCCCTGGGTCTGCTCCTGGCCCGCCGCGCTGATCTCGCCGATGATGGCCGACACCTCGGAGATGGCGGTGACGATGCCCTGCATCGCCGTGCCGGCCTGGTTGACCAGGCGGCTGCCGTTGCCGACCTCCGCCATCGAGTCGCCGATCAGCGCCTTGATCTCATGCGCCGCCGAAGCCGAGCGCTGCGCCAGGTTGCGCACCTCGCCCGCCACCACCGCGAAGCCGCGGCCCTGCTCGCCCGCGCGTGCCGCCTCCACCGCGGCATTGAGCGCCAGGATGTTGGTCTGGAACGCGATCGCGTCGATCACGCCGATGATGTCGCCGATGCGCTTGGACGAGGCCTCGATCGCGCCCATCGAACGCACCACGTCGGCCATGACGGCGCCGCCGCCTTGCGCCGCGGTCGACGCCTGCCGCGCCAATTCGTTGGCGTGGTGGGCGTGCTCGGCATTCTGGCGCACGGTGCCGGTCAGTTCTTCCATCGCGGCTGCGGTTTCCTCCAGCGAGCTGGCCTGCGCCTCGGTGCGCGCCGACAGGTCCAGGTTGCCCTCCGCGATCTGGCTCGAGGACGAGGCGATCGTCGCGGCGTGGGTGCGGATGCGGCGCACGGTCGCGGCCAGCTCGCGCTGCATCTGGGCGATCGCCTGCAGCAGGCTGCCTTCGGCCACGCCGTCCAGCACCACCGGTTCCGACAGGTCCTTGCCGGCGATGCGGCGCGTCACGGCGGCCGCTTCTGCCGGGTCGCCGCCCAGGGTGGTCCGGATGCTGACCACCAGGCGCCAGCCGTGCACCGAAATCACCAGCAGCGCCAGCGCGATGAAGGCGAACACGCGCCACGCCTGGCTCCAGAATTCGTTGTCGAGCTCGTCGTTGAAAAAGCCGGTGCCGATCCACCAGTTCCATGGCCGGAACTCGATCACGCCATTCAGCTTGGCGGCCATCTCGCCGGTCTTCGGGTGCTTGGTCTTCATGTTGACCAACGCGATCCGGTCCTGGGCCAGCCCTTCGCGATAGGCCTGCGCGTCGGGCTTGCCGTCCATCGTTTCGCCGGCGGCGATCTTGCCGATGTTCTTCGGGTTCGGGTGCACCAGGTTCAGGCCGTCCGGCAGGCGCACCCAGTAGTAGCTCTTGCCCTCGTTGTTCAGCTGGGTCAGCGCTTCCTTGGCTGCGGCCTGGGCCTGCTCTTCGGTCAGCTTGCCCTGCTGCTGTAGACCCTGGTAGTGCGCGACCAGGTGTTCGCCCATGATCAGCATGTTGCGGATCTGGGCCTCGCGGCCGGACAACTGCGAGCGTTGCAGGCTGTACAGGCTAAGGCCACCGAGTGCGGCAAGACCGGTCAAGGCGGTGCAGACGAGAATGACGAGGCGCGTGGAGACTTTCATCGGGTACCTTAAGACGAACCGGGTTAGTGAGACAGCGGCAGACCGCCGCGCTGGTGGGAAGAAACTTGATTCATAGCAATTTTAACGTGGACCTAGCTGCGCAGTGAAGAACTCCGGCCGCAATTTGCGGGTAATTTCCAACACGGGCAACACACGGTCGAGATGTTCATGCATGGCCTGCGCGGCGCGCGCCGGATCGCCCGAGGCGACCGCGTCCAGCACGTCGCGGTGCTGCTTGAGCACCTCTTGCATGCGGCCGGCCAGCGGCAGGGTCAATTGGCGGTAGCGGTCCACCTGGATCTTGGCCTGGGCGATGATCGGCCACACCCCGGGGTAGCCTGACAGCTCGGCCAGGGTCGAGTGGAACAGCTCGTCGGTGCGGTGGAAGGCGTGCAGGTCGCCTGACTCGATTGCCGCCTCCTGCTGCGCCAGGATCGCCCGCAGCCGGTCCACGCAGCCGGGCGTTGCGCGCGTCGCGGCTTTTTCGATGATCGCCGTCTCAAGCGCATCGCGCACCAGCATGGCCTGCTCCAGCCCGTCGAGCGGAATGCGCGCGACAAACGTGCCTGAACGCGGCACCACCTCGATCAGACCCTCGTCGGCCAGCCGCAGCACCGCCTCGTGCACCGGGGTGCGGCTGGTGCCGAATTCCTCGGCGATATCGCGTTCGACGATGCGCTCGCGCGGCAGCATGCGCATCTCCACAATGCGCTGGCGCAGCGATTGATATACCCGGCGCGACGCGGTCACGCCGCTGTCGGTCTCCGTCCCGGTGACTTTATTTATATTATTTTTCATAAATGCGAGTGTAGCGCTACTCTGCCGGATCACTCAAGCTACTCGGCCGCATCGCTCAACAATCTGGCCAAAAAAGAAGCGCCCCGGCCGCCCGAAGGCAGGCGGGGCGCTCCTGATTGCCCAACTAATGCTCTGACTGCCCTGGTCGTGCGCGATTAGCGCTGCGAATCCCAGGTCGAGCCGAAGTAGTTGGAGGCGCCGATCGCCGGGAAGTCGACAAAGGCCTTGGAGCAGTCCACCACCTTGTTCGGGTCGACAGCCTTGGTCGGCACGCCGTTGATCACGTTGCGGTTGTCCGCGGTGGCCACCAGCGGCAGGTTCACGCCCTTGATCGTCAGCTTGGCGTCCGACGAGATCACGTTGATCGCCGACGGGTCGTCCGCTACCACGTTATTCATCGTCATCACCAGCGGATACTGCGGGTTGCTATAGCCGCCGGTATTAGCCTGGAAGCCCTGCAGTTTAACGGTGGTCTTGCCCATGATGCGCACGTTGTTCATGGTGATGTCATGGAAGTTCGGGAACAGCGGGCCGTTGGCCGGCAGGGCCTTGGTGCTGTAGTACGGGGTGAACAGCAGGCCGTTGAGCGCATCCTTGATGCAGATGTTCTCGTAACGGATGTTGCTGACCTCACCGCCGCGGGCGTAGTCCGACTTGATGCGCAGGCCCTCTTCCGACCGCCAGAACGAGTTGTCGTACACCTCCACGTTGGTCACGCCGGCATTGGTCTCGGAACCGACCGAAATGCCGTGGCCCCAGTAGATGTGGTTGTGGGCCACGACCATGCCGTACTTGCGGTCCGAACGCACGTCGCGCTTGCCGTCGATCGCCAGCAGGCCCGAGCCGGCCGGGGACGGGTTGTTGCTGCCCTTGAACGCCATGTCGTCGTCGCCGGTCGACACGTAGTTATAGGCGAAGACGAAGTTCTTCAGGTAGCCGTCGAACGCCATCTTGGTGGCTGACTTGGACTTGGAGCCGGTGGTCAGGTAGTCGTCGAGCCGCTTGGAGGCCGAACCCGGGTCGAAGGCGTCGGTGTTCTTCACGTTGTCTTCGTTGTAGACCTCGCCGGTGTACAGCGGGTTGCCGTTGCCTGCCGGGTTGGCGAACGCGGCCAGCGACGGGGTCTGCACCTTCACGCCCCACACGGTCAGGCCGTCGACGCCGCTCGGTACCACGTGGAAGTTGGCGCTGTTGTTCAGGGTGATGCGGTACAGCGTCAGGTTCTTCGCGTAGTTAAACACCATCATGCGGAAGTTCGACTGCGAACCGTAGCCGGTGGTGCCGTTCTGGACCATGTTGCCCAGGTAGGCCAGGTCCCACCAGGTCATGTTGCGCGCGGACGACTTGGAATCGACCACGGTGCCGCCGTTGTCGCACGACGTGCCGTCGGCTGCCTGCTTGCCGGCCGCGTAAGACGTGTAGGTGTTCGAGCAGGTCATGTCGACCTTCATCAGCGGGTACAGCTTGTCGGTGGTGACAATCTCGGCGTACGCGCGGCTGTCGATGCGGCCGTCGCCCATCACGGCTGAGTTGACCAGGTTGTTACCGCCGATCAGCGGCAGGCAGTTGCCCGAGCTGCCGGCCTTGGACGCGGACACCGCGGTGTTGGCGCAGTACGGACCATTCAGGTTCGGCGCGAATGCCTTGGCGTCGCGGGTGGCGTACATGGTGACGCCCTTGTCGATCCACAGGGTCACGCCGGACGGCAGGGTCAGCGGGCCGGTGATGAAGCCGTTGCCCGGGCCCTTCGAGTTGACGACCAGGCGCACCGCGTACTTGCTGGCGCGGTACTGCGGCTTGGCCAGTTCCTCGCCCGAGACGCCGGCAATGTTGACGTTCGGCTTGGCAGCCGCCACCTGGGCCGCGGTTGCGGCAGCATCGGCGGAGGCGATCTTGGCGCCCACTTCGGAATCCACCAGCGCGCCGCAGGCGTCCAGCGCGGCCTGGATGCGGGCCTGGTCAGGGTTGGCGGTGGCCGGGTCGACCGCGACGCCCACGCCCGACTTGGATGGATCGGCTTCAGGCGGCAGCGAGCCGTCCGGACGGCTTACCAGGTTGTTCGATGCTTCCAGCGTGGCGCAGACGGCGCTTTCGCTTGGGAGGGTCGGCTCGGGCGGCA
This sequence comes from Massilia horti, assembly GCF_004614195.1. Lineage (GTDB taxonomy): Bacteria > Pseudomonadota > Gammaproteobacteria > Burkholderiales > Burkholderiaceae_D > Telluria > Telluria horti. Next base: position 12,074 of record NZ_SPUM01000011.1, on the reverse strand, counting down.
GGTTGGGGTCGAACGACGTGGTGCCGACCTGGAAAACGCTGCCGGCGGTATAGGTGACGGCCGATTCGGCCGAACCGCCATTGCCGCCGCCGCATGCTGCGAGCGAGGCCGCCACGGCCAGCATCGGCAGCGCCAGGCGCGCGCCCTGCAGTTTGTTGTCTTGCTTCTTCATTACTGACATCTCCGGTGATTCTTGCTTCTACTTCTTTTCGTCTGGCCGGCCAGTCTCGCCAAGGCCGGCCCGAAAGTCTGGGTTGCGGCGCTTAGAAGCGCGCGATCAGGCCAACGCCAAAGGCGCGCGGGCTGTCGCCCGGAGCCAGGAAGGCGTCATCCTTGCCGATGTTGTTGCTGTAGATCGGGGCCTGGCCGAAGTTCACGTTTTGCTGCGAACGATTGCGGATCTTGGTGTAGTACACGTACGGCATCAGGACCTTGTTCAGTGCGTAAGTGGCGCCGATCGAGAACTGGTTCGCGCCGAAGTCGCCCGGCTTGCCGAAGGTGGTGCCCTTCAGGTCGAACAGCTTGCCGTACGAGGCCATCACGGTGGCGGCGCCGAATTCCTGGGTGACCGAGCCCATGACCGCGTTCTGCTTCATGGTGCCGACGGTGGTGCCCGTGTAGAAATCCGACGAGGTCGGCACGGCGACGTCCAGGTAGCCATACTTGCCCTGCTCGAAGCCCAGGCCCAGGGTGGTGCGGGTCGGCAGCCTGTAGGTGGCGACGACCTTGGCAAAGCTGGTGTTCACGCCAGGCACCACGGTAGTGCGCATGCCGTAGCCTTCGATCAGCGCATCGGTGTTCACGCCGGTGTGGCGCTGACGGTCATAGCCCACGCCCACCGACAACGGACCGTAGGTGTACTTGGCGGCCACCGACCAGCGGCTGCGGTTCACGATGCTGCCCTGGTTCTCGTCGAAGCCGTAGGAGCCGCCCACCTGCAGGCCGTACACCGTCGGCGACAGGTAGTGCACCGAATTTTTGTAGCGCGCCTCGCCGCGCGAGAACACGCTGTCGGCATTGCCCGACAGCTGCGCGGTGGTGTTGTTCCACACGTCCAGGCCGTGCACCGTCAGGCCCAGGTTGCCACCTAGCTCGCCGCCCGAGCCGATCAGGCTGCGATACACCGAGTCGTTGTTACCGACCACCAGCTGGCCGAAGCGCGCGCTCTCGATACCCACATAGGTATTGCGCGAGCTGAGGGTGAACGATTCGCCTTTGGTGTTGACGCCGCCCTGGTCGAAGCTGTTCATCGCCGCCTCGATCTGCCAGATGCCCTTCAGGTCATCGGTCACGGCGATGTTGCCCTTGAAGCCGATACGCGAATTGCCGTCCGAGACGCGGCCGCGGGTGTCGTAGGGGGTTGCACCGCCGGTCGCCTGGACCGACTCGAGCTGGCCGTTCAGGAAGCCGTAGATCGTGGTATCGACCTTCAGGTTGGTGTCGGCCAGCGCGGCATTGGACAGGCAAGCCAGGGCAGCCGCCGCCAGGATCGATTTCCCGTTCGGGGAGATAATGGAGTACTTCATGTGATGCTCTCTTCTTTCAATCGCCCGAAAACGGGCACGGTGGTACAAACTCTTGGGAAAGGGGGATGAAACCGGACAGGAGTTAACAGCTCAGGGAGTGCGGCGTTGGGATGTTGCGTTGTTGTTGCTTTGTTGCGTTGTTGTTGCTTTGTTGCGTTGGTGATATATCAGAATGGTATGCGTAATATATTACTGAACGCAAATATTTTTTCTGTAGAGTAATATTTTGCGTGGACACGCAACAACAGTTGACAGGCAGCCGGATCGTATAGACGCCCTTCCCGGCCGCCCGGGCGGGTTTTGCAATGCTATGCTTTCAACATTTGCAACCGGCGGCGGCCGGCGCCCCACAAGCCAGCGAAAGGCCTTTGGAACATGCTCGAAAACTATTTCAGACTCAAAGAAAGCGGCACCGACACCCGCACCGAACTGACGGCCGGCCTGACCACCTTCCTGACGATGGCCTACATCATCTTCGTCAACCCGGCCATCCTGGGTGCCGCCGGCATGCCCAAGGACGCCGTCTTCGTGGCGACCTGCCTGGTCTCGGCGCTGGGCACCGCGATCATGGGCCTGTATGCCAACTACCCGATCGCGCTGGCGCCGGGCATGGGCCTGAACGCCTACTTCGCGTTCACCGTGGTGCTTGGCATGGGCATCGCGTGGCCGGCTGCGCTGGGCGCGGTGTTCATCTCCGGGTGCCTGTTCATCGTCATCACGCTGCTGGGACTGCGCGGCATGATCGTGAACGGCATCCCGCCATCGCTACGCACCGGCATCACGGTCGGCATTGGCCTGTTCCTGGGGCTGATCGCCATGAAAAGCGCCGGCATCGTGGTCGGCAGCGAGCCCACCCTGGTCAAGGCCGGCGACCTGCACCAGCCGCCCGCGCTGATGGCGATCGTCGGCTTCATCCTGATCGTCACCCTCGACCGCCTGCGCGTGAAGGGCGCGATCCTGATCGGTATCGTCGTTGTCACGATCCTGAGCTTCATCTTCGGCGGCAACCAGTTCAACGGCGTGTTCTCGCTCCCGCCGTCGATCGTTCCTACCCTGTTCAAGCTGGATATCCCGGGCGCGCTGTCGGCCGGCATCCTGAACGTGGTGCTGGTGTTCTTCCTGGTCGAACTGTTTGACGCCACCGGCACCCTGATGGGGGTGGCCAGCCGCGCGGGCCTGCTGGTGGAGGGCAAGATGGAAAGGCTGAACAAGGCGCTCCTGGCCGACAGCGGCTCGATCGTGGTCGGCGCCGCGCTGGGCACGTCCAGCGCCACCGCTTTTGTGGAAAGCGCGGCCGGGGTGCAGGCCGGCGGGCGCACGGGACTGACCGCGCTCACCGTCGCCGTGCTGTTCCTGGCGTGCCTGTTCATCTCGCCGCTGGCGGCCGTGGTGCCGCCCTACGCAACCTCGCCGGCGCTGCTGTTCGTGGCGTGCCTGATGCTGCACGACCTGGTCGACATCGCATGGCACGACACCACCGAGAGCGTGCCGGCGGTGGTCACCGCGCTGACCATGCCGTTCACCTACTCGATCGCGGACGGCATCGCGTTCGGTTTCATCGCCTACTGCGCGCTCAAGCTCACCACCGGCCGTGCACGCGAAGTGGCGCCGGTGATCTGGGTCATCGCCGCGCTGTTCCTGTTCAAGATCGGTTATATCGGCGCGTGACGGCGCCCGCCGCATTGGCCGCGCTGAACGCCTCGTCCAGCGCATCGCCCAGCACGCCGTCGGCCGCGGGCTCGGCCAGACACCAGAACGGCGCATTGCGCGGCGCCGTGCCACTGACTAGCAGGATGCGCACCACTTCCGGATACATCGACCCGACCCGTGCCAACAGCTCGGTGCTCGGCAAGTCGCCGGCCTGCTCCGCGCACAGGACGACCCCGACCTCGGCCAGCGCCAGCAGCTCGAATGCTTCCTTCGCATCGGCCGCGCCCAGCACATCATAGCCGCGCTCGGCCAGCGCGCGCCGCCTTGCATCGCGCAGCTCGGCGTTCGCCTCCACGTACAGCACGGTGCGCCGTCCCGGCGCGGGCCGCATCGCATCAACCGAAAGCGCCACGCCGTCGCACAACAGGCGCGCGCACTCGCTGGCCGGCACCGGGCGGCTGAAAAAATAGCCCTGCATTTCGTCGCAGCCGTGCCGCGCCAGCAGCGCCAGTTGGGCGGCGCTCTCGACGCCCTCGGCGATCACCGTCAGGCGCAGCCCATGGCCCAGCGCGATCACGGCACGCGCGATCGACAGGTCGTGCGGATCGGACACGATCTCGCGCACGAACGACTGGTCCAGCTTCAGCTTGTCCACCGGGAAGCGCTTCAGGTAGTTCAGGCTCGAGTAGCCGGTCCCGAAGTCGTCGATCGCCAGCGACACTCCCATCTCCTTGAGCCGGCGCAGGATCTCGAACGTCCGCTTCGGGTCGTCCATCGACGCGCTTTCGGTCAGCTCCAGCTCCAAGAGCGCCGGATCGAGCCCGGTCTCATCCAGGATGCGCCGCACCGTTTCCGGAATATGCTCCGCAAACTGGCGCGCCGACAGGTTCACGGACACCGGCACCACCGGCACCCCGTTCTGCTGCCAGGCCCGGGTTTGCTCGCAAGCGCGGCGCAGCACCCACTCCCCGATCGGGAGGATCAGCCCGGTTTCCTCCGCCAGCTCGATGAAGGCGCCCGGCCCGAGCAGCCCACGCTCCGGATGGCGCCAGCGCAGCAGGGCTTCCACGCCGATGATCGCGCCGGAGCCCAGGGCGACCTGCGGCTGGTAGTGCAGTTCGAACTCGCTGCGCTCGAGCGCGCGGCGCAAGGCGCCTTCGAGCTTGAAGCGCTCGCTGGCGCCGCGGTTCAGTTCCGGCCGGTAGAACTCGAAGCGCTGTTCGCGCGAATTGGCTGCGCCGCGCAGCGCCGCCTCAGCTGCGCGCACCAGGTCTTCGAACTCGGCGCCGTCGTTCGGGAACACCGCGATCCCCACCATACCCTCCAGGTGCAGTTCCTCCTGCTCGAGCACGAACGGGGTGTCGAACACGCGCAGTACCGCCTGGGCCGCATCGGCCAGCCGGGCTGGCTCGCTGCGCACGGCGAGCAGCGCGAACGTGGCATCCGAAAAGCGCGCGACGAAGTCGGCGCCGCCAGGCTGCAGCAGGCGCTGCGCGATCTGCTGCAGCAGCGCCTTTTCGGCGTCCAGCCCGAGCGTCTCGCGGACCAAATACTGCCGGTCCAGGCGCAGCAACATCAGGCCCAGCACCTGCCCGGCGACACGCGCCTGGCTTGATAACTGGTGCACGCGCTCGCCGAGCAGGATCCGGTTCGGCAGCCCGGTGAGCACATCGAATTTGCTGACGTATTCCAGGCGCTCCTCGGCGCCGCGCAATTCGGTCGTATCCAGCCCGCTGAACAGGACGTACTCGAGCGAGCCATCGGCGCGCGCGAGGCCCGTGCCCGACCAGATCACCGAACGCGCAGCACCGTCGCGCGCCAGCCACTGGCCGCCCATCTGCAGCGGCATCCGTTCGGACGGATGGCCCTGAAAAAAACGCCTGACCGCGTGATCGTCACCGGCCATGCGGAACACCTCCCACGCCGGCCGTCCGAGCGCCTCGTCGGCCGGCCAGCCGAGCGCCATCTCGCAGGCGCGGTTGTAAAGCACGATCTGCCCGCTGGGCGCGCACAGCGCCACCAGCGCGCCCGACGTCTCGACCACCGCGGAGAGCAGGTTGCGCTCCGAGGCCAGCGCCTCGGTGCGCGAGCGCACCAGCGACTCCATCCTGCCATACAGGTGCGCGCGTCCGATCGCGATCGCGATCTGGTTACCGATCGTCCCCAGCACGTGCAGTTGGTCGGCGTCGAGCGGTTCCGGCCCGGTGCGCAGGTGCAGCAGCCCGAGCGCGCGTTCCCCGCTCAACAGCGGCACGCAGGCGTGGGTGCCGCCCAGCGCCTGACAACCATGCAGCACCTCCGGCGCACGCAACGTGCCGTCCAGGAGCCGGCGCGCGCAGTCACAGTCCAGCTGCGCGCCCGGCGCCGGGGCATCGGACCCGGCAGCCTGCAGTGCCGCCACCCGCAGCACGCCTTGGTCGTCGACCAGCGCGAGGCAGCCGCCGGCCACGCCCGGAAAGTCGAGCACGCGCTCGAGCGCCGCCTCCGCCACCGCGCGCTCTGTCAGGGCCGGATTGAGCGCCTCGGTGATCTTGTACAGTCCTTCCAGGGTCTGGTACGAGCGCTCGGTCCGCGCCTGCTGCGCCTTGAGTTCCTCGGTCAACTGGATCGCCTCCTCGTAGGTTGCGATCAAGAGGTCGAAAATCTGCTGGCGTTCGGCGGTAATGAAATGGGTCTGTCCGCTGAGGGTCACCTGCATCCCCAACTGCACCCGCTCGTCGCGGCGCAGGGCACGGTTGGCGAGGATGAAGCGCACTCGTCCCAGCAGGTACTTGCTGTCGAACGGCTTGCGGATGAAGTTGTCCGCTCCGCAGTCCAGCCCGCGGATCACGTCGTACAGGCTGGTGAGCGAAGTCAGGAGGATCACCGGCACATCGCGCAGCGCGGGATCGCCCTTGATCTCCCGGCACAGCTCAAACCCGTCCATGACGGGCATCTTAATGTCGCTCACGATCAGCGTCGGCGTGGCCTCGCGCGCCGCCGCCAGCCCCTCTGCGCCATTGGCGGCCACGCGCACCGTATAACCACCCTGCTCGGCGAGAAGGTGCGCGAGCTGGCATGCCTGGGTGGGGCTGTCCTCGACCACGAGGATGTCCACTGTTTCCTGTTCTTGTTGCATATGTCCCCTCACTCCTCTCGTGGTCCGAGCAGCGACAAGTCGCCGCCAGGATGATTGGCGATAGCCCGCAGCACCCGGCCGATCTGTGTCGGCTCCAGCACCAGCCGCGCGGCATCGAGCCGGACCGCCTCGCCCGGCATGCCGTACACCGCGGCGCTGGCGCGGTCCTGGACGATCGTGATGGCACCGTCGTCCCGTAGCTGCTTCAGTTCCTGCGCTCCGTCCTTGCCCATCCCGGTCAGGAGCGCGGCCACCGTCTGTTCGCGCAGTTCGGGCGGCACGCTGCGAAACAAGTGTGCCACAGCCGGGCGCATGCCGTGCTCGGGCGGCGCCAGCGACAACTCGGCGCACAGCGTGCGCGAGACGCCCAATTGGTACCCATCCGGCGCCAGCCAGGCGCAGCCCGGGCTCAAGGGCTGGTCGTGCCCCGCCAGCGCCACCGGAAAGCCGCTGGCGTGGGCGAGCCAGCCGGCCAGGCCAGCGCTGAACCCCGGCGGCAGGTGCTGCACGATCACCACCGACAGCGCAAAGTCCTGTCCCAGTTCGGCCAGGATATCGCGCAGTACCGCCGGGCCGCCGGTCGACGCGCCCAGCAGCACCAGCCGGTGCGGCTTCGGGCTTGCCGGCCGCGAGGCGCCGTGCGCTCCCCGCCGCGCCGGCCAGCGCCGCACCACCCGCACTTCGGCCATCGACTTGACCGTGCGCACCAGCGCCTGTGCCGCCGTGGCGTGGTCCGGGTGCGCCGGTTCCGGAGGACGGCGCACCAGCACCAGCGCGCCGGCCTCGATCGCGCGAAAGCCGGCATCCACCTCGTCCGGGCTGTCGCTGCCGCCGAGCACCACGATCGGGGTCGGATATTCCCGCATGATGCGCCGGATCGCCTCCAGGCAATCCATGCCGGACATCTGCAGGTCAATCGTCACCACGTGCGGACGCAGTCGCGCGCACATCGCCAGCGCCTGCTCGCCGCCGGGCGCGCGGCCCACCACCTGCAGGCGCGGGTCGGCGTCCAGTATCTGCGCCAGCAGTTCGCGCACCGAAGGGGAATGGTCGACCACCAGCACCCGGATCATGTCGCTCCCTTCAGGCCAGCCGGCGCAGCGTGGCCAGCAGCCGGTCCTGGTCGAACGCGCCCTTGGTCAGGTAGGCGTCGGCCCCCGCATGCAGGCCGCGCTCGCGCTCTTCCGGGGTCTGCAGCGAGGTCACCAGGATCACCGGCAGCTCGGCGGTCTCACGCGCCGCGCGGATCGCCGCGGTCAGCGCCAGGCCATCCATGTGCGGCATCTCGACGTCGCTCACCACCGCGTCAAAGCGCCCCTGGCGCAGCCGCGACAGCGCCTCCAGCCCGTCGGCCGCGGTCTCGGCCAGGTAGCCGGCGCCCTCCAGGATGTGCTTGAGCAGCACCCGCGAAGTCACCGAGTCTTCCACCACCAGCACCCGCCGCGCACCGGCATCGATATCGTGGGCGCAAGCCGCCTCGTTCGACACCGGGGCAGCCGCGCCGATGTCGTCCAGCGCGATCAGCGGCACCAGCGCACCGTCGCCGAGCAAGGTCGCGCCGCTGAAGTAGCGCACCCGGCGCAGCAGCGGGCCCAGGTGCCGGGGCAAGACGTCCTGCTCGGCCACGATCTCGTCCACCAGCAGCGCGAATGGACGATCGCCTGCGGCGACCAGGGCCACGCCGCCAGCCTGCGCTGAGGGTGCGGCGCCGAACAGCGCCCCAAGCCGCACCAGCGGCAGCACGCGATCGCCCACCACCACCGTCTCGCGGTTGCCGACGGTCTGCACGTCGATTAGGGTGACCGTGCGGACCGACGCCAGCGCGGAGAGCGGCAATGCATAGCGCTGGCCAGCCGCCTGCACCACCACCGCGCGCAGGCTGGCCAGGCTGACCGGCAGCAGCAGTTCAAAACTGCAACCGCGCCCAGGCGCGCTGTCGATCGTTAGCGTCCCGCCCACCTGCGCCACCTTGCCAGCCACCACCGCCAGTCCCAGCCCCCGGCCGGACACCGGCGTGACCTGCGCGGCCGTCGAGACACCCGGCCGCAGCGCCAACCGGAGCCGCTCGTGCTCGCCCATCTGCTGCAGTGCCGCCAGCTCGACTCCGGCGGCGCGCGCCAGCGCCTCCACATCCAGGCCGGCGCCGTCATCAAGCACGCGCACCAGCACCTGGCGCGTGTCGCGCTGGATCGCGCTCACCCGCAGCGTGCCGGCGCCCGGTTTGCCGGCATCCACGCGCTGGGCCGGCGGCTCGATGCCATGGTCGACCGCATTGGTGACCAGGTGGATCAGCGCTTCGCGCAGCGCGGCGGCGACGCGGCGGTCGACCAGCAGGCGCTCGCCCTCGACGCTGAGCACAACCTCGCGCCCGCGGCTGCGCGCCAGCTTGCGCACCAGCGCCGGCAACTCGTCGAACACGGTCGCGAACGGCACCAGCGCGGCTTCCAGCACCGCGCCCATCAAGCGCCGCCGGGCGGCCGCCATGTCGGCGCAGGTAGCATCCAGTTCCCCGGCCAGCCGCGCGCAGCGCAGCTCCGGTCCGGCAGCAGCAGCTTGAACCCCGCGTGCGGTGCGCCGCTGCTGCGCCATCTCGGCTGCCAGAGTGCGCAGCTCGGCGGCCTGGTGGGCAAAGCGCAGTTCGGCGCCCAGCAGGTCCTCGACCTCCGCGCGCAGCGTGTCGAGCAAGGCCGCGTCCACCCGCACCAGGCCGCGCAATGCCTCAGGCGCAGCGCTCGCTGGCGCAGCCGGCGCAGGCGAATCATCCTCAGGCGCCGCCGCAGGCAGGGCACCATCCACCGGCGCGCCTTGCAGCCGCGCGGCCAGCAGCTCAAGCTGCGCGCACAACGCGACAGCCTGATTGCGCACCCTGCCCGCCGGCGAACCGGCCAGCTCGCGCGCCACCGCCACGCACTGGTACAGGCAGTCGAAATCGCTGGCGCCAAGCGCGCCTGGCGCACCGGCCGCCGCCGTCAACGCTCCTTCCAGCGCATGGCACAGGCGTTCCAGGGCATCCAGGTCCACCGAGCGCGCCGCCCCTTTCAAGGTATGCAGCGTCTTGAGCAGCTGCTCGGTCAGGGCCGCGTACGCCGGCGCGCCGGTCTGCTCCAGGCCGAGCAGTCCGGCCTCGATCTGCTGCAGGTGCTCGCGCGCCTCGTCGGCGAAGATCGCGCGCAACCGCTGCAGGAAGGCCTGGGTCGGCTCGCTCATCGATCAGACCCGGAAGCGCTCGCTCAACTGGCGCAGCTTCTGGCCCAGCTCGTGCAGGTTCTGTGCCGCCTGCTCCGACTGGCGCGAACCGGCCGCATTCTCGGCGCTGACCTGGTTGATGTTATCCATCGCCTGCGCCACCTGGTCCATGCCGGCCAGTTGCTGCTGGCTCGAGGCGGCGATCTGCGCCGCGGCCTCGGCGGCGCGGGCGATGCTCTCGGACAGCGACCGGATCGCCTCGCCGGCCTCGGTGGTCTGGATCACGCCCTGCCCGACTGTCCTCGCGCCCTGCTCAGTGATCATCACCGCCGCGCCGATCGATTTCTGGATTTCGCCCAGGATCTCGCGCACCTGGCGCGTCGCCTCGCGCGACTGCTCGGCCAGCGTGCGCACTTCCTGCGCCACCACCGCGAAACCCTTGCCGTGTTCGCCCGCCTTGGCCGCCTCGATCGCCGCGTTCACCGCCAGCAGGTTCGACTGGTCGGACAGGCCACCGACGGATACGATGATCTCGGCGATCGCCTGGCTGCGTTCGGACAGGCGCACAATGGTATCGGCGATCGATTCCATGGTCGCACGCACGCTCTCCATGCCGCGCATGCCCTCCTCGATTGCCTGGCGTCCGCGGTTGGCCACGCGCGCCGCCTCCTGCGAGGCATCCGACACCACGCGCGACTTCTCGCTTGCCAGGAGCGCGGTCTGCTTGACCTCGTCCACCGTGGTGCTGGTTTCGCTGACCGCGGCCGCAGTCTGGGACGCCCCGACCGCGCCCTGCATGGTGCTGGCCAGGATCTCGCCGGTGGCCGCGGAGAGCGTGGCGATGCCGCTGTTGGTCTCGGCCACCAGGTGGCGCCACGAGTCGACCATGCGCGCCAGCGCCGCCAGCAACTGGCCCACCTCGTCGCTGCCCTGCGCGGGCGGCACCTCGACCGTCAGGTCGCCCGTGGCAATACGCCCGGCGGCCTCGGTGGCCTTCGTGAGCGGGACCGCGATCCTGCGGTCGAGCCAGATCACCAGCCCGATTGCGGCCAGCAGCGCCGCCACGTTGCACACGACCATGGTCAAACGCGAATGGTCGACCAGTGCCTCCGAGCTGCGCATGCGGCGCGCAGCCTGCGCAAACTGCTCGGCGCTGATCTGGTCGGCGATGTCGCGCAGCGGTTCGAACTTGCGCTGCAGCTCGCCGGCGATCGCAGGCGCCGCGACGGCGGCGCGCCCGGCCTTCAGCGCCGGCAGCACCTGTTGGTCGCGCACCGCCTGGTACTCGCGCAGCGCGACCTTGAGCCGGGCCAGCGAATGGCCGAATTCCGGGTCGCGCACCACGTTGGCGTCGAGCTTGGCGTCCACCGCCGCCAGGCTGCGCTGGGCCTCGGCCATACGCTCGATCAGCGCGGCATGATCCGCGCCATCGGCCACAGCCAGGGTCAGCATGGCCACGCGCTCGCGATTGAGTTCATTGCGCAGGTTGGTCACGTTGAATGCGGCCGCCAGGTCGTCGTCAAGCAGCGCCTGCTGCGCTTTCTTGAGCTCGCTGATGTCGCGGTAGTTCGAGGCGCTGTCAAACGCCAGGAACAGGATCAGCACGCCAAATCCGGCCACCAGCTTGCCGCGCGTGCTCATGTTCGTAAGTACGGTCATGGGTTTCCTTTACTCAGGCACCGGCCTGCACAACCAGTGCCGGATCGTTCAATAACTTCTCCGCGTCCAGGACCGCGGTGCGGTCCGGTGTCACTCCCAGCAGGTAGCCGGGACGCATCCGGCCGAGCCGCTCCGGCTCCGGCCCGAGGTCGGCGAGCCGGTAGCGCCGCACGCCGGCAATCGCATCGGCCAGCAGCGCAAATTCCACCGCCGCGCCTTGCAAGAGCACCAGCCCGGTCGGCTCGACCAGGCGCGACAAAGGCAGCGCCAGCAGCGAACGCAGGTCGAGCACCGCCAGCACCCGGCCGCCGTACGGAACGATCCCGACCACGTGGTTGGGCGTGCCCGGAAGCGCCGTCAGCGCCGGCATCGGCAGCGCCCGGGCAACCCAGGTATTGGCCACCGCGTAGCGTTCACCCGCGACCTCGAACACCAGCACCTCGAACTGGTCGGCGCTGGCGCTGTCGACCAGCTCGGGCGCGGGACGCGCCAGCGCCGCGGCGCGCGCCTGCAGCACCCGGTTGCGTTCCTCTGTGTCGGCCGCGTCCGGATCGGCCGCGGACTGGCTGCGCGCCAGCCGGCGCGCGATCTCATCCCAATCAAAAGTTCGGCTCATGCGGCACGCTCCATCCATGTCGCCACCAAGGCGCGCAGCGCCCCGGCTTGCCAACCGTCCGCGCCCGGCACCGGCGCGTCGTCGGCCAATCCGTCAAGCAGCACGGCGCTCACGCCGAACTGGCGCCGCGCTCGCGTACGCGAGCCGGTGGCCATGTGGGCGATCCCGCTCAGGTAGTGCCCGAGGATCGAGTCCGGCTCGAGGTACAGCAGTCGCTTGAGATGATGCCGGGCGCCGGCGCCGTCGCCATGGTCCAGCGCCAGTTGCGCCGCCGCCAGGCGCTCGCGCGCGGGCGCGTAGCCGCGCTTGGGTCTGTCTC
>NZ_SPUM01000026.1 GCF_004614195.1 Massilia horti | reverse complement strand
GCTGTATCTTCACGCTGCTTTCGCGAACCGCGTGCGCACAGGTGCGCACCCTACGTTTAACGACATCTAGCAAACAGGAGCAGCATGAAGATCACTTTCATCGGCGGCGGCAACATGGCCAGCGCGCTAATCGCGGGCCTCGCCGGCAAACTGCTGGACGCGGCCGACATCCACGTGGTAGACCCGAACGGCGAGGCGCTGGCGCACCTGCAGTCGCGATACGGCGTGAGCACCGCGCAGGCAATCGACGACAAGGTCGCCGCGAGCGACGTGGTGGTGCTGGCGGTGAAGCCCCAGCAGATGCGCGAGGTGGCGGCAGTGCTGGCGCCGATACTTGCGGACCAGCTGGTGCTGTCGATTGCGGCCGGCATCCGCGGCGCGGACCTGTCGCGCTGGCTCGGCGGCTACCGGGCGATCGTGCGCAGCATGCCGAACACGCCGGCACTGGTCCAGCAGGGGATCACCGGCATGGTGGCGTTGCCCGGGACCAGCGAACAGCAGAAGGCGGCGGCCGACAGCATCATGCGGGCGGTCGGCAAGACCGTATGGCTGGATGACGAGGCGCTGATCGACCCGGTCACGGCGGTGTCGGGCAGCGGGCCGGCCTACGTGTTCTACTTCCTGGAAGCGATGCAGCAGGCGGCGCAGGAGATGGGGCTGTCGGCGGAACAGGGCAAGGAGCTGGCGCTTGCCACCTTTGCCGGCGCGGCGCAATTGGCGGCGCAGTCGCCGGACCCGGTGGAGGTGCTGCGCCAGCGCGTGACGTCCAAAGGCGGCACCACGCATGCGGCGATTACCAGCATGGAGCAGGCCGGCGTCAAGCAGGCGATCGTCGATGCGATGAAGGCGGCAGCGGCGCGCGGCCGCGAGCTTGGCGACGAGATGGGGCGCGACTAGTCGGCGCCCCAGTGCGCCTCATCCCGCCAGAAAACCGCCGAGGCGTGCGAGGTCGATATTGCCGCCGCTGACGAGAATGCCGACCCGCTTGCCCTTCAATTGCTCCTTCATGCCGCGCGCAGCGGCAAAGCCGAGGCAACCGGTAGGCTCGACGACAATCTTCATGCGCTCGGCGAAGAAGCGCATGCATTGAACGAGTTCGTCGTCCGACGCGGTCAGGATGTCGTTGACGTCGCGCTGGATGATGGGGAAGGTGTACTGGCCCAGGTGCTGCGTTTGCGCGCCGTCGGCGATGGTATTGGGCGTGTCGATGTGGACGATCGAACCCGATCGGAACGATTGCTGCCCATCGTTGCCCGCCTCCGGTTCCACGCCAAAGAGTTGGCAGTTTGGCGACAGGGCACGGGTCGCGAGCGCCGAGCCGGATAGCAGGCCACCGCCGCCGAGCGGTACGAAGAAGGCATCGAGCGGGCCGGCTTCTTCGAACAGTTCCTTGGCCGCCGTGCCCTGGCCGGCCATCACGTCCGGATGGTCGTAGGGCGGGATCAGGGTGAGGGAATGCTTTTCGGCGAGCTCGCGGCCGATCTGCTCGCGATCTTCCTTGTAGCGGTCGTAGATGACCACATTGCCGCCGTAGCCCTTGGTTGCCGCCACCTTGGCTGCCGGCGCATCATGCGGCATCACGATCGTGGCAGGCATGCCCAGCAGCTTGGCCGACAGGGCGATCGCCTGCGCATGATTACCCGATGAAAATGCCACCACACCTGCACGCCGCTGCTCAGGAGTGAATTTCGACAGGGCGTTGTAGGCGCCGCGGAACTTGAACGCTCCCATGCGCTGCATGTTTTCGCACTTGAAGAACACCTCTGCGCCAAATTCCTCGTTCACGGTGCGCGAGGTCAGGATCGGTGTGCGATTGGCGACGCCTGCAATCCGGCCTGCGGCTTGCACAACGTCGTCGTATGTTGGGAGCGGAATCGAATTCATGGAGTGACATGCCTTTCTTTAAGGGCTACAAGAATGAACGCAGAGGCAATGCGCTCATGTGCTCATTCGGACATTTTATCCAAATCCTGCGCGGCCTGTAGACAAGCTTTCTTGCTTGAAAGTCAGGAAGCGCGGCAAGTGCAGCACCGGCGACGCGCATCAATAAGTCCGGTTGTTTTGCCCAGTAAACTGCGATGCAAGCTGAGCAACTTGCCGTCTTTCCCTGGGATTGGCACTGGAGACAAATCATGGGCATCACGCGAAGCATCGCACCGCTGGTCCTTTCGTTGCTGCTTACTCCGCTTGCGCGCGCGGAAGTGCGCTACACCATCACGCCACTGGGAACCATCGCTGGCGGCTACAGCATGCCATTCGGAATCAATGAATCCGGCCAAGTGGTTGGAACTTCCTTCAGCGGCGACGGTCAGCCGGATTTTGGTTTCCTGTATTCGCAAGGCGTCCTGGCCAGCCTTGGATCGCTCGCCGGCGGCAGCACCCACGCCATGGACATCAACAACCCGGGGCAGGTGGTCGGCTATTCCGCCGTGCCGGGAGCCAGCCTGGGTCATGCGTTCCTGTATGCCAACGGCACCATGCGCGACCTGGGCACTTTGGGCGGACCCAACAGCAACGCCAACGGCATCAACGACGCCGGCCTGGTCGTCGGGCAAGCCGACCTGGCCAATGGTGATTCTCACGCTTTTCTCTATTCGCAAGGTCGCATGCAAGACCTGGGCACCCTTGGCGGCGGCACGAGCACGGCAAGTAGCATCAACAACGCAGGGCAGATTGCCGGTTCCTCCGCCATTGATCCGACCTTTACGCACGCCTTCCTGTACCAGGACGGCGTGATGACCGATCTGGGAACGCTTTCCGGCCGCGACAATTACAGCTCTGCCGCTTCGGTCAACAACCTCGGGCAGGTCGTGGGCTCGTCGGGCTTCGAGGAAAGCGCGTTTTCCCATGCGTTCCTGTACTCGAACGGAGTGATGACCGACATCGGCGTCTCGCTTGGTTTGTCGAGCGATGCCTTCGGCATTAATGATTTCGGCCAGGTGGTGGGGCGCTCGTTCAACGGCCCGGGCGTTGGATTGCTCGGCTTCCTGTATGCGGACGGGGTGGTGATGGACCTCAATTCGCTGATCGATCCGGCTTCGGGGTGGACCATCTATGAGGGGTCAGATATCAACAACAATGGACAGATCGCGGCCTACGGTTTCAAGGCTGGATACGGCACGCAGGCGCTGCTGCTTGATCCCGTCACCACGGTGCCTGAGCCAGGCGGTGCCGGCATGCTGGTTGCCGGGCTGGGCGCGCTCGGCATGGTCCGGCGGCGCAAGTGGTTTGCCAATGAATCGTAGGGTGCGCACCCGTGCGCACGCGGATGCATGCTCACTTGCGGCTACTGAATCGTTACGCTGCCTTCGCGAACCGCGTGCGCACAGGTGCGCACCCGCCGCAAGCCAGGAGCGTCAGCAGCACGGCAATCAGAATTTCGTTTCAAGCGTGGCGCGCAGGCTGGCGTGATTCACGTTTGTTGTCCGGTTTCGAAGAACGCCATAGGTGCCGGTGTAGCTGCCCTCATTGACGAAGTCCTGCCCGAGCACGTTCATTGCCGCTAGCCGCAACTGGCGGGTCGGTGTGAGCTTCCATAGCGCGTATAGTTCAAGGTCACGCTGTACGTTGAGGTACGCGGTTTGATTGGCCGAAAGACGCACTCGGCCACCCGATTTGAATAAGAAGTTGGCGCCCGTCGTCAGCGCCCCGCGAATGTAGTCGGCACCAAGGTTGGCCGACAGCGGGGTCTGTTGGCCGAGGCGGTTATCGGGGCCGGGCACCGCGTCGACTGAAGACCAGTTGCGCGCAATGTCGGCATGAAGGTCAAGCGCAGGCGCATCGCTGAAAATCGCAGTCAGCGGAAATTTCGCTTCCAATTGCAGGCTATGAGTACGCGCCTGGCCGATGTTCACTGGTTGGGAAATCCAGCGTCGGCCATCGAAACTAACCAGGTGGCGGGTGTAATCATCGATACGCCGCGTCGAGACGCTGGCGGACAGCAGGGCACCTTCCCCCCAGTAGTGCTCGTATGCGGCGTCCAGCCCAAGCGACAGCTCTGGCTTGAGCCTCGGATTGCCTTGAACGTCCGGCTCGACCTGGCTGTTGTTAATGGTCGTGTAGGGGTCTGGTAACAGACTCTGCATGCTCGGTGCTTTATAGGTGCGCGAAATTGCCAGGCGCAGCTGATCTTGCTTGGTATCCGCCAATTTGTAGAGCGTCTGCAGCACAGGGCTGAACACGCCGGAGCGCGAATGTGCGGTTCCAAATGCATCGCCACTTACCCGGATTCGTATCCCTTCCCAGCGCGCACCCAAATAAACCGACCAGCGCGGAGTAATCTCCCATTCATCCTGCCCGTATAGCGCAAGGTGCGTGACGCGGCCGCTGGATCTTTCGTCGCCGCCGGGAATATCGAGCAGCGGCTGCAGGTAGTCACGCTCAGTCCGAGCGTCATCGCGGGTATCGATACCGCCATTCCAGCCAAACGTCAGCGCATGTCCCTCGCGCAGGGGAATGGAGGCCTTGCCGGTCGAGCTGACTCCGCGATCGCGGGCTTGGGAATCGATTTTCCGGGTGAGGAGCCCGAAGACGGGATTGCCGCTCGCATCACGATAGACGGTATTGCCAGTACTGCTGCCCGAAGCGCCGAGCTTCATTTCCAATTTTGTGCCGGATTCCAGATTGTGGGTCCAGCTCAGGCCACTACGGAAGGATGCGTTATCGTTGGTCATCCTCGTTTCTTTTTGCGGGTACGCTGGCAGCCCGCCAATTTCGGTCGAGGTCGGGGCATGGACCTGGACACGGAAGCGATTGATGTTCACCACACTTTCCAAAGCTACGGTGTCGCCGCCTTCCAGTGACCAATTGAGGCGCGGTGCGAGATTGTAGGTAGTGAGGAGTCCGTTCTCATGGGCGGACGTGGTGCGCAATAGTGTAGTCCGCCCGTTCAGGTCGCGCTCGTGTTCGACGCCGGGGACATCCCCCTCGAAACCATTGCGAACCAGGTTGCCACCTACCGAATAGCTGAACCGGTCCATGCGGTCGGACAGTTGCAAATTGGCGCTCGGGCTGTGCGTGTCGCGGCCAATTTCGTAGCCAATCTTGAATTCGCGTTCAGCGGTCCGCGCTGCCTTCTTGAGTACGACATTAATCGTTCCCGCAATGGCCTGCGTTGAATACTCAACGTTCGCCGTGCGCATTACTTCAATTCGTTCGATCAGATCGGGAGCGAGGGTGTCGATCGCAAACCCTCGTGGTGGGCGCTCGCCGTTAATCAGGACTTGTGTATATCCGCTCCCGAGGCCTTGCATTTGAATCTCGCTGCCACGGCCTGCGCTGCCGCTGACGGTAATGCCCGGTATGCGCTTGAGTACATCGAGCAGATTGGTGTCGCCGTGTTTGACGATTTCATCATGCTTGAGGACGATTTTGGCTACGGTGTCGTCGCGGCGCGGGTCGTAGCTCGATGTACTGCCTCGCACCTCTACTGTCGGTGTTATCGGCTCGTTTACCGATGTTTGCTGCGCAAGGACGATGGCGGGGGTCGTGATAACGGCAAGGGAAAACCGCTGATAGCGCAATGTCGTCTCCAATACTTAACGCGTCTCCGGTGGCGGAGTGGTGGGTGGTTGGTCATGTTGTTACTGTTATATTGCGAGGCAACTGTAGCATTGACTTCCACTTGTGCGCAATAAAAATTGCTGTCATATGGAATTTGACATGTATTCTTGATGAAAACGGATAACTCGGGGATGTTGGGAATGCTACTAGCAGATAGCAATCACGTTTGTTCCCTGGGGCGCGACCAAAGATCCGTGGCGAATGCACGGTTAGGAACTGAGTGATTTATCGGGTATTTGGCATCCAAGCCGGAGGAAAAAACGGGGAACCGAGCGTCCCCCGTTCCGGTCTGACTTACTTTGCAGGCCCGAAGTACGGCTTGAACGCCTCCTGTAGCTCCGGCGAGAGCTGGTCGAAGTCGATACGCTGGTTCTTGATTTCAGTGCGCAGTCGATCCGGGCCACCGAATGCGCGGGATAACCGCTTGGCCAAATCTTGGGCGAGCTGCTGGAGGATTGCCTGCGGTGTGTCGTTAAAGTCCCGCGCTTTAAACACCTCGCGTGCCGGGTCTCCTTCGCACTTATTGCCTGTTACGAACAACATCCCTCCGCGTTCGTCGGGCTCGTAAAGCGGTTCACCTGGCTCAGGATGGCGCCGCTTGGAGTAACCGGAGACTACATAGTAGGTTGAGGCGGCATCAGCGGCACGAGCGAAAATCCATTTACGTGCTGTCCAGTTCTCGCTATCCGCAATCTGTACGCAAATCTTGCGCACGTCCTCCGGCAATAGCTCAAGTTTGACGCCGGCGGACTTCAGGCGCAAACCCAGGACAGGCTCCTGCAGAAATCGCGGCGGCTTGTCGTTGGCCGAAACGGCCGAGTTGCATGCCACCAGCAGCGCAGCGATGATCAGGTGTTTAGTAACGGTAAACGGCATATTGAGGCCTCGCATTTCGGTAATCTTTCCCAGCCCAGAAGTCTCGTTGGATGAAATCTGAAATCCATTTTTGTCCGTCGTATCCCGCAACGTGTCCCGCACCGTTCAGCTTGTACGACTCCATGACCATTACGTCACCCCTGATGAAGCTGAACTTGTCAGGATCGTCGACTGTAATTTTATGAAAGCCCAGCATCAGCAGTATCGGGCCATACTCCTTGCCTGTTGCCGGGTACGGTTGCGGAATCTTGGCGCCTCCGGCTTGCAACGCCTTACGCACGAATTCACCGCACTTGCCGTTACCAAAGTTGGGGCGGACATTGGCGCGTAAGTGCTTGGCGAACTTTTCAAGATCGACCGGCATGACGCCCCCTACGCGATCTTGTTGGCCGCCAAGTCCCAGCCGCCCACGGTGGCGCCGCCGCTGCCACCGCCGACCTTCTGTTGCGTGTAGGTCCAGTTGATCTTGGAGTATTTCAGGTTGACGGTCTCGGTCAGGTAGGACTCCTCCCCGCCCAGGTGTGGCTTGACCATGCCGATCAGGACATTCGTCAGGACGATCTCGAAATATTTGACCCGGATTCCATTGCCATCCGCCCGGAAGAACTCGAACTTGGCCTTGGGGATCGTCTTGCCCATCGCGCACGTCTGCGCAAGGATCGGAGAGGACAGGTCGGCCAGCTTGGAGAAGGAGATATCCGCCAGCTCGGCACGTTCCGAGGTATGGCCCCCACTGGTGGACGCCGTCGCGCTCCTTGGTTGGTGGACTCCCCAGTGGATGCCGGTCACTTCGATCCAGTCCTTGTGTTTGTCGTCCTGGGATTCTCCCTTGATGCCTTCGATCTGCAGATATACGTCGGTTGCCATTTTGTTCTCTCCGAGATTTAAGTTGGACTGCTGTCTGGTGGGGCTGGTCTTGATGGAAAGGGGCTGCGCGGCTGCATGGCAGTTTGCTGAGGACGCGCAGTGCCAAGGCGATCGGCGAAAGCTAACAAACGCCAGCGTTTATTGTTGAGCGGGATGGTTAGAGCCAAATTGCGCTCAATCAAGAGACAAAACGCAAACGGTCAAGCGTCAGCGCGGCCTCTGTCTGGACGCGGAGGGATGATGCCGTCAAGCGGAAGACGGCAGGAAATACGACTGGATTAGGAGTATTGGAAGACAGGCCGCTGTTACGACCGGTGATACAACGGTGATACGCCTCGGCGACAGGCCATTCCGAATTGAGGGCCTGGAACCGAGGGCGTGCCGATTGGCTCCCTGCTAGTGGGACAAGAGCGGCAGGAGCTTGCGCACCATCCCGAACAGGGGCAGGGCGCGTGAAGCGAGAGAGAGCAGCCGTTTGGGACGGGTGACCACGAATCCAAGCGCGACGCCGGCGACTGCCAGCAGCAGCGTGCTGTGGCCTGCGAGCCGCTCGCGCAGTCCGTCGAGGCTGAAGGCATTCAAAGGGGAGCGTAGCAGCGTAAACTCCTGCGCCACCTGTGCGCGCTGCAGCGCGCACTCCTCGATCAGTTCGGCGCGCCGCGCCGCCAGACGTTTCAGGCTATTGCTCATCGGCCGGCTCCGAGGCGGTGGCGAAAGCCATGTCGTTGCGCAGCTCGTTCAGCGTGTTCGACAGCAGCGGTGGCCGCGAATCAAGGCTGGCGCGTACCTTCATCACGATCGCGGCGCCAACCAGCGCGAGCAGGGCGGCCATGCCGCCCACCGCGTGCAGGCGGTAGCTGTCCCAAAACAGCACGATCACGAACAGCGTGGCCAGCAGGATGCTGCCTGCAAGCAGGAACACGGCCAGTATCAGCCACGCCATGTAGCCGAGCAGACGATGCGCCTCTTCCTGCATCTCCACCGCGGCCAGCTCGAGCCGCGTGTGCACCATGGCGATCAGGGTCGCCGCTATCCTGCTTGCCGCCGCTGTGATCGACATTGCTTACTTGCGTGCGATGAGCATGCCGATGACGACGCCGACCGCTGTGCCCAGGCCGACCGCCTTCCACGGGTTTTCTTTCACGTACTCGTCGGTGGCGCGCGCTGCAACCTTGGCCTTCTCGACCGCGGCTTCTTCCAGCCGGATCAGGTCATCCTTGGCGTTCATCAGGGTGCGCTCGAACTTTGCCTTGGCCGCTTTCAGTTCCTCGCCGGTCAGTTGGCCGCCGTGGCGCAGCCAGGCTTCGGCATCCTGGATCACGCTCTTCAGGTCGGACATCAGTTGCTCGCGTGCGCCGGTCTGGGTAGGGATTTTTTCCATCATGGGAGAACCTCGTTCTGTTCGTTGTGGCAAGAGTCTGGTCTGGGCATTCGGCGGCACGGCCGGGCAATCCGGCGGCGTGTCCTGTGCGAATGCCTTTGGGACAATATTAACCTAATGCATAGTCGAGCGCGACACCCGCGAACAATGCGGCGCCCAGCCAGTTGTTGTGGCGGAAGGCGGCAAAGCAGCGCATGCGATCGCGATCGCGGATCAGCGTGTAGTGGTAGAGGGCCATGGCGGCCGCGACCATTACCCCCGCCACGAACCAGCCGCGCAGGCCGAGCAGCCAGCCGCACACCAGGTCGATCGCCAGCGCCGCGCCATAGCACAGCATCACGGCGGCCACGTCGAAGCGGCCGAAGGTGATTGCCGAGGTGCGAATGCCGATCTTCAAGTCGTCGTCGCGGTCGACCATCGCGTACTCGGTGTCGTAGGCCACGGCCCAGAAGATGTTGGCTACCAGCAGCCACCACGCGACCGCCGGCACCTCGCCCTGGACTGCTGCGAATGCCATCGGGATGCCGAAGCCAAAGGCGATGCCCAGGTAAGCCTGCGGGATGGCGAAGAATCGCTTGAAGTAGGGGTAGCTGCCGGCGACGAACAGCGCCAGGACCGACAATTGCTTGGTCAGCGTGTTGAGCGGCAGGATCAGCAGGAACGAGACCAGGGCCAGCACCGCTGCCACCATGACCGCTTCCCAGCCCTTGATGCGGCCGCTGGTCAGGGGACGGTCCTTGGTGCGCTTGACGTGCAGGTCGAAGTCGCGGTCGGCATAGTCGTTGATCGCGCAGCCGGCCGAACGCATCAGCGCGGTGCCGAGCACGAAGATGACCAAATACAGCGGGTTGGGCTTGCCACCCGAGGCCATCCACAGGGCCCACAGCGTAGGCCAGAGTAACAGGAGAATGCCGATTGGCTTGTCGGCGCGGACAAGCCGGAAATACAGCGCCAGTTTGTTCATCGTATGCTTCTTGTCTGGCAAGAATGGTTGTGCAGAAGGCAGGGATTCTACTGCGTTTGCGCGCGGCCTGTGGGCGCCGTGCCCGGCCGGGTGATACAGATCAGGCGGCCGCTTCGAGCGCCAGCATGTCCACGCCCTGCAGCTCGCACCGGGCTACTTCCTGGCAGACCGCGTCGATCGCGGCGCGGCGCGTGAAGCTCTTGCGCCACACGATCACGACCCGGCGCGACGGCGCCGGTGCTGAGAACGGCACGAAAGTCAGCATGCCGTTCGGGTCCTGCATGTCGACCACCGACGCGCGCGGCAGCACCGTCAGGCCGATGCCGCTTGCGACCATGTGGCGGATCGTCTCCAGCGACGAACCCTCGAAGGTACGCTGCATGCCATTGCCCGGCGTCGAGAAGCGCGCCATTTCCGGACACACTTCCAACACCTGGTCGCGGAAGCAGTGGCCGGTGCCCAGCAGCAGCATGGTTTCGCTCTTCAGGTCCTCGGCCGAGATCTCCTTGCGCTCCGCCCACGGATGGTTCCTGGGCATCGCGACCACGAACGGCTCGTCATACAGCGTCTGCATCGACATCCCGTGTTCCTGCAGCGGCAGCGCCATGATGGCGGCGTCGAGCTCGCCCTGGCGCAGCTGCTCCAGCAGTTTGACGGTGAAGTTCTCCTGCAGCACGAGCGGCATCTGCGGCACGTGCTCGATCAGGTTCTTGACCAGCGGCGGCAACAGGTAGGGGCCGATTGTGTAGATCACGCCCAGGCGCAGCGGGCCGGCGAGCGGGTCCTTGTTCTGCTTGGCCAGTTCCTTGATGGCGGCGGTCTGCTCCAGCACCCGTTCGGCCTGCGCGACAATCTGGGCGCCCAGCGGCGTGACCGACACTTCCGAGCCGCCGCGTTCGAACAGCGTCACGCCAAGCTCGTCCTCAAGCTTCTTGATCGCGACGGAGAGGGTTGGCTGGGCAACGAAGCAGGCCTCGGCAGCGTGGCCGAAATGTCTCGCACGCGCAACGGCGACAATGTATTTCAGTTCGGTCAGTGTCATAGGAGGTATTGGATCACACAGGTTTGCGGGGCCGCAACGCTCAGTCCTACTGCAATGTTAGCAAAAAGTCAGCCAACAAAAAGGATTTTAGTTCGAAATTCTCATCAAAACTCACATTGGGTACGACATTTGGGGTTCGGGCTGCTGCGCGTGGCTTCAAGTGCAGGCGACTCGGGTGGCGCGCAAACCGCTGCGACCGCACTGTCATGAGAGGAGCGGATGCTGCGGTTGACTAGCAAAGCTTGCCTGCCCTTTGCTGGCAAGCTGAAACGCCTGGGGGGCGCCAAGGTCACCGGGAACAACTGCATTGCAGCATCGAGCAGAAGGGCGCTTCCGGCACCCTGCTGCGTCCAGTGGCCCCATAAAAGGACCAGATGATAGCGCCCGCCAGATTATTTGCTGCTATTTGGACTGAATGCAAAGCGCCACTGGGAATAGGTTTCAGCAGGCGTGGATATAGGAATGGGCACCGGAAGATGATTCGTCTTCAGTGGCCTTTTCTGAGATTTGCTATACACGCCCATTATGCCTCCATCAGGAGCATGTACGATACCCCAATCTGCGCTATCCGTTATTGGATCAATGTACGAACGACGCAAATGGCGAACCGTACCTGCTTGGCGCTTGTCATACAGCAGATCGTTGAGGTCTTTGGGGTACTGTTTTACCGTTCCCGGCGTTTTTTCATAGTACGATTCGATTGCCTTGCGGTATTGACCACCTACATAAATGAGTAATTGTTCTTTTCCGCGCTGACTCTCGGTGGACCAAATCATTCCAACACTTGCGGCAAACACCCCTGCAATCGCGACAAAAAAGAGAAGTGCCAGATAGGTAAAGCCTGCATTATTTGGCCGCCGCTGCATCGGTCACCACTCCGCCAAGCGACTGCCATCCCGCGCAAGTCCGGTTGTTCCACTGTGTACATCATAAATTCCCCCTAGCTTCGGATCAGGGGGAGGGATAAGTATCCAAGTCCTGTTACTCTCAGTAAAAGGGTCGTCCGGAATTCTTCGGAGATAACGGCGCTCCACGAGCTCGTCAAGTGCTTGAGGATACGTTCCTTTATCGGCGAAATGCTTGTCAAGGACATCGCGCAAAGTTGCAAGGTTCTCCTTTAGCGTGGCTTCTTTTGCACGCTCTACGTTTCCCAGATAGCGTGGGGCTGCAAGGCTGAGCAGAGTCGCTATGATGGCCAACGCTACCAGCAGCTCGATCAGCGTGAAGCCTCGCGGCATTATTGACTTGGCGCGCATCACCACTCCCTGTATGGAATTCCATTAAGCCCATTACCGGGAGCGAGTGAGTACACGTCATAGACATCCCGCCCCTCTTTCGGTTCGGACGCGCTGGAGTCATAGCTACGCCGCCCCCATGTTGCCTCAGAGGGAACTTGAAGGTCTGGAGCAAAGGGGTCGCGTGGCAGGCGGCGTAGAAAATATAATTTCGCTCCAGTCGGATTCTTTGCGTCCTGAACTCCATTGACCAATGTGGCGAGTGCAGGCGGATACCCGGAGTCACCTGGGACTGGCGCTATCCTGCCTTCGTCGTAGGCTCTCTTGTATGCATCTAGCGCCTCCCGGATTGACATCAGATTACGACGCAGGTCTTGCTCCTTATTTCGGCGGTTAACCAGCTCCGCCATGGGCAGCGCTGCTCCGGCCAGAACCGAAACGATTACAACGGTCACCAACAGCTCGATGATCGTGAATCCTTGTTCCCGATCCCAGCGAAATCGAGCCCGAGGGGCACTGACACCGCCCACATTAGTCCCCAAGCTTGATTATGAGTGGAGCAGGCATCGTCGGTGCTGGCCCTTTATCACCTACCGTGGTCGGAGCTGCTGCCATTAATTTCAGTTCTGAATTCTTTTGATTTAACGGTTTAAACGTAAGAATGACGACATCATCGTTGCCACGTGTCCCGCTCGTGCCCGCGCGGACAATGCTGACCATTACCTTTCCTTCCGACGCGTTGACACTGTGAGAAAGGCTCGTTTCTGCATTGGCTTTCTTGAAATACGAGCCTTCCGCAACGTTGATCAGCTCGATACTCAATGGATCGAAGCCAAACTGAAGGGGCAGGCTCCGAACTCCCCCATCGCTTTCCAGACGCAATGCAACCGTGAATGGTTCATTCGGAGCAATTTTCTTGGGGCCGATCCAGCTGAAAACGAGCCTAGTTGGCGACGCAGTGCTGTTGAGATCTGTTGTTTTCCGATCGCCAGACGTTGCTGTCGTGCCTGCCTGACCCTCGGCCGCCGTTCCGAGTCGCAACGGTCGGGTATTCAAGGCCGATTCAGTACCCGACCAGAACTCTCCTGCAGTCGCGCTCGGGCGTTCGATGTTTCGAATCAAATGCGGTGTTATGGACAGTACAATTTCTGTTTTCTCGTGGCCGTCTTTTTGGGAGCCAAAGAGGCGCCCCACGATCGGAAGGTCTCCAAGACCAGGAATGCGACTCGCGTCATGTCGATCCTGATCACTGATCAGGCCAGCCAAGACCTGGGTCTCGCCATCACGAAGCCGCAGTACAGTCGACGCCGAACGCGACCCGATTTGATACGCAAGCGATCCACCGGGCGTGCGAATTTCGCGCGTAATCGTGCTAACCTCCAGCCCAACACGGATTGCCACATCGCCATCCAAGTAAACGTTGGGTTCGGCATCGAGTTTGATCCCGACATCGAGATACTGCACACTTTCCGATACCAATCCAGTCGCCGTGGCGGTACTTGTGGACACTGGCACTTTGTCGCCAATCAGTATCTTGGCCTTTTCGCGATTACGCGCCCTGATGCGTGGATTAGCGAGAATGTTCGCATCACCCAGCTCTCGTCTTACGTTAACTGTCGCGCTCGGGGTCGTTACGCCAAGGCGAGACGCGTTCAACCCGCGCAGATCTGTGAGAAGGGCGGGCGTGCTCATCAAAGGGCTAACCGTGAATTGGCTTGTCCACTGAATTCCCAGATCGTTCAACCGGGAGCGCTTGACTTCCAGTACCTCGACATCAAGCATCACCTCCGGCTCAGGCAAATCCTGCATGGCGATCAGTTTCTCGGCAAGACGGACCGCTTCCGGTGTATCGCGAATCATAAGCAGATTCAGCTTCTCGTCGACAAATGTGTCCTTCGTTTTGAGCATGCTCTTGATCATGGCATGCGTCTTGTTCACATCGGCGTTTGCGAGATAGAACCCCTTGACGACGAGCTCCCGGTATTCCTTTTGCTTTTCAGGAGTGCTCGCGTATATCAAGACCGAATTCGCGTTCAAGACTTTTTTTTCAAGATTGTTCGTTTGCAGGACAAGCGCCAGCGCGTCCTCAAGCGGTGCTTGCCGAAGAAAGACAGTGGTACGCAGATCGGGGCGCACATCCTTATCCAGGATGAAATCGACGCCTGTCGCCCGAGCCAGTGCCTCGAGAACAACACGTAGACTGGCATCCCGAAACTGCAAAGTTATTGGTTTGCGAAATGCCGAATGAAGCGAAAGCGCCGCCAGTTGGCTTGTTGAATTGATCTCTTCAATCTGCCGTTCAATCGCTAGGGCAGCTCCATTTTGCGGCGCCTCGGCCAGAATCCGCCGCACAAGAGCTGCAGCCTTTTCTTGTTCCTTATTCTGCAGTGCGGACTCTGCTTGTTCGAGGAGCGCTGCGTGGCGCCGGCTCTGCGCTGTGGAGGAAAGGCCAGCAGCGGCGCGTACGTTTGAACCTTCCAAGCTGAGCACCCGATTATACGTAAGTTCAGCCAGCTCCCACTTTCCGCTGTTGCGGGCATCGTCAGCATCGGCCAGCAGACGTGTAATCTGCTCGGAACGTTGATTGAGGAAGTCAGAACGGAACACGACATTGCCCGGGTCGGATTTCGCCGCCTGTTCCAGCAAGCGGACTCCCTCCTCCGGCTTTCCATGTTCAATTAAGTCCAGTCCCGCCGAGTGCATTCGATCGGCTGCGCACCCTGCAATCAGCATCCCGGTGGCGAATATCAGCACTGCTCGACGATAACGTGTCATTGTTTTCTTTCAAAAATCGGTAGCTACTGGCAAGAATTGCTTGACGCCCAGTGGGAGATACGTAATCACAAGGCGATTGTTATCTGTTCCTTCAAGTTTGTATTGCCCCGCAAACGCGTCGCCCGGAGTTACTGCGAATGATTGCTCGCCCTGCATCAGGTAGAAGACCACGTGACCAGGATCCGTTTCTAAGCTTCCCGCAAAGGCGAAAGGCAATGGTGGAGCGCTTGGAGGCGGTGGCGGTGGAGGTGCCATAATCGTGGTAGGTGGCGGTTGCACAAACCACGACTTGGCGGAAAACGGGTTGCGCACGTCCTCGACACCGATTTCCCGTTCGACCGCAAGCAATTTCGGGGCGCTGTTGATTATGAGCGGCGCTGCATTCGCCGCTGCTGCTGCCCTGTTACTTGTGCGTGAAGGCTCCACCGCGTTGCTGCTTGTGAAATGTAAATTCACCCACAAAAGGCCAGCGATAGCAATTCCGGCTATGGCCCACCACCGGCTTCTCATGCATCCTCCTTTTTGAGGTAGAGCACAAGCACAAGCGTCGCTGTCAGTTGCGCGTCGTCGCTCTTTTGACGTGAGAAAGTGATGGATCTGAGTGCCAGAGTCGGGGAATCCATCATGGCCGTAGATACAAACCGGCGTATTTGGGCGTAGTCGCCTTTTACGGGCAGCTCGATTTCATATCGCATGAGAGGCGAGCCCGTCTCCCGAGTGAACTGGTAATCTCCGTGTTCCAGGATCAGCCCCTGGCTTGAAGCAGCCTTGTGCAGACGTGCCAAGAGTGCGAATTGGGAGTCGACGGATGGAACGTTCGCGTAGAACGTGTTGAGTGCTTCGCGCGCTACATGCCGTACCGCCGGCGGAGGATTGTGCCGTGCTGCATTTGTTAATGAGGTTTGCATTAAATATAATTGCTCCTGGAGCGGCAATATCGCAAGCCAGTAACCTAACCCGCAAGAAATAAGTAATCCAAGTGCAACAAAGCTGGCCACGCCTGCGCGCCGGTTCCATTGTTGTAGCCACCACCTGAATTGCGCAGCCCTCATCTACCGCCTCCCGTTTGGCGTTTTGATGTATCAGCATGGAAAAGCCATCGCGCAGCGATCGTGAAGCGTATCGGTTTTTGCGGCTCTTGTACTTGCACCTGATGGTTTTGTATGCGCACGTCACCAAAGCGTGCACTTCCCATTAAGCGTTGACCGTAATCCATCATTGCCTGGGATGTACGCGCTTCCGCAGCAATGATCACAGAGCCTGCATCTGCATCAGGCTCAATGGCGATCAGTACGACATCGTCGTCGGTGGACGATTCCAGTGCCGCGAACAAATCCTCCCACGGAAGACTCAGTCGGCGAATGACTTCATTTGCGATTGCCAGTTCTTCGGCAGTGCGAATTCGCAGTTCCGGAGCAACCTCGCCCCTTCTTGACTCGCGTAATTTGGCTTGGTGTGTGGCCGCAAGACTGGCCTCGGTGGCGGCCAAGCTAATCTGGATGTGCCTGTAATGCATGCCTAGCGTGAGCGCCAGCAGTATTGATGCAATCGTTGCAACTTGGCCGAAAAAATGAAATGTCGTTGGTGCTTCGAAGGCAAGACGAAGCGGCGGTATGCAACGACTAGTCATGCCAGCCCTCATGAAAGGACACGACCTGAATCCGTCTATCAAATTCGCCCTGGAGAGGCGTTCCATATCCCGCCAAGTCCACGTAGATTGAAGCGTCGTCACATCCTTGTATGAGTAGTTCTCGATCAATGATCTTTGTCAGGTCCTCAGCATTCCTCGCACTCAACGAAACCGATCGCAGGCTTTGCCATCCGCAGATATCTCGATATGCCAAATGGCAGCGATTTTCACTCAGGCAGGCATATAGAAAAGTCGAGGCGCGTATTGCGTGTCGATGTTGGTTGAAACGTGCCATCAATTCGGGAACGATGCTATGTAACTTGGCGCGTCTAGAACGGCAGAGGGCACGTAACCTTACAAGCATTTCAGGATCAACAGCACAGGCCACCATATTTTCCCCAAACTGCTGTCGATCTAGGACCAAATCCCAGCCTGCGACTTGTTCTCCGAACAGTGTTCCCAACTTGATCCGAGCGAAGGATTCAATCTCGGCAGCGTCGCGTAATTCATCATTCCATGGAATAACCGCATAACGAACGAATTCATTTGAAATAATCACCTCAACAAGGATACGCTGTCGAGGCAAGCTGGAAAGGAAAATGTCTAAGGAGTCAAGCGCACTGTTCCACAAGCTAGACCTATCATCGGATGCAGCGTTGATAGTGCTATCAGTCCGGCGTGCGGGCAGCCGGCGGTCGTTTTTGAGCGTTATATTCAGCGACTTCGCGCCGAGACGCACCACGTAGCGCTTACGAAGCAAAGGTAACACGATTGATTTCCTCAAGCGTTGTTCTGCCTTGTGCTGCAATGTCGATCGCTGCCTCACGTAGGAATCGCGTCCCTGCACGGTTCGCCGCTGCCTTGATCGCGCTGACAGGAGCGCGAGAAACGATCAATTCGCGCATATCATCAGTTAAGCGTAATACCTCGCCGACGGCATGCCGGCCCTTGTAACCGGTGCCTCGGCAGTGTCCGCATCCCATGCCCCGACGCCACCGCATGCCCGCCGCATGTTGACTAGGGATTTCGGAATACGCGAGTTCCTCGGTATGTGGCACATAGTCCGTCTCGCAATGTGGGCAATTCAATCGAAGAAGACGTTGGGCCACAATGCCGTTCAGTGCCGACACAAAGCTATACGCATCTACACCCATGTGCAGAAAGCGCCCCAGCACATCAATCACATTATTCGCATGCACGCTGGTGAGCACGAGGTGCCCGGTCAATGCTGATTGGATCGCAATCTGGGCGGTTTCCGGATCACGGATTTCCCCGACTAGTATCTTGTCTGGGTCGTGGCGCAAGATCGAACGCAATCCGCGTGCAAAAGTTAGGCCCTTCTTTTCATTTACTGGAATTTGCAACACACCGGGTAATTGATACTCCACTGGATCTTCGATGGTAATAATCTTGTCGTGGCCGTCATTAATTTCTGTTAGTGCCGCATACATAGTCGTGGTCTTGCCACTACCAGTTGGGCCGGTGACAAGAAGCATTCCATATGGTTGGCGTGCGAGGCGACGGATCTCGCGCAGCGTCTCAGTGTCAAACCCGAGTGAGTCCAGCGTCAAACCAGCCATCTCATCAGCGAGGGTACGTTTATCAAGGATTCGAATGACTACGTCCTCGCATACAAGGTTAGGCATCACAGACACGCGATAATCGATCTCATCGCCGCGGAAGGCGAGACGAAAGCGGCCATCCTGTGGCACACGTCGTTCCGCAATATCAAGCTCCGCCATGACTTTGATGCGTGAGACAACCTGCTCCGCCAAGGTCAGGCCTCCCACTTCCGCGACATTCGCGAGTACTCCGTCAATGCGGTACTTGACTTGCAGGCCAGCTTTGGTTGTTTCAAGATGAATGTCGCTGGCACCTGCTTTCATTGCGTCGTAGATGGTCGAATTCACGAGACGTACTACAGGGCTCGTATCTTCTGTGATCGACGCAAACGACAAGTCCTCTGCCCCAACCGTATCCTCCGCAAGAGAATCGATTTGTGTCGCCCCATCCAAGGCCCGCAGCTCCCGCTCATGTACGGCGAAATAGGCAGTGAGATCGTCGCGATGCACGATATGCCATTCCGGTGCTTGCCCGCATTTCGATTCCACCCAGGATTGAAATTCAACGTCAAACGGATCAACGATGGCTGCTATAACTTGCTCAGCGCCCAAAACTAAAACACAATTCCGCTGTACTGACTCGGTAAAAGACAGCTCCTCAAATGTCGGCGTTAACGCGTCCAGTTCGCTCAAGGAGATCGAAGGGAGTCCGAGAGTAGCAGCCAATGATGATATAAACGCCGATGGAGTGAATTCGCTCAGGGCCTCGAGAATAGGCATTACGGGGTGTCCGCTAATACGGGCACGCTTGCGCGCCTCCTTGATCAGCGCTGGTGCAAGGCATACCTGCGTTTTCATATCGCTGATGCTCATTGAATTGAATTAGCCAGCTCGAAGATGGGCATATACATGAGGAGCACGATCAGACCGATTGCCGCGCCAATGACGAGCATCAATATGGGCTCGAACAGCTTGGAAGCGCGGTCCACCCACCTCGCCAGTTCATCGTCGTAAAGCTGGGCAATGCGTTCGAGCGAAGCGCCCATACTGCCCGAGTGTTCGGCGACTGCTAAAAGTCGTACCCCGACCTCGGTTGCAAGCGATTCAGCTGCGAATGCAACCGAAATTGCTTTCCCCTCGCTGATCGATTGCTTAGCCTGTTGCAGGCCAGCATGTAGCGCGGGCTGTCGAAGCAGGTCGGAAACCAGGCCAAGCGCCGAAACGAAGGGAACTCCTCCTCGAGTCAGCATAGCCAGAGTTCGAGTGAATCGTGCGAGCTGGTAAAGGCGCGTTTTTTCGCCAATGGCAGGCATGCGCCAGATTATTCGTTCAGCGGTAGCTCGTGTTGCGTGCGCCATGGCGAGCCATGCGGCACCGCCACACAAGCAGAGGATGACCATCAGCATCCATGAGCCATAGTCACTAACAAAGTGACTCCAGCTGATCATTAAGCGCGAAGACCACGGCAAGTCTTTACCAAGGTCTTCATAGATGCGGCTGAAACGGGGAATCACGTAGACTAGCAGAAACGCTATGACCAGCGCACCTACGCCAATCAACAGCAGAGGATAAATTGCTGCCGAGGCCACTCTGTTACGGACCGTGTCAGCTTGTTGCTGGTACGTGATATAGCTTCGCAGCGTTTCTGCCAAATCGCCAGTTTGCTCAGATGCCTTGACTATTGCAATGAACAATGGTGAAAACACGTCTGGGCATTCCGCAAGCGCAGCAGAGAATGGCAGGCCACAACGTACCGCAGTCAGGACGTCAGTCAAGACTTGCTTCGCGCCGCTTCGCTGCGCCTTTGTCGACTGCACTTCCAGCGACTCAGTCAGACTTAACCCTGCATCGAGTAGAGCCAACATCTCTTGTGAAAATTCGAGAATGGGGTACCGCCTGTTCCGCCCGGCCGCGATTTTCCAGAGGCGCCTAATCGAAATGAGTTGGCGCCCATCTACGCTGACACGTCTACGTGCATCGATTTCGTTCAAGGCATGCAGCGACAGTGAACGTACGCCTTCCGAAGGCGAGTAGGTCTTAATCCTAAAGTACATCAGTGCCGGAGGCTAGCCAAGTAACAATATGAATCTGCGCAGACTAACCTAGTTGGCCCAGTTATGCAATTTTCTTTGCAAGACTTCAGCCTACCGTAGCGCGAGTTGAAGATCTTGTGGTGCAGTCTCAGACCTCGCGACGCTCTTGAAGTTGCGAAAACTAAATTTTTTGATTGCAACTCTATTATTTGTGTGTTAAAAGTGCCAGGTTACTCTTGGTCGTGCTGTTTGCGCATTTAAAATAATTGATGATGGAACCGTTTGTAGAGGAGATCACTGGTGAGCGTTAGGAACTACGTATTCGCTGGAACGCTTTGTTTAAGCTTGGCTTCAAGCTGGCCTGCGCTCGCACAGCATCAGGTGGTAACTCCGGTGGGAATATCTGTTAGCCCTCTTGGGACTTTACAGTTGCGGGTACCGATCAAACTTCCTGCTGGGATCAATGGCTTGCAGCCAGATTTGGCAATGCTCTATGACAGTGGTGGTTCGGTTGGAAATGCGCAAGGTGGATGGAATCTAGTGGGTATACCCCGCATAACTCGTTGCGCAAAGACGTTTGCGCAGGATGGCATCAGGTCCGGAATTTCATTCTCCGATAGCGACGCGTTTTGTCTTGATGGTGAAAGGCTAATTCTTGTGAGGGGGGCGTACGGTGCTGGCGGCGAGTACAGAACCGAGCGTGACACGTTTGCGAAAATTACTTTCTCCGACCGCTTTGATGTCCAAACAAAAAGTGGCCGCAGTCTGGTGTTTGATTTTCCTTTCACTAGCATCGACGGAGAGGGGCCGATCAAAGCCTGGGGGCTGACATCGATGAACGATCATTTTGGTAATTCGGTAAATATTAAATACTCGACAGTAAGTCGAGCGAATTATTTGAATTATACGCGTGTCGATGACGGAATTTTCAATCCAACGCAAATAAATTATTTGAGACAAAGAGCCCAGGTTGATTTGAGTTGGTTTGACCCAAAAATGTCGATCGATTCAAATATTCTTTATGCCGGCGGTTTTCCTTCGCCGCGTAGCGAGTGGCTGCGCGATATTTATGCGTGGTCTAAATCTTTTCCGACTGATCAACAAATCGATTACGCGCAGTGTATTTTCACTCCAAATACTTCTTCAATTTATGATGCCTTAGCTCCAATGCTAAATAAGATGGTGCAATGCAACTATCTTCCTGAAGTGTCGTTTCAATATGAACCGTTTCAAAATTATGAAAACACGATCCAAGAGCTTAATTGGAATTCATTTCCTGGTGATTTGCATGACTACAAAGAGTATTTCGTTGACGTTGATGGCAACGGGAAAAAATCCTGGATCAGAATTAGCCAAGCTTCAGACGAAGCGTGGATCGGCGTTTCTCGTTTAGATGGAACGTTTACGTCTAGTCAGTGGACGCGAATATCCTCGTCCGTTGGACCACTGAATAGCTTCGAACATTACTTTGCAGACGTGAATGGCGATGGCAAGATGGATTGGATCCGCGTTAGCAGAACGACGGACGAGGCTTGGGTAGCACTAGGTCAGGGGGGAGGTTCGTTTCATTTCTGGACCAAGTACTTGCCGGGTGTCGGCTCGGCGAACGCAAATGCCCATTTCTTCGCTGATCTTGACGGTGACGGCCGCGCCGACTGGATTCAGATCAGTCGCACAAGCAATGTTGTCAAGTTGGCATTTGCTTCCTTGTCAGGGGATTTCGCGACGTGGACAATGCCAGCCCAACAGATTGGTTTGTCAAAGGCTATGAGCTATTTTGCCGACGTAAATGGCGACGGAAAGGCAGATTGGATCACGCTCAGCGAATATATGATGACAGCAAACTTATCTAACGGCGATGGTACATTTAGTGCGGCAACTAGTACCTCTGTGTGGCCCGCAGCGACGTGCATTTTTGCTGATGTGAATGGCGACAAGAATCAAGACGCCATATGTAGTTCTGAAGGTCCAAATAAATATGTTATCTATAATTTCATTTCAAAGGGGGATGGAACATTTAAGCCTCAAGTGAGGTTGGGATCGTATGATGGCCCGGTTCTCATGAGTGATTTGAACGCAGATGGCATGGCTGATCGAATCAGTATAGTTGAGAATGGCGCCGCATTTTTTTATTGGCCTACAATCCCTGTCCAGTCGCCATATCCTTATCCTATTAGTCTTAGCGCGCCGTCGGCTCCGAATCTGAACTATTCTTCGGGTATTGATTATTACTTTGAGGACATAAACGGCGATGGCAAACCCGACTTGATAATTGTTGATCGCGCGAACAGGAACGGATTTGTTGGGCTCAACATGCTTAACAATATGTACCGGATTACTTCGATTGCGGATCCTGTGCATGGCACGACGACAATCGAGTATAAGCCAGTGACCGATCCGAGTGTGTACACCTCTGATACGGATGGCGTCTATCCATTGCGCGATGCAATCTTCCCGCTACCCAATCCGACGGCACGGATGCCCTTCGTTGTGTCCGCAGTCACCAGTCCCGACGGCAAAGGCGGAACGTTGACGACGCGCTACACCTATGGTGGCATGAAGACTGACGTGCTGCGTAATCAGAATCTGGGCTTTCGCTGGATGAAGGCGACCCAAGTTGAATCGGGCATTTCGACCTATACCGAATTCAAGCAGGTCTGGCCCTATACAGGGCTAGTGGCAAGTACGACGACAACTGGCCCGTCGGGATCGTTGCTGAACCAGGTGATCAATACCTATGGCTGCACAGACTTTGTGAGTACGTCGGGGTGCACGGTCACGCCAGGCCGTCGCTACTTCCCATTTCTGAGCCAGTCGGTCGTGTCTGCGTGGGACGCGAAAGGTATCGCACTGCCAACAACCACCATTACCAAAAAGTATGACAGCTTTGGCAACGTGACGCGCGAGGTAACCAGTAGCTCGGATGGTTATTCGAAAACGGTCGATACGGAATACATGAATGACATAAACAAGTGGTGGATCGGGCGCCCTGTGCGTGAGACTGTCACGAATACTTCGCCTTGAAACCGGTGGCGCATGAATAACACCATTAAAAATCAGAACAATTTCGGGGAAGGCATGCAGAAGACGGAGCTAGGATTACATAAAGAAAATTGGCTTTGCGCGGCCTTGCTATTGGTAGTGCTGGGCGCGTCTAACGCATCGGTGGCGGAGGCAGGGACGACCACGACCGTTAAAACATATGAATACGACCCAGTCATCGGCTTTTTAGTGGCGGAGACCATTAATCCTGATAATGCGCAATATAGTGTCAAGACCACGTATACGTATTCTGAATACGGCAACATCTTGACAAGGACGGTTTCGTCAGGCGCGACTGGGCTCAACGGAGTCGTGTCGCGTACCGAAACGTATACCTATGACCCAATATATGGCATTTCACTCACTTCATACAAGAATGTCTTGGGACAAGACTCAAAAATGCAGCTTGATTGGTCGAACCTGCCGCTGTATGTGGAAAGCCTGAACGGACTTGCGACGACATGGGAGTACGATTATGCCGGAGTCGGACGGGTGCGCCGAATGACGAGACCAGACAATACTACTATCGATTGGAAGTATTCTCTGGCCGGTGAAGGGGGCGGATATTGGGTGGAAAGAAGCGAGTTGGCCGGGACTAAATTCGAGCGTGTATTGTATGATGCGCTTGATCGTGTCGTACGTACGGAGACGCCGGGATTCGACGGTAAAACCACCATACGCCAAGATATCGAGTATGACAACCTGGGGCGCAAATCGCGCACAAGCCGCCCCTACTATGTGGGGCAGCCAATCAAGTGGACCTCGTATTCGTATGACATCCTCAACCGAGTCACTGACGCGGTGGGTCCGGATGGTGCGCACGTGCAGACCGAGTACAATGGCTTGACCACGACAGTGACCGGTCCCCTGGGGCAGACGCGCACGACGATCAAGAACAGCCAAGGTCAGCTGCTGCAGGTCACGGACGCCAACAACAACTCGCTGACCTACGAATACGACGCGAACGGCAATCTCGTGAAGACCACGGACCCGATGGGGAACGTGACCACGATCACTTACGATCCGCTGAATCACAAGACGTCGATGACGGACCCGGACCTGGGAACGTGGAATTACGTGTATGACGTACTTGGTGAACTTGTGCAGCAGACTGACCCGAAAGGGCAGGTCACCACCTTCACATACGATTTGCTCGGCCGATTGACGAATCGTTCGGAGCCCGATCTCAAGAGCACTTGGACTTACGACATCTGCTCGATGGGAAAGGGCAAGTTGTGCAAGGTGAGCTCGGACAACGGCTACTCAAGTACCTATTCTTATGACAATCGGAGCCGATTGAAGACCACGGCGACAATGATTGGTTCGACCTACTCGACCTCGTTAACGTATGACAGTTACGGGCGAGTCCAAACGCAGTCATACCCGACCGGGCTGACGCTCAAGAATGTATACACATCCAAGGGAGGTTTCCTGAGCGAGATCCGCAACAACGCGACGAATGCGCTGTACTGGAGAGCCGATACGATGGATGCGGAGTATCATCTGACGCAGCAGACCTATGGCAACAACGTGGTGACGCGGCAAGTGTTTGACCCTGACACTGGTCAGGTGAAGTCGATCACCGCAGGGACCAACAATGCGGTGCAGAATCTGTCGTACACGTATGACCTGCAAGGGAACATGTTGTCACGCAGCGATGTGAACCAATCGCTGTCTGAAACCTTCCTGTACGACGCGCTCAATCGGTTGACCAGTAACACGGTCAATTCAGGTGGCGCCGGCATGACGACCCAGACCTATGGATATGACGCCATCGGCAATATGACGAGCCGATCGGATGTGGGCACCTATACCTACGGTGGGGTGAACGCCAAACCGCATGCGGCAGCCCAGATTGCGATGATCGATGGGACAATACGTCAGTTCGTCTATGACGCAGCCGGGAATCTGACGCAGGAAGTTCAGCGCGATGCGAACAACAACGTGATTGCTGCCAAGGGCCGGGAGGAATCCTGGACGAGCTTTAACATGCCCGTCTCCTTGGCTAACCCAAGCACCACGTTAACCTATGTGTACGGCCCGGATCACCAGCGAATCAAAATGACAGCCGGTGGGACGACCACCACGTATCTGCATCCGGACAATGCTGGAGGACTGCTGTACGAGCAGGATATGAAGCAGGATCGTACGATTGAGCACCGCCACTTCGTGACTGCCGGTGGCGGTGTGGTCGCGTTGATCAAGCAGATCGGAACGGGTGCACTCAATGTGCTGTATTTGCATCGTGATAATCTTGGCTCCACGACCGCTGTGACGAATTCCTCGGGGGCTGTTGTGGAGCGGATGGCGTATGAGCCATTCGGCAAGCGTCGTACGCCGGCAGGCGCGCTCGATCCGAACAATACCATCGCCGGTGTGAGCACCAACCGGGGCTTCACTAACCATGAGGAATTGGATAGTCTTGGCCTCGTTCATATGAACGGCCGAGTGTACGATCCGATGATTGCGCGGTTCATGTCGGCGGATCCGACCATTCCTCATCCCCAAAACATCCAGTCTTACAATCGCTATTCGTACGTCCGGAATAATCCCCTGGTGAATTTGGACCTTAATGGCTTTTATGATGAGGGAGACGGTGAAGAAGATGTCGAAGATAGTGCGCCCTCTGAAGGCAGCGGAGCAGGAGGCGGGGGTGGGGCGGGCACGATTCTTAGCGACAAGGACATCAAAACCGTCACAATACCCGTGAACTATAGCCCGCCTGGCGAAGGTATCTTTACCCCTCAATACGACCCAGATGACTATCCTGGTAAAGATATGGTTCAGGTTTTAGTCACGGGAACAAAGTTGGCTTCTGATGTTTGGAATGTCTCTTTTGGGAGTGATATCGAAAAGATAACCGCTTTCAATAGTCTTAAAGAGAATGCATGGGAATATGCCACAGCTATAGTGACGATCCGAGGCATGAAAGGTGCTCGTGCGAAAACTAAAATTGGCGCGCCACCGCCCAACATGAGTCCTCCTGGTGCAGGCCGTACAGGCGCTTTCAACGCAGCAAAGCGAGCTGCTGGCGTGCCGACAAGTCAACAGCCGAGCCGTGTTTTAAAGAACACAGATAAAAAAGGAAATCCTCAACCCGGCCGTATTTATGAGTTCGAGGTACCGGCGCCCGGTGGAGGCACACGTACCGTGAGAATTCGAGACGATTCAGCGGGGCACGATTTTGGTCCTGGTAATCCCCAGAATCGTGGGCCGCACTTTAACGATCCTGCAAAAGATCACTATGATTACTAAAATGGAAATAGATAGCACTCACGACATTTTTTGTAGAAATGACGTGTTGAATTTTGAAAAATTAACAGGCGCGAATTATGTGCTTGGCGGTGCAACGTGGCTGGCAAGCAGTCCCTCTGATATTGAATCAATGACATTCGTTTCGCGGTTTGTTTACGACGTTGTACAGCGTAATTTGAGCGGATATCAATTTTGGTTATTAATTGGGACAACAGCTTTGCAGCCTGATACGCGAATTACTCGTCACAAGAAGTTGTGGGGGGCGTTGAAATCGAGAGGCATAGAAATAATCGATGGCATCGATGCTCAGGAGGTTACCCATGAATTGGACGGCGGGCTGAAATTTTTTGGTGCAGTTCGGCTTTCTGAGAGCTCATTAAAATCGACCGCTAAAGCCGTCATGGAAGAACATTGCTCATATTTTTTAGCGTCTCCAAACGAATTTTCGATCCGTGATTTACTTAACATTGGATGGTCTGGAGATTTTTTTTTCAATGACACTAGTTTGCTTGCCTATGCTGCTGAACATGAAGTAGTTCTTTTCAAGCCTCTTGGTGAGTTCGATGACATTGGGGAACGAGGGCTTGGAGCTATCGGCAAACCGCAACTTCTGGAAAAACTCCTGATCTAGCCGGAAAACAAAAATATGATTGCCTGGCTGGCGAGTAAATTGAAAGCTTAGCCAAGGTGGGCCTGGATCAATGTGGTTCAAAAAACAGCTGCTCGAATTGTGCTGTGACGTAACAAAGTATGCTGCGAATGAGTGGCGAGGTTATGCGTGTGCTGGCGCTGTCGTTGATGAACGAGCGCCAGCGCGCGGTCGGCCTGGAGTCTAGCTAGGTAAGGTAAGGTAAGGTAAGGTAAGGTAAGGTAAGGACTTCACCTGCCAATGCTGGTTCTATGAGATGGCCATTGCCAGCCTGATTATGCAGGCGAAAGAATTGTTCTATTGTTTCGGCCGAGGTGTAGCGGGCGGGCCGGTGGCGGGACTAATATCACGAGACCCTGAAGCAAAAGGCCGACGCTGGACTATCTGACCAAGCACGGCCTGAATCTCAGGCGCGACGCAGCCACGGACACTGTCTTTGACGACTTGGGCCGTACCCAGTCCGTGTATTGGCCGCGTTATATGACAGATGCGGGAAGGGGGGCATTTGCCTATTCCTTCGTCTTTCTCCGTAAGTTGAGATGGCCGTTTTTGTTCCCTTGTCGGTACATCTGACGCTTGTATAACTGCAATGTTTTCTATTTGTCAATTAAATTTACGATGAGCAAGGGCGGCGAACGGAAAAACTCTCTCCCGGTACCTTACTCCTGG
Source organism: Massilia horti (assembly GCF_004614195.1). Classification (GTDB taxonomy): domain Bacteria; phylum Pseudomonadota; class Gammaproteobacteria; order Burkholderiales; family Burkholderiaceae_D; genus Telluria; species Telluria horti. The sequence goes on along the minus strand of NZ_SPUM01000026.1, from coordinate 40,364 downwards.
GCAAGTCAGCCGATATAATTGCCGAGCAGGCGGTCTTTTGCTCCCGCCCCATTGTCAGAAAGGCGCGCATGTCCTCGACCTTTGGCCCGGCCGAAGCCCAGGCTTATATCCACAAGCTGCTGACCGTCATGCATCACCAGGGCGGTTCCGACCTGTTCATTTCCGCTGACTTTCCGCCCAGTATGAAATACCAGGGTGCCATGAAGGCGCTGTCGCAGCAGCGCCTTTCCGGCGAGGTCACGCGTGCGCTGGCGCTGTCGCTGATGAACGAGCGCCAGCGCGCCGAGTTCGAGGCCGAGATGGAGTGCAACTTCGCGATCTCGCTGCCCGGCGTATGCCGCTTCCGCGTCAACGTCTTCGTCCAGCAGCAGAGCGTGGGCATGGTGGTGCGGACCATCGCGTCCGAGATTCCGAATTTTGAAAAGCTCGACCTGCCGGAAGTGCTGAAAGACGTGGTGATGACCAAGCGCGGGCTGGTGCTGGTCGTGGGTGGCACCGGCTCGGGCAAGTCGACCACGCTGGCGGCGATGATCGACTACCGCAATGCCAATTCGGCGGGGCACATCATCACCGTTGAAGACCCGGTCGAGTACGTCCACAAGAACAAGAACTGCCTGATCACGCACCGCGAGGTGGGGGTGGACACGCTGTCATGGCATAACGCGCTCAAGAACACGCTGCGCCAGGCGCCGGACGTGATTTTGATCGGCGAGATCCGCGACACGGAAACGATGGAACACGCGATCGCGTTCGCCGAAACCGGCCACCTGTGCCTGGGCACCCTGCACGCCAACAACGCGAACCAGACGATGGACCGGATCATCAACTTCTTCCCCGAAGAGCGGCGCAACCAGCTGTTGATGGACCTCTCGGCCAACCTGCGCGGGATTATTTCGCAGCGTCTGGTGCGCACGGAGGACGGCAGGGGCCGCAAGGCGGCGATCGAAATCCTGCTGAATACGCCGACCATCAGCGAGATGATCCTGAAGGGGAACTTTCACAGCATCAAAGAGATCATGCACAAGTCGCGCGAATTGGGCATGTGCACGTTCGACCAGGCGCTGTTCGAGCTCTATAACAAAGGCTACATCAGCTACGACGAGGCGATCCGCAACGCCGACTCGGCCAATGGCCTGCGCCTGCAGATCAAGCTTTCGGGCGATCGCAAGGGACCGGCGGAAGGCGGCACCGGCGTCAAGGCCGGCGAGCTTGCCCTGCAAGTGGAAGAGGAACCCGAAGACGAAACGCCGGACGGCCAGCAGCCTCCTACGAAACTTTAATCGTCAGGCCCAGAAGCGTCGCCGCCTTGGCGAGCTTCTCGCCGACACCAGCAACCGTTTATGCCCAACTTCGAAAACAAGATCTGCTCGCGCAGCGAGCTTGAACAACGTGTCGCCGCGCTGCCCAAGCCGGTGGTCCTCACTAACGGCGTGTTCGATATCCTGCACCGCGGCCACGTCACCTACCTAGCGCAAGCGCGCGAGCTGGGCGCGTCGCTGGTGGTGGCCGTGAACACGGACGCCTCGGTCAAGCGCCTGGGCAAGGGCGACGACCGGCCGCTCAACACGATGGCCGATCGCATGGCGGTGCTGGCGGCGCTGGAATCGGTGAGCCTGGTGGTCGAGTTTGACGAAGACACGGCGCTGGAAACCGTGCTGGAAGCGAAGCCCGAAATCTATGCCAAGGGCGGCGACTACGACATGAGGGCGATCCCGGAAGGGCAGGCGGTGCTTGCCTATGGCGGGCAGGCCGTCGCTATCGACTTTGAGCACGACCGCTCGACCACCAAGCTGGTGGCCAAGATTCGTCGTGCTACTTAGAGGTCGCCTCAAAAGGCTTTGTCACCGGCGTAGGGTGCGCACCTGTGCGCACGCGGTTCGCGAACGCCGCATAGCGAAATAGCAGCCGCAAGTCAGCAAACGGTGACCGCGTGCGCACAGGTCCTCGGCGGCCCCGCGCCCCCTACGCCCTCCGATTGAGCTGCGTCGTTACGGCCGCTGCAGCAGCTCCTGATGTGCGCTGCGCAGCATCGCTTCGGTATCTTCCCAGCCGATGCAGCCATCGGTCACCGAGCAGCCGTAGACCATTTGCGACAGGTCGTCCGGAATCGGCTGGTTGCCGCTGACGATGTTCGATTCGATCATCACGCCGACCAGCGACTGGTTCCCGTGGCGGATCTGCTGCATCACGTCCGACATCACCAGCGGCTGCAGTTCCGGCTTCTTGTAGCTGTTCGCGTGCGAGCAGTCGACCACCAGGTTGGCCGGCAGCCCGGCCTTTTTCAGCGCCTGCTCCGCAATCGCGACCGATACCGAGTCATAGTTCGGCCGGTCGCCGCCGCCGCGCAGCACCACGTGGCCGTAGGCGTTGCCGCTGGTGCGCACGATCGACACCGTGCCGCGGTCGCTGATGCCCAGGAATGAGTGCGGCTTGGACGAGGACAGCACGGCGTTGACCGCGATGCCGACATCGCCGTCAGTGCCGTTCTTGAAGCCGACCGGGGTCGACAGGCCGGAAGCCATTTCGCGGTGGGTCTGCGATTCGGTGGTGCGCGCGCCGATTGCGGTCCAGGCGATCAGGTCGCCCAAGTACTGCGGCGAAATCGGGTCGAGCGCTTCGGTCGCGGTGGGCAGGCCGAGTTCGCACACGTCGAGCAGGAACTGGCGCGCCTTTTCCATGCCCACGTCGACCCGGAACGAGTCGTCCATGTACGGGTCGTTGATATAGCCCTTCCAGCCGGTGGTGGTACGCGGCTTTTCGAAGTACACGCGCATCACGAGCAGCATCGTGTCCTCCACTTCGGCCTGCAGCTTCTGCAGGCGGCGTGCATAGTCCAGACCCGCTTGCGGATCGTGGATCGAGCACGGCCCTACCACCACGAACAGGCGCTTGTCCTTGCGGTCGAGGATGTTGCGCAGGGCTTCGCGGCCCTTCATGACGGTGTTGAAGGCGCGCTCGGTCAACGGCAGCTTGGCGTGCAGCTCGGCTGGCGTGGGCATTGCGGCGAAGGAGGAAACGTTACTGTTTTCGATGTCTGACGTGATCATTTTTTGGAGTGCTTAGTTTTCCGACGGGAATTCCCAGTGTAGCCCCAAATGGCGCGCCTTGCAGCCGGTTGGCCGGAAATTGGCAGGGAAGCGTGTAAGCTAGCGCCTATGCGAAACGATCAACAGGAATTCAAGGCCGCCCGCTTCATCAAGGAGATTGGGCGTGGACAGAAGGGCGCGCGCAGCATCTCGCGTGAGGAGGCGCGCGAGCTGTACACGGCTATGCTGGACGGACGGGTGTCCGACATCGAGCTGGGCGCGCTGCTGCTGGCGATGCGCATCAAGGGCGAATCGGTCGACGAGCTCGCCGGCTTTCTGGAGGCGGCGCATGACTCGTTTGCGCCGCTGCCGGCACCGGGAGGTGACTATGCGCCGGTGCTCATCCCCAGTTATAACGGTTCGCGCAAGCTGCCCAACCTGACGCCGCTGCTGGCCTTGCTGCTCGCGCGCGAGGGCGTGCCGGTGCTGGTGCATGGCGTGACCGTGGACCCGGGCCGCATCACGACAGCCGAGATCCTCGCCGAGCTGGGCGTGCCCGCGTCGGCCACCAGCGCGGACGTGGCCGCGGCGTTTGCCGCGCATCGCCCGGCGTTCATGCCGATCACGGCGCTGGCGCCCAAGCTGGCGCACATGCTGTCGCTGCGGGCGATACTCGGGGTGCGCAATTCGACACACACGCTGGTGAAGATCCTGCAGCCGTTCGATGGGCCGGCGCTGCGGCTGGTCTCGTACACCCACCCGGAATACCTGCAAACCCTCAGCGAATACTTCATGCTTGATGCCGGGGCCGGGCGCGGCGACGCGTTCCTGATGCGGGGCACCGAGGGCGAGACGGTGGCCAATCCCCACCGCGGGCAGCAGATCGACTGGTTCAATCGTGGCGTGCGCACGCTGCTGGCCGAACGCGACGCGCCGACCGATGAGCTGGCGGAGCTGCCGGAAGGACGCGACGCGGCCGGCACCGCAGCCTGGATCGAGGCCGTGCTGCGCGGCGAGGCGCCGGTGCCCGCGCCGATAGCCGGGCAGGTGGCGCATTGCGTGGCGGCGGCGCGCTCTATTCGCGCCGGTTCGGTCCCATCCGCTTAAGTTCCTGCGCCATTGCCTCGAACGCGCGCGCCTGCGGCGCGTCCAGCCCTGCGCGCGCGGCGAAGTCGGCGATGCTGGTGAAATTACCATCCCTGGCGCGGCTGGCCAGCGCCCGTTCGCACGCGTTCGCGTCGATGCCGGGCAGGGCCAGCAGGTGTTCGCGTTCCGCGGTGTTCAGGTCGACGACCAGCGGCTGGCCCGCCACTTTGTGGCCGGGGTGGGCAAGCCACAAGGCGGGGCCGGCGTGCGCGGCCAGCTTGTCGGGATGGGCCTGCACTTGCGCCAGCTCGGCGTCGAACTGTTTGCGAATCGCCTGTAGCGCGGGCACGAAGGCGTCGCCGTCGCCAAGGCGGCCCGGTGCGGCCAGTGCCTCGGTGGCTGCTTTGATCTCGGGTGAGCTTAACGCGCCATAGGTAGTCTGCGTCAGCGTGGTGACGAAGCGTTGGCCCTCGGCCGGGTCGGTACGCTGCATCGCTTGCGCCAGCGCGGGCAGCAGGGCGGTGTCGGCGTCGAGCTTGTCGGCGGAAAGCGCGCGCAGCGAGCGGAACATCGGCGCGTAGCGCGCGGCGAGGCCCGCGCGGCTGCTTGGGGCCAGCTGGCGGTAGAACACGGTGGCGAGCACGCCTTCGGTCGCCAGCATCTGCGGCGCATTCTTCAGGCGCGCCCGGTCGAACAGCGTGGACAGGTCGTGGCGCACGATCGCATCGTCCGCGCCATCGGGCGTGACCTGGCGGTGGACGAACCAGTTTTGGCGCATGCCGATGATGCGGCTTTCGCGGTCCAGGTTGCTCAGCCAAAGCGGCAGGAAGGGTTTGCCTTCCAGCCCGGCGTCGAAGGCGCGCAGGCGTTCGTTGCCGGTCAGGAGGCTCGCGATACCCTGGAAGTGGGTCGCCCAGCCTTCGTCGAACGCGGTGGGCTGGTCGGTGACGCTGAAGCTGTGGTGCTCGGTGCGGGAATAGCCGTTGGGCAGATTGGGGACCAGGCGGCGCAGTATCACGTGCCCCAGTTCGTGTGCGAAGATCTCTTCAAAGCTGCCGTCGGCGATGCTCGCTTCGTTGACCACCAGGTCGACCATCGGTTCGTCCACCCAGCGCATGGCGCTGCCGTCCTGCAGCCAGAACCCGCGCCGGGCGAATCCGCCGTCTTCCTGCGCCAGCTGCAGCCAGGTGGTCTGTTTGCCGGCTCCGGCCACCTGCATCGCCAGTTCGTCGAGTTCCAGCATGGAGGCGGTGAACCCGTGCGCGGCTTCGCGCTGCAGGGCGGAGAACAGCTTGCCGTCGCGCACGCGCGTGAGGACCGGGGCGCTGCCCTTGCCGTCGGGGACGGGGCGGGTGGCGGGAGCGTTGTCGTGCAGCGCAGGCGCCAGCACGCCGAGCTCGGCGCTGGCAGCCAGGCCGGCTGCCGTCATCAGCACGGCGGCGGCAAGAAGGCGAAGTCGTGTCATCTTCAATGATTACTAGTGAAATGGCGAGCAAGCATAGCGTCACATATTAGTGTTGTGTTCAAAATCTGATATGCATGCGGCCGCCACTCCCAGCGATTACAATGGCGGGTTTTCGGCAAGGGATGGCGGCGGCGCAGATGGCAAAACAGTTCGATGTGGCAGTGATCGGCGCGGGCGCGGCGGGGATGATGTGCGCCGCTACGGCTGGCCAGCGCGGCAAGCGCGTGGTGCTGATCGACCACGCCGAGCGGCTGGCGGAGAAAATCCGCATCTCGGGTGGCGGGCGCTGTAACTTCACCAACATCAATGCCGGGCCGCAGAATTACCTCTCCGAGAATCCGCACTTCTGCCGCAGCGCACTGTCGCGCTATACGCCCCAGGATTTTCTCGCGCTCGTGAAACGGCACCGGATCGCCTGGCACGAAAAGCATCGCGGCCAGCTGTTCTGCGACGACTCGTCCGAGCAAATCATCCGGATGCTCAAGGCCGAGTGCGATGCCGGGAATGTCAGCTGGCGCATGCCATGCAAGATTGCCGCGTTTGAGAAGACGGCGGACGGCTTCGTGCTCAAGACCGACCAGGGCGAGATCGCGGCGCGTAATGTAGTGGTGGCAACCGGTGGCCTCTCGATCCCCAAGATCGGGGCGACCGATCTGGGCTATCGCGTTGCCAAGCAGTTCGACCTGAAGGTGGTCGAGCCGCGCCCGGGCCTGGTGCCGCTGACGTTCGACGGGCCGGGCTGGGCGCCGTTTGCGCCGCTGGCCGGGATCGCGCTGGAAGTCGATGTCGAGACTGGTTCGGGCAAGGGCCGCAACGCCAAGCGCGGATATTTCCGCGAGGACTTGCTGTTCACGCACCGCGGGCTGTCGGGGCCAGCCATCCTCCAGATTTCAAGCTACTGGCAGCCGGGCACGCCGATTCTGCTGAACCTGTTGCCCGAGATCGATGTGGCGCAGGTGCTGATCGAATCGAAGACGACATTGAAGAAGCAGCTGGGCAATCTGCTGTCGCAATGGTTGCCGGCGCGGCTGGCCGAGGGCTTGCTCCTTGCCAAAGGGTTCGCGCCGGATGCGCGTCTGGCCGACATGCCCGACGCCAAGCTGCGCCAGCTCGGCGATGCGATCAACCGCTGGGCCATCGTACCGACCGGCTCGGAGGGCTACCGCAAGGCCGAGGTGACGCTGGGCGGCGTCGATACGCGCGAGCTGTCGCAGCAGTCGATGATGGCCAATAAGGTGCCAGGGCTGTATTTCATCGGCGAAACGGTGGACGTGACCGGTTGGCTGGGCGGGTACAACTTCCAATGGGCATGGGCGTCGGGCTTTGCTGCGGGCTCGGCCATTGAATGAGGCAGGGACTATCGCTCGACGTACGAATGCGGCGATTTCTCCCGCCAATGTGGCAATTCATGCACACCTAATGCTTGTCCTGATAAATTCTTCCAATGCTTTCCAAAAGCTGTTAGAATCTCTTTCTTCCCAAAATCCAACGGTTTGATTTTACATGACCACTATCCGCCTTAAAGAAAACGAGCCGTTCGAAGTCGCTATGCGTCGCTTCAAGCGCACTATCGAAAAGACCGGTCTGCTGACGGAACTGCGCGCACGCGAGTTCTACGAGAAGCCTACTGCCGAGCGCAAGCGCAAGCTGGCAGCTGCTGTGAAGCGTCACTACAAGCGCATCCGCAGCCAGCAACTGCCGAAGAAACTGTACTAAGACGGTTCAGCGCGGCTGTTCCGGCGATGGCCCAGGCCTGTCGCGGTGGCTGCTGACTGAAGTGTCATAGAGACCCGCTCCGGTTGTCACCGCGGCGGGTTTTCGTATTTGTACCCATCGCCACGAGGATCCCATGAGCCTGAAAGAACAGATCACCGACGACATGAAGGCCGCCATGCGCGCCAAGGAAAGCGGCAAGCTGACGACGATTCGCCTGCTGCTGGCCGAAATCAAGCGCAAGGAAGTCGATGAGCGCATCGAGCTGAACGACCAGCAGACGCTGGCCATCATCGACAAGATGATCAAGCAGCGCAAGGACTCGATCACGCAATTCGAAGCTGGCGGGCGCGCGGACCTGGCCGACAACGAACGGGCCGAACTGGTTGTGCTGCAGGCATACATGCCGGCCGGCTTGTCGGATGAGGAAGTTGCCGCCGAAGTGGCCGCCGCCGTGGCAGCGACCGGTGCGGCCGGTCCGCAGGACATGGGCAAGGTGATGGGCATCCTCAAGCCCAAGCTGGCCGGCCGTGCCGATATGACGGCCGTGTCCGCGCAAGTGAAGAAAGCACTCGCCGGCGCTTGATGTGGAACAATTGGCCCTGCCTGGGCCGTGTCTTGTTGCAGATCAACCTGCAGCGAGCGCTGCGGTATAGTCTGACTTTAGACAAACACTGTTATCCCAAGTGATTCCGCAATCATTCATTACCGATTTGCTCAACCGCGTCGACATCGTCGATGTGGTTGGGCGCTATGTCCAGCTGAAAAAGGGCGGCGCCAATTACATGGGGCTGTGCCCGTTCCACAACGAAAAGTCCCCCAGTTTCACCGTCAGCCCGACCAAGCAGTTCTATCATTGCTTTGGCTGTGGCGCCCATGGCACCTCGATCGGATTCCTGATCGAGTACTCCGGGCAGGGCTTTGTCGATGCCGTCAAGGACCTGGCCCAGAGTGTTGGCATGGTCGTGCCCGATTCCGACGACAAGATTCCGCCCGCCCAGCGTGCCGCGCAGCAGGCGCAATCGCTGGCGATGACCGATGCCTTGCAGCAAGCGTGCGATTACTACCGGGGCCAGCTGCGCCACGCCCCCAACGCGGTCGCCTACCTGAAAGGCCGCGGCCTGACCGGCGAAATCGCGGCCCGCTTCGGCATGGGCTATGCGCCTTCTGGCTGGGATAACCTGCGTTCGGTGTTCCCCGATTACGGGGCGCTGGCGCTGGTGGAATCGGGTCTGGTGATCGACCGTGTCGACGAGGATGGCAGCAACAAGAAGCGCTATGACCGTTTCCGCGAACGCATCATGTTCCCGATCCGGAACACGAAAGGGCAGGTGATCGGCTTTGGCGGCCGCGTGCTCGACGGCGGTGAACCGAAATACCTGAACTCGCCGGAAACGCCGCTGTTCCAGAAAGGCTTGGAACTGTACGGTTTGTTCGAGGCGCGCCAGGCGATCCGCGACGCGGGCTACGTGCTGGTGACGGAAGGCTACATGGACGTGGTCGCGCTGGCCCAGCTCGGTTTTCCGCAAGCGGTGGCGACCCTGGGCACGGCCTGCACCAGCACCCACGTGCAGAAGCTGCTGCGCCAGACCGACAACGTGATCTTCAGTTTCGACGGCGACAAGGCCGGCCGGCGCGCCGCCCGGCGCGCACTGGAGGCCTGCCTGCCGCAGGTGTCGGACAACAAGACGATCAGGTTCCTGTTCTTGCCGCAAGAGCACGACCCGGACAGTTTCGTGCGCGAACGGGGCGCGGAAGCATTCGAGCAGGAAATCCACGACGCGATGCCGCTGTCGCAGTTCCTGCTGCGCGAAGTGACCGCAGAGCACGACCTGGACAGCCCCGAGGGACGCGCGCGCGCCCAGTTCGAGGCCAAGCCGCTGCTGCAGGCGATGGCGCCGTCCGCGCTGCGGCTGCAGATCGTGCGCGGGCTGGCCAGCCTTACCCAATCCACGCCGGCGGAAATCGAAAGTCTGTTTGAGTTGTCTAAGCCGGTGGCGGTGGCAAGGAAAGCGCCGCCGCGCCAAGGCCGGCCGGAGCCGGTGGGGCTGGAAAAGCAGATGCTGCGCATCCTGGTAGCGCATCCGACGCTCGCGCTGGGCCTGGACGAAGCGGCGCTGGTCGCGTTCAACACGTTTGGCGAGGACGCGGCCGATCGCCTGTGCCAACTGGTTGCGACCGCGCAAGCGCTGGGAGCGAACGGGAGTTTTGCCGTGCTGTCAGAGCTACTGAAAGAAGCTGGAACCGAATACGATGCAATGATTGCCGAAATTGCCTCGGAGCCGGAATCGGACATTGATGCTGATCGAATCTGGATCGCGAGCGCTGTGAGGCAGATCAAGATGAACGCGTTAAAAATGGAGCTTAACCAGTTGTTTTCTTCCGGGTTGACCCCAGATCAGGTCAGTGCCCGCTATCGTGAAATCACGGCCCAGCAAGACCTGCTTGCGCGGGAGGAAGCAGCAGCAATGGCACCCCGATGAACGCGCTCATCACGCGCCGCGCAGCCGGTGCTTGCAGGTAGAAAACCCGGGGGTGCGTGCTATAATAAAACGCTAACTATTGCAAGCTTTGAAACGATTTTTCGTGTCAAATGCGGCGAGGAGTTTCAGTTAGCGGGGCAACAGATTTGTGCCTGCAGGGTGATGTAAGGTAACAAAACTTTATCTTTAACCATCGTAAGCTAGTCGTTTGTGACTTCGAAAGCGCCTGTGCCAACCAAGAAACCCGAACCCAAAGTGACTGCCAAGTCCACCAAAGTGTCCGCCAAGGCTGCGGACAAATCGCAAGACAAGGCAGAAGCCCGCACCGCGAGCTCTGCGCCTGTTGTCAGCCAGACTACCGATGCGGCCGCGTTGGCCGCGATCGATACGTCGGGTTACGTGCTGCCGACCGTGAAGGTGCCGGGGCGGCGCGGGCGCAAGCCGAAGGAATTCCAGCCTGAGAACGACGAGGTCGCCGCGCTCAACGCGGTCGAGCGCGCCGAGCTCAAGGCTGTCGACAAGGCCAAGGCCAAGGACCGCAAGGCCAAGGAAAAGGCCTTGCTCAAGGACGCCTTCTCGTCCGACTCCGAGGCGAGCGAGGAAGAACTCGAGGTCCGGCGCCAGAAGCTCAAGGCCCTGATCAAGCAGGGCAAGGAGCGCGGCTTCCTGACCTATGCCGAGATCAATGACCACCTGCCGGACAACATTGTCGATCCGGAAGCGATCGAAGGCATCATCGGCACCTTCAACGACATGGGCATTGCCGTGTACGAACACGCGCCCGATGCCGAAACGCTGCTGCTGTCCGATAACGTTGCCACCGTCACCTCCGACGACGAAGCAGAGGCTGCCGCCGAGGCGGCGCTCTCGACCGTCGACTCCGACTTTGGCCGCACCACCGACCCCGTGCGCATGTACATGCGCGAGATGGGCTCGGTCGAACTGCTCACCCGTGAAGGCGAGATCGAAATCGCCAAGCGCATCGAAGATGGCCTGAAGGACATGATCCAGGCGATCTCGGCGTGCCCGGTAACGATCGCCGAAATCATCGAAGTGGCGCACCGGATCGAACACGACGAAGTCAAGATCGACGAGATCGTCGACGGCATGGTCGACCCGGACGAAGCCGAGGAAGGCGCGCCGGCCGTGGCCGCGAACGCCACCGATGGCGACGAGGACGAGGAAGAAGACGAGGAAGAGGAAGAAGAGGAAGAGGAAGAAGAGGCCAGCGCCAGCCCGGGCGCGGCGGGTTACTCCGCCGAGCAGCTGGAAGCGCTGAAAGGGGCTTCGCTCGAGAAATTCGACCAGATCGAGCAGCAATTCGACAAGATGCGCAAGGCCTACGAGAAGGAAGGCTACAACTCGAAAGGCTACCTGAAGGCGCAGGAAGCGATCTCCAACGAGCTGCTCGGCATCCGCTTTACCGCCAAGGTCGTTGAAAAGCTGTGCGACACGCTGCGCGGCCAGGTCGACGAAGTGCGCCACATCGAAAAGCAGATCCTGGACGTGGCCGTGAACCGCTGCGGCATGCCGCGCGCCCACTTCATCAAGGTCTTCCCGGGCAACGAAACCAACCTCGAGTGGGTCGATGCCGAAGTGGCTGCCGGCCACGCGTACAGCGCGATCCTGAGCCGCAACGTGCCGACGATCAAGGAACTGCAGCAACGCCTGATCGACCTGCAAGCGCGCGTCGTGCTGCCGCTGCCGGATTTGCGTAACATCAACCGCCAGATGGCGGCCGGTGAAATGAAAGCGCGCAAGGCCAAGCGCGAAATGACCGAGGCCAACCTGCGCCTGGTGATTTCGATCGCCAAGAAGTACACGAACCGCGGCCTGCAGTTCCTCGACCTGATCCAGGAAGGCAATATCGGCCTGATGAAAGCGGTGGACAAGTTCGAATACCGCCGCGGCTACAAATTCTCGACCTACGCGACGTGGTGGATTCGCCAGGCAATTACACGCTCGATCGCGGACCAGGCGCGCACGATCCGTATTCCGGTGCACATGATCGAGACGATCAACAAGATGAACCGGATTTCGCGCCAGATCCTGCAGGAGACGGGGGCCGAGCCCGATCCGGCGACGCTCGCGGTCAAGATGGAGATGCCCGAGGACAAGATCCGCAAGATCATGAAGATCGCGAAGGAGCCGATCTCGATGGAAACGCCGATCGGCGACGACGACGATTCCCACCTGGGCGACTTCATCGAGGACAACAACACGCTGGCGCCGTCGGACGCGGCGCTGCACGCCTCGATGCGCGGCGTGGTGAAGGACGTGCTCGATTCGCTGACGCCGCGCGAAGCGAAAGTGCTGCGCATGCGCTTTGGCATCGAGATGTCGACCGACCACACGCTGGAAGAGGTGGGCAAGCAATTCGACGTCACGCGCGAGCGGATTCGCCAGATCGAGGCGAAGGCATTGCGCAAGCTGCGCCACCCGTCGCGCTCGGACAAGCTGAAGAGTTTCCTCGAAGGCAGCGGCTAAGGCTTGACGGGGCTGCGGTAAAGGCAATATGCTCTCGCCACTTCGTTTGGTGCTGAACAGCATCCGGGGTGGCGAGCTGTCAGCGTATCCCGATCACACGAGTTTGGGCCTCTAGCTCATGCCTGGTTAGAGCAGCGGACTCATAATCCGTTGGTGCCCGGTTCGACTCCGGGGGGGCCTACCAATCAAATCAAGAGCTTACGCTATTTTTCGGGGCTCCTGGAGTTCCGCAAAATAGCGTGAGTTCCGCAAAAACTCATCTCGTTAGCGGTTGACGCGGGCATTGTTCAACCTTTCTTCTGGGGTGAGGTCTCTTCGTTCCGACTGCTCTCGTTCGTGCCGCCTCCGGTGTCTTTTACAGCCACCTTGTTGTCGGGGGCTTGCGCGATTTTTGTCGTCTGCGAGGTCGTATCGGCGCGAGTGGGCGCATCTTCGTAGCTGACTAGTTTCCACACCGTCGCCGTACGGTAAGAAGGCTTTTCTCCTTTGAGCCTTTGCCAAATGGATGGTTCTCCAAGCGATATCACATGCGGCATGCGCTCGCCTGCCTTGATGTGCTGACGCCGGCCACCTTCAATAACTCTCGATTCATCGGACTCCCACCACCCGGTTTGTGGGCATATGCGTCCAGTTGCGGCAAGTTCGCCAAGTGGAAGGTGCGGCCCCGGACCGGTTTCGCTGGTCTTGACCGGCGTGGCACTTGTTGGGCGCACGCGGATGGTGCTGGTGATTTTGTCCCATACCGCGACCGCTTCTTCATCTGTCAGGCTGGCTTTGGTCGCGCCAGCTGCGTTGTCAGCAACGCCGGTCTGCATCCGTATGTCTGCATAGGGTTTCAGTGGGTCTGACGGTACGCCCCTGAAATCCATCGCGAAATCATGGATCGAGTGTACTTCCGGCTGTTCTGGCGTACGCGACAGTGCTTCAAACCCCTCAAGCCAGTCATGGATCTGGCGCGCCCCTCTGCGCAGGTATTTGGTTTTCAGCAGCGGATGGTTGGGATCCTGGGCTTTCTCGTCCTTCTCAACCCTGTTGAGCTGCCACTCCAGGGAGTCGCTTTCTGAGTAATATGGGTTCGACGGCGTAACAAAAATCGAGAGGTGCGTGTCTGGAAACTCCTTCAGCCGGAAACCGATACGAATGAGTTCCGCGGGCGGTTCCTTATCTGGAACTGGCTTGTCAGGTAGGAAGGCATGTTCGATACAGTTACCAGGCTCGGTGGGGATTTCGTTTTCAGCACGTTGCCGCAGGCGTCTGGCGATGCTCTTGATGAGTGCTATGGTCTCATCTTTATCGTCTCTCAAAGGGCGGGTATCAATGACAACGCCGTCATTGTTCAATTTAAAGTATCCGTTGATTTTGAGTCCGTTAACGGCTTCAAAATCCTCATAACCGGTAACGATTTTTCCTGCGGGTTGAACCACATCTTCAACCGATAGCAGCAAGGGGACGTCATTGTGATAGATGGCCTTTTCGCCTTTGAGTTCATCAATGAACTTTTGCGCAAACACATTCACTTCAGCTATACCGTTAGGGACGACGCTCACACCCAGCGGCGCATCAGCTTCCCCCCAGACGACGGCTGCCGATACCGGCACATCGACCATGAACCGCCCAAAGCATACGGTTTTGGTTTTCTCAAATATGGGTTGGAGACGGGGCGTGAGGGCGGTCATATTTGGCGTCTTCCATTCTTTGGGGTTGCGATCGCAGGCGGTGAGCGTCAAGACTGCAGCGGCGAGCGGAACAAGGCACAGGCGTTGAATAGCGGTCATAAGCATCGTTATCCCTTCCCACATGTCCATGTTGCCTTCTGAGCGATGCGCACAATGCTGTACAAGGTCGAGGCGATCGCTCCAGGGTTTTTGTAACTTGACTGATGTTCATAACCAGTCTGGCGGAACACGCCCTTGAACATGCCACTGTTCAGCTGATGGTCGGCGGATCTGGCGGGTACGGTCTGGTCGCCTGGCGCGGAAGGTGGACGGATGGTGGCATGTATCGGGTCGGGCACTTCAAAGGTATCGGAAATCGGCTGGAAGGTCTTAATGTTAGGACTTAACGGATCCCATCGAACAAGTTCCAGCCGCCCTTGCCGGGTGTCACCAAGGATGGGCCAATCTTGCCAGCCAGCGGGGTCGGCGCAGTTCTTGTCGATTTCCCATATCACTTCGCTGAAGCTCCGCCGCGCCTGGTCGGCGCCGTAATGCGCGTAGCTGTTGGGGTGATATGTATGCGCGATTGTCTGGTGGAAATTCTGGGCCTTATCTAAATAATCGCACGTCCGCTTGAATGTGCCGCCCCCTTTGCTTAGAGGTAGTCGAGAAGGATTGATCCATTCTTCCCGGAACAGTGCATACCATTTGTCCCGCACTCTGTAGATTTCTTTGTACGGATCGCCCTGTTTTGGCCATGCATCCAGGTCGCGTCCATTGTGCGTCACGCGCAGCCAGCCATTCCCATAGGACTCCGTAGGCAATAACTGCAACCCGCCCGGAGCATTTGCCAGCACAGCTGTACCTCGTCGCCATAATTGCCGGCCACCTTGGCGGCGAGACTGTCTTCCGGGCCGAAAGCCACGCCGTAATCCTCGAATCCCGCTCTCATGCGCTTGTAGGCGGCCGGGGCGCCAATGGCTGGCATCACGCCATGGACGATGCCCAGCACCTTGTCCTGCAAATTGCCGTACTTAGGGTGAACCAGCGCTCGTCCGACCAGCCCACCCATGGAATGAGTCACGACAATCACCTGATTACATTCATAACCGGACTGGTTGAAATCGTTGATGACCTGCTCGATGCGCTTGGCGATAATTTTGGCGCTGTCCCCATTCGACTGCAGCCAGTTATAGCCAAAGGCATAAACAGCAAACCAACAGCCCGTGGCGACCTTCTTTAGTTCGTCCTCGGTCAATGCCTGCTGCGGCGAACTACGATCGGCCGCCCAATGGGAATGTGGCTTGATGCCGACAACATCGCGCCACTCCTGCCGGAGCTTGCCATCGCAAAAAGTATTGTTGAGGCGCGATTCAAGATGCTGCAATAACTCCCCATAGCTTTTGAAAAAGACTTCCCCCCAGCCTCGCGCCCGCGCCTTTTGTACGGCAGTGCGCCTGTTCTTCGCGGTAGGCGGGTCGTCGGTCAGCAATGGAGAGAAAAAGCTGCTGTCGAGTTTGACGTTCGCATGCCGTCCATCGCCGCTAACGTCAGACGGCCCGGAGGAATCGTAGATATCGACTGTAGTTTGCAGCGGATCCAGCCGCAGTTGACGCTGTTTCGGAGTGGCATTGGCGGCATTGCCGATATTCGACGAGCCAAGCATGTACGGCCGCCACGCGATGTTGTCCTTTTGATGCAGTTCCTGTTGCCGCTTCGCGCTCATGCGCAGATTCGATCCCATGATCCCGGGCAGAAAAACGATCGGCAGTACCCGTTTGGGGAGAAACCTGGCGCATTGCGGCTTTTTGTCCTGTTGTGGTGTCGCGAAGCCTTCGGCTATGAGGGCGGCACCGTCGTTTTGTCGCGCGGGTAACGGGTATTCTGCGGTCGTCATCGTATTCCTCTCGGTCAACCCGGTCGCATCGCTGCGCACCTCTAAGCGCCATCCGTACCAGGCCAGGATAGTGGGCGGCAGCACGGTAAGGACATTGATCGATGGTAAATACCGGGGCCAGCGTTGATGTTGACGAGCATCAATGCGACTTTACATATTTGGGAAATGGAACCGACCAGATATTTCAGCTCGCCTTCGCAAGATTGCCCGCCCTGTCGAGTACATATCGCTCAAAGTCATTTGCCAGGAACAGCTTGCCGGTATAGGCCGCTCGTGCTTCGGCTTCGATATCCGCAATCGAGGGTGATTCTGCCTGTTCCTGATAACGTGGACTGAAGTGCGTGAGCACGAGATTCCTGATGCCGGCGTTATTGGCAAACTGCGCCACCATTTTCGCTGAACTGTGCTGGGGCCACGGTCCCATCTTGTGCAGGATATCGTCCGTATAGGTGGCTTCGTGGATCAGCACGTCGGCGGTCCTGGCCTCCACGGCCAACAGCTCCGGCGTATCGTTGTCGCCGCCGACAATGGTCTTGCGCCGCTTGCGTGGCGGTAGAAGGTAGTTGCGGGCGTTCAGGATGCGGCCGTCGGGCAGCATGACGTCGTCACCTTGTTGAATCTGGCCCCAAATCGGTCCGGGGGGAATGCCTTCGTCGTTCAGCTTTGCCACGTCCACCTTGTGTTCGACCGTTCTCTCGGTAAAGCTGTACGCGTAGGAAGGAACCCTGTGCGACAGCGCGGTGATGTGCACCTCCAGGTCGGGCAGGACGTCGGTTTTTCCCAGGTGTTCCACCGCCACGAATTCGATGGGATAGGGAAGGCCAAGCTCGCTGGTTTCCATTATGCAGCGGACAAATTGCTCGAGCGGGCGTGGTCCCACGATGTACATCTGTTCGGTCCGGTTGAACATGCCGGCGCTGGCGAGCAGTCCGGGCAGGCCGTAGCAGTGGTCGCCATGCATGTGGGTGATGAAGATCGCGCGCAGG
The DNA here is from genome assembly GCF_004614195.1 of Massilia horti. GTDB lineage: Bacteria > Pseudomonadota > Gammaproteobacteria > Burkholderiales > Burkholderiaceae_D > Telluria > Telluria horti. The sequence continues at coordinate 23,566 of NZ_SPUM01000026.1, read as the reverse complement.
TTCCAAAGCGATAGGCTGGTATGGAGGATGCGGTGTTGGGTTCCCTCGCCGCAGTCGATCAGGGACCAGTGGCTGGCGCCTTCGGAGCGCAGCGCAAGGCCGGACACGTTGCGGGTCTTCGTTGGCGTGCCGGAGGAGGTGCCGAGGAATTGGAATTCCATCTGGACTTTCTCTGAGTGAGAAACGTTGGCGGAGACGTCTGTGTGCGCGGAAGGCGAGGTACGACGATAGCATTTTTCTCAACGAGAGATGTTCGCGCATAGCTACTGTGCTGCGTCCGCCGCCCCAATGATTGTTACAATATTTTGCAATTGAAACTTTTTTAGTCTTTCCATGCCGCACTCTGGCCAGTAGTCTTTGCTCATCCATTCGAACAACTGACCAGGGACCCCTGTGAAACACTTCTCCAGCCTCTTTTCCTTTGCCCGCAAGCGCGCCGCTCTCATCACGGTCGCTGCGGTCGCCCTCGGCGGCGCCAGCGTTGCTGCTCAGGCGCAACCTTCCCGTCACCACGAACAGCAAGTTTGTGCCAAATGCGGCACTGTGGTTTCCGTCCACACCTATGAGAAGGCCGCTGAACGCGGGACCGGCCTGGGTGTAGCAACTGGCGCCGTCGTGGGCGGCCTGTTGGGCAACCATGTGGGTGGCGGCAATGGCCGTACGCTGGCAACCGTGGCCGGCGCGGTGGGCGGCGGCTACGCCGGCAACCAGATCGAAAAGAACGTGCGCTCGACCACGGTTACCGACGTGCGCGTTCGGATGAGCAACGGCACCCTGCGCACGTTCACCGAGGCTGGCCGCAGCCAGCGCTTTAAAGGCGAACGTGTGCGTGTCGCGGACGGCCGCCTCCTCTCCAATCGCTGATTTCCTCCCGGGCACCGCATGGTAAACGGCCGTGCGGCGCCGTATTTGTTGGCGCGCCACGCATTAATAAAGGACTTGCTTAAGTATTGGAACTGGTTATACTTAAGTGTATGCTTAACAATTCCTCTTCCCTCGACACCACATTCCAGGCGCTTGCCGATCCCACGCGCCGCGCCATTGTTGCGCGGCTGGCCAGCGGGCCGGCGTCGGTGAGCGAGCTTGCGCGGCCGCTGACGATTTCGTTGCCGGCGGTAATGCAGCATCTGGCCGTGCTTGAAGAGGCCGGCCTGGTGCGGTCGGAGAAAGTGGGACGGGTGCGCACCTGCCGCATCGAAGCGCAAACGTTGAGCGTGGCGGAGCAGTGGCTGAATCAGAGGCGCAGCGAATGGGAAGCACGCCTGGACCGGCTTGGACAGTTCCTCGAAACCTCTGGACAACAAGGAGAAGATGATGGAAGAAATTAATGAGTGCGCGCACGCCGTGGCGCCCGTTGTCGCCGCACGTTCGGTCGTGCACGGGAGTTTTCGTCTCGAGCGCCGCTATCCGGCGCCGCCCGAGCGCGTGTTCCAGGCGCTGACGGATCCCGAGGCCAAGGCGGCATGGTTCACGGGCGGGGCCGGCTACACGCTGCTTGAGCGCGCGATGGACGCGCGCCCAGGCGGGCGCGAGCGCTTGAAGGGGCGTTGGGATACCGGGCTGGTGTCGACCTTCGATGCCGTGTACTTCGACCTTGTCCCGAATGAGCGCATCGTCTTTACCTACGAAATGCATCTGGACGAGCGCAAGATTTCGGTGTCGCTGGCGACTTTCGAGTTCAAGCCGGACGGCAACGGCACGCATCTGGTGCTGACCGAGAACGGCGCCTTCCTGGACGGCTACGACGACGCCGGCTCGCGCGAGCGCGGCACCAACTTGCTGCTCGACGCGCTGGGCAAGTCGCTGCAGCAGTAACGCGCTCTATTCAAGGCGGCGTCCCGGCGAGTGCGAATGTCCGCACTCGCCCATCCCTGTCTCCTATATAACAGATCGCACAAATAGGCGCATTGTGCTGGCCATCGGTTTCGCTTTAAGAGCCACAGGGTGACGTGTAAATGTCACGGTTTCTGCCGCTCGAACCTAGCTAATCCGGATTGCCTTGGCGTCGGCCTTTGGCAATATGCTGCGGTAGCTGTTGCTTCAAATAATGCTGATCATTCCGGCGGCCTTCGATGCCAGATAAAAGTACGCCGATCCTGTGGGCCCCAAAATTATCCGTGAATCGAGCCGGGGCCGTGCTTTATTTCAGATGATGTGCGAGGGTAAGACTCATGCTGTCGATTGTGGCACGCTGTCCATTCTGTAAGCGAGCACGAGAGCAATGATCCAGGGAATAATCAACCAGCCTGTGAGCAGGTTGAACACGAATATGGAGTGCGCCTTGAGCGGGTTGCGCTTTTCGGCGATCAGCGATGGCAGAAAGTAGATGTAGAGTATTGCGGCAATGCCCAAAAAAAGCAGGCGGAAAAAGTAAATGATGGTGGCTGCCATCAATATGAGCGCGACCCGATAAATTCTCATGTAGCCTCTCCCGTCGGCGAAAAACTTTCCTTTGTGGATTAGCGATGGTCGGAAAATGAAAAAATGCGCTCGCAAATATGCGCGGTGACTGCTTTATATAGGCTATCGCTACTGGCGAGGTCAAGTTTGATAATTCTCACTGGCGCACCGATATGCACAAAAGTCGCCGGCCTGTCAAAGATTATTTTTTCCCGAATGCATTGACCTCTCGTTTCCCGGCTTGGCAATACCCTGGGTCCCGCCCGCCTTTCCTTTCTTGGAACAGTAATCAGTTTCTTGCCGATTAGCGGCAAGGAATCGTGTAATCAAGTACGCCCTTTTAGAAATGGTCTTCGCACAGACCGGGGAAGCCTTTGTCAACTTTCTTGCCGCAAGGATATTTCCCATGCTTGTTCACTATTTATTTCCCAAGAAATTGACCCGCCGAAAAAAAATTTCTTGATTTTGGGAACTCGGCGGGCTGATCCATATCAAAGGTTGCTCATGACCATTTGGTCGCGGGAACTTTTAAAGAGAAAAGAGATTTCCTAAAAGCTATATCTGATGCGTGTTCGTTATCTTTGAAAGCGAACGCTTATGTTTAGAAATGTCTTTTTGGATAAGGTCGATTGATCTCTGTCAAAAGTTACTATGATTCATTTAATCCGTAGGAAATTTTAGTGAATACTCTGACACGACTGAAACCGAAGGCTAGTGTAATGATGCTCGCCCCTGTGTTTGCCTTGCTCGCAGCCTGTGGTGGCGCCAGTGATCCGTCTTCGGGAGCGGCTGGAGAGGCCTTGTCTGCCGAGGTGTCCGCCAAACCGGCGAACTACGTGCCGACCGCGACGGAAGCGATGACCGCTGATACGCCGGCCACCCCTGTCGACGCCGTTGTCGCAGCCGCTGCCGCCGCTGCGGCCGCGCCCCAGGCGGGGCAAGACGGCGCCGCCCAGGCTCAGCCGGAACAACTGCTGGCGATGACCGTCGTCACGGCGCCGACCGTCAAACCGGACGCCGTCACCACTACGCCAACGGCAACGGCGAGCACCCGCGACCCGCTCAAGCAGCCGTTTGCCAGCACCAGCATCTGGAACATGCCGATCGGATCCGGTGCCCAGTACGTGCCAGCCCGCCTGTCGGGCAACCCGGGCAATAACATCTGGGCCGGCATGCCGACGGTCGACCTGGAACATATCGTCCTGACTCCGACCGCCCCGATCACCAATATCAACTTCAGCAATGTAGGCTGGAGCGGCGGCAACCGCTGCAACGCCACCGGCGGCCTGCTGCTGCAGGTTCCGATGCCGAGCAATTACGTGGTGGCGAATAACAACCTGAACAGCTCGGCGACTTTCCTGCTGGCCGACAAGCGCACCCTGGTCCAGACCCAGCCGCTGGCACGCTGCACCGCCGGCGCCGCGGCCACCTCGATGGCGAAGTTCGCCAACGTCGACCTGTACGGCCCCGGCATCACCGGCGCCCACGGCGGTTCCGGCCTGTCGGCCATTGGCGGCACGCTGCGCCTGGGCGAATTGCGTCCGGGCCAGACCACCGGTCCGCGCCACGCGCTGAAGGTGAACGTGTACGCCAAAGAGGCGCTGTTCAAGTGCACCACCAGGGCCGCCTGCTATCGCTGGCCGGCCGTCACGGGTGACAGCTACGCGGTGGGCTGGTACGGTACCGCGAACGGCAACAGCAACACGGCAATGAAGATGGGCGCGCTGCTGGCGATTCCGTATTCAACGTCGATCGCATCGCTGAACCTGGAAACCCAGCCGGCCAAACTGCTGGCATGGACCCTGCAGAACTACGGCGCCTACATCGTCGATGACACCTACGCTCCTGGCTTCGATATCCAGGTGGAAGACGGGCCGAGCGGTTCCAAGCCGACCGAGTTCAAGGCCGACTGGGGTTTCGACATGGGCCAGAAGGTGAACAACAACACCGCATGGCGTCGTGACATGCAGAAGCTGGTCCAGGCGCTTTCCGTCGTGAACAACAACAGCGCGACCTCGATCGGCGGCGGCGGCACCCCGCGCCAGCCGCTGGCCCCGGCGATCGCGCCGTAAGCCTGACTGTCTCGTAACCGAGCCATTGCAATCCCGCCGCCGGCACTCCCGGCGGCGGGATTTTTTTTGCGGCTGTCATGCCGGTGCGGCTTCGGGCTGGCGTTGCCCGGCCCCGCGCAGCGCCTGCAGGTGGGCCTTGCCGCCCGCGCCAAAAAATACCGCCGTGAACAGCACCAGGAAGGCGACGCCCTTGATGACGAGGACCAGCAGGGCGGGCGCGTGCAGCGCCGGTTGCAGCAGGTTCACCCCGATCATGGCGGACGCGGTCGCCAGCAGCGTCGTGGCCAGCGCACGCAGCGGCAGCAGGTCGAGCGGGCGGATCGCCAGCGTGCGCGCCACCACTGCCAGCGACCACAATTCGCTGGCCACAAAGGCGAACACGCTGCCGCACGCGGCGCCGATCATGCCCCAGGTCCTGGCGCCCAGGTAGCTGCAGGTGACGGACAGGAGCAGGCAGCAGGCGTTGTTGAGCACGGCGACCCGGCCCTGGTTCAGTGCCGGCAGGAGGTGGCCGGCGGCGCAGCCATGCATCATCATCCCGAGCAGGTAAATCTGCATTACCGGCACCGCCGCGGCATACCTGCCGGTATAGACGACCTGCACCAGTTGTTCGGCGGCGCAGAACAGGGCGCCGGCGAGGGGCAGCAGGAGCAGCGACTGGGCCGCGCTGCTTTTGGCGAACAGGTTGCGGATGTCGTCGAGCCGGCCTTCCGCGAACGCCTTGTTCAGGTGCGGCATCATCGCATTGTTGAATGGCTGGCGGACGAGGGACGCAAGCGGCAGCAGCACCGCGCCGATGGTGAACATGCCAAACAAGGCGGACGGCAGCAGGCTGGCGGCCACCCACTGGTCGGCCTGCAGCCGCATCCCGAACAGGCTGTTGCCGGCGGCAAAGGGCAGGCCGTAGCGCAGTTGCGCCAGCAGCGCCCGCGGCTGGAACCCGATCCGCCCGCCGCCGGGGCGCGTCAGCAGGTAGGCGGCCATCAGGCCGAACCGCGCCAGCACGTCGAGCATCAGGGCCGCCGTCACCCATGCGAGCTGGTGCGTGAAGATCGCCGCCGCCGCCAGCAGCGCGGTGCGCAGCAGCGACATGGCGATGTCCGCGCCCGCCTGCCAGCGGATCCGGCCTTCGGCGGTGGGCAGCGTGTTCATGAGCGTGACGACCAGCCAGCAGCCGAGGAACAGGGCCGAGCGGCCGTGGCTGGCGTCGTACAGGCTGCGGACATGGGTTGGCAGGAAGGGATTGGCGGTACTGGCAAGCAAGGCGACGACGCAGCCGGCCGCGCCCAGGTAGGCCAGCACATTGCCGATCAGGACGCGTTGGCCCTGGTCGTCGGCGCGGGGCAGGAAGTAGAACAGCGACTGCGGCAGGAACGCCGGGGCGATCGCCAGCGCGGTGCCGGCCATCAGCCACAGCAGGCGGTACTGGCCGAAGGTGGCCGGGTCAAGGTGGCGCACGAAGATCATCGGCACCAGCAGCTGCAGTGAGAACTCGACGCAGCCCGACAGCGTCAGCAGGACCGTGCTGCGGGCCAGGCTCGGGCTAGCCATGGGGGCGCTGCGCCAGGCGCAGGAACAGGCGCTCGTAAGCGTCGACCATCACGTCCAGCGAGAAGCGCCCGGCCACGCTGCGGCGGGCGTGGCTTCCCATCGCGGCGCGGCGGGTGGGATCGGCCAGCCGCACCAGGCGGTCGGCCAGGGCGTCGATGTCGCCGCTCTGGTACAGGTAGCCGCTGACCCCTTGCATCACCTGCTCGGAGGCGCCGCCGACATCGGTCATCACGATCGGCTTGCCCATCGCCATCGACTCGAGCGCCGCGATCGAAAAGGTTTCGTGGCGCGAGGCGATCACCAGCACGTCGCAGGCGGCGACGGCGAGGCGCACGTCGGCCATCAGGCCGGTGATCGCGACGTGGCGGCCGAGGCCGAGCGCTTCGATCCTGCGTTCGATTTCCCGGCGCTCCGGTCCGTCGCCGATCAGCAGGCACTTGAGCGCGACCCCGCGCGCATGGGCGCGCGCGGCGGCGGCGAGCAGGTCGCCATGCGCCTTTTCGGGACGCATGTAGGCGCACAGGCCGACCACGTAGTCGGATTCGAGAAAGCCGTGGGTCCGCCGCAGGGCGGCGATGGCATCGAGGTGGAAGCGGTTGCTGAAGTGGTCGACGTCGACGCCGTTGTGGATCACGATGTCTTCGCGCGCCGCCAGGCGCCGTTCTTGCCACAGGCGGCGCTGGTTGGCGCAGACATAGACCAGCATGCGCGTCATGCGCAGCAGCGGGCGGTACAGCAGCATCTGCAGCCCGGCCCGGGCCGATTCGAGCTTGATCGAATGCAGTACCTCGACCAGCTTGGGCTTGCAGCCGGACAGCCAGCGCGCGGTCCAGCCGTAGAGCAGGGGATACAGGTTGGTGCACAGGATGATGTCGACCTGCTCGCCGCGCACGAACCGGCCCAGGCGCCAGGCGGCGCGCCAGTCCATGCGGTGGTCGACGTCGCAGCAGAACACCTGGCCGTTCACGCGCGTGCGGTCGATCTTGTCGACCAGGTCGTGTTCCTGCTTCAGGTAGGCGAGCGAGAGCCGGAAGCGGCGCGGATCGATGCGGTTGAGCAGGCTGATGGTCATCATCTCGGCGCCGCCGACGCCGGCCGACGTCAGGATGAACAGCACGTGCAGTTGCCTGCCGGCGTGCGCGGCGCCGGCGTGCGGGTCGGCCGGCCGCTCGACGAGCGCGCTCATGTCAGCAGCTCCACGAAGGTGGAGAGGTAGGGGGCGAGGATGCGCTCTTCGCCGTGCCGCTCCGCCATGTAGCGGCGGCAGCGCGCGCTCGCTGCCGACCACAGCGCATCGTCGCCCGTGAGCATGGCGATGTGCTGCTGCATGTCCTCCAGCGACGCGGCGGCAAAGCCCAGCTGCCGGCGCTTGATCACACCGTCCGGATCGAAGAACGCGACCACCGGCGTGCCGCGTACCCAGGCTTGCAGGTAGGAGTTGGGGAAGCCCTCGCTGTCGGAGGTGTTGACGAACACCCTGGCGCGTCCGTAGTGCGCATCCATGTCGTGGTAGGGGACCCGGCCGTGGAAGGTGAGGTTGGGGATCTGACTGGCCTGCCGGGCGATGTCGTCGTACAGCGCGTCGAAGCCGCCCTGGCGTCCGCCCACCATGTGGAACGAGAGATGCGGCATGCGCCGCGCCAGTTCGAGCGCCAGGTCGGGGCGCTTGAACTGGCGCAGGTTGTTCACCCACAGTACGTCGACCGTGCGCGCCCCCCGGTAGGCAGGCCGTTCGACCAGCATCCCGGCGATCCGGCTCGGCAGCCGGTAATTGGCCAGCAGTGCGCGCTGCTGCTGCTCGGTCTGGACGAAAATGCCGTGTGCGCGCCGCAGGCCGTATTCGTATAGTTTCTTGTCGCGCCAGTACTTGATCAGCAGGCGGCTTGGCTCGCAGTCGTGGTCGTGCGCGACCCGGAAGACGAACCGGCGCCCGTGGCGCAGGCAGAACATCGCCGCCAGGCCCAGCTCCATGCCGGCGCAGCTGAGGTAGTAGATGTCGGCGTCGGCGCGCCGCATCGCCGACCAGAGCCCGGTCCAGCGCGGGTGCACGAAGCGCAGCACCGGCAGCCCGGCCTGCTGGCCGAACGACTTGTAGGTGACGACCTGGCGCCAGCTGGCGCCATCCTGCTGGCCATAGTCGAACACCACCATGCTGACCGTAAAGCCGCGCCGCACCAGCGCCTGCGCGAGCAGGGTCTGCTGCACCTGTTCGCCGCCGATGCCGTGCCGGTTGTACTCGGGGGCGAGCACCGGCAGGTTGTCCATGCCGAGAAAGCAGATCTTCATGACGCCTCCGCCGCGTGCAGCGGCGCCCGGGCGCGGCGCGTGGGCAGCTTTGCCCGCCCGGCGTAGCCGACCGCGGCGCCGTAGGCCAGCCACAGCAAGGTGTGGGTGCGCCCCGGCAGGAAGCTGTCGTCGGTCGCGCCCTGGATCAGCAGCACCAGGATGCAGGCGGCGCCGCCATTGAAAAAATGGCCCCACAGCGGGTCCGGGGCGCTCGCGGCCAGGCGCCGGAACAGGCGCCACGCGTGGACGAAGAACACACCCACGGCGAGCGAGCCGAGCACGCCCAGGTCGAGCAGGGCGCCCAGGTAGGCGCTGTGGGGATGGCCGACCGGCAGGATCTGGTGTTCCTTGTTGGCGTCCGACCACATGACCGATCCGGTGCCGCTGCCGATCAGGGGGCTCTTGAGGATTTCGGGCAGCAGGGGCGTCCAGATCTCGTCCACCCGCCCCGAACTGAGCATGTCCACGTCCTTGCTGCCGACCGCGTGGAACGCGCGGTCGGTGACGCTGGCCGGCATCACGAGCACGGCGGCCGGCAGCACCAGCAGCGTGAGCAGGAAGGTCGCGAGGCGGCGCTGGACGTACAGCAGGTAGGCGAGCACCCCGAGCGCGCCCAGGTAGGCGCCGCGCGAGAAGGTCAGGGCGATGCCGGCCAGCACCAGCAGCGCCACCAGCGCCAGCGCCAGCCGGGCGGCGGCGCGCTGCCGGTGCAGGGCGCAGAACAGCGCCAGGGCCCAGGCGGTGCTGAGCAACAGCCCCAGCTCGTTGGCGTGCATGCCGGTGACCGACAGGGTGCGGCGCGACTCCTGCGACCCCAGCTCGCCCAGCGAGGCGCCGGAGGCCAGCGAAAAATACAGCACCGCGCAGGCCACGATGGCGGCGCCGCCGAACAGCGGCACCAGGTACAGCGACGGGCGCGCCGCGTTGCGCACCGCGACCGCGACCAGCACCGCGGCGCCGATCACCACGGACGGGTTCAAGAGCGCCACCTGCAGGTAGGTGGGCACCGAGGTCGAGTCGATCACGCGCAGCACGACCAAAAAGTCGGGAATCTCGTCGGCATGGAAGGCGCCGTGCAGGGCCGCCGCCACGAACACCGCCAGGAACAGGAAGAACGGGCGCGGAAAGGCGGGCAGCGCGAGCCGGCCGGCGCGCAGCGCGAAGGCCAGCAGCAGCGCGCTGGCGGTGACCAGGAGCAGGCACAGCATGACGTTGGCGCCGGAGATGCCGGTGACCGCGCGCGGGATCAGGCCGCTCGGCGCCACCGGCAGCAGCAGGATGGTCAGGCCGGTGGCCACCCGGTAGTCGCGCAGCGCCGCCGCCAGCAGGACCAGCGCCGGCGGCACGGCGAGCGCGGCGATTGGCCCCAGCGTGGCGGCGAGCCCGACCACCAGCCCGGCCAGGCCAAGGGCCAGCAGGAGCAGCAGGAGCGTGCCGGGTTCCAGCCCGGCAGCCGGCTTGGCGCGGAAGGGCTTCATCGGTCAGGGGAAGAAACAGCGGTCCAGGTGGTCGACCACCGTGATGCGGCCGGTGGTGGACATGTGGTGCGAACCGAGCAGGCCGTCGCGGAAGGTGCAGCCCAGTTCAAAGACCAGGCGCTCCACATAGCGCTGCTCGTTCAGCTCGACGATTTCGTACAGGTTCAGTCCTTCGCCGTACTGGTCGAAGCCCTGGCGCTGGGCGGCGCGCACGAGGCGCTGGTCCTCCACGATCAGGCCCGCGTTGCGGCCGCCCTCGGCGTCGACCCGCAGCGGATTTTGCGGGTGCGCTCTCCAGTGCGCGGCGAACGGCGAATCGGCATGGAACAGGTGCAGTTCCGAGCAGTGGTCGTTCAGCCCCGAGCGGTCGAGGTTGGTGAGCAGCCACCAGCGGCCGCCGTGCTCGAAGAGCATCGAATCGGCGGCCGAGATGTTGTCCATCGCCACCGCGCACAGTTCCCATTCGAGCGGAAAGGCCTTGCAGCGGTAGATGCGGATCTGGCGCGCGGCGGACGATTCGGGGCACATGTACAATTCGCCCTTGTAGCGGAACAGGAACGGGAACGACAGGTGGAACGGTTCGCGGATGCAGTCGCCCAGCGGCTGCGCGCCCTGGTCCGTGATCTCGAGCACCGAGATATGGCCGCGCTTGCTCTTGTAGACGTAATCCTCGACGAAGCAGTAGGTCTTGCCGTTGTGCGTGCACAGGAAGGGATCGGCCCAGAAGTGGCCGCGCGGCGCCGAGATGCGCGTGCTGTTCCACAGCGCCGCGTTTTTCCAGTCGGCGTAGACGCAGGAGATGCCCCATTTTTCGTGGAAGTTGAAGGCGCGGTAGAAGGCCTTGGCCGCCAGCCGCGCGCCCAGCTTGCCGAGGTAGGCCAGCGACTGGTGCCAGCGCGGCGCCAGGCGGTACGGCCCGGAATACGGGCGCGACCGGTCTTCCAGCGGCAGGCAGCGGGTGGCGGCGATGGTCTTGAGCAGGCCCTTGAGCTGGGCGCCGGCCTTGCTGTACAGGTGAGCCTGGTTCAACAGGAAGAAAAACTTGGTGGAGAACGACCCGGCCGCCAGCACCCGGCTGCTGGCGCTGCCCGGCGCCGTGTGGCGGATTTCGAACTCGGTCTTGGACGCCTTGCTGTACGCCTCCCAGAAGCCGGGCGGCGCGGCGCGGCTGGCGCGCTGCCCGTGGTAGTCGAGCGCCACGATGCCCAGCCGCGCCATGCCGGCCAGGCCAGCGGGGGGCGCGCCGGTGCCGCCATACACCAGCAGGTCCAGGCCAAGTGCCGGGACACCGGCGTGTTCGTCCAGCGGCAGCCGGACCAGGGCGCACCCGGGCGCGGCATCGGCCAGGCGGTAGGCCAGCAGGTGGGCGCGATGGGCCCGGAACAGGCGGATCAGCATGCCTTCGATGGCCAGCACGATTTTGAACAATAGTTCGGGCAAGGTCGTGGCGCGCGGCGCCGGCGGCAAGGCGGCCCGGTGGCGCACCAGCACGGTCGTGACCTCCAGGCCGTCCTGGCGCACGGCCCAGTTCAGCAGGTCGAGTGCGTATTTGTCGATCTCTATGTTATCCAGCAACAATCCGATCTTGAGTTTGTTCATGGTGCCCTGCCTATGCGGTCCTGCTCATCTGTTCGATGAGCTGCCTGGTGTGCCGGATATTCCTGCGGCTCGAGGCGCCGAACACGATTGACGCGATTTCCTTCTTGGAGCACACGTAGGCCAGCGCTTCCTCGGGTGGAATCGCCCCCGAGGCGAACACCGACATCGCGACCGCCCGGAACTTGCGGGTGGCGATGCTTTTTTCGTAGGCTTCGATGCCGCCGCACATGCGAAAGCCGATCTTGTTGATGTTCGCGCAGACGATCGGGTTATCCAGCTCGAGCTGCTCGAGCACGTCGAGCAGCCTGGGCAGGTTCATTGTGATGAAGCCGGGCTCGGCGTCGTAGCGCTGCGCCACGTAGTCGGCGAACATGCGCAGCGCCTCGTGAAAGCCCAGCCCCAGCAGCAGGTCGGTGACCACGTTCTGCAGGAAGATGACCGGGGTGCGCAGGCCGCGGAACATCTTCATCTCGGCGTCCACCAGCAGCTCGACCAGGCTCCTGACGTCCTTGCGCGCGACCGCCATGCCGCCCTTGAGCATCGCATTGAGCGCGCCTTCGTCCGGCAGAAACTGCTTGAGCGCGTCGACCAGTCCGTACTCGGTCACCGCGTTCGCATACTTGTGCGCGTAGGGCATGCACGGGTAGAAGCGGAAATCCTGGTAGCGCACCGGGTTGGCCCGGACCAGGTCGCAGATCTGGCCGATGCGCTCGTGTGTGGTGCACATGAACACCCTGATGCCCTCGTCGAGCGCATCGTCCAGTACCTGCATGATGGCCTCATTGCTCTGGAACTTGATGGCCTGGGCCCGCGCCTTTTCTTCGGACATGTGGTTGACGCCGAAGAACTGGTTATCACCGAACAGTATGCGATCCATGTTTGCTCACAGTGGCTATGGCTCTCGGGAAGGGAAGCGGCTTTCAGGTCTGGCGCAGGGAGGCGTACAGTTCCTTGATCGAGTCGCGCCAGCCGCCGCGTTCCTCGCCGGCTGGCTGGGCATCGCGCGGCGGCGGCGTGCCGCGCGGGCGCAGCGCATCCTCGATCATCATGCCGGCGACGAGGTCGGCCTCGTGCGCGCTGCGAAACGGGCTGCGGGTCGCAATGCCCTGCTTGATGCACTGGATGAAGTGGTCGACCTGGGCCGAGTATTCCTCGCCGCGCAGGTAGAACCAGACTTCCTTGGTCAGCGCCGTGGTGTACAGGGTGTTCCAGCCGGCGACCAGCCGGCCTGGCGGTTCCGGCGGCTTGCGCAGGTAGACCTGCACTTCCTGGCGGTCGGCAATGATCTTGCCGTGGCGACCCCACACCGTGATCCGGCTCGACATCTTGCGGAAGCTTTCGTCGCTCCAGTTGGCGGCGATCTGCGCGGTCTTGCCGTCCTGGTAGAAGAGGGTCGAGTAGACCTCGTCCTCGACGTCGTTGGAAAAAATCCGGTTCAGCGCGGTGCCGCCGACGGTGTCCGGCTTGCCGATCATGTAGTTGATCAGATCGATGCCATGCGAGGCGTAGTCGTACAGGCAGCCGCCGCCTTCATTCTTGCTGGCGCGCCAGGTGGCCCCTTTCGGCCGCAGCACCACCGGACCGTAGGCTTCGGCCTTGACGTGATGGATCTCGCCCAGGATGCCGCTGTCGATCAGGCGCCTGGTTTCCTCGAACGCGGCCACGAAGCGGTTGTGGTAGCCCACCTGGTTGACCAGGCGCCGCTCTTCGGCCAGCTGCACCAGCCGCGCGCCTTCGGCCAGGTCGAGGCAGAACGGCTTTTCGCAGAACACGTGGACGTTGCGCTCCAGCGCGGCGCGCACCATTTCCCCGTGCAGGCGCGACGGGGTCGCGATGAACACCGCATCGGGCAAGGCTTCGTCCAGCATCTGGCGGTAGTCGGTGTAGCAGCGCACGCCGGTGTACTTGCTGAGCACGTCGAGGACATAGCCGGCCTGGTCGCAGACCGCGACCAGCGCCGCGTCCGGATGGGAGTTGATGATGGCGTGGTGCGACAATCCCATCTTGCCCAGACCGATCAGTGCGATGCGAATCATGCGAGACCTCTGCGGTAAATGGATGATTGGTGGCCGACGATGGTGGCCTTGATCAGCTCGTATGCCTGGCGGCCCTTGTGCAACAGGTTGCGATCGGGTTCCCGTCGCTGGGCGCCGTCGAGGTAGTCGAGCGCCTCGCGCGCGGTGAGCGCCTTGTGGTGCAGGAAGGCGTGCTGGCCGAGCAGGTAGCGGTCGACATCGAGCAGTTCGTCCTGGTAGACCGAGATGGTGGGAATCCCGAGCACCGCCATTTCGCGCGTCATGGTGCCGCCGGCGCCGATGAACAGGTCGCAGGTCGCGGCCAGCTCCTCGATGCCGAGCGGGCGGTCGACCACCTGGATGCCCCGGAATCGGTCGCCCCGGTAGTAGTCGCGCTGCTCCGCGCCGCGTGGCAGCACGGTGACGCTCACGGCCGGGCGCATGCCGGTCAAGAGCTCGTCGAGAAAGTTGTGCGCGCCCTTGTAGTACTGCGCGGTCCACGGCTCGGGCCGGACGAACACGGCGCGCCGCCCGCCGGCCTGGCGCCGCGCGCGCGCCGCCTCGATGCGGGCATTCGCTTCCCACAGGTAAATGCCTTCCTTGACGCCTGGATAGCGCAGGACCTTGGCGGGATTGGCGTACTGGCGGTCCAGGCTTTGCGTGCTGACGAATTCCGGCACCATGATCCGGTCGGCGAACGCGAACGCGGGGATGTTGCCGATCGCATGCTCGTTGTCGTTCAGGTACACCGAGCGCACGCCGAGCAGGCGCGCCACCACCGGCGAATGAAACGAGCTCTGGGAAATGGCGACGTCCAGTTGCTTGTCTTCCAGAAAACGCCTGAGCTGGAACACGCGCACCGGGAAGCCGCAGATCTTTTTCGACAGCGAACGTCCGTAGTGGGTGCCGACCACGGTGTGTTCCAGACCGTGCATCTCCAGCAGCTCGATCGTGTTGGCCAGCGGGCGGCAGGTCATGATGACCTCATGCTGGCGCTGCAGGTCGCGGATCATCGCCCGGAACATGTTGATGTGCGGCGAGTTTGACAGGTCGAACCAGATTTTCATGGGCGCGTCCTAATGGCGAAGGGCCGGGCCGGCCGCGCGGCAATACATCGTTTCGAGCAGCGGAATCACCAGGGCGCTCGAAAAGCTGGTCTCGGCCCGGAACCGCGCGGCCAGCCCCATGCGGCGCCGCGCCGCCTCGTCCGCCAGCAGCCGGTCGAGCGCGGCGGCCAGGGCCGGCACGTCGCCGGGCGCGACCAGCAAGCCTTCGACGCCATCGGTGATGACCTCCGGGATGCCGCCGACACGGGTCGCGACCACCGGGACGCCGGCGGCCATCGCCTCCAGCACGCTCATCGGCAAGCCTTCGGCATAGGACGGCAGCACGCACACGCTGGCGCGCTCGAGCAGCTGGGTCCTGGCGCGCTCGCCGACCCAGCCGAGCAGTTCGACCTGGTCTTCGATCCCGAGCCGCCGCATCAGCTCCTGGGCGCGCATCAGTTCGCCGTCGCCGGCCAGGATGAGCCGCAGGTGGGGGTGGCGGCGCACGATCTGCGCCACCGCGTGCAGCAGGTCCCAGGTGCCCTTGGCCTGTCCCAGCTTGCCCAGGAACAGCACCTGCGCCGGCGCGCGCGCGCCGAATTCGACCGGTGCGGGCAGCGGCATCGGGTTGTAGACGACGATCACGTCGACTGCGGCGAGGGTCTCGACAAAGCGCTTGAGCTCGGCAGAGACCACCACCACCGTTTCGACCCGCGCCAGGACCTGGCGCACCGCGCACTTGGCCAGGCGGCCGCAGCGCTCCCGGTAAAAGTCCGGGAACGGACCGGCATGGATGTGCAGGACGGCGGGCACGCGGAACAGGAATGCCGGCAGCAGGAAGCAGGATTTGCGCCAGAAACTGAGGTCACTGGCGGTATGGACGTGCACCAGCATGACCTGGCCGCGCGCCAGCATGGCCACGAACGCCAGCCAGGCGCAGACGAACAGCCGGCATTTCTGCAGCGCCGGCCCGTTGCAGTGGGTGGCGAGATAGAGGATCGGCAGGCGCTCGAACAGGCCGCTGCGGGAATAGGAGTGCACCACCGACGCGATGCCACCCCATGCGTCGGTGCTGGTGCCGAGCATTACGATGCGTTTTTCCCGAGTCATGTTGGGCGATATGGTTCAGTTAAAAAAATTAATCGGAGCAATTCTTCCGATGAACGTTTTTTTCTGCCGCCTTTGGAATGGTCGCTCGGTCAACAAAATTACACTTTGCGAAAGCTCAACCGTGCCGATTCCGTGTGCGATTCACGTTTGCAATGAATTTGGCGGCGCCAGTTATTTCAATTCAGAAAGGAAATCGGAGCAGAATATTCTTGAGTTTGCGCAGTCGCGCTTTCCCCTGCGGTCCGTATGATCGGTAGCTGTTCCAAGGGATTGGGTTCGCACTTGGCGTATTGCCGGAGATAAAAATGAACGTGGCAGAAAACGCAGGGCTGAATCATCTGGCGGAAATTTCCCAGGTCCGGTTGGCGGTAAGCCATGATGAAGCCGAACAAGGGCTGGAGGTCAGGATTTACGAAGCCGACATCCCGCAGTTCGCCGCCGCCGAGCTGGATAGGCTGTACCAATCGATTTATTGCACGCTGACGCGTTTCCATATCTATGGCGAGGCGAACGACGCGAGCACCTATGTGGCGCGCTTGCGCGGCACGGTCGTTTCGCTCATCCTGTTTCGCCTCGAGCGCGGCGTGGTCCGGGTCCTGAACCAGCAAATCGCCCTGTCGCAGGCGGAGCTGCTGCGCTTTTCGCAGGTGATTTTCAACATATACCCGGCGGCGCGGCGCATCGCGTTTTATGCGATCGATGCCCGACTCACGAACTTTCCGTTCCCGTTCCAGGCTTGCCCGGTGCTGGAAGAAAACCTGCTGACGCTGCCGCATTCGCGCCAAGAATATGCCGCCGCTATCAGCGAAGCGCTGTGGACGCGCATCCAGGCGGGCGAACGCAAACTCAGGCGCGACCACCCCGATTACCGATTCGAGGTGCTGGCCGGCGATGCGGTGAGCGAACAGCAGCTGCGCCGGATTATTGCGCTGGCCGGTGCGCGGACCGCGGCCAAGCAGCGCGACGCTTACCTGCACGAGGAGGATGTCTCCAGAATCCTGCAGCTGGTTCATGCGTATGGATTTGTTGGGGTGCTCAGCGTCGGCGGCACGGTCCGGGCCGGGAATGTCTTTTACCGCGTCGGCCAGCGCTACTTCATGCACCTCATTGCGCACGACCCCGATTACGACAAATACATGCTCGGGAACCTGGTGCAGTTCCTGGCCACCTGCCATTGCATCGAGCGTGGCGGGCGCGAATGTTACCTGATGGGGGGAGGGCGGGAGCACAAGGCGCGGTTTCGTGCCTTGCCCAAGTATTTCGACAGCGTGGACATCTACCGCTCGCGGCTGGTATTCCTCCTCTGCCTGGCGCGGGTCGGCCAGGGGGCGGCGCGGCGCTGGTTGCGGCACATGCGCGAGGACCTTTCCCGCATGGCCCATACGGACAGTGCGGGTGGCCGGTTCGCCGCCCGCTGCCTGGCGCTCGCGCGCACCGTTAAACGCTCGACCCGCGGCGCCGCCGCGCAGCGCAAATGAGCGGCGACCTGGCGGTACAAGAGCTTGCTGCGGCAAGCGCGGAACCGGTCTACCGCATCCACGAGGCGCCGTTGCCGGCCTTCGTCGAGCATGAGCTCGTGCGCCTGTACAAGAACGTGTTCGCGTCGCTGGCACACGTGCGCAGCCTGGGCCTGGCGGACCAGGTGCGGGCCTGCGTGTGCCGTCAGGCGGGGCAGGTGACGGCGGTGGTGCTGTTCTGGCAGCATGGCGGCACGGTCGAGGTGCTGAGCGGCGCCCTCGCGCTGCGCCCGCCCGATGTCGCCCGGTTTGCCCGCGCCGTGTTCACGACCTACCGCAGCGCGGCGGTGATTACCTTTCCGGCGGTCAGGTCGGCGATCGTGCGCCTGCCGTTCCCGTTCCAGCGCTTTAACTGCCTCGAGGACATCGTCCTCGACCTGCCGCCAAGCGCCGAGGCCTATTTTGCTTCGCTGGGCAAGAACATGCGCGCCAGCCTGAAGCGATACCAGAAGCGGATCGCGACCGATTTCCCTGATTTTCGGTATACCTTTCATGCCACCGACGACATCAGCGAGCAGGATGTGTCCGCGATCGTCGCGCTGTCCAGCGCCCGGATCGCGAGCAAGAACCAGGCATCGACGCATACCGGCGAAAAGACCCGCCAGCTGTTCCGGCTGGTCAAGGAGTGCGGGGTGGTGCTGGTGGCGCGCATCGATGGCCGCGTGTGTGCGGGCGTGATCTGCAGCGAGGTGGGCGGCAATTTTTTCATGCATGTCGTGGCGCATGATCCCGTCTATGACGATTACCGCGTCGGCAAGGTGTGCTGTTACCTGAGCATCTGCGATGCAATCGCCCGCGGCGCGCGCGAATATCACTTTCTCTGGGGCCGCTACGAATACAAGTACCGCCTGCTGGGCCAGCAGCGCGACTTTGACCGGCTGGTGATTTACCGGTCGCGTCTGGCGCTGCTGCTGAACCTGGGCCTGTTCGTCAATATCGCCTGGCGCGGCTACGGCCGGCGCGCCAAATGGTGGCTGTTCGATGAACGGCGCGGGGACGCAAGGTGGGTGCAACTGGCGCGTGGCATGTTGCGCCGGCTCGGGGTGAAGGGATAGGCCAGCAATCCGAGGCAGTGGCGACGCAGTGAATCCGACGCAGTTAATCTGACGCAGTTAAGCCGACGCAGTTAAGCCGACGCAGTATTCCGACTGTCGCTCATGGAGGTGTGCATGGATCTGCCGATATCGCAAGGACCAGGTCAGAAGGCGGTGGTGGCAAGCAGCCGGACCAAGCGGGTGGTATTGATCGCATGTGCGTTGCTCGCGGCCCATTTTTACGTTTCGCAGGACCTGCATCGTGACGTCGTCGGCCCGGCCGGGCAGGCATGGCGGCATGCTCTGGATGAACGGCTGGGACAAGTCGCGATCGGCGTCGACGAGCCCTCGGGCCTCGATGTCCATCAGCTGTTCTACGACGCCGAGAAAGGCGGGAACTGCGGGGAAGTGAACGGGCGCGACGCGGGCACGACCAGCTCTGGCGTGCGGGTGTTTGTCTGTGATCCGGGCATACGCGAGTACGCGGCCAGGTGAGGCGCGCCACGGCGTGCGGGGCGGCGCAGGCAGGGCGTCGTTGGCGCGGCCGGTGGCGGCAATCGTGCTCCGGGTGGCGGCATGATTCTGTCATCATGGACGCATGGCCACGATCTCGATTCCGCTGTTTCCGCTTGGCACGGTACTGTTTCCGGACGGTGTACTCCCGCTGCAGATTTTTGAGGCGCGCTACCTCGACATGATTAGCCGCTGCCTGACCGAGGACACGCCGTTCGGCGTGGTGCTGCTCACGCAAGGTCAGGAAGTGCGCGCGGCGCGCGGACCGCGCGAGCGTTTCGTTGCGGCCGGCACGCTGGCGTCGGTCCAGGACACGACCGCCGCTTCGCCGGGGCTGCTGCAGGTCGTGTGCCGCGGCGGGCGGCGCTTCCAGCTTCAATCGGCCGAGCGCCGCGTCAACGGCCTGTGGATGGCCGATGTCGAACTGATCGAAGATGACCATGACATCCGCATTCCATCGGACTTGCACGGCGCCTCCGATGCCCTCGAGCGCGTGCTCGCGTCGCTGCACGACGTGCCGCAGCAGCGCTGGCCGGTGCAGCCGCCGTTTCGCCTGGACGATTGCGGATGGGTCGCCAACCGCTGGTGCGAATTGCTGCCCTTACCCAACCAGCAAAAGCACAACATGCTGATGCTGGACAATCCGGTGATCCGCCTTGAGCTCCTGCATGACGTGCTCGACGAGCATGGGCTGATCACATCCTGAAATCCGTCTCCTCAATCCGTTGCCGACCCGGTCCGTTCGCCGTGTCCGCTTGATGCCGCTGCCCGCAAGCGCGGCCGGCACCCTGTCCAGTTCGCCCAGCCGTTGTTCGAGCACCACAGTCGCGCCGGATGGCGCGACGGCGGCCAACGCGGCCGTGCCCGACGATGAGTCCGGATGATCCCAGCATGCGCCGTGGGAGGCCGGCCGGATCGCGCTGTCCGTGCGGCAGGCCGGGGGGCGGAAGCAGTATGCACAGCAAGAGATTGCAACGCCGTAGCTCCATGGTCGGATGATAATATGGAGTATTCGGAGATTTGCTTGCCGGTTTAAACGAGCACGGCAGGGAGCGCTTCCTGGCCGCGCAGCGTTTATCGATGACCTGGGACTGCATCGCCGCACACCGGGGTCAACCAAGCTGCTGCCGCGCCTGCGGCGCTTTGTTGGGCGACCTTCCGGTGGGGACCTTGACCGGCCGGCTCGCGCGAAAGCGCGCAGCCCCGCAGCGATGGATGTCCGATCAAGCGAGGACCGTATCATGAAATTTACCGATGAAATCCTGATGGCGTACGCCGACGGCGAGCTGGGCGAGCCGGTACGCAGCCAGGTCGAGCGGGCCATCCGCCAGGACCCGGCGCTGGCGGCGCGCGTGGCCCAGCACAAGGCGATGCGCGCGATGCGCGCGCGTGTGTCGACCGCGTTCGCACACATCGTCAACGAATCCGTGCCGCCGCGCGTATATCCGGACACCACCAGCGGCAAGGTTGTCCACTTGAACGCGGTACGTGCCGCACGCCACCAGCAATTGCAGGTACGCGACAGGCCACACCTGCCGTGGACCCGCTGGGCCGCGCTGGCGGCTGCGCTCGTGACCGGCGTGCTGGCCGGCGTGTTCGGCTACTGGACCCTGCAGGACGACAATCAGGCGCTGGCAGCAGCGGGCAAGGATGGCGCGTTGCTCGCGCAGGGCAAGCTGGCCACCGCGCTGTCGCAGCAAATGGCCAGCATTGGCACGGCCGGTTCGAAGATCAGGATCGGGATCAGCTTCGCCGCCAAGGACGGCAACTATTGCCGCAGTTTCGCGGTCGGCACGTCCGCGGGCCTGGCCTGCATGAAGGGCGGGCAGTGGACTATTCCGGTGCTAGCGGAGGGCAAGGTGGGCAATTCGGGGGCACAACGCGAGGCCTACAGCGTGACGCCACCCTCGGTGCTGGCGGCGATCGGCGAGCGCATCCAGGGCGCTGCGCTCAGCGTGGATGCCGAGCGTGCCGCAAGGCAGCGCGGTTGGAAGCGCTAGCGGCCCCGGGCGACCTCTCCCCGAACTGCCCTTTGGGCGGCGCGAACGGTCGGGCCAAGTGCGCTTGCCTGCCGGCAGGCGCTGCCCGCTGGTCCGGCGAGGCCGCGCCACTTGGGCAAAGGCAATAGAAAGTGACGGTGGTCAGCAAGCTGCTGCTACAATCTGGAAGCTTTCCAGCAGCCTGACACCGACCCCATGATTCCTGACGATCCGCCCGCCGCCGGCCTGGGCCGCAGGCACCTGCTCAAGCGCGCAGCCGCAGCGGCCTTGCCGTTCGCGTTGCCGGCGCCGGCGCGCGCGGGAACCAATTTGGCCGTCGGCGGCCTGCCGGTGACCTGCAACCTGACCCTGCCCGTCACCTGCGCGGCAGCAAAGGCGGCCGGCGGCAGCGCGGCCCGCCGCCTTCGACTTCATCAAGTTCAGCGGCTGGGCCGAGATCAAGGAATCCCTGATGACCGGCCGGATCGCGGCCGCATACAGGCTCGCGCCGCTGGTGATGGACCTGGTGGACAGCCGCATCCCCCTCAAGATCGTCTCGCTTGGACATCGCTCCGGCGCGGTGATCATGGTGCACACCGATTCGCCTTATCGCCGCTTCGCCCAGCTTCAGGGGCGGCGCGTCGCGATCCCGAGCCGTTTCGCGGTCGACTACCTGTTCCTGCGCAAAATGCTCGCACGTGAAGGCATGAGCGTGCGCGACCTCGAGATCGTCGAGATGCCGCCACCGGACATGCCGGCCGCGCTGTACGCTAAGGCGATCGACGCTTACTGCACTGGCGAGCCGTTCGGCGCCGCCGCCCAGAGCGCCGGCTACGCGCGCCCGCTCGCGCTCACCCGCGACGAGTGGCGCAAGTACATCTGCTGCGTGCTCACCGTGCGCGAAGACCTGATCCGCGACCAGCGCCCGGTGGTGCAGAACCTGGTCGACTACGTGCAGGCCGCCGGCAGCTGGCTCGACACCGCCAAGGCCAACCGCGAAAAGGCGATCCGCATCGCATCTGGCCGCAGCTACTTCAACCAGGACCCGAATATCCTGCGATTCGTGATGAACAACCCGTACGACCGCGTCACCTATGGCGACCTGCGCATGCTGCGCACCGAGTTCGACGAGCTGATGCAACTGTCGCTCCAGGCGCGCACGATCCGGCGCCCGATCGCCTACGAGCGCTATGTCGACGAGAGTTTCGTCAAGGCCCTGGGGAAGATAGAGATCGCGCTATGAACATGATGATCAAGCGCGCCCCATCCCTGTTGCTATCCTTGTTTTTGTCCCTGCAGCTCGCGTCAAGCGCGCATGCCGCCGACCTGAAATCCGGCGTGTTCGAGCCGCCGCGCCCGGCGCCGGAGCTGGCCCTCGTCACGTCAAGCGGCAAGCCGTTCCGCCTCGCCGACTACCGCGGCAAGGTCGTGATCCTCGAATTCGGCTACACGCACTGTCCTGCCATTTGCCCCACCCTGCTTGCCACGCTGGCGCAGGCGCGCGCGCTGATGAAAAGCCAGGCCGCGCGCGTGCAGGTGGTGTTCGTCACGGTCGACCCGGCGCGCGATGACAATGCCCGTCTCGCCGCCTGGCTGCCGCACTTCGATCCGGCCTTCGTCGGGCTCACCGGCAACGGGCAGCAGGTCGGCGCGGTGATGAAGGCATTCGGCATCACCGCCACCCGGGTGCCGATGGCAAACGGCGGCTACGGGATCGACCACTCGTCCTACCTGTACTTCATCGACCCCAAGGGCATACTACGCGCGCTGATGCCGTTCGGCCGCCCGGCCGCCGACATCGCGCACGACGCGCGCGTGCTGCTGGAGGAGGGCGCTTGAGCCGCGCTTCATTGCGCCGCTACTGGCCGCATTGGACGATTTTCGCCAGCGTGCTGGCGGCACTGCTGTATGGCGCGTTCGCGCCGTTCGGCCATGCCAGCCGCGAGCAGCTGTTCGAAATCCCGCCAGGCACCCATGCACGCCGCATGCAGGGCGAGCAGGTGGATTTCCTGCCGTCCGAGATACGCCTCACGCTCGGGGTGCGTGACGTGCTCCTGCTGCGCAACCGCGACAGCGTGCCCCAGGTGTTCGGCCCGGTGCTGGTGATGCCGGGCCAGGATTTCCGTCTGCCGTTCGAGCAGGCGGCCGACTACCAGTTCGCATGCAGCGCGCACGCGAGCGGCCAGATGACGGTGCGCGTGTTGCCGCTGCCCGATCCGGGCATTGATCGCCTGCGCTGGCGCCTGGACGCGTTCGTGCACGCCATGCGCCACCTGCCGATCAGGGGACCCGAGACACAGTGAACAAACTGAAGAACATCTTGCCCGCCCTGACCCTGATCGCGCTGGTGGTCGCCGCGTGGTGGATCGTTGTGCTTCACACCGAAAGCGTGATCTTCCCGACTCCCGCCCAGGTGGCCACGGGCGCATTCGAACTGGCCGCCAACGGCACCTTGTGGGAGCACATCAGTGCATCGCTGCTGCGGGTTGCGATCGGCTTTTCGCTGGCAGTCGCGCTGGCCGTGCCGCTCGGCCTTTGGATGGGGCGCGTGGATGCCGTGTATCGGGCACTGAGCCCGCTGTTCCAGATCATGCGCCCAATCTCGCCGATCGCCTGGATTGCGCTGACGATCCTCTGGTCCGGGGTCGGCAACGCTTCGCCGGTCTTCCTGATTTTTCTGGCGTCCGTGTTCCCGATGATCGTGCAGACCGCGGCCGGCATGCATGCGATCGAGCGCCGCTACCTGGCCGACCGCGTGTACGTGCTGTCGCCGCGCCCGGCCACGATCCAGGCCATCTTCGAGATCGATGCGCCGCATCCGCGCCGGCTGTCCAGCCCCGGGATGCAGCAGATGAAGGACGCCATCCTCGCCGAGTTGGGGTTGTAATGCGGAGACCATGCCCGCGTTGCGTTCGTAACGTGAATCAACCGCATGTCGAAGGCGTGACTATGCCTCGCCGAAACAT
>NZ_SPUM01000045.1 GCF_004614195.1 Massilia horti | reverse complement strand
ACCGCGTGCGCACAGGTGCGCACCCTACGATTCACCACCGCTACGGGCTTATCCCAGCTTTGCGGCGTGCTCGCGCGTGGCGTGGAACTGCAGCTTGGGCCAGCGCTCCTGCGTCAGGCGCAGGTTCACGCTTGAGGTGGCCAGGTACGCCAGGTTGCCGGCCGCGTCGTACGCGACGTTGTGCCCCAGCGCCGACTCGAAATCCGACAGCGCCTTCTTGTCGTCGCTCGACACCCAGCGCGCACTGCTGATGCTGGTGCCCTCGAACACGGCATCCACGCCGTACTCGTTGAGCAGGCGGCTCGCCACCACCTCGAACTGCAGCACGCCAACCGCGCCCAGAATCAGGTCGCTGCCCAGCACCGGCTTGAACACCTGTACCGCGCCCTCCTCGCCCAGCTGCTGCAGGCCCTTGTGCAACTGCTTGGTCTTGAGCGGGTTGCGGATGCGGACCAGGCGGAACAGCTCCGGCGCGAAATACGGAATGCCGGTGAACGAGAGCATCTCGCCTTCGGAGAAGCTGTCGCCAATCTGCATGTTGCCGTGGTTGGGCAGGCCGATGATGTCGCCGGCGTAGGCTTCTTCCACTTGCTCGCGGCTCGAGGCCATGAAGGTCACGACCGACGACAGCTTGACCTCGCGCCCCAGGCGCAGGTGCTTGACCCGCATGCCCTTTTCAAAGCGCCCGGAGCACACGCGCAGGAAGGCGATGCGGTCGCGGTGCGCCGGGTCCATGTTGGCCTGAATCTTGAACACGAAGCCGGAGAAACGCGGCTCGGTCGGCTCGACCTTGCGCACGGTGGCATCGCGCTCGCGCGGGGCCGGCGCCCAGTCGACCAGCGCCGACAGGATTTCGCGCACGCCGAAGTTGTTAATCGCCGAGCCGAAGAACACCGGGGTCTGCACGCCGGCCAGGAAACGCTCCAGGTCGAAGGTATGCGAGGCGCCGTGCACCAGCTCGACTTCCATCTTCAGCTGTTCCATCTCGAGCGGGAACATCTCGTGCAGCTTGGGGTTGTCGATCCCCTTGATGACCTCGAACAGGCCGTCGGCGCGCTCTTCGCCCGCCTTGAACAGCATGACTTCGTCGTTGAGCAGGTGGTACACGCCGCGGAAGTTCTTGCCCATGCCGATCGGCCAGGTGACCGGCGCGCACTCGATTCTCAGCACCGACTCGACTTCATCGAGCAGCTCGAGCGGGTCGCGCGTTTCGCGGTCCAGCTTGTTCATGAAGGTGACGATCGGCGTGTCGCGCATGCGGCACACGTCGAGCAGCTTGATGGTCTGCTCTTCCACGCCCTTGGCGGCGTCGATCACCATCAGCGCCGAGTCGACCGCGGTCAGCACGCGGTAGGTATCTTCGGAAAAATCCTGGTGGCCCGGGGTGTCGAGCAGGTTGACCACGTGGTCGCGGAACTCGAACTGCATCACCGAGCTGGCCACCGAGATGCCGCGCTGCTTTTCGATATCCATCCAGTCGGAGGTCGCGTGGCGGCCGCTCTTCCTGCCCTTGACGGTGCCGGCAAGCTGGATCGCGCCCGAGAACAGCAACAGCTTTTCGGTCAGTGTCGTCTTGCCCGCGTCCGGGTGGGAAATGATGCCGAAGGTGCGGCGGCGCGCGACTTCGTTCGCAATCGCCGCCGGCGTCTTGGTGGCGCCGGATTCAGGGGTCTCAAGTGGGGGTGCTGCGGTATCGGTAGGCATATTCTCGGCCATTGCTGGCGGACACTGTGCAAAACCGACGATTTTACCGGGTATGCGTTCCCTTGTGTTGAACGGCGGCCGCATGAAACTTAGATGCTCGCGGACGTTAGTCAAGACGCAGTGCAAGAGGAATGTTGCACTTACGGCAAGCGAGAATTTTGTTAGGCTCTCTTTAGAGGGGTGTAGACAAAATCAACGCTGGTAAACAAGCCTATTACGTAGGCGCCCTATAGTCCCGCGACGTAGTTTGTACTGATCTGTATGGCTTGGGCAAGCGTGCACTTTTCCCGGTAAGCGGCTTCGAAACCCTTCGCAATCGCGGCGCCTCTTTCCTCAGAGGTGCCATGGTGGCCCGGGTGATTCACCATGTTGTCGCCAAAGCTGTGTTGAGTCATGGCGAATACGGCGGCGGGGAAGTTCGGGCGCTCCAGTTTTCGGGCGCCCGCAAAATAGCCGGCGAAGAAGTCGGCTTGGAGCTCAACGCGCTTTACCGTCGGCTGGCCCACTCCAACTACGCGGTCGAGGCCGCGTTTGAACTGGAGGATGTGGCCGAATTCATGGGCACATACGGCGGCGACCGCGACTTCCGGACTCTCGGTCCCGCTCATGAGCCTCGATAGCAACCTTTGCCCGAACAGCACCGTACCATCCGCATTGTTCATTCTTACTTTCGGTGTGGCATAGGCGTTGGCGCCGTCATAGTCGTCGTAATAGGCAAAGCTGGGCAGCGCTTCCAGTTTTTCGGAGACAGCAGCAAGCGTGTGCGCAAGGGCAAGGTCGAAATCACGATCGCCGGAGCGGGGAATCATTGGCTCGTTTCCGCTGATGTAGAGACGGGCGTCAGTTCGCTCGTCCATGAACAGAGTAGCGTCATCGGGCGATAAGACACAGCCATATTTGTGTCTTGCCCGGTGAGCCTGTGCGTGGCAGGCGCAGGAAAGCGCAAAACCAGTGCCAAAGACCAGGGTCAGCAAGCCTCCTTGTACGATCTCACGGCGAGTCGGCATGACGCCCCCTAGCAGAGGTTAGGAAATTTTTTGCAAGCTTCCGAATCCTTGGGCTCGGTAGAAGACGGTGGCGTTGAACTACCTGGCGACGTCCCGGGCCCAGGAGCCGGAATCGGGGTTGGGCTCGGGAATGGGGCGGGTAATGGCGGCGGCGCCGCCGTCTGGCTCACATTGAAATTCGCGTATTCAATCCGGTTCGAGAAATTGCTGATGCCAAATATCCACTTCGATTGACCTTTAAGGTGCTGCACCGTCATCGCAAACAGCTGGCCCTGCGGTAGCTGTAATTGCTGGGTTACGAATATGTTCTGGACAGGACCCAGTTGCACGAGTTGAGGATAAATCCCGGTATTTCCGGTTTGTGACGCTATCGTTTGCCAAAGCTGGGGGCCGTACCAGTAGGGATTCATCGTCCCTGTCTGGCTTTGCCGAATCATTTCGGCGAGTACTAGGCGCGGATCGGTTTGCGCAGATGCTCTTTGAAAAACAGCCAGGCTAATAAGACTAAACAGAACAAAAAAGATGAAGCGTCGTGCCAGTTTCATGTTTTATCCCCTTGAGATTACATCCCTGATGCTCGACTCTTTTTTTTGAACTACTGGCAATGAGTGTGCACTTAATTTCAGCAGCAGGCAAGGGCTGTGCTGGCCAGGCAATATTAGCTAGTAATCGTCCATCCGAAGCGTGTAGAAAATAGCTGAACATGGTACTGAACTCGTAGGACGAGTAGCGTCATGCGGCTCCGCCCTGCGCGCGCGCAAATCCGCCACAGTCCCGGCCGGTTGTCAGCATTTTGTCAGCATCCCTTCAGGCAAATGACAGCTTCAGTGTTTATACTGGGCAACATTTACTACCCTGCCGGAGGGCCCAACATGAACCGCTTCCGCTTTGCGCGCCGTTTTTCCGCCCGCGGCTTCACGCTGGTCGAGCTGATGGTGTGCGTGGCCATCATCGGCCTGCTGGCGACCATTGCCTACCCGTCTTATACCAAGCACCTGGTTCGCAGCAACCGCTCAGCGGCGCAGGCGCACCTGGTCGATCTGGCCCAGGCCGAGGCCCAGTACCTGGCCGACGCGCGCAGCTACGCGGACAGCGTGGCCGGCCTGAACATGACCACCCCGGCGGCGGTCTCCTCCAAATACACGATCGAGATCACGGTCGGCGAAGCGCCACCCACCTTCACCATCACCGCGATCCCGATCAGCGGCGGCAGCCAGGCCGGTGACGGCGCGCTGTCGATCGACAGCGCCGGTACCCGCCTGCCGGACGGCAAATGGTAACGCCCCGCCCTCCCCGCGGCGTCACGCTGCTCGAACTGATAGCGGTGCTGGCCATCCTGGCGATACTGGCTGGGCTGGCGATGCCGTCGTTCACGGGCTTTAGCGCGAACATGCGCGTACGCAGCGTTGCCAGCGACCTGCACGCATCCCTGTCGCGCGCCCGCAGCGAAGCCATCAAACGCAATGCCGAGGTCACCCTGGCGCCGGCGTCATTGGGCCGCTGGCAGGACGGCTGGCGCATTCCCGATCCATCCGGCGGCACCCAGGTACTGGACGCCCATCCGGCGGTGCCGAAGGCCACCGTGTCCGGGCCGGACCGCGTCACCTTCCTTCCCAACGGCCGCATCAAGGGCACCAGCCTGCCCTCGTTCGACATCTTTGTTACCGGCGCCAGCGCTCACCGCTGCATCCGCGTCGACCTCGGCGGCCGTCCCAACCAGTCCTCCACGAGTTGCTGACATGGCCCACCGCACATTGACGCCTCCCCGCCGCGCGCATGGCACCAGCCTGATCGAAGTGCTGGTCACCATGGTCGTGCTCGCCTTCGGCCTGCTCGGCCTGGCCGTTTTCCAGGTCAAGGCCCAGGTCGGTTCGGTCGAGTCCTACCAGCGCGCCCAGGCCGCGGTGCTGCTGCAGGACATGCAGTCGCGCCTGACCGCCAACGGCGACAACGCCGACGCCTACCTGACCACCCACGCGCTCGGCACCAACGACACCCCGGCCGCCGACTGCGACGCACTGACCAGCAGGGCAGAGCGCGACAAGTGCGAATGGAGCCATGCGCTGCAGGGCGCCGCCGAGAAGACCAGGAGCAACAGTCAGGTCGGCGCGGTGAGCGGCGCACGCGGCTGCATCACCCGGGTGCGCGCCCGGAACACAGCGGTCGGCGTGTGCACCCCGGCGGTGTACCTGGTGACGGTCGCGTGGCAGGGCCTGCACCCAACCAAGGCCCCGGCCCAGGACTGCGGCCGCGGCGAATACGGCCCCGAGACCAACCGGCGGGCGATGTCGGCGCGCGTCGCCGTCGGCTTGCCCAACTGCTTCTGACAGGCGAGCACCATGCGAACATCCTTTCCAACCCGCCTGCGCGCCGCGCGCGGCTTTTCGATCCCCGAATTGCTGGTCGCGGTGGCGATCGGCCTCGTAATCCTGGCCGGCATGTCGACCCTGTTCGTGAAGAACACCCGGATCCAGGGCGAGATCGAACAGGCCAACCGCCAGGTCGAAAACGGCCGCTACGCGATCGACCTGCTGGCGGTCGACCTGCGCAATGCCGGCTATTTCGCCGAGTTCGATCCGACCGTGCTGGACAACCCGGCCGCGCTGCCCTCGCCCTGCACCCGGGACCTGGACGAGCTCAAGGCCGGGCTGACGCTGCCGGTGCAGGGCCTGGACAACATTGCTGCCGGCCTTGACTGCCTGCCCGACGTGCGCCGCGACACCGACGTGCTGGTGGTGCGCCGCACCAACACCTGCGTCGCCGGCGCCCCCGGCTGCGACCCGATCAGCGCCGGCGGCCCGTTCTTCCAGGCTTCGCTGTGCAACAACGACAGCGAACTCGATTCGCCCGTCCGCGCCAACTTCTATGCGCTCACGCTCGCCAACATCGGTCTTAACCGCCACCAGCGCGATTGCACCGCGGTCGCCGGCAGCGGCACCCTGGCGGCGATCCGGCGCTACCGTACTCATATCTACTTCATCGCCAACAACAACAAGCCGGGCGACGGCATCCCGACCCTGAAGCGGGCCGAACTGGGCAGCGACGGTGGCGCGGCGACCTACACCGTGGTGCCGCTGGCCGAAGGGATCGAGAACCTGCAGCTCGAATACGGGCTCGACGTCACCCCCGTCAACCGCGGCGACGGCGTGGCCGACGTGTTCAGCGCCGACCCGGCCGGCGTCAACGGCTGCAACACGCCCGCCTGCGCCGTGGCCAACTGGCGCACCGTGGTCGCCGTCAAGGTGAACCTGCTCGCCCGCAACACGCAGCAGACCCAGGGCTGGACCGACACCAAGTCATACAAGCTGGGCCAGGACGCGGCCGGCAATGAGATCACCATTCCCGCAGCCAACGACCAATACAAGCGGCACGTGTTCCAGTCGCAGGTCTCGCTGCCCAACCCAGCCGGCCGGAGGCTGCCATGATTACCCTGCACCGCCAGCGCGGCATCACCCTGGTCACCGCGCTGATCCTGCTCGTGCTGCTGACCCTGGTCGCCCTGACCAGCTTTAATCTCGGAAAATCGAACCTGCAAGTCGTGACCAACATGCAGCGGCGCGACGAGGCGACGGCGGCAGCGCGCGAAGTGATCGAGGAAACCATCAGCAATACGCGGTTTTTCGTCACGCCGGACGACATCCTGGCCAACCCTTGTGAAGGGCCGAACCAGCGCTGCATCGACACCAACGGCGACGGCAAGACCGACGTCAAGGTCGCGATCACGCCCAGGCCCAAGTGCGTAATGGCGCCGGTCATCATGAACTCCGCGCTCGACCTGGCCAAGCGTGAAGATGCCGAGTGCAGCATGGGCAGCGGCCAGAGCTTCGGCGTGGCCGGCGCGGTCGACGGCAGCTCGGCCTGCGCCGACACCGTGTGGGAGGTAACGGCCGTGGGCACCGATACCGACAGCGGGGCCCAGGTCAAGGTGACCCAGGGCGTGGCCGTGCGCGTGGCGCGCGACGACGTCGCCAACAACTGCCCCAGTTCATGAACAGAGAGGACGCCATGATCCGCACGACTTTTAGCCGGGCGCTTGCCTTGGCCTTGCCCTTGGCCGCCGCCATTCCGCTTAACGCCGGCGCCGACGACATCGACATCTTCACCGGCGCCTCCGGCGGCATGGCGGCCAACCCGCGCATCCTGATCGTACTGGACAACACCTCGAACTGGGCACGCCAGAGCCAGAAATGGTCCGGCCCGTCCCAAGGCCAGTCCGAGACCAACGCGATCAGGACTGTGATGGCCGAGATGGACGGCTCGATCAGCCTCGGCCTGATGGAATTCGTCACCGGCGGCAACGCCAACGACACTGGCGGCTTCATCCGCTACGCAATCCGGCCGATGGATGCGACCAACAAGATGAACTTGTCGAACCAGCTGACGATTATCTACAACAACATCAACAGCCCCGACGAAAAGCGCAATTCGAACACGGCGTACGGCGACCTGATGTACGACGTGTACAACTACTTCGCCGGCGCCAACTCGTATTCGCCGTCCGCCGTGGTGGCCAGCAAGGCCGACGCGGCCGGGTACACCGCCCCCTTCTCGCGCTTCGCTTCGCCGCTGACTGCCGACAACACCTGCGGCAAGACCTTCGTGATCTTCATCGGCAACCCGAACCAGAGCGGTCCGGCCTCCGACAGTGCGGCCAACACGAACGCGCTCAACACCATCACCAACAACCGTGACGCGAGCGGCAGGCTGATCCCGGTGACCCAGCTCGGCCTGCCGAACTTTACGAGCACCAGCACCAGCACCCAAACCCAGGTCGGCACCACCGCCGCCTGCTACAAGAACGCCGGCCTGGCAGCGGCCGAACTGCCCAACTTCAGTAGTGCCTGCTCGTCCTACACCGACGGCTGCAGCATCGGCGCGGCGGCCTCGAACGCCTCGTGCGGCAGGAACACCACGCGATTTAACGTGATGGGCACCAACACCGTGATCACGACCACGCCCACTGGCACCAGCAGTACCGACACTGGCCCGCGCAACGCCGACGAGTGGGCGCGCCTGCTGCACGACCAGGGGGTGCCGCTGTCCGGCAGCTCCATCCGCCCATCGGTCACCACCTACACCATCGACGTCTACAACGCCCAGCCGGACGCGACCCAGACCGCCCTCCTGATGAGCATGGCCAAGGCGGGCGGCGGCAAGTACTTCGCGGCGCGCAGCGAGCAGGCGATCATCGACGCGCTGCGGCAGATCCTGATCGAGATCCAGGCGGTCAACGTCTCGTTCGCCTCGACGTCGCTGCCGGTCAATGCCACCAACCGTTCCCAGAACGAGAACCAGGTGTTCATCGGCATGTTCCGCCCGGACGCGCAGGCCCAGCCGCGCTGGTTCGGCAACCTCAAGCGCTACCAGCTGATCAACTCGGGCTCGAACGTCGACCTCGGCGACGTCGCCGGCCAGCCCGCGGTCAACCCGCTGACCGGCTTCGTGACGCCATGCGCGACCAGCTACTGGACCAGCGACAGCGGCAGTTACTGGAACAACCTGGGCGTGACGCCCGACCCCGCGGGCACCTGCACCCTCGGCGGCTTCAACAAGTACTCCGACGCGCCGGACGGTCCGTTCGTCGAGAAGGGCGCGGCGGCCCAGATCCTGCGCTATGGCAACGCGCCGTCCGGCACCACCACCAGCCAGGCGGTCAACCGCAACGTGCTCACCCTGTCGGGCAGGACGCTGACCCCTTTGAACATCGGTAATTCCGGCCTGGACGACAGCCTGGTGCGCTTCATCCGCGGCGAGGACGTCAACAACGAGAAAGGCACCGGCCAGCTGACCACCACCCGGCCGTCGATCCACGGCGACGTGATCCACTCCCGCCCGCTGCCGCTGAACTATGGCGGCAGAACCGGGGTGACCGTGTTCTACGGCGCCAACGACGGCACCCTGCGCGCGCTGAACGCCGCCACCGGGGTCGAGCGCTGGGCCTTCGTCGCGCCCGAATTCTTCCCGCGCCTGTCGCGCCTGAAGACCAACAGCCCGCTGGTCGCCTACCCTCACATGCCGGCCGGCCTGCCTACGTCGCCGACGCCGAAGGACTACTTCTTCGACGGCTCGACCGGGGTCTACCAGAACGCCGACAACTCGCAGGTCTGGATCTACCCGTCCATGCGCCGGGGCGGCCGCATGATCTATTCGCTCGACGTCACCAACCCCGACAATCCGGCCTTCAAATGGAAAGCCGGCTGCCCGAACCTCCTTGACGACACCGGATGCACCCCGGGCATGGAGATGATCGGCCAGACCTGGTCGACCCCGAGCGTGGCCTTGATCAAGGGCTACTCGGGCACCAGCCCGGTGGTGGTGGTCGGCGGCGGCTACGACCGCTGCGAGGACGCCGACACCCGCACCCCGAGCTGCGCCGGCAAAAAGGGCGGCATGATCTACGTGCTGGATGCCGCCACCGGCGCGCTGATCCGCTCGTTTGTCACCGAGCGCGCGGTCGCGGCCGACGTGGCGATGGTCGACGTCGACAACGACGGCTCCCCGGATTACGCCTACGCGGCCGATACCGGCGGCAACCTGTACCGGGTCGACTTCATCGACAGCACCAACACCCACCTGCCGCTGGCGCCGTCCGCCTGGACCAGCCGCATGGTCGCGCGCACCAGCACCGGCGGCCGCAAGTTCCTGTTCGCGCCCGCGCTCTTGGCCAGCAAAGGCTACGTCTACGTGGCGATCGGCAGTGGCGACCGCGAGCACCCTTTGTACGAGCACTACCCGTATGCCAACGTGCGCAACCGCTTCTATGTGTACAAGGACAAGCTGGCCGCGCCGCTGGGCAGCGGCGTCAAGGACCTGGACGCGCTGGTCGATTACAGCGCCAGCACCGATTGCGCCGCGGCGCCGATCCTGCCCGGCGAGGGCCCGGACGGCTGGTTCATGAACCTGAACGCGAACGGCCAGGGCGAACAGGTGGTCACCTCCGCCTTGATCGCCGGCGGCATGGTCACCTTCAGCACCAACCGGCCGATACCGCCGGCGGCCGGCACCTGCGCCACCACGCTGGGCGAAGCGCGCGGCTACTGGGTCAACCTGTTCAACGCATCCGGCGCGATCGGCACCCCTGGCGCCTGCGGAGGCCAGCGCTCCTCGCCATTCGTGGGCGGCGGCCTGCCGCCCTCGCCGGTGCTGGCCACTGGCGTGCCGGTCGACGGCAAGGCGA
Organism: Massilia horti; assembly: GCF_004614195.1. Lineage (GTDB taxonomy): Bacteria > Pseudomonadota > Gammaproteobacteria > Burkholderiales > Burkholderiaceae_D > Telluria > Telluria horti. The sequence goes on along the minus strand of NZ_SPUM01000045.1, from coordinate 59,517 downwards.
CCACGGTGGTGATCGGCGCGGCCCAGAAAGCCAGCGACGGTGCGGCCGGCGCCAGCGTCGCGATCGCACCGCAGAAGATCCGGCCCACGATCAGCTCCAAGCGCAACCGCGCCTACACCTACACCTCGAGCGATTGATGGCACGGGGCGGTCGGGAGCCGCCCCGAAATACGTTTTTCAAGGGGCGCCTGCTACACAGGCGTTCCAGCTGCCATGCTAGACTCGGGGATTCGGCTTGACCAGCATCGGTGTGTTATGAGCGCAGTACCATTCGTCGACCTTCATGTCCGCAGCTACTGCGCAAACAGGCAATCGGATCGCCACGAATTTGCCCAGCTCGTACTGCCTGTCAGTGGCGAGCTTTTACTCGAGATCGAAGGAAAGCAAAAACAGCTTGACCCGCTCCATGGCGCCCTGGTCAGGCCCGGCGCCTGGCACTCCCAATGCAGTAGCACCGCAAATCGCTCGATCATCCTCGATATCGATGTCGCGACCATCACCCAAGGATCGTGGGAGCGGCTGCTGGACAAGCCGTTCACGGGAATTAGCCCAGCCGCGCGCAAGCTGGTCGAATACATGGGGATCATCACGGATCAGCAGGATATCCGGCCAGCGGTAGTCAACGGCTGGGTACCACTGCTGCTCGACACGCTCACGTCGAGCGTTGCGCAGCCGACTTCGCGCCTGGCCGCGCTTTTGGCCAGAATTGAGGGCGAACCGGGTTTGCCCTGGACTACCGAATCGATGGCCCGAAGTGCTGGCCTGAGCATTAGCCGGCTTCACGCCCTGTTTCGCTCGGAACTGGACACCAGCCCCCATGCCTGGCTGCTTGCGCAGCGAATCAACCGCGCATGCGAATGGCTGGCTCATACCGACCGTTCTATCGCCGATATCGCACTTGGCGCAGGTTTCTCTGACCAGAGCACCCTGACACGGGCAATGCGCAATGCCATGGATACGACGCCCGCCGCATATCGCCGCCAAAGCCGAGAGAACAGGCCAAAAAGACAGTAGCGCGCGCCAAGAAAGCTTGGGACAAACCGTCCAGAATCCCCGGTTTCGGGAGATTCAATCATGGTTGTTAACAAAACTTGGCTCGGCATTGGCTCAAGTATCGTCGCCGGCGCCTTTTGGGGCCTGGTATTTCTTGCACCGAAACTGACCCCCGGCTTCCAGCCGATTCAGCTTTCCGCCGGACGCTACCTGGCGTACGGAATTGTCGCGGCCGTGCTGGTGGCGCCAATTTGGCGGCGTTTGGCGGGAAGGCTGACATGGAAGGAGTGGCGCGCCCTCATCTGGCTCAGCTTCACAGGCAACATCATCTATTACGTGTTTCTTGCGAACGCAGTGCAGCTCGGCGGCGTAGCGATGCCTTCGCTTGTAATCGGCTTGTTGCCCGTGACCGTCACGCTGGTTGGAAGCCGCGATAAGCATGCGCTGGCGTTGCGACGGCTGGTGCCGTCGCTAGCCCTGAGCGCGGCAGGGCTGATTTGCATCGGTTGGCAGTCGTTGTCCGGCCCTGGGCATGGATCGCTCGCTGGGCTGCTGTGCGCGATAGGATCGCTCGTATCCTGGACCATCTACGCAGTCAGTAACAGCAGATGGCTGGCACGGCTGCAATCCGTTTCGGCTCACGAATGGAGCCTCTTGACCGGGGTGGTCACAGGTGTGGAAGCGCTTATGCTGGCAGTGCCGGCGTCCATCGCGGCCACCGCCAGCCACGGAACGTCAGAATGGTTTTATTTCGCCGGCGTTGTCACCGCGGTCGCAATCTTTTGCTCGGTACTTGGTAACGCACTCTGGAATCACGCCAGCCGCACGCTTCCGCTAACCCTCGTGGGGCAAATGATTGTGTTTGAGACGCTGTTCGCCTCCCTTTACGGATTCCTGTGGGAACAGCGCTGGCCCACCGCGCTCGAAAGCGCGGCGATGGTACTGCTTATCGCCGGCGTAGTTTCATGCGCGTCTGCCCACAGGAACAACGCCGGCTGACAAGCACGCGACAGCATAAGCCCGGCATGCGGGGACCGACGCCGGCCTCGGTCCTCGCCGCCTTTCATCTCCTGTCTAGGCAGCCGCTTTATTGGCCGCTAGGTCCCAGCCACCGACCGTGCTACCACCCGCGCCACCGCCGGTCATTTGCTGCGTATACGTCCATGTCACCTTCGAAAATTTTAACGTTACTTGCTCAGTCAGGAACCCGCCGACTTCAATGCTCGGATGCATTGCGCCGATAAGCACGTTTGTTAAATCCATTTCAGAATACTTGATCGGCTTGCCGCTTCCATCGGCGCGCATAAACTCGAATTTAGCCTTTGGAATGGTCTTTCCCATCGCGCAGTGCTGCGCCAGAATGGGCGAGGACAAATCGGCTAGCTTGGTAAATGCAACGTCCTCCATTTCGGCTCGTGCGATAGTATGCCCACCCGAGGTTGATGCCACAGCACTGCGCAAGCATTGCTGCTGAGCCTGCTTGATGGAAAACAATGACTGTTTATGCGCAAGTGATAAGTTGGCGGTCTAGGTCTGATGGGGCTAAAAATGACGACTACGAATTCCAAACCCAATTCCTCAAGCTCCGCAAATGCGGGGATGACCATGAGTCCGGAGGCGCGAGCGAAAATGCGGAATACGGAGAAAGCTGTACTCAAATATTACAACGACCTGGGCAGAAACAAGGGGAATTGCACCTGGGGAATCGGCTTTTACCACCATCGAGGCGTGTGCACCCCCGAAGAGCTTAAGCGGAAAGTAGACGCAGCCTCAATCGACATTGAATATAATAAACGGATAGCCGAGGCCGAGCGGCGAGTTAAACTCAAAGTACAGGTCCCACTCAATCAAGCCCAATTCGACGGCCTGGTGAGTTTTACATATAACACCAAGAACGTCACTAACCAAGAGGTATATTCCGCCTTGAACAGAAACGACTTTGCGACTGCCGCTAAGATAATGTCAGGTGTGATTAAATCGGATGTCGATGGGAAATTAAAGATGGCGCCCGGACTTATAACTCGTCGCGCAGAGGAAAGCGCGCCGTTCCGTAATGCAGCGGAAATTTCTAGGCAAGAAAGCAAATAGGATCGTTAACATGGGATATTCGCATTGCCCCGCCTTGCGCCAGCGGCTGCGTTCGTTTCCATCGGTGGCAGCCATCACGTTAGCGGCATGGTCGCCATTGCCATCTCAAGCTGCGCAGCCCGGGCATGAGGTTATCGGGAAATGGAAATTCGTCTCCGCTCTGGATTTTACCGTCCCGTCGTCATTGGACGAACAAGAGGCTCAACAACTTCTCGGCCACGTCCTCACGATAAGCAAAAATTGGTCGCGATTTGACGACGGCCAGGATTGCGGGGTACCAGGTTTCGAAACGAAGCGTGTTGAGCCAAGTCTTTATCTACAACGGGAAGCGGGAATCGGCGCTTCAAAGCTAAAGTTGCCAAACCCCGTCACCGTTGTTGATATTAACTGCACTCAAGTCTTCGTCAAGAAACCCAATCGGGTGGTTATATTTTGGGAGGGCTTTTTCTTTGAAGCGGTCCGGGTGAGTCGCTAGCTGCTGCAGCCGGTAAAACACACCGTCCTCAGTCCTCACTGCCCTTCACCTCCAGTAGCTCCTTGTACGGCGCCACCGGCATGTGCATCATGAAAAAGCGGTCCACCTGGAGATGCTCGCGCTCGACCGCCTGAACCAGCTCGCTCACCTGCTGCGGCTGGTTATAGGTGCCGGTCGCCCGGTCCTTCTGGAACGGGTCGCTGCCGTAGAGCAGTTTGTGCGCGGGCAAGTAGGCCATCATCTGGCGCTCCGTGGTGGCGCCGCGCAGCGGGTAAAGCTCAATGCGGTTCGGACCGGTGCCGATCACCGTCTTGCCGCCGACCAGACGCAGGTCGGCCTTGCGGGGCGCATTATGCAGCGTATCGCCACGCCACGAGTACGGCGCACTCAAGGTACGGCGCACGATCGGCTCGGACAGGTCGAGCGCATAGACAGGAATGCCGCGCGCCACATATTCGCGGATGCCGGCCAGGTGCGGCCAGGAGTCGGACGTCGTCACCATCGCCTTGATCGGCTTGCCGGGATAGCGGCGCTCGGCCTCGGCCAGCACTTTGCGCGAATAGCTTGAAGAAATCGGCGCCTCGATCACGACCAGGCCGTCGCCCTGATCCACCAGGGCCGTGTTCCACGCACCCTCAATCAGCACGATGCCAGGAGCGATCTCGGGGTGCTTGGCGCCGAGCGGCATCTCGGCCGGGTCACGTGGCGGCGCGTCCGGCTTGAACTGCGCGGCAATCGCCTGCGGCACCTCAACCAGGGGCCGGTCGTAGTCGGTTGATACCTTGAACGCTCGCAACATCATGGTGCGGTCCGGCATGCCGTTAATCTGGACGTCCCACTGCATCGGATAACGCAGGCCGCTCTTGTCCAGCCGCCAAAAGCTCCACGCCGTGCGCTGCACCACATCGCCCAGGTAGGCGGCATTGCCGCCGCGTGCGAGCGGGCCGGCGTAATCGATCGCGGAAGGCAGGTGCGTATATTGATTGAGGTAGATGTGCGCGCGCCCCCCGTCCAGCGTGAACCCGACGACCTGGTGCGGCACGCCGTGCAGCACGGTGTCGGCTTCGCGATGGGTGTCGGCGGCGTCCAGTGCGGTGAGCAGTACCCGTTCCGGACTGAGGGCAAGCGCTTCGGCCGCGATCTTAACGTCCTGGCTGGTGCCCGGCATTTGCCTGGTACCAAAGGTCTGCATGGCAACCTGATTCGCCACGGTCATCGTCGAGGTGTAGCTTTCAAGCGGCGTGCGCACCTGCAGGTGGCGGAACAGCCCCCGGTTCGCGTGGTCGCGCAGTTCGGCCAGATCATGAAACTCGATCAGGTACGGGCCTTCGGGCCGTTCGGACTGCTCGAGCATATTGCGGTAGCCTGAAGACTCGAACGAAATTGATTTCACCGAGCGAAGCAACGGTTCGCCGCCCTGGGCTGCAAGCGCCTGCTTCAGGAGTGTCTGGCTGGCCGGGTCCGCAGCAAATGCGGACGAGGCGATGCCAAATGCAGCTAATACGAAGAAATTCCTTGGCTTCATGTCATCCTTGGTCTTTTGGAATTTGACCGGAGGATAGCCCAGGATTTGAGCACCAACAAGCTGTTCATTTTTCCATATGCACAAGCCGGCAGGTGCGCAGAGAGGGTCGGCTTATCGTTCGTTGAAGGGAAAATGCCCCCAGTTTACGGGGTGATGTTGCTCTGATTGCAAGTCAGGGTCTTTGTCAGGCGCTCTGTTATTTATTTACAATTGGAAGCGGGAACCGCACGGCGAATCTCAATCCCCTCCCCTGGGGCATGTCCGACAGCTCGATCCGCGCCCGATGCGCCAGCGCGATGTCACGCACCACGGCCAGTCCCAGCCCGCTGCCCGGCACCTTGTCGTCCAGCCGCACGAAACGGTTGAATACCAGCGCCCGCTTTTCTAGCGGGATGCCTGGGCCTGAATCCTCGACGATCAACCAGGCGCCCTCTCCGCCCGAGCCGCAGCGTACTGTCACCGTACCGCCCGCCGGCGTGTAGCGCAGCGCGTTGTCGATCAGGTTGTCGATGAGGTCGCGCAGCAGGAAAGGGTTGCCCGCCACCAGCGCGCGCTCCAGGTCGAAGCCGAGATCCTGTCCCTTCTTGTCGGCCTCGCCGACGAAGTACTGCACGGACTCCTGCACCAGTTGCGCCAGATCCACGGTCTCCAGCCTCGCCTGCGCGACCCCGCCCGGCGTGGCGCGCGCCAGCGCAAGCAGCTGGTTGGTCTGGCGGATCATGCGCTCGTTCGCCACGCGCATCAGGTTCAGCGAGCCGGCGGTCTCGGGGTCGCCTGCGTGGCGCGCCGCCAGCCATTCGAGTTGCACCAGCATTCCCGCCAGCGGCGTGCGCAGCTGGTGCGCCATGTCGGCCAAAAAGTCGTGGCGCGCCTGCGCGCCTGCCTGCACCTTGTCCAGCAGCTCGTTGAAGGCGCCGACCACGGGGACCAGCTCGTGTGGAACGTCGTCCAGCTGCACCGGGGTCAGGTCCTCGCCGTCGCGTGCGGCCAAGTTGGCGCGGGTGCGCGACAGCGGCAGCAGGCCGTTGGTCACCGACAGCCAGAGCAGGCCGATCAGGCCAAGCGAGAGTGCCAGCTCGATCAGCGCGAGCGAACGCAGCGTGGCCGAGCGGATCCGGTGCAGTTTGCGCATGGTGCGCGCGACGCCGATCTGGACCGTCTGTCCGTTCGCCGTCTCGGTCGTCAACGCCACCGCGCGCACCGGCTCGCCGCCGATGGTGGCGTCGTGCGCCGCCCCGTCCCTGGCTACCAGCGGCACCACGGCATCGCCCGCCAGCAGGTGTCCTTCACTGTCGCGGACCGAGAACCAAGTGGCATCGACCAGGTCGGCGCGCGGCATCTGCAGCGGCGCGTCGGGATCGCCGCCCTGCACCTGCGCCGCCAGCATGGCTGCGGCGTCGAGCAGCGCCTGGTCGAACGCGACCTGCGCCGGCGCCCACGCCAGCAGGTAGGTCAGCGCGGCGCCGGCCAGGTTGACGACGACGATCGGCCCGACCAGCCATTTGAGCAGCCGGACCCGGATGCTGCTCATGCCGCCATCTCGAGCATGTAACCGAAGCCGCGCACGGTTCGGATGTTCACGCCCGCACCTTCCAGCTTGTTGCGCAGCCGCGAGACGTAGACCTCGACCGCGTTCAGGGTCAGGTCTTCACCCCACGGGGCGATCGCATCGATGATCTGCTGCTTGGATACCACCCGGCCCGCGTGCCGCAGCAGGTATTCGAGCACCGCCCATTCGCGCACCGACAGTTCGAGTTCGCGCGCGCCCACGCAGGCGCGGCGCGCCGCGACGTCCAGCGTCAGCTGGCCGAACGTCTGCGCGGCCGGGTGGGCCGCGTTCCTGCGCGCGAGGGCACGGATGCGTGCCACCAGCTCTGCGCTGGCAAACGGCTTGACCAGGTAATCGTCCGCGCCCAGCTCCAGCCCGTGCACCCGGTCCTCGACCGCATCGCGGGCGGTGAGCAATAAGACCGGAAGCAGGCTGCCGCGCGCGCGCAGGCGCCGCACGACCTCGAAGCCGTCGATGCCGGGCAGGCCGATATCGAGCACCGCCACCGCCGGGCTGCTTGCCTGCAGCAGCTGGTCGGCGCGCAGGCCGTCGGCCGCCAGCTCGACCTGCATGCCCTGGGCCTGCAGGACCCGGACCAGGCCGTCGGCGAGAACGGTGTCATCTTCGACCAGTAAAACGTGCATGCGCAGGGGAAAGTGATTTTGGATGGCCCCATTATCGGGCATTTCATTGCGCGCCCCCAAGAAAAACGATAACGGCCGGCATTTTGTCTAGTAGGACTGGGCTGACAAAACATCATGCAAACAGCCTACACCGTTGCGACGGCTAATCTTATGTTCGGCACCGGACTATAGCTTTAATGTACTTCCATCGCGATGAGGCAAGAAAGCAGCCCCTGCATCTGCCCATCGCCCCAGCTGTAAGTCAGAGATAAAAGGACAGAAAATGAACAACACTCAACTTGGTGGTGCCACGCAAAAAGCGAAAACGGTAAACCAGATTCCTTCGTCGAGCGAGGAATTGAAAGTTGCGTCCCGTCCGGTTGTCAGTTACAGCGGCACCCAGCAGAATGAACTGCTCGCCGCGCTCCCACGCCAAGACCTGGAAACCCTGTTTGAGCACTTGGAACTGGTGGCAATGCCGTTCAGCAAAGAGCTGTTTGAATACGGCAGCAAGCTCGACTATGTCTATTTCCCGACCACCGCGATCGTGTCGCTGGTGTACGTGATGGAAGACGGCGCCACCACCGAAATCGCGGTGGTCGGCCACGAGGGCGTGGTCGGGGTGTCGCTGTTCATGGGCGAGCGCGCCATGTGCAGCGCGGTGGTGCAAAGCGCCGGCTACGGCTACCGCCTGAAGACCCAGTACCTGCGCGACGCCTTCGTCAAGGGCGGCACCCTGCCCCAGCTCTTGATGCGCTACACCAATGCGCTGTTTGCCCAGATGGCGCAGAACGCGGTCGGCGGCCGGCACAGTTCCATTGAGCAAAAACTGTGCCGCTGGCTGCTCGACCGTCTGGACCGCTCGCCTTCCAACGAGCTGAAGGTCACCCAGGAACTCATTTCGATCATGCTGGGTGTGCGCCGCGAGAGCATCACGGCCGCCGCCGGCAAGCTGCAGGACGAGGGCCTGATCCAGTACCGCCGCGGCAACATCACCGTGCTGGACCGCCAGGGCCTGGAGGACTATGCCGGCGAATGCTACAAGGTGGCCAAGTCGGAATACGACCGCCTGCTCATGGATGTCGCCCGCTAGCGCAGCGCGGCCCCGTTCGCCCGCTGTGCCGGCGCGGGGGCGGCGGTGCCATTGTCAACGAATGCTGTATGCTCCACCGGCTTTTCCAGCACCTCCGGCAACCGCCCCTGCGGCGCCGGCCTGGCCTTGCCACCGTTCTCGCCGTCGGACGCCGCGACCGGTATCCAGGCGCTGACGCAGGTGCCCGTACCGCCCGCGCCGCGCTCCACCTTCAGCGATCCGCCCAGCAGCAAGGCGCGTTCGCGCATGCCGAGCAAACCGTGCGACTTGGGCCGCGCCAAGGCATCCGGCGCGATGCCGATGCCGTCATCCTCCACCAGCAGGGACAGGGCCTTTTCCTCGCGCACCAGGTGCACCGTCACATGCCGCGCCTGGGCGTACTTGGCCACGTTGTTGAGCGCTTCCTGGGTGATCCTGAACAGCGCGATCGCCTGCATCGGCGCCACCGCGTCGACCTCGCCTTCGATCAGCACATCGCATTCGATCCCGGTTACACGAGCGTAATCCCCGCCGTAGCTGTGCAGCGCAGCCGACAGGCCCATGTTGTCGAGCAGGCTGGGGCGCAGGTTTTCGATGATGCGGCGCTTGAGCTGGACCGTGTCCACCAGCGTCACGCGCGCACGCGCGAGCATGGCCGCCAGTTCCGGCTCGCTGCGCTCCAGCCGGTCGCGCACGGTCGCCAGGTCCATGCCGATGGCCGTCAGGTTGGCGCCCATCTCGTCGTGCAGCTCGCGCGCCAGGCGCGACTTTTCCTCTTCCGCCACCCGGATCAGGTGGCGCGAGAGCACCGACAGCTGCTCGGTGCGCAGCGCCACTGTCGTTTCCAGCTGGTCGTTGGCCTGCTGCAGCGCCTGCTCGGCGCGCAGGCGCAGGCCAAAGCTGCGCCGGATGCCGGTATAGAACAGCAGGATGACGGCGATTGCCGCGGCGTTGATGCCCAATCCCACCCACACCGCCTGGTGGTACTGGTGATAGAACTCGGCATGCCGTTTGGCCAGCAATTCGTTTTGCTCTCCCGTCATGATCACCACCTGCAACCGGATCTCGTCCATGTGCGCCTTGTTGTCGGGCGCGCTGGCGATGGCCACGATGTCCTGCAAGCCACCCGTGCGGTAGACGTCGAGCGCCTGCTGCATGCTGGCGATGCGGCGCTCGACCAGGTTGCGCAGCTGGGCCAGGTTTTTCAGTTGCGAAGGATTGTCGGCAAGCAGCGTCGTCAGCTTGCCGAATTCACGGTCGACCTCCTGCGGCGCGTGGCGCACCGGCCCCAGGTAAGCGTCGGAGCCGGACAGGAAATAGCCGCGCACGCCGCTTTCGGCATCCGTGACCAGCAGATTCACGTATTGGAGCTCGTCGGCAACGCGCGCGCTTTGCGTCTGCAGCGCATTGGTGGCCTTGAGGGCGTCGAGGTTGCGCAGCAGGGAAAAACCGTTGGCGAGCAGGATCGCGACGCAGGCGCAACAGAGCAAGGTTTTGTAGCGCGGCAGGCTGCGCGCCGGCCGGGCCGTGGTCTCTTTGTTCATCCTCGGTTCCTTTCGCGCGACAAACACTGCCATTATAGTTCCGGACTTGGTCCCCGGCAGTCAAGCAAGCTGAACTGTGCGCAGGTGCGGGATGAGGGTGGCATGGGCGCGCGCAGTGCGCCCGCCAGGCGCGGGCTTAATCCAGCAGATTGTTTTTCATGGCGTAATAAGTCAGGTCGCTGTTGGACTGCAGGCCCATCTTTTCCATGATGCGGGTACGGTAGGTCGACACGGTTTTGATCGAGAGCGACAGGGCGGTACCGATATCGGACACCGTGGCGCCCTTGGCCAGGCGCAGGAACACCTGGAATTCACGGTCCGATAGTTCCGTGTGCAGCGCCGTGTTCGGATCGCGGTCGAAGCTTTGCGCCAGCAGTTCGCCCACTTGCGAGCTGACATAGCGCCGGCCCTGGTGCACGGTGCGCACCGCCGTCTTGAGCTCTTCCGCTTCGCATTCCTTGTTCAGGTAACCGTTGGCTCCCATCTTGAACAGGTTCAGCGCGTATTGCTGCGCCGGATAGCCGGACAGGATCAGCACCGGCAAGTTGGGCTGGCCCTGGCGGATGGTACGCAAGATGTCGATGCCGCTCTGGTCCGGCATCGCAATGTCGAGCAGGAGCACGTCGCAAATCTCGCGCCGCGCGATGTCCAGTGCTTCGCGCCCGGTTGCGCCCTCGGCGACGACATCGAATTCGCTGGACGACGAAAAAATCTGTTTGAAACCTGCTCGAACTATCTGGTGATCGTCACAAATGGCAACGCGTATCATTGTCTTCCCTTAGTTTTCCCTAGTACAGGAAAGAACCGAAGCTGACCCGCACGCTCGGTTGCGCGCTTATTTCAGCAAAAACTGCAAGAGACATTCTAGCACTCTGGCGTTTCGGTACAACAGGCGCACGAATGCCTGAGCACAGGGTCCGTCAGGCCGTGCGGGTACCGTGTTTTAGCAGGTCGAGTATGCCCAGCAGCTCCGTGCGCAGCTGGTCGCTGTCGATGCATGGAACTGCCGGCTCGGCCACGGGTGCCTCGCCTGGGCCAGCCAGCTCGCTGCCACGATTGTCGAGCTTGTTGCGGGCGCCGCTGATGGTGAAGCCCTGTTCGTACAACAGCTCACGGATCCGCCGGATCAGCAACACCTCATGGTGCTGGTAATAGCGGCGATTTCCACGGCGTTTGACCGGTTTGAGCTGGGTGAATTCCTGCTCCCAGTAGCGCAGCACATGGGGTTTGACCCCGCACAACTCGCTGACTTCGCCGATCGTGAAATAGCGCTTGGCCGGGATCGGCGGCAATGTGGTCAGTTCAATCTTGGTCGGACGGTCGTTCATTGGCAACTATTAAGCAGCACGCGCCATCGACGGGGCCGGGCTGGTCTCTTCGACCATGCCCTTGAGCTTCTGGCTGGCATGGAAAGTCACGACGCGGCGCGCCGTGATCGGGATCTCTTCCCCGGTTTTTGGATTGCGGCCAGGCCGCTGCGGCTTGTCGCGCAATTGGAAATTGCCGAAGCCGGACAGCTTGACTGCCTCGCCGCGCTCGAGCGCATTGCGGATCTCGTCGAAGAAGGTCTCGACCATGTCCTTGGCCTCGCGCTTGTTCAGGCCGACCTGCTCGAACAGCAGTTCGGCCAGCTCGGCCTTGGTCAGGGTCGGCAGTTCCTTTTCCGCTTCCCGCCGTACCCGGGCGACCTGCATCGCACGATGCAAGTCGGCCGCAAGCGCCTCCTGGAGTACGGTCGAATCAACGTCGTTGTTGTTAATTTTGAAGCCCTGCCTTCAGTTCAAAACGTTCGTTTTGGAGTGGTCATGCGCGCAGACGCGCGTCGCGTTGTTCTATTGCAGAGCGCGCCAGCGCGGTCATTACGGTCTCGACGGCTTCGTCCTGCAATGTCGACTGAGTATCTTGCAAGCTAAAGCGGAACGCAAGACTTTTTTCATCTTGTTGCAATCCCTTGCCGCGATATTCGTCAAATAAAACAACGGCTTGCACGATATTACCCAACGGGTGCGCCTTGATCGCGGCCTCAAATGTGTCCAGCACGTCCTGCGCGGCGACATCTTGCTTGACCACCAGCGCCAGGTCGCGCGTGGCGCCCGGGAACTTCGAAATCTCGGCATGCCGCGGCACCACGCGCGTGGAGAGCGCCTCGGCGTCGACCTCGAACAGCACCGGCGCCTGCGGCAACTCGTACTTTTGCAGCCAGCGGGGATGCAGTTCGCCGATCACGCCGACCGGCTTGCCGTCGATCTCGATCACGGCCGAACGGCCCGGATGCAGCGCCGGATGCGTGGCCTTGGCAAAGCGCAGCTGGCGCGGCGCGAACAGCGCTTCCAGGTCGCCCTTGACGTCGAAATAGTCGACCGGACGCGAAGCCGCGCCCCACTGCTCGTCCAGCGCCGGGCCGTAGGCAATCGCCGCCACGCGCTTGGGCTGGTCGATGCCGGCGACCGACAGCGGGCCGTCGCAGGTTTTCGGGTCACGCCGGAACACAGCGCCCACCTCGAACACGCGCACCCGGCCCGCCTTGCGGTTCAAGTTGTAGCGCACGTTGGCGACCAGGCTGCCGATCAGGATCGAGCGCATCACGCTCATCTGGCTCGCGATCGGATTTTGCAGGCGGATCGGCTGGTCGTTGGCGGCAAAGTCGCGCTCCCAGGCTTCTTCCACGAAGCTCATGTTGACCACCTCCTGGTAGCCCAGGTCGGCCAGCTGGTGGCGGATCGCGAACAGCGAACGGGTGTTCTCCGGCTCGATCAGCATCGCCGACGGTGCTTTCGGGGGCAGCGCCGGGATGTTCTCGAAGCCGTACACGCGCGCGACCTCCTCGATCAGGTCTTCCTCGATCTCGATGTCGAAGCGGTACGAGGGCGCGGTCACGTGGAAAACACCGGGCTCGCAGGTGAACGGCAGGTGCAGGCGCGTGAACACATCGGCCACCACCGCGTCGGTCAGGGGCACGCCAATCACCTGCGCCGCACGCGCGGTACGCATGCTCACCGGTTCGCGCTTTGGCAGGTTCACCGCCTGGTCGTCGACCGGGCCGACTTTGGTGTCAAGCGTGCCGCAGATTTCCACGATCAGCGCGGTCAGGCGCTCGATGTGTTCCACGGTCGTGGCGTAGTCGACCCCGCGCTCGAAGCGGTGCGCGGCGTCGGTCGAGAAGTTGTAACGGCGCGCGCGGCCGCGGATCGCGTCCGGCCACCAGAACGCGGCCTCGAGGTAGATGTCCGTGGTGTCCAGCGTCACCGCGGTCGAATCGCCGCCCATGATGCCGGCCAGCGATTCGATTTGGGCGGCGTCGGCGATCACGCCCACCGTCTCGTCCACCTGCACCGTGTTCCCGTTCAGGAGCTTGAGCTCTTCGCCCTTGCGGCCCCAGCGCACATCCAGGCCGCCGTGCATCTTGGCCAGGTCAAACACGTGCGACGGACGGCCCAGCTCCAGCATCACGTAGTTCGAGATGTCGACCAGGGCCGACACCGAACGCTGGCCGCTGCGCTCGATGCGGCGCTTGAGCCATTCGGGCGTGGCGGCCCGGGCGTTCAGGCCGCGGATCACGCGGCCGGTAAAGCGGCCGCACAGGTCTGGCGCGCTGATGGTCACCGGCAGCACTTCGTCAAGCGTGACCTCCACCTTGCGCGCCGTCGGCACCGACAGCGGCTCGCCGGTCAGGGCCGACACTTCGCGCGCCACGCCCAGCACCGACAGGCAATCGGCGCGGTTCGGGGTGAGCTTGATGGTCAGCTTCAGGTCGTTGAGCAGCAGGTAGTCGCGGATGTTCTGGCCGACCGGCGCGTCTTCCGGCAGCTCCAGCAGGCCACTGCTCTCTTCCGAAATCTTCAGCTCCTTGGCCGAGCACATCATGCCCTGCGACTCGACGCCGCGCAGCTTGCCGACCTTGATCTCGAACGGCTTGCCGTCCGCGCTAGGTGGCAGCACCGCGCCGGCCATCGCGCACGGCGCCTTCATCCCGGCGCGCACGTTGGGCGCGCCGCACACGATATTGAGCATGGTGCCGGTGCCGACGTTCACGGTGCACACGTTCAGGCGGTCGGCGTTCGGATGGCGCGTCACTTCCAGCACCTCGGCCACCACCACGTTGGTAAACGGCGGCGCGACCGGTTCGACCTCTTCGACTTCAAGGCCGGACATCGTCAACAGGTGGGTCAGTTCGTCCGAAGTCATCTTCGGATCGACCATGGTACGGAGCCATTTTTCGGAAAATTGCATATTCGTTGCCTTCTACTGCAGGAGGATTGTCAGTTGAACTGCTTCAGGAAGCGCAGGTCGCCTTCGTAGAACAGGCGCAGGTCGTTGATCCCGTAGCGCAGCATCGTCAGGCGCTCAAGGCCGGAGCCGAACGCGAAGCCGATGAACCGCTCGGGATCCAGGCCGTAGTTGCGCACCACCGTCGGGTGCACCTGGCCGGCGCCCGACACTTCCAGCCAGCGTCCCTTGAGCGGGCCGCTGCCAAACGCGATGTCGATCTCGGCCGACGGTTCGGTGAACGGGAAGTACGACGGGCGGAAGCGCACCTGCAGGTCTTCGGTCTCGAAGAAGGCTTTCACGAAGTTCAGGTATACGCCCTTCAGGTCGGCAAAGCTGATGTCCTCGCCGATCCACAACCCCTCGACCTGATGGAACATCGGCGAATGGGTGGCGTCGCTGTCGACGCGGTAGGTGCGGCCCGGCGCGATCACCTTGATCGGCGGCGTGTGGGTGCGCGCGTAGCGAACCTGCATCGGGCTGGTGTGGGTGCGCAGCAGCAGCGGCTTGCCGGTGCTGTCGTCACCCTCGATATAAAAGGTATCCTGCATCGAACGCGCCGGGTGGTTTTCCGGGCTGTTCAGCGCAGTGAAGTTGAACCAATCGGTCTCGATCTCGGGGCCGTCGGCCACGTCGAAACCGATCGAGCGGAAGATTTGCTCGACACGTTCCCAGGTGCGCATCACCGGGTGGATGCCGCCCATCGAACGGCCGCGGCCCGGCAGCGTGACGTCGATCGCCTCGGCGTTCAGGCGCGCTTCCAGCTGCGCGTTCGCCAGCTGATCGCGGCGATCAAGCAGCGCCTGTTCGATCCGGCCCTTGGCCACGTTGATCAGGGCGCCCTGTGCGCGGCGCTGTTCAGGGTCGAGCTTGCCGAGGCCCTTCATCAGTTCGGTCACCTGGCCAGTCTTGCCCAGGTATTTCGCTTTTGCGTTTTCCAGGGCCGCGGCATCCAGCGCGGCCTCGAAGTCAGCCTGGGCCGAGACGACGAGTTCTTCCAGCGAGTTCATGTGTTCTGTTCCTGTCTTTCAGGTGGCCTTTTCGACGCCACAATCAAAAACGGGGCACAGGTGTGACCCTCTGCCCCGCTTCTCGAGCGCCGCGGTACAGCCGGCGCTGGTATTACATTTGCAAAGAATCGCTTAGGCAGCGAGCTTTGCCTTAGCCGCATTGACAATCGCGGCGAATGCCGGCTTGTCATGCACAGCCATGTCGGCCAGGACTTTGCGGTCCAGTTCAATCGCGGCTTTCTTCAGGCCGTTCATGAATGCGCTGTAGGTCATGCCGTGCGAACGCGAAGCAGCATTGATACGGGTGATCCACAGGGCGCGGAAGACACGCTTCTTGTTGCGGCGGTCACGGTATGCGTACTGGCCAGCGCGCATGACTGCTTGCTTGGCAATACGGAATACTTTGCTGCGGCGACCACGGTAGCCTTTGGCAAGTTCAAGAACCTTCTTGTGACGGGCACGTGCAGTAACCCCACGTTTTACTCGAGGCATAGTAGCTCCTTAGGTATGTGAGATTAAGCAGACGGCATCATGCGGTAGACGCTTTGGACGTCGGACGCATTGATGTTACGGGTACCGCGCAGTTGGCGCTTGTTTTTGGTGGTTTTCTTGGTCAGGATGTGACGCTTGAACGCCATACCCGATTTCACAGTACCACCCGGACGCACGCGAAAACGCTTCTTCGCGGAGCTTTTGGTTTTCATTTTTGGCATAGTCATCTGCCCGTTACGGGCAGCTCCATAGCTGACAGGATTGCAGGTGGCAGCCCTTTGCTGCTCTTAGATGCCTGCTTTCACTTGTCTTGCAGCGGATGCGCGGGGTGCCGACGCTCCACTACAACCTGTTTCTACAAACAGGAAACGCGGATTGTAGCACAGTCCAGGGCAAACAATATAGGGGGTGATTCGGCATTCGTAGGGGACGCGGGGCCGCCGAGGACCTGTGCGCACGCGGTACGTTTGAATGTCGTTGGCTCCAGAATGCACACGTACTGTGCGCACGCTGTACGGTTGTATGCCGTGGGCGCTGGTACGCACCCGTGCCGCGTGCGCACGGGTGCGCACCCTACGCCGCGACATGAAATAAGACCGGGCCCGGACCACAGGTTGACACCCGCAGCCCGGGCCCGGCCCGGAGCAATTTCAGCGAAAACGCGAAAGCTTACTTCTTCTTTTTCGGCGCAACCACCATGATCATCTGGCGCCCTTCGAGCTTGGGGAACTGCTCGACCTGGCCATACGGCTCCAGGTCGCCGCGCAGACGCTCGAGCATGCGCATGCCAATGTCCTGGTGTGCCATCTCGCGGCCGCGGAAGCGCAGCGTGATCTTGGTCTTGTCACCATCCTCCAGGAACTTGATGAGGTTGCGCAGCTTGATGCTGTAATCGCCCTCGTCAGTACCCGGACGGAATTTGACTTCCTTGACCTGGATGACCTTTTGCTTGAGCTTGGCTTCGTGCGCTTTCTTCTGTTCCGAATACTTGAACTTACCGTAGTCCATCAGGCGGCAGACTGGCGGACTCGCGTTCGGCGCGATCTCCACCAGGTCTACGTTCGCCTCTTCGGCCAGACGAAATGCTTCAGCCAGGCCCACAATGCCCAGCGGCTCGTTATTCACCCCGTTCAGACGCATTTCCGGGTAGGTGATTTCGCCATTGATGCGATGCTGCTTGTCAGTAGCTATGTTGTTTCCTTTGAAAAGTTGGATATTCGGCCGCTTAGTTCGCCTTGGATTCGACCTCGCCTCGGAGGCGTTCCACCAGCGCATCGACGGACATCACGCCCAGGTCGACATTGCCACGTGCACGGACGGCCACGGTTTGAGCGTCCCGCTCTTTATCGCCAACAACCAGAATGTACGGCAGTTTTTGGACGGAATGCTCTCGTATTTTATAGGTAATCTTCTCGTTCCGCAAATCAGCGTGCACCCGGAATCCAGCCTTCTTCAGACGTGCCTCAACCTCTTTCACGTAGTCGGCTTGCGCATCTGAAATGTTGAGGATGGCGACTTGCACCGGAGCCAGCCACAGCGGCAACGCACCTGCATAGTTCTCGATCAGGATACCAATAAAACGCTCCATGGAGCCCACGATTGCACGGTGCAACATCACCGGCACCCGGCGCGTGTTGTCTTCCGCAACATATTCGGCGCCCAGGCGGCCCGGCATCGAAAAGTCGACCTGCATCGTGCCGACCTGCCAAGGACGGCCCAGGCTGTCCTTCAGGTGGTACTCGATCTTCGGGCCGTAGAACGCACCCTCGCCCGGCAGCTCGGTCCAGGCGACGCCGCAGCTCTTCAAGGCCGAACGCAGCGCCTCTTCGGCCTGGTCCCACACCTCATCCGAGCCGATGCGGTTACTTGGCCGCAGCGCGATCTTCACGTCGATGTTCTCGAAGCCGAAATCGCCATACACCTCCATCGCCTGCGCATGGAAGGCCGTCACTTCGGCGGCGATCTGCTCTTCGGTGCAGAAGATGTGACCATCGTCCTGGGTGAAGCCGCGCACGCGCATCAGCCCGTGCAGCGCGCCCGAGGTCTCGTTGCGGTGGCACTGGCCGAACTCGCCGTAACGCAGCGGCAGGTCGCGGTAGCTGCGCAGCCCGGCGTTGTAGATTTGCACATGGCCCGGGCAGTTCATCGGCTTGAGCGCGTACGAACGGTTCTCCGACTCGGTGGTGAACATGTTCTCGCGATAGTTGTCCCAGTGACCGGTCTTTTGCCACAGCGTCACGTCGAGGATCTGCGGCGCCTTGACCTCGCTGTAGCCGTTGACCTGGTACTTGTTGCGCATGTACTGCTCCACCTGCTGCCAGACGGTCCAGCCTTTCGGATGCCAGAAGATCAGGCCCGGCGCCTCTTCCTGGAAATGGAACAGGTCGAGCTGCTTGCCCAGCTTGCGGTGGTCGCGCTTCTCGGCCTCCTCCAGCATGTGCAGGTACTGCTCCTGCTCTTCCTTCTTGGTCCAGGCGGTGCCGTAGATACGCTGCAGCATTTCGTTATTGGAGTCGCCGCGCCAATAGGCACCGGCCAGCTTCATCAGCTTGAACACCTTCAGCTTGCCGGTCGAGGGCACGTGCGGACCGCGGCACAGGTCGGTGAAGTTGCCTTCGGTGTACAGCGACACGTCCTCGTTCTGCGGGATCGAGGCAATGATCTCGGCCTTGTAGTCCTCGCCGATCGACTTGAAGTACACCACGGCCTCGTCGCGCGGCAGCACCTTGCGCGTGACCGGCTCGTCCTTTTTGGACAGCTCGACCATTTTCTTTTCGATCGCCTGCAGGTCTTCCGGAGTGAACGGGCGCTTGTACGAGAAGTCGTAATAGAAACCGTTTTCGATGACCGGGCCGATCGTGACCTGCGCCTCGGGGAACAGCTCCTTGACCGCGTACGCGAGCAGGTGCGCCGTCGAGTGACGGATCACGTCCAGCCCTTCCGGATCCTTGTCGGTGACGATCGCCAGGTCGACGTCGCGGTCGATCAGGAACGAGGTGTCGACCACCTTGCCATCGACCTTGCCGGCCAGCGCCGCCTTGGCAAGGCTAGTGCCGATGCTGGCCGCCACCTGGGCCACCGTCACCGGGCCGTCGAATTGACGGGCGGAACCATCGGGAAGTCGCACTTGAACCATACTGTTCTCCATATCGGCGCGCGGCGCCTGCTAAGTGGTAATTCGGAAGATTGAAAATTCTGGACGAAAAAAAACGCGCACCAGGCGCGTTTTTATCAGTGTGTCGAGCAAAAGAACACCATACCGCGTCTAGCGATTCCCCCACAACAACGTTGTAGTTCGCGGTGTCATAACCGTGGCTGCCTTTCTCGCTCTTACTTTTGAGTGTTCTGGTGGGCGGTGCAGAATTCGAATCTGCGACCCCTTGGATGTCGACCAAGTATTCTAACCAGCTGAACTAACCGCCCGTAGATCGCCATTATAGAGGCCCGCGCCGGAGGACGCAAGGCTTACACACCGAAAGGTTGAATTTATGGAACAATTAGGCGGTCGGCAAGAGCCGCCTGCCCCAAGCGTACTCGGCAGTTCGCGTGACCTCGCACAGGTTGAAGAGCGCTCCCCGACGGTATCGTGATTCCATTCGTCGACTTCATCTGGAGGGCTCAAATGTTCGCAAGGAACGCAATGCTCAGGATGCTCGCTTTGCCCCTGCTGGCCGCGCCTCTGTTCGCGCTGGCCGGAGACATTCAATACACGCCGATCTTCCTTCCCAAAGACTTCGGTGCTCATTATCTCGGCAGCAACGGACAGGTCGTCGGCGCGGTCGAGGCGCCCCACAGTCCCGGAGATTTGCAGGCGGCGATCTGGTCGAACTCCCAGCTTACGCTCTATTCAACCCCAAACACAATGTTCAATGTGATCAGCCCGGATGGACGCTACATTCTCGGGACACGGGACGATTACATCGAACCCAACGTGTTCTTCTATGACAACGGAACGGAGACCACGATTCCAATGGTGCCCCACGTCTGGGCCGAGGCAAATGCCGTCAACAACTCCGGGCAGGTGGCGGGCACCCTCGTCGTCAATGGACCGCAGGGCCAAAACGAAGTCGGCTTCGTGTACGCGAATGGACAAATCGAATATTTGGGACTGAACAGCGGCGCCGACTGGCGGGTGTACGACATGAACGCGGCAGGGGTCGTCGTTGGCAATTTCTCCGCCAACAATATGTCGCACGCTTTTATGTATAGCAATGGCGTTACGACAGACCTTGGCTCGTTGTACTGCGGCGATTACAGCTTTGCTTACGGGATCAACGACGCTGGCGACATTGTCGGCATGTTCGGGACTGCGAGGGATGAGCACCCTTTCCTGTATTCGGCGGGAACGATACTTGACCTTGGAACGCTCGGCGGCACGATCTCCCGAGCAAATGCCATCAATAACCATGGCCAGATCGTCGGCGCCAGCAATACGGCGAACGGGGACTTGCATGCATTTTTGTATTCAAACGGGCAAATGCTTGACCTGAGCGACATGGTGCAGGGGCTCAATGACTGGACATTGATGTATGCCTATGGCATCAACGATGCCGGACAGATTCTGGTGAGTGGCTGCCCGACCGGGGGCGGCGGCTGCAGCATGCTACTGCTCGAACCGCTCACCGCCGTGCCGGAACCGTCCACCTGGGCGCTGCTGCTTGCCGGGCTGGGCGGATTGGCGTACCGCTTCAAGAGGCGGCGGACGGCAAGCGCCTGATCCCGCGCGAGGCGGCGACCTGTCCGGAGTGGGCGGAAATGGCTTTTCTGCAAAACTTGCAGTAGCCTTGAGGACGCCGCCCATTTACACTTTGCGGTTTTGCGTACCCTGACACGACCGCCCATGCCGAACCAGCAAGCCCAAGAATCTTCCGCCCACCTGCACGCCCACCTCGCCGGCGACGCGCGCCACGCCCACGTCATCGAGTCGCGCAGTCAGAAATCGATGGCGCTGGCGCTCGGCCTGACGCTGCTGTTCTCCGTGGTCGAAGCCGTCACCGGCTTCATGTCCAACTCCCTGGCGCTCATTTCCGACGCCGGCCACATGCTCACCGATGCCGCCGCGCTCGGCCTGGCGCTGCTTGCGCAGGTCATCGCCAAGCGTCCGCCCTCGGCCCGCCACTCGTTCGGCTTCGTGCGCGCCGAGGCGCTGGCGGCATTCGTCAACAGCCTGGCCATGCTGGTACTGGTCAGCTGGATCGTCTACGAGGCCGGGCACCGGCTGACCAGCCCGCAGCCGGTCCAGGGCGGCACCGTGCTGGTGGTCGCCGCGATCGGCGCGGCGATTAACATCGTCGTCGCCTACGTGCTCTCGCGCGGCGAGCAGAGTATCAACACCCGGGCCGCCATGATCAACGTGCTGGGCGACCTGCTCGGCTCGGTCGCCGCCATCGTCGCCGGCGCCGTCATCCATTTCACCGGCTGGATGCGGATCGACCCGATCCTGTCGATTTTCGTGTCGCTGCTGATCCTCAGGTCCACCGCCGGCATCCTGCGCGAGTCCTACCACTTCCTGATGGAAGGCGTGCCACACCAGATTGACTACCTGCAGGTCGGCGCGGATCTGCAGACGGTGCCCGGCGTGCTGTCGGTGCACGACCTGCACGTGTGGGACATGTCACCCGGCAATCCTGCCCTGATTGGCCACCTCGAAATCCGTGACCTGGGGGAATGGCCCGCCGTGCTCCAGGCGGTGCGGCAAATGTTGCTCGACAAGCATGGGATCGACCATATTACGCTGCAACCGGAGACACACGACTAGTCTCGCTCGGCAAACCTTGCGCGACTGCGCTGCATAACCACGTCGCCCTCGCGAAGGCGGGGGGCCATACTGAGCGGGCCATATCCGAACAGGTTCCGCTCTCGTTGACCTGGGGTGTAGCACGCGATCTATGGGGGGAACAGCGCCAGTGCGCTGTTCCCGCCTGCGCGGGAAGTCGTTTCCGGCAATGCCGGGAACGACGGGCCAAGCAGTGGCGCGATCGACACGAGATTCCCGCACCTGGCGGTGATATATAGCCTTTGGAAACGTCCTCCAAGCGAACCGGGCATGACAAATTAAAATTTCCTCGGCCTTCAGCTTGCTTCAACGAGAAGCGCGGTGACTAGAATGCGAAGTGCGACAGGGCGTGCGCGTCACGCGTCGCTTCAGTGCTCGCTTTTTTGGAGGAAATGCTCATGTTCCGCAAATTGCTGGCCGAATTCTTCGGCACTTTCTGGATTGTCCTTGGCGGCTGCGGCAGTGCCGTCCTGGCCTCGAGATTCCCCGAGACCGGGGTGGGCCTGGCCGGTGTCGCGTTCGCCTTCGGGCTGGCGATGCTGACCGGGTGGTACGCGCTCGGGCCGATCTCGGGCGGCCACTTCAATCCGGCCGTCACGTTTGGGCTGTGGACCGCGCGGCGCTTCCCGGGCACGCTCGTCATTCCCTATTTCATCGCCCAGGTCATCGGCGGGATCGTCGCGGCCGCCATCCTGTTCGCCATCGCCAATGGCGGCCCCGCCTTCGACGTGGCCGGCGGCTTTGCCGCCAATGGCTTTGGCGATCACTCGCCGGGAGGCTACTCGTTTGCCGCGGCGATCGTATCGGAACTGGTGATGACCTTCATGTTCGTGCTGGTCGTCTGCGGCTCTACCAATATCCGCGCACCAGTCAATTTCGCCGGCCTGGCAATCGGCCTGGCACTGACGCTGGTACACCTGATCAGCATTCCGGTCACCAACACCTCGGTCAACCCGGCGCGTAGCACCGGCCCGGCGGTGTTCGTCGGCGGCTGGGCAGTCGCGCAGCTATGGCTGTTCTGGATCGCCCCGCTGGTCGGTGGAGGAATTGCCGGTTTGGTCTACCATTACCTGCTCGAGCGCGAGGTCGAGCCGACCATGGTCGGCCAGCAGGAACCGGGGTGGCGCCCGGCGCACCCGTAAGCGCCCCGCCGCGCTTGCGAATGGCCTCGGGTCAGCGTTCGCCCGAGGCCAACTCGATCCGGCGCCGGATTTGCGCCAGCGCGGCAGTGTCACCAGCCGCCTCCGCCCGTTTGGCCGCCACGCCCAGCCACATCAGCAACGGACGGCGCCAGCCCTGGCCGGATGCCGTGTCGATCGCCTTGCCGATATCTGCCGGTGTGATGCGCTCGGCCTTGAACAGCGCCCCGGCCGCGACCATGCGCGCCAGCGGGTCGCCGACCGCTGCCAGGCTCCCGTTGGCCACCACGCTGCGGTGCTGCTCCGGCAGCAGGCCGGGCTGCAGCCCCTGCCAGTTCCCCGACAAATAGGCCGCGTAGGCACGCTGCGCGGGCGTCGCATCGGGCGCCAGCGCGGCAAAACCCGGGCACCCGTCAAATACCAGGCTGGCCACTTGGGCGGCGCAGCGCACCAGCTCCACCTGCGCGACCAGATCAGGGCGGCCGGTGCTCGCGGTATCGCTGCGGGCGCGCGCGAACTCGACGCTTGCTGCCGCACTGTCCCCCGCCAGGTAGGCGTCGGTAAAAGCGCCCAGTGAATCGTGCGCGTTTTGCTGCCATGACGGCGGCGTCGGCTTGCTGGCGCAGGCGCTGAGCAGGATGATGGCAACCCAGGCTAGTTTTCTCATGGCAGTTTGATCTCCGTGTCGCGAGCGAAAGGCCACTTGCTGTTGATTTCATTGACCAGGCGATTGACCTTGCGCAGGCTGGCGTCGACTTCGCCGCGCAGCCTGCCCAGGTCCTGCGTGGCCACCTTCGCATTCGCGCCAATAGCCTGGGCCTCGGCCAGCACCGCATCGGCTTGCTTCAGGGTCCCGCGGGCGTCCTGCAGCAGGCCGTTAAGCTGGCTGATCGAGGCCTGGGTCTCGTCCATCAAGCCGCTTTTGCCGAACACGCGCTGGTCCGCCTTGTTCAGCAGGTCGTTCACGCGATCCAGCGTCTGCAGGAACTTGCGCGCCTCCTCGTCGCCGCCGAGCGTGCCGCCCAACACGCCATATTTGCCGGTCAGGCGCCCCGTCAACACGTCAACGTGAGCCAGCGTCGAATTGATGTGCGAGTCCTCGCGTGTCATCGTCTCCACGTTTTCCAGTACCTGGCGCGCGGTCGACACCAGGCGCGGAATCTCGGCCGAAGCGTCGCCGCGCAGGACGGTGCGATGCGCGCCCGGCGGCAGCGGCGGATCGGTCAGCACGCCGGAAAACGCCTTCAGTCGCGTCTCGCCCACGATGCTGCGCTCAAGCGTGAAGACGCTCGACACGCGCAGCCATTTGGCGTCATTGCTCGGCACGTCGACCCGGATCTGGACCTTGCCGTCCGGCCCCAGCTCCACCTGCCGCACGCGCCCGATCGGAAAACCGGCGAAGGTCATGTCCATCCCGGGAATCACGCCTTCCGAGTCGTCCGCCACCAGTATCAGGCTCTGGGTCGGTTCGAACACGCCGCGCGCGTACATCACATACAGCACGAAAGCGACGATCAGGGCGCCGACCACCACCAGCAGGGACACGGCCTTGGCCTCAACGTGCCGGGGTTCGTCGGATGTGGGTTCAATCATGGTTTGCCTTTGGTTGGATCAGATGGTGTACTTGATGGCGAGGGAGCTGGCCTCGATCAGCAGCAGCACGAACAAGAGGCGCAGCGCGCCCGGCTGCACGGTCGACGCGCGCCGCGCCGGATAGCGCGCCAGTTCGAGAATGGCGGCGGTCGGGATCACCGCCACCGCCAGCCCGAACAGCACGGTCTTGAGCACGAAGCTGATCGTGACCACCGGATCGAACACGCGGCCGACAGTGCGCGTGTACTCGGTCAGGCCCCACGGCGACAGGCCGTAGATGTTCAGGTAGGCCAGCACCAGCACGATCGTGCTGCTGATCATCGCCAGGCTCAGCACCGCGAATGCGTTGGCGATCACCTGCGGCACCAGGTCGCGCCGCAACCGGCGCAGCGCTTCGCTGCTCGCGGCCGGCTGCGGGAGGCCCTCGCGCGCCAGGCCGATGGCGGCCGCATCGAACGCCATCCCGGCGCGCAGCGCGGCGAACATCGCCGCCGACAGCGGAATCAGTTCCAGCACCAGCACCCGCACCACCATCTCGAGCGCGTAGAACGACAGGCCGTAACTGCGCGCGGTGACCAGCACGATGCGGATGATGACCAGGCTGACCAGCGCCGACAGCACCGTGAACCAGGGCAGCACCTGCCAGGTGCTGGCATAGATATAGCGCGACGTGGCCAGCCGGTTTTCGCGGTTGTAGGTCGACGGCGAAAACGCCATCACCAGCGCCACGGCGCCAAGGTGCAGCGTGTACCACCAGCTGTGCAGGTAGCGCAGCAGGCGAGCCGCCAGGAGGCGCGGACGGATTGTCATTGGGGCGGTGTGTAGCATGTTTCTGGAATTAGTGTCTGGCGAATTTCGGTACGGCTTGCCGGAGGGCGTAGGGTGCGCACCTGTGCGCACGCGGTCAGCGTAAGCCGGCTTGCGGCTACTGCGCCACTACGCTGCGTTCGCGAACCGCGTGCGCACAGGTCCTCGGCGGCCCCGCGCCCCCTACGAAAGCAGCGGCACACGCCTACTGTCTGCGCGCCTCCTGCACCCCGGCGACCTCGCCGATCGCGGCCAGCGCCTTGTTCAGCTGCTCGGTCGCCCGAATCTCGGCCGTGAAGATCATGCGCGCCAGCCCTTTGGAGCTTTGCGTGTTCACGCCGATCACGTTGATCTTCTCGCGCGAGAACACCTCCGAAATATCGCGCAGCAGGCCCTGGCGGTCCACCGCCATGATGAACAGGTCGACCGGGTACACCGTATCCATCTCTGCCGCGCCCCACGCGGTTTCGATCACGCGCTCCGGGTTCCTGGCGCTCATCTCGGCAAAATTCTTGCAGGTGAGCCGGTGGATCGATACCCCCTTGCCGCGCGTGACGAAGCCGACGATGGGGTCGGGCGGCGCCGGCTTGCAGCACTTGGCCAGCTGGGTCATCAGCCCTTCGGTGCCCACCACCAGCACGCCCGACTTGGCGCCCTGCTCCACGCTCGAGGCGCGGCTCTTGTTCAGGACGACTTCGTCATCGACAGGCGGTGCCACGACGGTCTCGTGCAGCGCGGCCTCGACATGGCGCAGGCTGAACTTTTCCTTGCCCACGGCGATGAACAGGTCGTCGAGCTTGGGAAAGCCCAGCTTGTGCGCCAGCGCCTCCAGGTTGACCGCGGTCTTGCCCTCGCGCTGCAGCGACTTTTCGACCAGCGCCCGGCCCTGTGCCAGGGTCTCTGCCTGCTCCAGCGCGTGGAACCAGGCACGGATCTTGGTGCGCGTGCGGTTGCTGGCCGCGTATCCCGCGCTGAGCCAGTCGCGCGACGGGCCGCTGCTACCGGCCTGGCCCTTGGCGGTGATGATCTCGACCGTCTGGCCGTTCTTGAGCGGCGTATTTAACGGCACCATCACGCCGTCGACCTTGGCGCCGCGGCAGCGGTGACCAATCTCGCTGTGCAGGTGGTAGGCGAAGTCGATCGGCGTGGCGCCAACCGGCAGTTCCAGCACCCGCGCCTGCGGCGTGAGCACGAAGATGCGGTCGTCCAGCGTGGTGGCCTTGAGCTTTTCGACCCATTCCTTCTCGGCCGCCTCGCCATCGTGCTCGGCGACCGCGTCGGCGACGTCGCTCTTCCATGCCAGCAGCTGGCGCAGCCAGGCAATCTTCTCGTCGTACTTCTGGCTCTTGAAGTTCGAGCCGCCATCCTCCTTGTAGCGCCAGTGCGCGGCGATCCCGTACTCGGCGAAGTTGTGCATCTCCTGGGTGCGGATCTGCACTTCCAGCGGCCGCCCGTCCTCGGCGGTGACCACCGTGTGCAGCGACTGGTAGCCGTTGGGCTTGGGGCGCGAGATGTAGTCGTCGAACTCCTGCAGGATCGGGGTCCAGATGTTGTGCACCAGCCCCAGCACCGTGTAGCAGGCCTTGATGTCGGACACGATCACGCGAAATGCCCGCACGTCGTACAGCTCGGAGAAGTCGAGCTCCTTGCCGCGCATCTTGTTCCAGATGCTGTAGATGTGTTTCGGCCGACCGGTTACTTCGGCCTTGATTCCGGCCGCCGCCAGCTCGCGCTGCAGGCGTTCGATCGCCGATGCCACGAAGCCCTCGCGCGCCATGCGCTTCTCTTCGAGCATCCTGGCGATGCGCTTGTAGGTCTCCGGTTCGATGAACCGGAAAGCCAGGTCCTCCAGCTCCCACTTGAGCTGCCAGATTCCGAGCCGGTTGGCGAGCGGCGCGTACAGGTCAAGCACCTCGCGCCCGTAGGCATGCGTGTCTGGGTCAAAACGCTTGATGTCGGCGAAGTAGCGCAGCGTGCTCACGCACGAAGCCAGGCGCACCAGCACCACGCGCATGTCCGAGGCCATCGCCAGCAGCATCTTGCGCAGCGTCTCGATCTGCGCGCCCATCTGCTGCGCCGCGTTCTTGCCCCGGGCGACCGGCTGCTGCGCCGCGGTCAGGTCGCGCAGGCGGATCAGCTGGTGCACGCCCAGCACCAGGTCGGCGACCTCGGTGCCGAAGCGCTCGCCCAGGCCTTCGGCTACGCCCGGGTCGAACAGCGCCAGCTCGAACAGCAGGCCGGCGATACGGGTCTCGGCGTCGCTGCGCAGGAAAGCCAGGGCGCTGCCCACGCCGAGCGAGAATTCGAAAGCGTTCTGGCCGGAGGTGGCTATGCGCTCGCCATAGGCCGCGCCTGCATAGTCGAGCGCCGCGCGCACGCGCGCGGCGTCCTCCGGGCGCAGGCCCTGGACCATCGACGTGGTGGCGTCGCCGAGTGCGGCGGTGGAAACCATCGGATTAACGCAGTGCGGCGGTGATGCAGATCTCGACCAGGCAGGCGGGGTTGGCCAACTTGGCTTCGACGGTGGCGCGCGGCGGCGTGTGCCCTTGCGGCACCCACTCGTCCCACACCGCATTCATGCCCGCGAAGTGCGCCATGTCGGAGATGTAGATTTGGCACGTCAGGATGCAGGTCTTGTCGCTGCCCACTTCGTTAAGCAGGCGGTCGACATGGCCGAGCACCTCGCGCGTCTGGCCTTCGATGTCCTGCGTGGTGTCTTCGGCGATCTGCCCGGCAAGGTACACCGTCTCGTTGTGAACGGCGATTTCGGACAGGCGCTTGCCAACGTGCAGTCGTTTGATTTCCATGGTTTCTTTCAATTTGCGGCTTCTCAGCCGGTTAAAAATTCTCGCGCGATCGCGATCTGGTCGTCGTGGATGAATGTGGGGGCGTGGCCGACATTTGCAATCTCGACCAGCCTTGGCCTGGGTCCGCGCCGTGTCATCTCAAGCGCGGTCTCATGCGTCAGCAGGTCACTTTGCGCGCCGCGCACGAGCAGCGTCGGGCAGCGGATCGCGTCGTACGCGGCCCACAGCTCGGCCTCGTCAAGCTCGGCGCGCTCAAGCGTCATCGCCCGAAACGGCTGCGCCAGCGCCAGGTCGTAGTGCCGCACCCACTGGCCGTCCGGCTGCTGGCGCAGCACGTCCCTGGCCAGCTTGTGCCATTCCTCTTCGCTGTGCTCGCCGAACGACACCGACACCCGGCGCACGAATTGCTCGCCGGCCTCGAAGGTCGGAAAGCGCAGGTCCTGGCCGATGTAATCGCCAATGCGCTGCATGGCCTCCTGGTTCAGCACCGGGCCGATGTCGTTCAGGATCAGCTTGCGGATCGGCGTGCCTTCCAGTGCCGCGAGCTTTATGCCGATCAGCCCGCCCATCGACGTGCCGAACCAGTGCACGCTGCCTTGGGCGTCGTTGGCGGTGACGCGCGCGATCAGCGTGACCATGTCGTTCACATACTGGTCGAGCGAATACAACCCGGCCCTCTTAAGCGGATCGGACCGGCCGCGGCCCGCAATATCCGGCGCCACCACGCGGTAGCGGTCGCACAGCGCCTGCGCCAACTGGTCAAAGTCGTCGGACACGCGGGTGACGCCATGCACGCACACCAGCACGTTCCGGTTGGCCGGGTCGCCCCATTCCTTGTATGCGACCCGGTGCAGGCCCGCGGGCGAGCTGCACACGACGCTATTGAGTCTTGCCTCGGTCATCCACTGCTCCAACTGACGAAAATTCGTTCTTCCACAATACCGCAACCGCACATTTTAGCGGTCGTTGCGATTAGAATTCTACCAATTCTGCGCCACGCACCCGATCACCCACCTAAAGAGGACGCAATGAAATCCAGCATGTTAAGCGGTAAAACGGCGCTCGTCACCGGTTCGACCTCCGGCATTGGCCTGGGAATGGCGCGCGCATTGGCCGAACACGGGGCCAACATCGTGTTCAACGGCTTTGGCGATGCACGCCAGATCGAAAAACTTTATACCGACGTCGGCAAAGAATTCGGCGTCCAGACGGCTTACCACAATGCCGACATGTCCAAGCCGGCCGAGATCGAGGCGATGATGCAGTTCGCGACCGACAAATTCGGCGGCGTCGACATCCTGGTCAATAATGCTGGCATCCAATTCGTGGCCAACGTCGAGGATTTCCCCGTCGACCGCTGGGACGCGGTCATCGCGATCAACCTGACCTCGGCGTTCCACACCACGCGCCTGGCGCTTCCAGGGATGAAGAAAAGGAACTGGGGCCGCATCATCAACCTGGCCTCGGCACACGGCCTGGTCGGCTCGGCCGGCAAATCCGCCTACGTGGCGGCCAAGCACGGGCTGGTGGGACTGACCAAGGTGACCGCGCTGGAGAACGCGCACAGTGGAATCACCTGCAACGCGATCTGCCCGGGCTGGGTGCTCACTCCGCTGGTACAAAAGCAGATCGATGACCGTGCCGGGCGCGAAGGCATCAGTGCCGACCAGGCGCGCAAGGAGTTGCTGGCCGAAAAGCAGCCGTCCGGCGAATTCGTTACGCCGGAGCAACTGGGCGCGCTCGCCGTGTTCCTGTGCAGCCCGGCCGCCGACCAGGTGCGCGGCGCGGCCTGGAACGTGGACGGGGGCTGGACGGCGCAATAAGCTGCTTCCCCGGCGCCTGCACGTCATTACAGACGAGCTCTCGGGAGTCCGCTATGATTGCGTCTTCACAACTTTTGAGAAGACGACCATGCGGACCTGGGCCAAGAATCTCCTGCTGGGCACCCTGACCATGATTGCGGCCGCGGCCGCGCAGGCAGCTCCGGTGCTGCTCACCCCGGACCGGGTCTGGACCGGCGAAGGCGCGCCGCATGCGGGCTGGGCAGTGCTGGTGGACCAGGGCCGCATCCAGGCCGTCGGCCCGGCCGGCAAGATGACGATCCCGGCGGATGCGCAGCAGCTCAGCTTGCCGGGCAAGACCCTGATCCCGGGCCTGATGGACCTGCATTCGCACGTCCTGCTTCACCCCTACAACGAAACCACCTGGGACGACCAGGTGATCAAGGAAGCGCCGGCCTATCGCACGGCGCGTGCGGTGCGGCACGCCTTTGATACGCTGCAGGCCGGCTTTACCACCCTGCGCGACCTGGGCACCGAAGGCGCCGGCTACGACGACGTCGGCATCAAGCGCGCCATCGAAGAAGGCATCGTGCCCGGGCCGCGCCTGTTGGTGGCGACCAAGGCCATTGTCGCGACCGCCAGCTACGGTCCGGCCGAACGCAACTACCGCCCCGACATGGAACTGCCCTACGGCGCGCAGGAAGCGACCGGCGTCGACGAGGCGGTCAAGGCGGTGCGCCAGCAGGCATCGCACGGCGCGGACTGGATCAAGTTCTACGCCGACTACCGCACCGGCATCGACGGCAGCACCCGCCCCACCTTTACCCTGGAGGAGATGAAGGCGATGGTGGCGGCGGCTCACGTCACCGGCCGCAAGGTGGCCGCGCACGCGAGCAGCGACGAGGCGATCCGGATGGCGGTGCTGGCAGGCGTGGACACGATCGAGCACGGCTACGGCGCGTCGGAAGCCACGTTCAAGCTCATGGCAGAGCGCAAGACGGCCTACATCCCGACCCTGACGGCGCCGGAAGCGATTGGCGAGTATTTTCAAAAACACGTGCGCGGCGGCGCGCCGACTCCAGGGATGCAGCAAGCGGCGCGCGCATTCCAGACCGCGCGCAAGGCTGGCGTCGTGATCGGCAACGGCAGCGATGTCGGCGTCTTCACGCACGGCACCAACGTGCGCGAACTGGAGTGGATGGTCCGCCTGGGCATGACACCCACCGAAGCGCTGCGCGCCGCGACCGTGGTCGCTGCGGAGATCCTTGACAAGGCCAAGGACCTCGGTCAGCTCAAGCAAGGCATGCTGGCCGACGTGGTCGCGGTCGATGGTGACCCGACCGCGGACATCACGGCACTGCGCAAGGTCGGATTCGTGATGAAAGGCGGGACAGTTTATCGCCGGCCTTGACGGTCGGTTGGCCGCACGCGCGACACGCAACGCAAACCGAAGATTGTAGGGGGGCGCGGGGCCGCCGAGGACCTGTGCGCACGGGGTACGGTTGAGCAGAGTTTGCTCGGCGTGTGGCCGAATGCGCACTCCTGTCACCGCGCCGGCTCGCGGCTACCGCTCCACTACGCCACTTTCGCGAACCGCGTGCGCACAGGTGCGCACCCTACGTCGCTTGCGGCCGCCGCTCCACACGCCATGTTCGCGAACCGCGTGCAAAAAATGGTCAGACCCAAATACCGTTCACTTGTGCGCCGTGGGCTTTTCCGTTGTCGGAAACTCACGCTCCTGCGCCACCATGAATTTCGCGAAACAGCCCCGGGCTGACGCCGAAGCGGCGCACGAATGCCTTGGAAAACTGCGCTTGGTTCGCGAAGCCGGTCTTGGCCGCGATCTCCTTCAACGAAGTCTTTGCCTCCAGAAGGTGGCGCGCATAATCCAGGCGCAGCGTCTCGACGAAGCGGGCCGGCGTTTCACCGACCGCCTCCGCAAAGCGGCGGTGGAAGTTACGGGGCGACATACCGGCCCGTTCGGCCAGGCGGGCCACGTCCAAACGCTCGGCTATGTGCGCGAGAATCCAGTCCAGCAATGCCGAAAACGCGGAATTCGCCCTGGCCTGGGCCGCCAGCACGGGGCTGAACTGGGACTGGTAACCGGGGCGCCGCGCGTACAGCACCAGGCGCTTCGCGATGGCGTTCGCCACACGGTCGCCAAGGTCGCGCGCCACAAGCGCCAGGCACATGTCGATGCCGGTTGTGACGCCGGCCGAAGTCCAGACCCGGCCATCCTCGACGTACAGCGCATTGGCATCGACCTCCAGGTCCGGATAGCGGCGGCCCAGCACGGCAGTCGCTTCCCA
Organism: Massilia horti; assembly: GCF_004614195.1. GTDB lineage: Bacteria > Pseudomonadota > Gammaproteobacteria > Burkholderiales > Burkholderiaceae_D > Telluria > Telluria horti. The sequence continues at coordinate 27,669 of NZ_SPUM01000045.1, read as the reverse complement.
ATGGGTGGCCACGCGTTTGCCGCGCACAAGTCCGAACGCGGCCAGCACGAATGCGCCGGTGCAAATCGAGCCATAGCGCCGCGCCCCGGCGCTCGCCTGCACCATCCAGGCACGCACTTCCTCGTTCTGCGTCACAGCCTTGAGACCTTCCTTGTCGCCGCCGACGATAAGAACCGTATCGACCGTGCCAGCCGCCAGGCCGCACAGTGGTTCCGTATGCAGCACCACCCCGCTGTTGCTGGTGATGGGGCCGCCTTGCGCCGACAGGATGTGGACGCGATAACACTGACTGCCTGCCGCATCGTTGGCTGCGGCGAAGACGGCGGCGGGCCCCGTGACATCCAGGATCTGGATTCCATCAAAGACCAGCAGCGCGACATTCCCGGGTGTTTTCATTGGCAGAATTTAACCAGAGTTTGTCTTTGCTGCCAATCATGTCCATTCCTAGAATGGGTTCCTCACCACCTCCGGAGCCTGAACATGAGCACATCCTGCCACCTTGGTTTTCTGCTGTTCCCGCAAGTGACCCAGCTGGACCTGACCGGGCCTGCGCAAATCCTCGGGCGCGTCCCCGGCGCACAGGTCCACCTGCTATGGAAGTCGCATGACCCGGTGGCGACCGACATCGGTTTCACCATCAACCCGACGAGCACCTTCGCCGACTGCCCGCAGCTGGACGTCCTCTGCGTCCCTGGCGGATTCGGCATCGAATGCCTGCTCGACGACGAAGAGACGCTTGGCTTCCTGCGCCGGCAGGGGGCGCAAGCGAAATACGTGACCTCGGTTTGCAATGGGTCACTGGTGCTGGGCGCCGCAGGACTGCTGCGCGGTTACCGCTGCGCGTGCCACTGGATGTGGCGCGAACTTCTGCCCCACTTCGGCGCGGTGCCGGTGGCCCAACGCGTTGTGCGCGATCGTAACCGGATTTCCGGCGGCGGCGTGACAGCCGGGATCGACTTCGGCCTGGCGCTCGCCGCCGAACTCGCGGGCGAGGAGGTGGCAAAGACGCTGCAGTTGGCTTTCGAGTACGATCCGCAGCCGCCATTCGCCTGCGGCTCACCCGAAGCTGCGGGGCCGGAACGAGTGGCCCGCTTGCAAGCGCTGCTGGGTGACCGGGTTGCGAGAGTCATGAAACGAGTCCAGCTGCTGTCTCCACACGAGTAAGCGAATGCATTCCAACATGGCAGCAGACGCAGGTGCGGGTTGGGGTTTTCCACAATAGCTGACCCCGGCTCTTTGCGTAATGATTCACGCTCATTACCAATAGCGCATGTTCAAGTGCCATGAAAAAACCATTCTATAAAGTCCTCTACGTGCAGGTGCTGTTCGCCATCATCGTCGGCGTCCTGCTCGGCGTGTTCGACCCCGGTCTTGCCGCCAAGATGAAGCCATTGGGAGACGGCTTCATCAAACTGATCAAAATGATCATCGCACCAGTTATCTTCTGTACGGTGGTGGCCGGCATTGCCGGCATGCAGGACATGAAGAAGGTCGGCCGCGTCGGCGGCAAGGCCCTGCTCTACTTCGAAGTGATTTCCACCTTCGCGCTGGCGATCGGCCTGATCGTCGCCAACCTGGTCAAGCCCGGTGCGGGCTTTAACGTCGACCCGGCAACGCTCGACACCCACGCGATTGCCGAATACACGGCCAAGACCAAGTCGCTCTCGACCGTCGACTTCCTGATGAACATCATCCCGAACACCTTCGTGGATGCGTTCGCCAAGGGCGACATCCTGCAAGTGCTGCTGATCGCGATCCTGTTCGGGGTCGCGCTGTCGCTGCTGGGCGAACGCGGCCGTCCCATCACCAAGTTCGTGGACGACCTGTCGCACGTGATTTTCGGCGTCGTCGGCATCGTGATGAAAGCCGCCCCGGTCGGCGCGTTCGGCGCAATGGCCTTCACCATCGGCAAATACGGCCTGGGCTCGCTGCTGCCGCTGGGCAAGCTGATCGGTTCGTTTTACCTGACCTGCGCACTGTTCGTGATCATCGTGCTGGGCATCGTCGCCAAGCTCACCGGCTTTTCGATCTTCCGCTTCATCTCGTACATCAAGGAAGAACTGCTGATCGTACTGGGCACCAGCTCGTCGGAAAGCGCCCTGCCGGCCTTGATGCGCAAGATGGAAAAGCTGGGCTGCTCGAAATCGGTGGTGGGCCTGGTGGTTCCGACCGGCTACTCGTTCAACCTGGACGGCACCAACATCTACATGACGATGGCCGCGCTGTTCGTGGCCCAGGCAACCAACACCGACTTGACGCTGACCCAGGAACTGACGATCCTGCTGGTGGCGATGCTCACTTCGAAAGGCGCATCGGGCATCACTGGCGCCGGCTTCATCACGCTGGCGGCCACGCTCGCGGTGGTGCCGACGATCCCGGTCGCCGGCATGGCACTGATCCTTGGTATCGACAAGTTCATGAGCGAGTGCCGTGCGCTGACCAACTTCATCGGCAACGGCGTGGCGTCGGTGGTGGTGTCTAAGTGGGAGGGTGAACTCGACCACGATCAACTCAAGCGTGAACTGGCGCACCCCTCGCATCTGGAAGAGGACAAGGAACTGTTCCCAGAACGCAAAAAGGCGGCCTGAGCACGGCACCTTCCTCACTCAAGCCGGGTTCGCCCGGCATTTTTTTTGTACGGTGCGCGACCGCCGCGGGCGCGCACTCTAAAATGGCATCAGCAGCACGTGCGGGGGTTTTTCACAATAACCGACCCCGACCGCTTGCGTAATGATCCACGCTCATTACCAATCGCGCAGGTCTAAGTGCCATGAAAAAACCGCTCTATAAAGTCCTGTACCTACAGGTGCTGTTCGCCATTATCGTCGGCGTCCTGCTCGGCGTGTTCGACCCCGGTCTTGCCGCAAAGATGAAGCCATTGGGAGACGGCTTCATCAAACTGATCAAAATGATCATCGCCCCAGTCATCTTTTGTACGGTGGTGGCGGGCATTGCGGGCATGCAGGACATGAAGAAGGTCGGCCGGGTCGGCGCCAAGGCCCTGCTCTACTTTGAAGTGATTTCGACCTTTGCGCTGGCAATCGGCCTGGTCGTCGCCCACCTGATCCAGCCCGGCGCGGGCTTTAACGTCGACCCGGCAACCCTCGACACCCACGCGATTGCCGAATACACGGCCAAGACCAAGTCGCTGTCGACCGTCGACTTCCTGATGAACATCATCCCGAGCACCTTCGTGGATGCGTTCGCCAAGGGTGACATTTTGCAAGTGCTCCTGATCGCGATCCTGTTCGGCGTCGCGCTGTCGCTGCTCGGCGAACGCGGCCGCCCGATCACCAAGTTCGTGGACGACCTGTCGCACGTGATCTTCGGCATCGTCGGCATCGTAATGAAAGTCGCCCCGGTCGGCGCGTTCGGCGCGATGGCCTTCACCATCGGTAAATACGGCATCGCTTCGCTGCTGCCGCTGGGCAAGCTGATCGGTTCGTTCTACCTGACCTGCGCACTGTTCGTGCTCATCGTGCTGGGCACTGTTGCCAGGCTCACCGGCTTTTCGATCCTGCGCTTCCTCTCGTACATCAAGGAAGAACTGCTGATCGTTCTGGGCACCAGCTCGTCGGAAAGTGCCCTGCCGGCCTTAATGCGCAAGATGGAAAAGCTGGGCTGCTCGAAATCGGTGGTGGGCCTGGTGGTACCGACCGGTTACTCGTTCAACCTGGATGGCACCAACATCTACATGACGATGGCCGCGCTGTTCGTGGCCCAGGCGACCAATACCGACCTGACGCTCATCCAGCAACTAGCGATCCTGCTGGTGGCGATGCTCACTTCGAAAGGCGCATCGGGCATTACCGGCGCCGGCTTCATCACGCTGGCAGCGACCCTGGCGGTGGTGCCGACGATCCCGGTGGCCGGCATGGCCCTGATCCTGGGCGTCGATAAATTCATGAGCGAATGCCGCGCACTGACCAACTTCATCGGCAACGGTGTGGCGTCGGTGGTAATGTCCAAGTGGGAGGGCGAACTCAACCACGACCAACTCAAGCGTGAACTGGCGCACCCCTCGCATCTGGAAGAAGACAAGGAACTGTTCCCAGAGCGCAAAGAGGTGGCCTGAGCGCAGCTCTCCTCCTCGATCTAAAGCCGGGTTCGCCCGGCTTTTTTTGTTTGAGCGGGAGAGACTGTCTCCAGTAATTCTTTGATATTGGTCAACTTATCCGTAATGCTCGAGTGAGAGCATAGCTATTTGCATTTGGAAAAACTCGCGATTGTCCCATTCAACGCGCATATCCGCGGAATAGAAAAAAGGAGGACGTTTGTGATTCCGTTCCTTTTGCTAGTCGTTATCTTCGTGCTGATTGCCTACAGTAGGACCAGCCGGATGGTCGATCAATTTCAGAAGATGCGCAGTGAGATAGCGGAGCTGCGGGCCGCCGTCGGGAGGCTGGAAGAGGAACGAAAACGAGAGGCAGGCGACATTGGCTCGCCAGCGGTCAGCGCACCAATCGCCGAGGAGACGATTCATAGTCCGCAATCCGAAGCGAAAGCATCGGGCACCGAAGCCTGGTCGAAAACAGATGCCAGCGCCACTTCGGGAGAGGGCATCTTTCAGGAAGAGCCCCTACCGATCAGTTCCGTCTCAAGCACGGATGATCCCGAATCGCGCTCCGCGCAGAATCCAATTAGCCCGCCAGAAGTCAGCCCACTGGCTCACATGCAAGATGCAAGGGCCGTGCATCCCCCAGCAGAACCAACCATCGGCTCGGGCGCGAGACCACCGGGCGACGGCGCTGTTACCAGATTGCTCGGCAGGGCTAAGCAATGGCTTTTCACCGGCAACCTGGTTGCGAAATTGGGATTGGTGATCTTGTTTGTCGGGGTTGGATTCCTGCTCAAGTACGCCGCCGAAAGAATTCATATCCCGATCGAGGCGCGCATCGCCGGCGTGGCAGCGGCCGACCTGGGATTGCTTGTCTGGGCGTGGCGCATTCGTGTCACGCGCCGTGATGTGGCGCTGCCGGCACAAGGCGCGGCCATTGCGATCCTGATGCTCGTGGTATTCGCCTCCCATCATTCCTTCAACCTGATCCCCGCCTTCTTTACCTTCGGCCTGCTGGTCGCGTTGACAGCCTTCACCTGCCTGCTGGCCGTTTTGCAGGAGGCCGTCTGGCTTGCGGCATTCGGAATCGTGGGCGGATTCGCCGTGCCGATCCTGATTACAACCGGAAAAGGCAGCCATATCGCCTTGTTCTCATATTATGCATTGCTCAATTTCGGCGTCTTCTTCATCTCGTACGCACGCGCATGGCGTTTGCTGAATCTTCTCGGCTTTGGATTTACGTTCATCGTCGGCGCGGCATGGGGCTGGAGCCGATATGTTCCAGACCACTATTTTTCAACCCAGCTGTTCCTTATCCTGTTCTTCCTGCTTTACGTTGCGATTGCGATTGTCTTCGCGCACAGGCGCGCGCCGCAGCTAAAGAAATACTTCGACGCCACCCTGCTCCTTGGAACGCCAATGATCGCATTTGGATTGCAGTACGGGCTGGTTCGGGACAAAGAATATGGAATGGCGCTGTCAGCGCTAGCCCTGAGCGCCTTCTATCTTGGCCTTGCCAATGTCCTGTGGCGGCGCGCCCAAATCTGGCGTCCACTTGTCGAAGCATTCCTCGCGCTCGGAGTAGTGTTCGGGACGCTGACATTGCCACTTGCCCTCGATAACCGATGGACATCCGCAGCGTGGGCCCTGGAGGGTGCGGGATTCGTCTGGGTCGGGCTTCGCCGGAAGCAGCCGAGCGTCTGGATCTTTGGCCTGTTGGTCCAGTTCGGCGCATGGATGGAGTTCATGACCACCATGGCCTCACCACATGGCCACATCACGGCCGAATCGCATATCTGGCTCGGATTCCTGTTCCTGGCGGGCAGCACATTCGGGATGGCCAGTTCCTTCAGGCGCCAGGCAGGAGACAACGCCAGCAGCGGATTTGCCGACGCGTCCAACATCTTTCTTGCGATCGCGGGCTTTTGGCTGCTGAGCGGATTATGGTACGAAGCCTACCTGCGGACGCAGCATGGCGCATTCCATAACATGCTGGTCGCGCTCGCTTTTCTGACAGCCATCATCTTGAATTTGATCGCGTCGAGAATGCAGTGGGAATACGCCCGCACGCTGGCATTGATTGCCCAACTCGCCGGTGCAATTGGATGGATCGTCGTGGCTGGATGGGAATGGGGTTCGCTGGAGATGCTGCGCCACCGGCCAGCGGACGAACCATTCCTTGGCCCGCTGATGATTGCTGCCGGCGCCCTGCTCACGAGCTGGAGCATGCAGAAAAGGCTCCGCGAGGACGAAGACAAAAAGATTTCAAACGCGATTCTGCTATGGGGCGGCTTCTGGTGGTTCGGCCCGTTGCTGTACAGCGTATCCGGCAACGCACTGCGCTTGCTGCCATCGCAGGGCGACGTTTACTGGGTGCTTTTCTATGACCTGCTCGCGATCGGATCGGCCATCGCATTTATCTGGCTGTCGCGCCGCCTGGCCTGGCGGGCGCTGCGCTGGTTTGGTCTGATGATCTGGCTCCTTCTCACGCTGCGCACCGTCGAGATCCTCGGCACGCTTTACCGGGACGACTATATGCCAGCAGTGCCGCGATGGATATCTTATGCGGCCGTGTGGCTGGGTGGCGAACTGCTGCTCGTAAAATGGCAGGCAGCAGGCTGGCCGATCAAACCCGTCTTCATGAAGATTCTGCATCTGATCAAGGCGGGCGGACCGTGGCTGGCCATCTGGCCCGCCGGGGGCATTCTCGTCTCGAATTGGCTGGTTATAGCTTCCAGCGGTACGGGCCTGTCCACTTCCGGCAGCTGGTCCACCTATCTCCCCGCATGGGTGATGATGCTCGCCATCGCCGCTGTAATGGTTCGCACCCGGGCCGAAGCCTGGCCAACCAAACCCGTCAGCGATTGGTACAGAAGCGTCCTGATTCCGTGTGCGGTTGCCTGGTCCCTGTTGCTCGTAGCCGTTTGGAACCGCCAGCAGGATGGCAGCATGGACCCGCTGCCCTATCTTCCGCTACTCAACCCGCTCGACCTTACCACCGGTTTTGCGGCGGTACTTGCGATAGCCACGCTTCGCATGCTACATGCCGAGTTTGCTGCAAGCGCCGCAGCCAGGGAACTGGTGGGCAAATTGCCGCAGATCGGCGGGATCGCCGCCTACGCCTGGTTCAACCTGATGCTGCTGCGAAGCGCCTCGCATTTCCTTCATATCCAATACGAATTCGAGGGATTGGCATCATCGCTATTTGTGCAGGCAATGCTGTCCCTCGTATGGACGGGCACCGCGCTGATCCTGATGCGCCACGCATGGCGTCGCAAGCTGCGCAGCCAATGGGGCGCTGGCGCGGTCCTGCTCGCCATCGTCGTCGTCAAACTGGCGTTGGTCGATTTGTCCCAGTCGGGCTCCCTGGAGCGCATCGTTTCGTTCGTCGGTGTGGGCTTACTGATGCTCATCATTGGTTACATCGCTCCCTTCCCCAAGGCGGAGGCGGACGAGCAGAATACGCTGGCGGCATAGTTGCCTGAACCTGGAGTGTGTATGAGAAGCTTATCCTGTCTGGCATTGTCGGCACTGTTCGGATTCGTCCTGACCCCAATTTCACCTGCAGTAATGGCCGCTGCCGAGCCGACGACGCGCGACAGCGCCGCCGAGTACAGTCACCTCATCCCCCTGACTGTCAGCGGCAGGCAGGGCATTGTGCAGTTCCAGCTGCCACGTGACGCCTACCTGCGCTCGCACTCGGCCAACCTGAACGATCTACGATTGTTCGACGCGGATGGCAGAAAGCTTTCATTCAGCCTGACCGCGCCGCCGGCACAATCACGAACGAGCCGGCGCGCCGCGCCGGTGCGCATATTCCCGGTGTTTGAGGCTGGTCGCGCCGGGTCCCCATTACCACACGGGCTGGAAATCCGAACCTCCGCCGACGGCTCCGTGCTTTCGGTCACTACCAGGGGCACGGTGGCGCTTAACCAACCAGCCGATCTCCTGTCCAGCCTCATCCTTGACATCGGGCCTGCCGCAGGGCCCGATGGCAAGCAGGCCGGCCAGCTCATCGATGCCTTAAGGTTGACATTACCGGCAGGGACTTCGAACTACTCGGCACGGGTCGCCGTGGAAGTCAGTGATGACCTCAAGTCGTGGAGAACGGTGGGCGAATCGAACCTTAACTGGCTAGTCAACAACCAGACCGAACAAATCGCGAACGACCGGCTCGAGTTCGCGCCGACTGCATCGCGCTATGTTCGCCTGTCCTGGGTCGAAGGAAACCCGATCGAATTTGCCAAGATCATTGCCGAGTTCCCGATTGCGAGCTCGTCGCCGCGCCACGTCGAAACGCTCCTGGTAGCGGCCCAGCCAGGACGTTTCGGACAAGACCTGTTCTATCCGACGCCGGTTGCGATACCGGTCGAGAAATTGGGACTGCAGTTGACGCAACAAAATGTATCGTTACCGGCTGTACTTGGACAGTATGTGGAGCGGCCCAGCCGCAACCTTCGTGCGGACAGGACCTACGAATTCACTCCAAAGCTAAAAGCCACTTTTTTTCAGTTTGCGCAGGATGGGGCCAGAAGAGCCTCCGGTGATTTGCCAATTGCGTCAACCCATGCGGAAAACTGGGTACTTCGGCCGGACGGCCCGCTTACCGAACAACCCGCGCTACGCATTACCTGGTCGCCTGCGACTATCGTCTTCGTTGCGAACGGACGTCAACCCTTCACCTTGGCCGTGGGTCGCCCGGATGCCCAGTCGGCGCAACTTCCGCTGTCCCAGGTCGCGCCCGGCTTTACAGCGGACGAGCTTCGGGCCGTCGAACAGGCTGTGCCAGGCGCAACACGCGAGCAAACGCCCACGGCGCCAAATCAGACAATGTCCCCGGTCGAATCAGCACGGTGGCGGATCGTTGTGCTGTGGGCCATCCTGATTCTCGGAGTTGCCATCCTGGGATTCATGGCCTGGAAACTGACGGCGCAGATGCGCAACGAGAGCGGCGATAGGACGTCGAACACATGAAGTGGCTCGCCTGCATTAGTTTGAATACTTTGCCTCATAGTCCGGGTCGAGCGTCCCCATCAATCGATCCCAGAAAAGGAAGTAGTACCCGTAGTTGTAGCGCCCTGTCGCATGGTGGACATTGTGTGCCATGGACGTGTTGATCCAGCGCCCGAGCCAGTGCCCGGCCATGGCGCGCGGATAAAGTTCATAGCCGAGGTGTCCATAGACGCCGTAGATTAGGTTAAGCCAGCCAATGATCACGAGTGCCGCGCCGGTGGTCGGAATGATGAACAACGAAATCACGCTCGAACCGCTGAGCACAATCGCTTCGAGCACGCTCATCGAATATGTCGTCAACGGGTTTGGATTGGTGGAGCGGTGATGGGTCCGATGGAACCAGCGGAACAGGCGGCGGTGATGCATCAGCCGGTGGGTCCAGTAAAACCAGGTGTCCTGGATCAGCATGAGCAAGACGATGCTCAAAAAGAAATACGGCCAGCCACGGTCGCTGATATTCCAGTAGAAGCGAAAGTGCTTGCCCAAGCCGAGCGCAAACAGTATCGGCACGACCAGGCCAAACACCAGTACCGGGCCAATGCTGCTCAGGATTTCGCGCCCGAACTGTCGCGCCGGGACCTGCCGCACTTGCAGTCGCATGCGCAGGCCCGGACGGTAATGCCACCAAAGCCATATCGCGCCAAACACTGCTACGACGATCAGGTAGTAAAGCGCGGCGCGCCAGATGTTGGCTGACGCGCGGCTGATCCAAAATTGGACTTGAGGAGAAGTCGACCAGTGGCCAAGCACGTCTCACCTCATTTGAAGCGGAAAAGGACATCCACCGATTGCCGCAGCTTCATGGCTTGAATCTCGAAAATCGCCTTCAGGTCGACCTGCTGGGCAGACGCGCTGCGCTGGTAGGTGAAATCCTCGCGTACCAACCCCATCACCGATCCCAGGTTCTTCAACTGGCCCGGCGTGACTCCTGCGACCGGCCCGAGCTTGCGGCCGAACCCCTCCGCCATGACCTGCCCCTTGCGGCGGGCATCGCGGATTGCCTGGGTGATCAGGTCGGCCTCGATCTTGTCGCGCTCGCTCGAATCGAACGCGGTCGAAAAGCCGCCGAGGTTCGGCTTGCCGACCAGTCCGCCGGCAATCGCACGCCACTTCGACAGGTCGCGCACGTTCAGGTGCACCACGCATTTGACGTCGTAGAGCGGCGTTGGCGAATCGCTCTTATGCAGTTCCTGGCGCACATCCCGGACCGCAACGTCGTCGACTGGCAAGCCCTGCTCCTCCACCAGCGTGCGCACCTCGGCAACGCGCTCCTCGACCACCGCCCGCGCCACTGCCGGGTCCGCGTCGGTGGCCACAATTTCAAAGTCGATCTCACCGATGTCGGGCATGGCGAAGATCAATGCGTTCCCCGTCGCATGAATGAACGGATAGTCGGGCAATTGGGAAGCAGAGCCAGTAGTCGAGACCAGCGCGAGTGCCATCAGGAGGGCGATTTTCTTGATCACATGTACTCCGGGAAAGTTAATTGAACAGCCAGAATAGGAGCATTAGACAAACTTGTCTACATTATTTTTCAGGACGTCAGCCGCCTTTGAAAATTTTATAGACAAACTGATCTAGAAAAGATAGTCTAAATGTTGTTCATGTTATTTTCGTAAGGAACAGTCATGGCCAAGACCCCCGCACCCTCCAAACCGACGGCGGCCGAACTCGACCTGTTGCAAGTGCTGTGGCCACTCGGCTCGGCAACTGCGAAGCAGGTTCATCAGCAGATCCAACGGGACCGCCCGGAAGTAACCTACGCCAACGTCCTGCGCCTCATGCAAGTGATGCACAGCAAAGGGCTGCTGATCCGTGACGAGAGCGAACGCTCCCACGTCTACGCCCCGGCGCAGCCGAAGGATTCGCTGCAGACCAATCTGCTGAAGGACCTGATGCAGCGCGCGTTCTCGGGCTCGGCCAAGGCGCTGGTGCTGGCGGCCCTGAAGACCGGCATCTCGAAAAAAGAACGCGAAGAAATCGAGAAGCTGCTCAAGGAGGACAAGGAATGAATGCCTCCGTGCTCGTGCCGGCAATCGGCTGGACGCTGGTCCACTTCCTCTGGCAAGGCGCGTTGATCGCTTGCGCGACCGCGATCGGCCTGACTGTGCTGCGCAACGCCAGGCCGCATGCGCGCTACCTGCTCGCCTGCTCCGCATTGCTGCTGTGTCTGGTTTGGCCAGCCATCGATCTCTGGGTCCGTCTTGCGGAGACAAATTCGATGGGCGGCGCCATGACCGGCGCACCCGCGATCACGTATGGACCCGCTGTCAACACGGCAAATCTGGTGGGATACTTCGCCAACAAGCTGGGCTTGATCGTGGCGCTATGGGCCGCCTGCGCGCTCGCGCTGGCGCTGCGGATGGCGCTGGGCCTGCTGTGGATCGGCCGGATGGCCGGGCGCAATGCCAACGATCGCCACTGGCAGGCTAGGATTGACCAGATGGCCGCCAGGTTCGGGATCACGCGTGACGTCCGCCTGCGCGTGGTCGACGGCCTGGCCAGCCCGATCACCGCCGGTTGGTGGCGCCCGGTGGTGCTGGTGCCGGCCGCGCTGGTGTCCGGCATGCCGCCCGAACTGCTCGAAGCGCTGCTCGCGCACGAACTGGCGCATGTGAGGCGTTTCGACTACCTCGTCAATCTCGGCCAGAACGTGGTCGAGACCCTGCTGTTTTACCACCCCGCGGTCTGGTGGATCTCGAATCGCATTCGTACCGAGCGCGAACAGATCGCGGACGATTTAGCCGCAAGGATGCTCGGCGAACCACGGCGCCTGGCCCTTGCCCTTTCCGAACTGGAGCGACTCCAGTTCTCAACCCACCACCTGGCCCAGGCGGCCAACGGAGGAGATCTCATGTCACGCATCAAACGATTGGTACGTCCCCAGACCCAGGCGCTGAAATGGAAGGCGGCCCTTCCCGTGGTCGGCCTGGCCGCCCTGTGCATCGGTCTGTCGGCATGTGCCACTGCTGAAAAGGAAACGCAGGCAACTCTGCCCGACACGGGCGCCGTTGCAAAATTCAGTTCCTGCGCAAAGCCGGTCTGGCCACAAGAGGACCTGGCCGCAAACCATGAGGGCACAGTCACACTGCAATTCCTGGTGGACGCTAGTGGCACAGCCAAGGATTCGCGCTTGGTGAAATCAAGTGGCTATCGCAGCCTGGACGAGGCGGCACGGGAAGGCATCGCGAAATGCCAATTCCAGCCTGCGACCAAGAATGGCAAGCCGGTGGAAGGATGGATGCAAATGCAGTACGTGTGGGTGGCCCACTAAGAACAGTCAGGCCATGTAAAGCCGGGTTCGCCCGGCTTTTGTCAGACAATGCAATATGTGTGGGAAATTAAATAAGAGCGGTTCGGGCAGGCGTGGGCGCATTTCGCCCACGCGCCGATTGCCGTAATCAGACCGCCGACAAATCCAGCTCGGCGCCGGTTGCGGCAGCAATCTCTTCCTTGGTCACGCCCGGTGCCAGTTCCACCACCTTCAGCCCGGCGCCGCTCACATCGATGACGCACAGGTCGGTGATGATGCGGTCGACCACGCCCACGCCCGTCAGCGGCAAGTTGCACTTCTTGAGGATCTTGTGCGACTTGGTGCCATCCTTGGCGGTCGCCACGTGTTCCATCACCACCACGACGCGCTTGACGCCGGCCACCAGGTCCATTGCGCCGCCCATGCCCTTGACCATTTTGCCGGGGATCATCCAGTTGGCCAGGTCGCCGTGCTCGGATACCTGCATCGCGCCCAAGATCGCCAGGTTGATCTTGCCGCCGCGGATCATGCCAAACGAATCGGCCGACGAGAAGAACGACGCGCCGGAGATCGCAGTCACGGTCTGCTTGCCGGCGTTGATCAGGTCCGGATCGACCTCGTCGTCGCGCGGGAACGGGCCGATGCCGAGCAGGCCGTTTTCCGACTGCAGCCACACTTCCATGTTGCTGGGAACATAGTTGGCGACCAGCGTCGGCAAACCGATGCCCAGGTTGACGTAGAAACCGTCCTGCAGTTCTTTGGCCGCGCGTTCGGCCATTTGATCACGAGTCCATGCCATGTTTGTCTCCGATGCTGGTCTTAGTTGGGACGCACGGTGCGCTGTTCGATGCGCTTTTCCGGGTTCGGGTTGTGGACGATGCGGTGCACGAAAATGCTCGGCGTATGCACCTGGTCCGGATCGATCTCGCCGACTTCGACCAGCTTTTCGACTTCCACGATGCAGATCTTGCCCGCGGTGGCGACATTCGGATTGAAGTTGCGCGCGGTCTTGCGGTACACGAGATTGCCGGCGCGGTCCGCCATGTAGGCCTTGACCAGCGATACGTCCGGCATCAGCGAACGCTCCATGACGTACATTTCGCCGTCAAATTCGCGCTCTTCCTTGCCCTCGGCAACGATGGTGCCGTAGCCGGTGCGGGTAAAGAAGGCCGGAATGCCGGCGCCGCCGGCGCGCAGCTTTTCCGCCAGCGTGCCCTGCGGGGTGAATTCGAGTTCGAGTTCACCGGCCAGGTATTGGCGTTCGAATTCCTTGTTCTCGCCGACGTACGAGGAAATCATCTTCTTGATCTGGCGCGTCTGCAGCAGCAGGCCCAGACCGAAGCCGTCGACGCCGGCATTGTTCGAGATCGCGGTCAGGTTCTTGACGCCGGAATCGCGCAGCGCGGTGATCAGCGCTTCCGGAATGCCACACAGGCCGAAGCCGCCCACGGCGATGGTCTGACCGTCCTTGACGACACCCTCCAGTGCCGATCTCGCGTCAGGATAAACTTTGTTCATACTCGTGTCCCCTTTTTTGGTTAAGCCGAAGGCCCCCGGGCGTTCCCGGTACTGCAGAGTAGAATCTCAGCATAAAATACGCCCGGCGAAAGCACAATACAGTAGAACTACCAGCTTCCTACCCACGAGCGAGCGCGAATTGGACCCGATGAACCCATCATACGCCATTGATTACGAAATGATTTTCCAGCATGCGCCGGTGGGCATGTGCATTTCGGTGAACCGGGTGATTCAATCCGGCAACGAGGCGCTGGCGTCGATGTTCGGCTATGAACGCGGCCAGTTGGACGGCCAGTCGTTCTCGGTACTGTATCCGACCATGGACGAGTTTTTGCGCACGGGCGACCGCATCATCCCGATCATGAACGCCAGGGGCCGCTATTCGGACGAGCGCATCATGCGCCGCGGGGACGGTGAATTATTCTGGTGCCACGTGACGGGGCGTGCGCTTAATTCGCTTGACCCGCTCGGCGCCGGCGTCTGGACGTTCGAGGATGTCAGTGAAAAGCGGCCGGTGACGGCCGAGCTGACGCCGCGCGAACGCGAGATCGCGGCGCTCTTGGTCGAAGGCAAGACCAGCAAGATGATCGCGCGCGAGACCGACCTGTCGCCCCGCACCGTGGAAATGCACCGCGCACGGCTGATGCGCAAGTTCGCGGCAGCAACCTCGTCGGAACTGGTGCACAAGCTGGTCGGCGTAACGCGTTAGAGCGACTGGCTTCGCCTACAGGGCCGTCATGCCGTCGTCCGCGGTAATCACCGCACCATTGATAAAGTGCGACTCCTCGGCCGCGAGCAGGAGCAGCAGCCCGTCCAGGTCTTCCGGCTTGCCCGGGCGCTTGCGCGGCAGCATGTCGAGCAGTTTCCTGCCCTGGTCGGTTTCGAAGTAGTCCTCGTTCATCTCGGTCGAAATGTAGCCGGGACAGATCGCGTTCACGTTGATGCCGTAGCGGCCCCACTCCACCGCCATCGCCTTGGTCATCTGCACCACGCCGGCCTTGCTCATGCAATACACGCCGATCTGCGGCAGCACCCGCAGGCCCGCTACCGAAGCGATGTTCACGATCCTGTGCTGCTTTCTCGGATCGCCCTTGGCGCGCGCGATCATGCGCTTGGCCACCTGCTGCGCCACGAAAAACGCGCCACGCAGGTTGGTGTCCATCACGTAGGTGTAATCCTCCTCGGACACGTCCAGCAGGCGCTGGGTGCTCGAGACGCCCGAATTGTTGACCAGGATGTCGAGCGGACCGGCCTCGGTCTCGGCATGCGCGACCGCGGCCTTGATACTGGCAAGGTCGGTCACGTCCAGCTCAACCACGTGCGCGGCGCCGCCCTCCGATTCGATCTCGGCACGCAATTCCTTCAGGCGCTCGACCCGGCGCGAGGCCAGCACGACCTGCGCACCGGCGTTGGCCAGCGCCTTCGCAAACCGCGCGCCCAACCCGCCCGAGGCGCCAGTCACCATCGCAATCTTGCCTTCAAAGTTCACTTCTATGCCCACGGTCGGCTCCTGTTGATGTTCGCGCACTACGGCTCGCTGGGATGCCGTAATCATTACACAAATTGCCAGTTTAGATTGCCGTGTCTAATAATCCTCGTAAAATGACTGGCCAAGTTGCAATCAGCATCAAAAAGCCGCACACTCGTGCTTAAATTTTTTCAATCATACATACAACGATGACAGAGACAAACAACATCCTCGATCAATACGGACCGCGCGAATCGATGGAGTACGACGTGGTCATTGTCGGCGGCGGCCCGGCGGGGCTGTCGGCGGCAATCCGCCTGAAGCAGCTGGCGGCCGAACGGGGCAAGGAAGTGTCGGTCTGCGTCCTGGAAAAAGGCAGCGAGATCGGTGCGCACATCCTGTCCGGCGCCGTGATGGATCCGATCGCCCTGAACGAACTGTTCCCGAACTGGAAGGAACTCGGCGCCCCGCTGAACACGCCCGTCACCGAGGACCAGGTCCTGTTCCTGACCGAAACCAAAGCCTACCGGACGCCTAACTTCATGGTGCCCAAGGCCCTGACCAACCACGGCAATTACGTCATCTCGCTGGGCAACGTCGTACGCTGGCTCGGCCAGCAGGCCGAAGCACTTGGCGTCGAAATCTTCCCCGGCTTCGCGGCAGCGGAAGTGCTGTACAACGACGACGGCTCGGTCAAGGGCGTCGCCACCGGCAACATGGGCGTGAACCGCGAAGGCCAGCCGACCGACGCCTTCCAGCTCGGCATGGAACTGCACGCCAAGTACACCCTGTTTGCGGAAGGATCGCGCGGCCACTTGGGCAAGCAGCTGATCGCGAAGTATGACCTGAACAAGGGCAAGGACCCGCAGACCTACGGCATCGGCATCAAGGAGCTGTGGGAGATCGATCCGGCCAAGCACCAGCCCGGCCTGGTGATCCACAGCGCCGGCTGGCCGCTCGACAACGACACCTATGGTGGCTCGTTCCTGTATCACCTGGAGAACAACCAGGTCGCGGTCGGCTTCGTCGTCGGGCTGGCTTACCGGAATCCGTACCTGTCGCCGTACGAAGAATTCCAGCGCTACAAGACGCACCCGGCGATCCGCACCTTCTTCGAAGGCGGCAAACGCATCTCCTACGGGGCCCGCGCGATCACGGCGGGCGGCCTGCAATCGCTGCCCAAGCTGGTATTCCCGGGCGGCGCGCTGATCGGCTGCGATGCCGGTTTCCTTAATGTGAGCCGCATCAAGGGCAGCCACGCCGCGATCAAGACCGGCATGCTGGCCGCCGATTCGGCGTTCGCCGCGCTCTCCGAGAACCGGCAGGGCGACGAGCTGGTGAGCTACCCGGCCTCCTTCGAGCAATCGTGGCTGCATGAAGAACTGCACGTGGCGCGCAACTTCAAGCCGTGGATGAGCAAGGGCCTGATGCTGGGCACGATCATGACCGGCATCGACCAGATCGTCTTTCGCGGCAAGGCGCCATGGACGCTGCACCACCAGCACGCCGACCATGAATGCCTGCAGACCGCCGACCAATTCAAGCCAATCGCGTACCCCAAGCCGGACGGCAAGCTGACGTTCGACCGCCTGTCGTCGGTGTTCATCTCGAACACCAATCATGCGGAAGACCAGCCGGTGCACCTGACGCTCAAGAACCAGGACGTGCCGGTGGACGTGAACCTGGCGCGGTTTGCCGGTCCCGAGCAGCGCTACTGCCCGGCCGGCGTCTATGAGTTCGTCAAGACCGAAGAAGGCAAGGACCGCCTGCAGATCAACGCCCAAAACTGCGTGCACTGCAAGACCTGCGACATCAAGGACCCGTCGCAGAACATCGTGTGGGTCACGCCGGAAGGCGGCGGCGGGCCGAATTATCCGAACATGTAAGCCCAGTAGTTGGCCCTCGTCCCCGCGCAGGCGGGGACCCATGCTGAACGTCCATATCACGCTGCCTATGGGGGGGCGCCGAGCCCGGGAACGACGTGCCATCTTTCGTGCGCTGGTGATTCACGTTACGATATTTTCGCGCCGCAGGCCCGACGGTTTATTCCCGCGACGCCTTGGCCATCGCCTCGAATTCTTCTGGCTGCATCGGCCGCGCGAACATGAAGCCCTGCGCGTAATCGCAGCCGGCGTCCTGCAGGAGCGCGCGCTGCACCCGCGTCTCCACGCCTTCCGCCACCACCTTGAGCCCCAGCTTGTGGGCCATCACGATGATCGCCTCGCACAGCGCAAGGTCCCCCACATCGTCCTCCAGGGTCGTGGCGAACGTCTGGTCGATCTTCACGTAGTCGATGTCAAACCGCTTCAGGTGCGACAGCGACGAGTAACCCGTGCCGAAGTGGTCGAGCGCCACCTGCAGCCCCATCGCCTTGTACCGGCGCAGGCGCTCGATGACCTGGTCGACGCCATCGAGCAGCACGCCTTCGTTGATCTCGATGATGATGCTTTGCGGCGGTAGCTGCAGCTCGCGCAGGTAGTCCAGCCACGCCTGGTAAAGCGCCGCGTCGCGCCGGAACTGCACCGGCGATTTGTTGACCGTGACTTGGAACTGCGGGTCGATCGAGCGCTGCCAGCGCTGCACCTGGCGCGCCGCCTCGCGGAACACCCAGTCGCCCAGTTCCACGATCAGGCCGCTGGTTTCGGCGAAGGGAATGAATTCGGCAGGCCCGAGCAGGCCGCGCGTCGGGTGGCGCCAGCGCAGCAGCGCCTCGGCCTTGTGCACCACGCCGGTGGCGAGCGAGATGATCGGCTGGTACCAGATCTCGAACTGCCTGTTTGCCAGCGCCGCGCGCAGGTCGATTGCGATGTTCTGGCGCGCCAGCGCCGCTTCCTGCAGGTCGGGCGTGAAGTAGCTATAGCGGTTGCGGCCGGCCTTCTTGGAGGCGTACATCGCCTGGTCGGCGTGCGCGATCAGGTCCGCCATTTCGCGGGCATCGGGCGGATAGAGCGCAATGCCGATCGAAGCCGATATCTCGGCCTGCTCGCCGGCCAGCACGAAGGGCTTCGCCAGCGCATCGATGATGGACTGGGCGATGCGGTCGACGCTGCCGACCCGCTCCAGCCCCGCCAGGAGCACGGTGAATTCGTCCCCGCCCAGGCGCGCCAGGGTGTCGGACGCGCGCACGCAGCCGGCGATCCGGCGCGCCGCTTCCGCCAGCAGCAGGTCACCCATCGCGTGCCCGAGGCGGTCGTTGACCTCCTTGAAGCGGTCCAGGTCGATGTACAGCAGCGCCAGGAAGGCGGCGCTGCGGTCGGCCTTGCGCATCTCCTGGCGCATCCGGTCGCGGAACATGTGCCGGTTCGGCAGCCCGGTCAGTTCGTCGAAGTTGGCCTGGTGCCAGATGCGTTCGGCCGAGGCGCGCTGCTGGGTGATGTCCGACACCAGCGCCAGCGCGCCCAGGTAGCGGCCGGAAGGATCGAAGATCGCATTGGTCGCGACGCTGACCCACATCGCGCTGCCGTCCTTCGGTATGAACTTGAGCTCGTGGCGCTCGACCAGGCCCTGGCGGCGCCGCGCGATGCTACGCTCGAGCAGCGCCTTGCCCTCCTCGTCCATGAAGCGCGACAGGGGCTGGTCCAGGATGTCCTCGATCGGGTAGCCGAGCAGCGCCGCCATCTTGGGGTTGACGAAGGTGGTGCGGCCAAAGGCGTCGACTTCCCAGATGCCCTCGTCGGCACAGTGCACGATGCGGCGGAACCGTTCCTCGCTGCGCTCGAGCGCTTCGAGCCGGCCCTCGACCGGTTCGACCACGATGCGGCAGGCCTGGCCGCTGCCGTCGGCGCTGCCGACCAGGGTGACATCAATCGCCTGCGCGTGCTGCGCCAGCCGCAGCGGCAGGCGGCAGCGCCTGGGTTCGCTGTCGTTGAGCGCCTGCTGGAAAAAACCGTCGAAGTCAGCCCGGTGGCCTGGCTCGACAAAGCTGCGCAGGCGCAGGTTGCCGGGCCGGCCGCGCGCAAAGCCGAGCATCTGGGCGCCGGCCAGGTTGGCCTGCAGGATCGTGCCGTCGAAGGCGACGACAAAGTAGCCGCTTGGTGCCAGCAGGTACAACTCGTTGTAGCGCGCCTGTTCCTGCTCGCGCCGCAGCCGTTCGATGGTCACCCCACTGTCGAGCTGCTCGTCCGCCAGGGACGGATCGCCCGGCGCGCATTCACCCTGCCTGGCTGCCTGCACATCGTCGTTGTCCATCGCACCTCACGCGAGCTGACGAAATTACAATATGTAACAGGAAGCCTAGCACGGCCTCGCGCTTGCTGTCGAGCTAGTGTTGCAGATGCGCCCGGTTCAGGCGGCGCTCGGCACGCCGCTGCAACTGCTCGAAGGCCAGGCTCAGCAACCAGTAGATGGCTGCCGCCGCAATGTAGAGCGGCAAAGGCTGGAAGGTGGTCGCGATCACTTCCTTGGTGGCCAGCATCAGTTCGGTCATGGTAATCACCGACACCAGCGAGGTGTCCTTGATCAGGCTGATCAAGGTATTGCTCATGGCCGGCACCGCCACCCGCAGCGCCTGCGGCAGCACCACGTGGTACAGCGTCTGCCAGTAACCGAGGCCAAGGCTGAAGCTGGCGCGCCACTGGCCCTGGCCGATCGCCGCGATTGCGCCGCGCAGGCTCTCCGACAGGTAGGCGCCGGCATTGAGCGAGAGCGCCAGCACGCCGGCAGTGACAGGGGTGAATTCGATGCCGATGCTCGGCAGGCCGTAGTAAATCACGAACAGCTGCACCAGCAGCGGCGTGCCACGCATGACGCTCACATACAGCACAGCCGGCGCGCGCACCAGCGCCCACGGCGAAATGCGCATGAGCGCAATCGGGAATCCAAGCAGCAGGCCGCCAAGCATCGAGGCCAGCGCGAACAGCAAGGTGTAGAGCGCCCCGGTCAGCATGACCGGCGCGGCCTCGCGCAACAAGTTAAACAGATCCATGAAGCAGCGGCCGCTCAGGGCTGGCGGGTGGCGTCCACGCCAAACCACTTGAGGGAAATTTGCTTCAGGCTGCCGTCCTTTCTTGCTTGCTCGAGCGCCTTGTCGATGGCGGCCTTGAAGCCGGGATTCCCCTTGCGGAACGGAATGCCCATGCGCGACACGTCGCCCACCTTCGGGCCTTCCTTGATCGGCAGCGGCGAATTCTTCAGCAGGTAGCCAACCATCAGGTTGTCGTTCAGGGCCACGTCGATGCGGCCGAAGGCCAGGTCTTGCAGGGTTTCCGGCGTGGCCGGGTAGCTCTTGACATCGATGCCGGGAACGGCCTTGGCCTGCTGCTCGAACACGGTGCCCTGCCCCACCCCGACCTTCTTGCCTTTCAGGTCCGCCAGGCTGGAATAGGTCGCACGCTCGTTCTTGCGCACGATGAGCTGCGGCATCGAATACGTGTAGGGTTCCGAAAAGTCGAAGACCTGCTCGCGCTTCGGGGTGATGCCGACCTGGCTGATGATGACATCGTACTTGCCGGCGGAGAGCCCTGCCAGGATGGCCGACCATTCGGTGCTGACGAATTCCGGTTTCAAGCCGAGCTTGGCCGCAAGCAGCCGGGCGACGTCGACGTCAAAACCGGTCAGTTGCCCGGTTTTCTGGTCCTTGAAATTAAACGGCGGATAAGTGCCTTCGAGCGCGATGCGCAGCGTGCCGCGCGCCTTGGCCTCAACCAGCAGATCGGCGGCATAAGCCGGCACGGCCAGCCCAGTGGCGAGAAATAGTGAGCCGGCGAGCGCACCGGCGGCCAGCAGTTGACGGCGGAAATTGGTGTTCGAATCCTTGTTCATGCAGTCGGCTCTCCGGTTTACAAGCTGAGTTCGCTTTTATAACCGAAAACATACCGAACGAACAGGAGATTTCTGTCAATACCAGGATCGGCGCCCGCGCGCACCAAAGTTGTGGCCGGTGACCAGCAGCGTGCTTTCGACCAGCATCGACATGCCGAGGATCAGCTGCACCAGCTTGTCATCCGGCAGCACCCAGATCTGGCCGGATGGCGGCTCGGTACCGGTGGCCGCCACAATCAGCGGCGCGATCCAGGCAGCATCGGGCTCCACGTCGAGGATGACCGCGTCGCCGCTGGTCTGCATGTAGACCTGGCCGCCTTCGGACAGCGCAAAGCAGATGCCGTGGCCGGTTTCCTGCGGTTTGACCAGCTCCTGCATCGCGCGGTTGTGCTCGTCGATCCACAGCTCGACGTCCTGTGGCGTTTCCAGAGGAGTCCACGGGCGCGGACGAAAACGCGGGCGCGACAGCGAGTCGTTCGAGGAATTCATTGCAAATGCTGCGAAGAAATGGAAGCTGCGTATCGTACGGTATTTCCCCGTGCACGTACATGGCCAATGAGCTAGGATCATCGATCATGTGTCAGCGACAGGAGGCGAGCATGAAATGGAAAGAGCAGCCATACCATCCGGGGCACAGTGGCTATGTGTCGGAATTCGGGCGGTTCATCGATGGCTACCTGGCGAACCATCCCAAAGTGCAGCAGGATCAGCTGCGCGGCTGGTATATCTGGTGGGATCACAAGGTCAACTTTGACGAGCTGGAGCGCGAGCACCAGTCGGAAGTGCCGGTGCACAATTACTACTACGAGTAAGGCGGCCCATGCGCGGTCGGGGACGCCACCTGGACCCGTAGGGTGCGCACCTGTGCGCACACTGTACGGTTGCGCAGCGTTTGCGTCCGCGTACCCCAGGGTGCGCAGCTGCTGCTGTTTCTCTGGAAATTGCTGGTGCTTTGCATCCGCGTGCGCACGGGTGCGCACCCTACGCCTCCTGCAAGCCGTACGAGGTATCTAGCCGCCCTGCAAGTCGGCAATGCGCGCCTCGACCCGGTCACCATCGATCAGCAGTTCCCCCGCCGCGACCGGCAGCTTGAAACGGCGGCGGCCGGCGCTACCGGGATTGACGTACAGCACGCCGCCGCGCCAGCTTGCGGCGGGTTGGTGCGAATGCCCGGACACGACCACGCGCAGCCCTTCGGCCGCGGAATCGAACGTGAGCTGCTTCAGATCGTGGATCACGTACACGTCCACCGCGTCAAAGCGCAGCCGCGCCGTTTCGGGCAACGCCGTCGCCCAGGGCGCGGTATCGTTATTGCCGCGCACGGCCGTCAGCGGGGCCAGCGCCGCCAGTTGCTCGAGAATCTCGGCGTTGCCGATGTCGCCACCGTGGATGATGTGGTCGCTGCCGGCCAGGAAGGCGAGCGTCTCCGGCCGCAGCAGGCCGTGGGTGTCGGAAACCAGGCCGATGCGCATCAAGCTAGGAGGAACGCGGGCGCCGCACCTTGCCCGTCAGGTAGATCGAATAAAGGGCGGCAGCGCCGACCAGGATGTAGATCAGGCGGGTGCCGGGACTGCGCACGCCGAACAGGTCGGCCACCACATTGACGTCGAATAGCCCGACCATCGCCCAGTTCAGCCCGCCAATGATCAGCAAGACCATTGCGATGTAGTCGATCGCACCCAGGGCCGAGCGTGTGCGCACGCGCAACGCCACGCGCCGGTCAGGAATCTGCCTGCGGTCCATGGTTGGGGAAATTGTTGCCATCGCTCTCTCCTTGGAAAGACAAAAGTTCCGGGGCTCTGCCCGTACGACAGCAAAAATACCCGAGAGTTTGATCGGGCGGCGCCTTACCGGCGCGCCGTCAACCCTTCCAGGTCCGGTTCAGGCCGGTGTCGGTATGGATCCAACCGCCTTTCGGTCCCGAGCGGTAGTAGAAGCCAACCCCGCCCTTGCGAAAGCTCTGCACCAGGCCGCCCAGCACTTCCTGGTTCAGGCTGGCGATGCGGATGTCGGCCGCCTTGCCCGACATGTGCAGCGACTGGCGCGCCGCCGGCACGCCCGATTCGATCAAGCGCTTGTTCGAGGCCGGCGTGCGGTAGCCCGACAGGATTTCGAGCGGCTGGTCGAGGCCGTACCTGCCGATGAACGCCTGCGTGCCCCACAGGGTTTCCAGCAGCTTGGGATCGATCGGCATGGTCGCCTTGCCGTTCACGTCGCGCAGGATGTGGCACAGTTCCTGGTAAGCGGAATCGATGATCTCGCCGTCTTTCCAGTACAGCACCTTGGTCTTTTCACCGCTTTGCGGGCGCACCAGCGCCAGCGTACGCGGCTTGACCCAGAAATCGAGGTCGAGCAGTTGCGCATCGAACAGGTCCGGCGGCGGCGCCAGTCCGGCGGACGGCGCCTCGGCCTGCGCGCTCTGGATTACCGGCTTGGCGCTGGCGACGGTGCGCGGCGACGGGGTGGCATGCGCACAGCCGATCAGCGGAGCGGACATGGCCCCCAGCGTGGCCAGGCTTAAACCCTGTTGAAGGAACTCTCTGCGTGAAGCCATAACGTACTCATCCATTGCAAGGCGCTTACTATAGCGCAATGCGAGTACGGATAAAAGCGGGGGGGGGCGCCGAGCCGGCGCCGGACGAGCGCCACGGCCGCTGGTTATTGGCTACTGCAATTGCAAAAACGACTGCGCGCGGCGCCGGCCACGGCCGATTCGACGGCATCCAGACGTTTCCACAGCAAGTCGCATTCGAGCCCGAAACAAGTGACTTCCTTGCCGGCGTTGCAATAGCCGTGCCGCTCGAAGAACGCGCTGGCCGAGGCCGGGCTTTGCAGGTGCAGCTTGCTGATGCACCAGACGCGCGCCTGCTCTTCGATGCCGGCGAGCAGCGCCTGACCAATGCCCTTGCGCAGCGAACCGGGCTGCAGGTAGCACAGGGCCAGCTTGCCTGCCTGGGTCAGCAGTGCAAGGCCCAGCAATTCGCCGTCGCGCTCGGCAACCATTGCAAAATTACTGGGAGTGGTAAACCAGGTCGCCACGTTCTGCGGCGTCTTGTTGGCGAGCCAGTTGTCCAGTACGCCAGGGCGGCCATGGTGATCGCGCGCGCAGCACTCTTCGATCGAGCGGCGTAACAGCGCGCAGGCCGCCGGCGCATCAGCCGCCACAGCTTTTCGAATTGCGATTCCCATGTACATCCAGCATAGACAATAAAAGCAAACCGGGCCGAGAGGCCACAGATCGGACTATACACCGAAAGGGCCGGACTCTGCTGTCGCCATACATACGGCGCCAGGCTGTCTAAGCATATGACGAAACTGTCGTTCCGTTTTTGCTCCAGATTTTGCACGATGCATTGTTTCCACAAAAATGCTAAGCGAGAACAATATGACGAACCAACCAAAGTCCCTCCTCCGACGACTCGTCCTTGCCCTGGCGCTGGGTGCTGCCCTGCCGCTCGCCGCCAGCGCGGCACCGGTCGAGCTGCTGAACGTTTCGTATGACGTGGCGCGCGAACTGTACAAGGACATCAACCCGGCCTTTGTCGCCGACTACAAGAAGGCCACCGGCGAGACGGTGATCGTCAAGCAGTCGCACGGCGGCTCGAGCAAACAGGCGCGCGCCGTGGCCGACGGCCTCGATGCTTCGGTGGTGACGATGAACCAGGCCAACGACATCGACTTCCTGGCCGATCGCGGCCTGGTCGCGAAGGACTGGGCCAAGAAATTCCCGAACAACGCGGCGCCGTACTACTCGACCATGGTGTTCCTGGTGCGCAAGGGCAATCCGAAGCAGATTCGCGACTGGCAGGACCTGGCCAAGCCGGGCGTGCAGGTCATCATCCCCAACCCGAAGACCGCGGGCAACGGCCGCTACAGCTACCTGGCGGCCTGGGGCTCGGTGATCAAGAAAGGCGGCAACGAAGCGCAGGCGCGTGACCTGGTGCGCGCCATCTTCAAGAACGTGCCGGTCCTGGATGCCGGCGGCCGCGCCGCCACCACCACCTTCACCCAGCGCCAGATCGGCGACGTGCTGGTGACCTTCGAGAACGAAGTCAACCTGGTGCGCGCCGAGGGCCGCGGCGATTTCGACGTGGTCTATCCGTCGATGTCGATCCTGGCCGAATCGCCGGTGGCGGTGGTGGACAAGGTGGTGGACCGCAAGGGTATCCGCAAGGAAGCGACCGCGTATCTGAACTTCCTGTACACGGAAACCGGCCAGACGATCGGCGCCAAGCACTTCCTGCGGGTTCGCAACGAAAACGTCATGAAACAGTTCGCGCAGAACTACAAGCCGGTGCAACTGTTTACTGTGGAGGATGTTTTCGGCGGCTGGAAGGCGGCCCAGAAACGCCACTTCGACGATGGTGGCGAGTTCGATAAGATCTACGAGTCGAAATAATTCCCATCGCCGTCATTCAGGATTGATGGCGGGCGCCTGGTTTAAGTAGAAAAGCCACTACACCCGGGACACCGGTGGTAGTGGCTTTTTGCATAAAAGGGATGTTTCTAAGGGTCTGGGCCGCAAACCGCCCAGTCCGTCGGCCTGCTTGGAACCCTCATTTGAAGACGGCATTGCAGATCAACAGGCACGGTCGAAACGGAATGGCGGCCTCCCCGAACAAAAACGAAATGCGATACATTCCGGCCAAAGATGAAAAAGCGACCTTGGGGATTTTCATCAGGACAAGCCGGAGATTTACCCTAGTTCGGCCTCCCTGACGTTGCCAAGCATGGTTTTTCATCACGACTTGTCCTGTCATCCAGAAGGTCGTACACGTCCCATGCTCCCTGATAATTCTCCTTTCGTACCAAGACTGCAACAATCTCGCTGCCACGGTTCCCCTTAACGAAAAAACGCAGGCCTGCACAACTCACGCTGTTCGGTCGCATCTCATAGTTGGCTCCTATCAGCACGACGAAGCTGACCGAGCCGACATTATTGGCTACCACTTCCGATCGCCTAATTGTCGTCTTCGCCAAGGAGTAGGAATCAGAAGCCCTCGCCAATAGAAACTCCCCCATGATTAGGAGAATGATCAGGCCAAGAATTACAAAAATTGGTATCAGCGCTTTTTTCAATGTTATTTTTTGCATGTAATTTGCGGCTCCAATCGTTCGGTACGTCCCGTACACAAATTAAGGCGGTCTCTCCCACGCCGCCAGCCATTTCCTTGCCGACGCCAATCCCAGAACTCAAGCCTTCGAAGGTATTGTCAGTTCAATCATAACAGCAAAGTCGCCAATCTTAACCAGCGCTGCCATCCTCGAATGGTTACGGTCGCTGGCCTGTCAAGTGCGTCAAACGTCCTCCTCATCCCGTTGCGGCTGGTGCTGGCCATTGCCGGAATGACAGAAACTTGCTTTGGTCAAATCACTTGATCGATAGTAATTGGGAAATAACGCAACTCTGGTGCACTTTTGCGCCCTTTTTTGCACTTTTTAGCCGCATGTAGGGCGTGCGCCATAGACATTTCCCAGTGGTTGGTGATATCTTTCAAGTTAAGATTAGTTGCCCCAAAGCTAGACGTTGGACAACGTCAGCTGCGCCGCCGTGGCGCCCTTCCAACCCATACCTCACGCACAACATGAAGAAACTGTTCGCCGCAGTCCTGATGTCGGTGTCCGCCGCGGCCGCTTTTGCGGTGCCGTTCGGCTCACAGTCGGTGCTGGTCGTCGAAGACGACACCGGCAAGGTCCTGCTCGAAAAGAATGCCGACTCGGTCGTGCCCATCGCCTCGCTGACCAAGCTGATGACCGCGATGGTGATCCTCGATGCCAAGCAAGACATGGACGAGCTGATTGAAATCGACAAGAGCGACGTCGACACGCTCAAGCACAGCACTTCACGGGTGCCGGTCGGCGCCTCGATCGCGCGCCGCGACGTGCTGCAGCTGGCCCTGATGTCGTCCGATAACCGCGCGGCCGCCGCGCTGGCGCGCACCTACCCGGGCGGTTCGGTCGCATTCGGCGCTGCCGTCAAACGCAAGATCGCCGCGCTCGGCATGACCCAGACCGTGATCGAGGAACCGACCGGGCTGTCGCCGCAGAATCGCTCGACCGCCGCCGATCTGGTGAAGATGGCCAGCGCCGCTGCGAACTACCCGGACATCACCCGCATCACCACCGATCCGAAGGACATCATCAAGATCAAGGGCCGCGACGTCGAGTACCACAACACCAACCGCCTGGTCGGCGCCAAGGGCTGGGACATCGGCCTGTCCAAGACCGGCTACACCCAGGAAGCCGGGCGCTGCCTGATCATGCGCGTGAAAGCCGCCGGCAAAAACGCGACCATGGTGCTGCTCAACGCCGGTGCCAATTCGGTGCGCATCCTCGACGCGCTCAACATCCGCCGCCATGTGCTGGGCGATTCGGCGCCGACCGCACTGACGGCCGACAACCCGATGCGCGTGAAGGTGTCCTCTGGAGGCGGCCGCGTCAAGCACGTCAAGGTGCGGCGCCACCGCCGGCCTAAGACCGGCGCGTGATTCAAGGGGCCAAACGGCCCCTTTTTGTTATGCGCTGTCAGCGGTAACGTGGGTTTCGTAGGGTGGGCGGGGTGAGGCTGGCCAGTGGCCAGCCGAACGAACGCCCACGCGT
>NZ_SPUM01000061.1 GCF_004614195.1 Massilia horti | reverse complement strand
CGCGGCACATGGACCTGAACCATGCGCGTCTACCAATTCCGCCACGTGGGCACTGCTTACTGCACTTTTCTATGCTACCATATCAGGCTTCGCTTTCGCTAGATCAACTTTCGTTGCCTGCCTGCTGGCTTTGCATCTTCTCTTTCGTTCTGGCTGAGTGCCGTTGCGAAAGAGACCGAGATTATAGCGGAAGGATTTCAAAAGTCAAAGGAATGCTCAACGCTTTCCCGAGCACTGTACGTTAGGCGATTTACACGGTCCTCCGTTACACTACGCCTGTTAAGGTGTCAATCTTGGCCGGGTCTGGCCAGGCCGAGTCGTAGCAAGCGCCGGCCACAACAATAAAGAAACGATTTGAAGCAACCTACACATATTATTCCCAGCCGCGAGGACATTCTCGCCGTATTCCGCGAGGCCCGTGAACCGCTCAGCGCGGCGGCCGTCGCGCGCGCACTCAAAGTCAAGCCGGCCGCACACGACGTGCTGGAACGGCGCCTGAACGCGATGGAACGCGACGGGCAGATTCGCGGCGATGTATCCGGTACCTACACGCTGCTGGACGTTTCCGGCTTTGTCGCCGGACGCGTCAGCGCGCATCGCGACGGCTTCGGCTTCGTGATCCCGGACGACGCGAGTGAAGACCTGTTCCTGTCCGACCGCGAAATGCAGAAGGTCCTGCATGGCGACCGTGTGCTGGCCAAGGTGTCGGGCGTGGATCGCCGCGGCCGTCCGGAAGGCACGATCGTCGAAGTGGTCGAGCGCGCCAACACCCACATCATCGGACGCCTGCTCAATGAAGGCGGCGTCTGGGTCATCTCCCCGGAAGACAAGCGCATCGGCCACGACATCCTGGTCGCCGGCTCCCCTGGCAAGGCCAAGGCGGGGCAGGTGGTCAGCGTGGAGCTGATCGAGCAGCCGGCGCGCTTCCAGCAGCCGACCGGCAAGGTGATCGAGGTGCTCGGCGAGCTGGATGACCCGGGCATGGAGATCGAAATCGCGGTGCGCAAGTTCGGCGTGCCGCATATCTTCTCGAGCGCCGCGCTCAAGCAGGCCAACAAGCTGCCGGGCGAGGTGCGCGATGCCGACCTCGAGAACCGCGTCGACCTGCGCGACGTGCCGCTGGTGACCATCGACGGCGAGGACGCGCGCGACTTCGACGACGCGGTGTACTGCGAGCCGATGAAGATCGGCCGCGCCAAGGGCTTCCGCCTGATCGTCGCGATCGCGGACGTGAGCCATTACGTCAAGCCGGGCGATGCGCTCGACGACGACGCGCTCGAGCGCGGCACGTCGGTCTATTTCCCGCGCCGGGTGATCCCGATGCTGCCGGAGAAGCTGTCCAACGGCCTGTGTTCGCTCAACCCCAACGTGGACCGCTGCACGCTGGTTTGCGACATGGTCGTGACCAGCAAGGGCGAGGTCAAGGCTTACCAGTTCTACCCGGCCGTGATCCATTCGGCGGCGCGCCTGACCTACACCGAGGTGGCCGAGATCCTGGCCAATACCAGCGGTCCGGAAGCGCAGCGCCGGCTGGCGATCGTGCCGCACTTGCAGAACCTGTACGAGGTGTTCCACGCGTTGCTCCAGTCGCGCAAGCAGCGCGGCGCAATCGACTTCGAAACCACCGAGACCTACATCGTCTGCAACGCGCTCGGCAAGATCGAGAAGATCGTCCCGCGTACCCGCAATGACGCGCACCGCGTGATCGAGGAGTGCATGCTGGCGGCGAACGTTTGCGCCGCCGACCTGCTGATCCGGCACCGGCACCCGGGCACCTTCCGCATCCACGCCATGCCGACCGAGGAAAAGCTGAACCAGCTGCGCACCTTCCTCAAGCAGACGGGCCTGACGCTGGGTGGCGGCCTGGAGCCGTCCGCGCGCGACTACGCCGAGCTGATGAGCCAGATCAGGGAGCGCCCGGACGCGATCCTGCTGCAGACCATGCTGCTGCGCTCCATGCAGCAGGCCGTCTACAGCCCGGACAACGTGGGCCACTTCGGCCTGGCGTACCAGGCCTATGCGCACTTCACCAGCCCGATCCGCCGCTATCCGGACCTGCTGACGCACCGCGCCATCAAGGCCATCTTGCAAGGCAAGAGGTACGAGCCGACGGACATCGAGGTGTCAAAGCTGAACAGGACGCTGTCGAACGCGGCGCGAAAGCAAATGGCCAGGGACCGCGCCGAGGGCAAGCAGAAGGAAGAGCGCGAGCAGACCATCTGGGACGCGCTCGGCGTGCACTGTTCGGCCAACGAGCGCCGTGCCGACGAGGCTTCGCGCGACGTCGAGGCCTGGCTCAAGTGCTACTACATGAAGGACAAGCTGGGCGAGGAGTTCAGCGGCATCATCTCCGGCGTCACGCCGTTCGGCATCTTCGTCCAGCTCGAGGAACTGTTTGTCGAGGGCCTGGTGCACGTGACCGAACTGGGCCAGGACTACTTCCAGTACGACGAAGTGCGCCATGAACTGCGTGGCGAGCGCACCGGCCAGCGCTATGCCCTGACCGGCAAGGTGCAGGTCAAGATCGCACGCGTGGACCTGGAGGCGCGCAAGATCGACCTGGTGCTTGGCGAATTGGGCAGGCAAGTGGAGATGTCGGTGAACGAGCTGCGCGTGAAGGCGTCGGCGCCGTCGGTCGAGCCGAAACCGCGCCGTGCTCGCCGGCCGGAAATCGTGCCCACTGCGCCGGCCTACGAACTGGACATCGTCGGTGAGGATTCGGCCGTGGTCGAATTCGTCAAGCCGCCGCGCCGCGTGCGCACCGGCAAAACCACCACCGCATCAGCCAAGAACAGCGCCAAGAAGGCCGCGAGCAACAAGGCCTCGATCAATAAGACCGCGAGCAAGAAGGCGGCCAAAACAGTCTCCAAAACGAGCAGGAAGAAGAAGTAACGAATGAAAAACAAAATGATTTTCGGGTTCCACGCGGTGACATCGCGCCTGCGGCACGAGGCATCGTCGGTGGAAGAGATTTTTGTCGACGCGACGCGCCAGGACCGCCGCATGCACGACCTGATCGCCAACGCCAAGCAGGCGGGCGTGCGCGTGATGCCGGTCGAGGCGAGCCGGCTCGACAAGATCGTCGGAACCCGGCGCCACCAGGGCGTGATCGCGTTCGCCAGCCAGCTGGCGCTGGCGCGCAACCTGGATGAATTGCTGGATGCGGTCGAGGGCCCGCCGCTGCTGCTGATCCTGGACGGCATTACCGACCCGCACAATCTGGGCGCCTGCCTGCGCGTGGCGGACGGCGCCGGCGCGCACGCCGTGATCGTGCCGAAGGACCGCGCGGTGGGACTGAATGCAACCGCGGCCAAGGTTGCCAGCGGCGCGGCCGAGACCGTGCCGTACATCACCGTCACCAACCTGGCGCGCACAATGCGCGACCTGAAGGACCGCGGCATCTGGCTGATCGGCACCTCGGACGACGCCGACAAGGGCCTGTACGAAGCCGACTTCAAGGGGCCGACCGCGCTCGTGATGGGTTCGGAAGGCGAGGGCATGCGGCGCCTGACGCGCGAGACCTGCGATATGCTGGTCAGCATTCCGATGTTCGGCTCGGTCGAGAGCCTGAACGTGTCCGTGGCGTCGGGCGTGTGCCTGTATGAGGCGCGCCGGCAGCGGCTGGCTGGCGAGCACTGATGGACGCGTAGGGGGCGCGGGGCCGCCGAGGACCTGTGCGCACGCGGTACGGTTGATTAATGTTGGCCCCGACACGCACACGTACCGCGTGCGCACGGGGTGCGCACCCTACAATGTACTGCTGCAAGTTTTGGGGGATGGAACGACGATTGCACGGCTCGGGCATGGCCCCGGGCTTGACCCCTCATAAGCAAGTCTTGTTCGGATAGGCTACTATGGCCGCCTGTCTGGCCAATGTACTTATCCGCTTATGTTTTCCAACCTGCGTGAAGATATCAAGAGCATCATCGAACGTGATCCCGCCGCCCGCAACGGCTGGGAGGTGCTGACCTGTTATCCGGGTCTGCACGCGATCGTGATGCACAGATGGGCACACGCCTGCTGGAAGGCCGGCTTCAAGTGGCTGGGCCGCTTCATCTCGTACATCGGGCGCATCATCACCGGCATTGAAATCCACCCGGGCGCCGCCATCGGCCGGCGCGTGTTCATCGACCACGGCTTTGGCGTGGTCATCGGCGAAACCGCCGTGGTCGGCGACGACTGCACGATCTACCAGGGCGTGACCCTGGGCGGTACCACGCTGGCGGCTGGTTCCAAGCGCCACCCCACGCTCGAGCGCGGCGTGATCGTCGGCGCTGGCGCCCAGGTGCTCGGCGCCTTCACCGTCGGCGAATACGCCAAGGTCGGATCGAACGCGGTCGTGATCAAGCCGGTGCCGGCGGGCGCCACCGCGGTCGGCAACCCGGCCCATATCGTGCGCAAGGAGGAGCAGGCGCGCAGCGCCCAGATGTTCGCTGCCTACGGCGTCACGCCCAACGGCACCGATCCGCTATCGAAAGCGCTGCATGGCCTGATCAGCCACGTCGCGCGCCAGGACGAGCAGCTCGAGCGCATGTGCGCGACCATCAAGGCGGCGGGGATCGCCTGTCCGAACCTGATGGAGAGTGATAAACTCGACCAGGCCCAATTGAACCGACTGGTCGACTGAGAAGAGTATGACAAATGAATTTGCCGAGGGCGGTTTCGATTCCGAATCCATCCTCGATCCCGTCGAGATCCGCGTACTGGCGGTGCTCGCCGAAAAAGAAGCCCTGACCCCCGACATCTACCCGATGACGCTCAACGCGCTGGTCAACGGCAGCAACCAGCTGTCCAGCCGCGAGCCGGTGATGCAGTTGACGGAAGATGAAGTGCAGGACGCGTTGCAGCGCCTCATCCAGCGCAAGCTGGTGAACGCCGTCACGCAGGCGGGCGCGCGGGTGACCAAGTACGAACACCGCATGCGCATCAAGTGGACGCTGGAGCAGGACAAGGTGGCGATCCTCACCGTGCTGATGCTGCGCGGCCCGCAGACGGCGGGCGAAGTGCGCACCCGCACTGGTCGCCTGCACGAGTTCAAGTCGGTGGGCGAGGTGGAGGCCGGCCTGCAGTTCTTAATCGACAAATACCCGCCGCTGGTGGCCAGGCTTGAGCGTGCACCCGGCACCAAGGAACATCGCTACGGCCAGTTGTTGGGCGGCGAGGTGGAGTTTGCGCCGGAAGGGCTGGGCGGCAGTGGCGGCGCCGCCGCGGCGGGCTCCACGTCCCGTATCGGCCAGCTGGAACAGGAGCTGGCCACGCTACGCAGCGAAGTGGAAGCGCTCAAGGCGCAATTCGAAGGTTTCAAGAAGCAGTTCGAGTAGGCGCGGGAACTGCCCCGCGCCTCCCGGCTACTCTTGCGCGTAATCGAGCTGGATCAGCGCGTCGTCTGGCCAGCTGCGATCGCCAAGCGGCACCTGGAAACGGCGGTTTTTGGCCTCGAGCTTCTGGCTGCGCTCCCCGCTGGTCATGGTGGCGGTTGCTATGGGCATGAGGCTGTCGAAGCCGAACTTGATGTAATTCCCCTTCAGTTCCCCTTTCATGCACCAGTCGGTGGTCAGCAGGATCGAATTGAGCATGGCTACCGCCCAGAACGGCAGTTCTTCCTTGATGATGGCCATCTGAACCTTGCATTCGAGGCGGAGGTCTCCCAGCCGCCGTACGTTCTCCGGCAGATCCGGGGTGCGCACTTCGGCCGAGAACTTGTAGGTCCCTTTCTTGCGGTTGAGGATGAGGTCGGCGTTTTCGTTGTACGCGGCCCGGTTGCGTGGCACGGTGAACAGGCCGTCTGGCGAGATCGGGACCGCGATCGATGCCTCGTTACCTGCGATCCGAAGGCTGAGATCTTGCTCCTCGACGGCAAGTGACCTCGACGATTCGCATATGCCGATGCACGTTCCGCCTGCCGGGTTGGTCCGCATTCGGAACCGAAGCTGCGGCGCGGCCGGCGCCAGTTCGTGCTGCCGTTCGAACATATCGAGCCCGGCCCAGACGGCACGGTAGGACTTCATTTCCGGATTCTTGATGCCGTCGACCTGAACCTGCTGCATGTTCTCATCCTGTGCGGCCGCGCCGCCGCACAGGGCCAGGCCGAGGAGCAGTACCGCTGCGCGGCCCATGCGTTAGCCCTCGTCGCGCCAGCGGCGCAGGCGGGTTGCCACGGCGATCATCAGCACGCCCGCCGCTGCCGCGCCCCAGACGCCGACGTTGTACAGCGTCATCCATGACTGCGATATGATCGCGCCAGTGTTGAACTGTCCGCGATGTGCGGCGGCGTCCCACACGCTGTGATCGAGCATGAACCAGATGCCTGGCGTCAGGCCGCCGAGGCCGCGCGCCACGACTTCTCGTGGGAACCAGTCCAGGTGCAGCGTGTCGCCGAGCAGGAAGTCGACCAGGCGGACGATCGCGATGGCCACCAGCGGTGCGCCCACAGCCCAAACGAACGCCTTGGAGCGGGCCCAGCTGGAAACCAGCAGCAGCCAGCCGATCGTCGGCAGCGCCCATACCACGTACACGGGCAGCAAGCCAATCAGATGCAGTGGCGCCAGGTACAGCTTCGAGCTGGCCAGGACCGGGAGGAGGATGTTGATGCCTTGCGTAGCAAATGCCACGCAGAAGAACATCAGCAATACGAACGACATGACGGTGCCGACCGCGATCGTGATCAGCGGCGCCACGCAGGTGGCGGTCAGCACCTTCGACAGCACGGTCATCTGGTCCGAGGCCGGCAGCGACTTCCAGAACAGGATGCTACGGTCGCTGCGCTCGTTATACAGCGCGCCGAGGCAGTAGAAGAAGGTGGTGAAGGAAAGCATGGCAAACAGCGGAGCCGAAAAGGTCAGGAAG
This sequence comes from Massilia horti, assembly GCF_004614195.1. Lineage (GTDB taxonomy): Bacteria > Pseudomonadota > Gammaproteobacteria > Burkholderiales > Burkholderiaceae_D > Telluria > Telluria horti. The sequence continues at coordinate 62,782 of NZ_SPUM01000061.1, read as the reverse complement.
CCGCTGGCGATGCCGTTAATGATCTCCGCTTTCCTGGCGGCCGGAAGTTTGTTGAAGAACGCCGCACCGTGAAGTTCCTGGCCCGCGAACTGCGCGGAAATCCCGTGTGACGTGAGGCCGTACACCATCGCGCCGCCGAAGATCAGCAGCATGATGCCAGCTACTATGATGGGGGCCCAGTAGAGCGATCCCTTGTTCTCCCAGAACTCGCGACGGAGCAACCATTTCATTGTTTTCATGCGTAGGTTCCTTTCATGGTTGCGACGAACAGGTCTGCAACACTGGGGTTGCGGGTTTCGCCCAGGGCGGCAAGCTGGGCGCGCGAGACGCCTGCGGCCGAATCGAAGAGCATCACCGACTTGCCGAACACCATACGCTGGTCGATCGGCGCCAGCGCGTTCGCTGCATTGACCTTGTCGGCCGGCACCATGACCTCGATATAGCGCTCGCCGATTTCCTCCATCGAGGCCGACAGCACGATCTTGCCGTCGCGGATGAACATCAGGTCGGTCAGGATGTGCTCGACTTCCTCGACCTGGTGTGTCGTGATCACGATCGTCTTGTTCTCGTCGAAGTAGTCTTCGAGCAGGTTCTGGTAAAACTGCTTGCGGTAGATGATGTCCAGGCCCAGCGTCGGCTCGTCCAGCACAAGCAGCTTGGCGTCGATCGCCATCACCAGCGCCAGGTGCAGCTGCACGATCATCCCTTTCGACATCTGCTTGACCTTCATCGAGTGCTTGAGCTTGGTGCTGGCGATGTAGCGCTCGGCCTTGGCGCGGTCGAACCGCGGATGGATGCCGGCGACGAAATCGACCGCGTCGCCCACGCGCAGCCAGCGCGGCAGGATCGCCACGTCGGCGATGAAGGAAACCTCCTTCATCAGTTCGTCGCGCTGGGTGCGCGGATCGAAGCCGAGCACCGACAGTTCGCCGTCAAATGGAATCAGGCCCAGCGCCGCCTTGAGGGTGGTGGTCTTGCCCGAGCCGTTGGGGCCGATCAGGCCGACGATGCGCCCGGCCTGGATGTCGAAGCTGATGCCATCCACGGCGGTCTGCTTGCCGTAGCGCTTGGTCAGGTCCTTGGCGGAAACGGCGGTGCTCATGCCGCACCCCGCGGCGTCGAGTCGCCAGCCTGCGCGGCGCGCAGCAGCTCTTCGATGTTCAGGCCGAGGCGGCGCATGCGTTCGACCATGGCCGGCCATTCCTCGCGCATGAAGCGCTCGCGTTCGCTCGCCAGCAGTTTTTCGCTTGCTCCTTCAGTGACGTACATGCCGATACCCCTTCTTTTTTCTACGAGATTGTCGTCGACCAGTTCCTGGTATGCTTTTGATACGGTAATCGGGTTGAGTTGGTATTCGGCCGCCACCTGGCGCACGGAGGGCAGGGCGTCGCCTGCCTTGAGCACGCCGTCGAGCATCATGCCGATCACCCTCTCCTTGAGCTGGCGGTAAATGGGTGTGTTGTCGTTCCAGCCGATTGTCATGTTCGGCCCTCCTTCGCTAACGGTGCGGCCAGGTCATCCATGCCTGCCTCCATGTTGGTGGTGTGATGAGGTGGTGTTGTAGTGAAGTATAACAGTGGTTTTGAACGTGTCAATAAAAATATTGAACGAAAATTCTGGCTGTGGTTTTTTTGTGCCGCAGGGATGTGCGGCCTGCCGTCGCCGTCCGATAGCTCGCTCATCGGCTCAGATGGCGAGCCAATTGCGCCGGCGCGCGGCAGGGCTAGTGGCGATCTGCGGCGTGAGTGAACGGCGTCAGTTGATAGTGCTGAGCTTGCCGAGGCAGCGCCGCTGGAACGCGTCGAGGCCCTCGGTGACCAGCTCGTGGTCTGGCAACAGCATGAAGTTGTCGATGAGAAGGCGCAGCTTGGAAATGCGATCGCCCAGGGCAAGCGCCTGCGCCAGCTTCGACTCGCCGGGCGCGTTCGCCTGCGCGATGGCGTCGGCAACCGATTCCGGGAAATCCCAGTGACGGGCGATGCCCGCGGAGAGCTGCCTGCTCGATGCGAAGAGCAGGCCGCCGAACTCGGCGGAGCGGGGCATTTTCCCGTCCTCGCACACCTGGTCCGCCAGCCGGAACGCGACCATCAGCCCGACGTTCTGCATCAGTCCCGCAAGGTAGGACTCGAACACGTCGGCAGTCAGGCCCGGCGCGAGCAGGCTTGCGGCGAGTCCGCATTTTTCGGCCTGGCTCCAGACGGTCGGCGCGGCTTTGCGCGCAAAGCCATGGGGCTGCATCTGGATGATCGGCCGGAAGGCGAGGCGCGCGAGCAGCACGCGAAGGCCGTTGTGCCCGAGCATCATGATGGCGGCTTCGACAGTCTTGATCGGTGAGACCGGCTGGTAGTAAGCACTGTTGGATTCGCGAAGCACCTCGGCCACCAGGACCACGTCCTTCGACACCTGTTGAGCCAGTTCGATGGCGGACGCGTCTTCATCACGCAAGCTGCGCAGCAGTTGGGGAATCATGTCTGGCACGCGCGGGACGAGGCCGGCCGCGTCGCCGGGAGCGGCCGAGAGATCCGTGACTGCGTCGAGGATGCGCTGTTCGGTCTCGCCTTGCGCATAATAGGCCGCCGACTGGGTCAGCCAGCGATAGAACGCCTTGTCGACCTCGACGGGGTCAACCTTGCCTTGCTCGCCAGTCCCTGTTGTGTCGCTTTGCGGCTCCCCGGCGTCGGCGCGGTCAGTGTCACCGCCCGCATTATTTAGTAAACGATTAATCCAGTTTCTCATTGGGGAGGGGCGCGGTTGGCAAGCTATTGATTTACGGCAATTTTACCGCGCGCACGGGACTGGTGCCTGTCGCAAATTTGATGACACGGGCACGCACGCACGCGCGGGCGGGCCCGGCGCCGAATGCACGGATCAGTTTATGGAGTGAACCTGAGCGCCATGATCAGTGTCGTCGAGAACTGGCCCGCCGACAACACGCAAGCGACGCGATGTCATAAAAAATGCGACATTAAAGGGGTGGCTCTCCGAATAGGATAGAGCCAGTGTCACTGATGGATACGTTAATTGTTGAGTTGAATGTATTTGCTGTCACAATCCTTTCGGTTGCAATCAGGCCGGACGTTCAGAGGACTCCAAGCATGCTCCACGATTACCCTCACGCATTCCCCGCCTGCGCCGTCCACGCACGCGCCGTTAACGTGATTCCCTGGCCGCCACCCGCGGCGGCGGGCTGGCATCCTTTCTCAGGCCCGGTGCGCTCCGGCGCGCCGCTGCTGTTCGACGCCGGCGTCACGCAGCGCGACGAGAATTCCTCCAGCGGCGATGCGATCAGGCCGCGCGGCACAGGGGGGAGGAAAAGCTGATGATCAGGATCGTGATTGCGGATGACCATGAACTGATCCGCTTGGGAGTGAAGAAGATCGTCCGTTCCCATCCAGACGTGCGGATCGTGGGCGAAGCGGCCAACCTCGCGAGTGCGCTGGCCCTGGTGGGCCAGCACGCGCCGGACGTGGTGGTCCTTGACATCAACTTGCCCGATTACGACGGGCTCGAAGGGCTGGCCGCGCTGCTGCACCGCTTCCCGCAGCAGCGCGTGGTGCTGCTCAGCACGTACGACGAGGACAAGTACGCCGTGCGTGCACTGCGCGCCGGCGCCGGCGGCTATGTGACCAAGTCGATGGCGGCCGAAGAGCTGATGCGCGCGGTGCGGCAAGTTGCGGCCGGCGAGACCTATATCGGCCCGCGCCTGGCCGAGCAAATGGCGCGCCGGATGCTGGGCGGCGGCGAGCCCTTGGCGCATGAGCGCCTGACCGCGCGCGAAAACGAAATCCTGGAGCTGATCGGCGCCGGCCTGCAGATCAAGCAGGTCGCGGCGGAACTGGGCATCAGCGTCAGCTCCGTCAACACTTACCGCAACCGCATCTTCGGCAAACTGGGGCTGAACTCGAACGCGGCCCTGATCCGCTACGCACTCAAGAACGGCCTGGTCGCCTGAGTAACTGCTGTTGATTTCACGCAACATTATGGCAGGCGTAGGTGTCGTTGAATTTGCGACAGACTAGCTTGGAATCTGTGACAGATGGCCTCGTCCGGCTGTCGCCTGTCGATGGGAAAATGCAGCAAAATCAGCCATTTGCGGGCTTTCGTGCGCGTACGCGTGCCTGCGCGGGCGCGAACGCCTGCGGGCTCGACTGTGCCGCCGGTCGCGAGGGTCCGTTACGATCCGATCCATGTGCAATCAATACCCACGCCCAAACCAAGCCATCGCCCCTGCCGAAGTGATCGCCATGAATCCCTCCGCTTGCGCGTCCGGGGCGACCACGCTGGGGCGGCGACCGGATGCCGCCAGGTTATCCGGGCAAGGCCCGGCCGACGACTACGGCACCGGCTACGCGAACCTGAGGACGGCGTCGGCTGGCGCCGCAAGCGCGTGAAGCGCTCGTCCTTGGCGCGGGCCGCGGGGCGCGCCCCGCGTGGCCGGTTTGGCCAGCGCCCGGCCCTGATCACGCTGGCGGCCTGCCTGCTTGCGACCGCCGGGATGACGGGCGCGGTCCGGTCGTTGGAGCGGGAAAGCATCGAGGTCGAATTCGAACATGAGGCGGACGCCCGGATTCGAGCAGTGCGCGAAGGCCTGGATAAGGCCGTGGACCAACTGGAAAGCGTCAACCGCCTGTTCGCCGCGGTGCCCGACCTGCGCCGCAGCGAGTTCGAGGCGTTCACGCAGCCGATTCTCGCACACATGCCGCAGATACGGTTGCTGGCGTACCAGCGCATGGTCCTGGCGTTGCAGCGGCCCGCCTTCGAGCGTGAGCGCCAGCGTGAGCAGCCCGGCTTCATGGTGAGCGAGCTGGTGGACGGAAAGCTGGTGCGGGCCCCGCAGCGCAGCGTCTACCGGGTCGTCGATTACGCCGTGGCCGCCGGCCACAACGAGCCGCTGCTCGGTCTCGATGGCGCTACCCGTCCCGCGCAGGAACAGGCAGCGGCGCAAGCCTGCGCCACCGGGCAGGCGACAATGACCGGCCTGTATCAGATGATGGTGGGCGGGCGCATGCAGCCAGGGTTCATGCTGCTCATGCCTGTCTACCGCCGCGACGCCGCGCGCGACCGCCCGGCATGCGAGCAGGTGGAAGGCTACACGATCGCCGCGATCGGCAGCGCCGCGCTGGCTGAGCAGACCTTCCTCAGCCCCAGCCTCGGGCCCGATCCCGCCATCGATATCGGGGTCGAGGTCTACCAGGCCGGCGACGCCAATCCGGCGGCGCTGGTCTACCACCGGCGGCTGGGGCCGCGCAGCTTGCCTACGCTGGCGCGCCTGTGGGGCGGCGCACCGCTGCGCGTGGCGACATCGTTCGAGGTGGGCAGGCGCAGCTGGCACGTCGTTGTGAGTGGCGAGCCGGACCTGCTGTTTTCGCATCTGGGTTCGTTGTTGATGCTGCTGCTGGGCAGCGGCGGCAGCGTGCTGGCGGCGGCCTATGTCGGGACGCTCAGCGCCCGCGAACGGGGGGTGGCGCGGCTGGTCAAGGAGCGCACGGCCGCCCTGACCCAGGCCAACAGTGCGCTGCAATTGCAGCTGCAGGCGATCGAAGCTTGCATCAACGGGATCATCATCGCCCGCGCCGAGGGCGGCGGGTGCGTGATCGAATACGTCAACCCGGCGTTCCAGAGCCTGACCGGCTATCCGGAACAGGAGGTGATTGGGCGCGGCCTGGATGTGTTGTGGGGCCGCGCCGATCGCGAGCCCGGCGCAAACCAGCTGCTCGAGTACGTCCGCGAACAGCGTGCAGGCAGCGCCGTGATCCGTATCCGGCGCAAGGACGGAAGCGAGCTGTGGTCCGAAGCGCATATCGCCCCCTGCCGCGACGGCTCCGGCGCGGTGAGCCATTACGTGGTCGCCCATTATGACGCCACCGAGAAGCGGCGCTACGAGGCCGAGCTGGAACACCAGGCGACGCATGATGCCCTGACTGGACTTGCGAACCGCACGCTGCTGGCCGAGCGCCTGCGCCAGGAAATGGCGGCCGCGGCGCGCCACGGGTACGGGTTGTGGGTGCTGTTCGTCGGCCTGGATCGATTCAAGCTGGTGAACGACAGCCTGGGGTACCGCGCCGGCGACGAGTTCCTGCGCACGATCGCGCAGCGGCTTATCGCAGCGGTACGCACGGAAGACACGGTGGCCCGGCTGGGCGGCGACGAGTTCGTGCTGGTGCTGGCCGGCCGCGGCGTTGGCCACTTGTCCATCGGCGTCGTCGAGCGCGTGATGGACGCGATCGCGCGCCCGGTGACCGTGTTCGGAAACGAGTGCTTCATCAACGCGAGTGCCGGCATCGCCTGCTATCCGCACGACAGTGTCGATCCCGAGGCGCTGATCGAATGCGCGGACCTGGCGATGCATCGCGCCAAGGAGGCCGGGCGAAACAATTACCAGTTCTACCGCCCGGAGATGAACCACGAGGCCCAGCAGCGGCTGCGCACCGAGCGCGAGCTGCGCGCGGCGGTCGAGCGCCGCGAGTTCGTGCTGCACTACCAGGCGCAGGTCGACCTGCAGAGTGGCCGCGTGGTCGGGGTCGAGGCGGACGTGCGCTGGGACCATCCGGAACTGGGCCTGTTGCATCCGGAACGCTTCATGCCGGTGGCGGCGGACACCGGGCTGGTGCTGCCGATCGGCGCCTGGGCGCTACGCGCGGCGTGCACCCAGGTGCGGCAGTGGCAGCTGGCCGGCCATGGCGAGCTGCGGCTGGCGTTGAACCTCAGCCTGCAGCAGTTCAACGAGCCGGATTTGCTGGCGCAGGTCACCAGGGTGCTGGACCAAACCGGGCTGCCGGCGACCCAGTTCGAGCTGGAGTTGACCGAGCGGATGATGATGCAGGACGTCGAGCGCGCGGTCGAGGTTCTCGAAGGCCTGCGCGCGCTGGGCGTGCGCATTGCCGTGGACGATTTCGGCACCGGCTACTCCAGCCTGGCGCAGCTCAAGCGTTTTCCGCTGGACGCGCTCAAGATCGACCAGTCGTTCGTGCGCACGCTCTCGCGCCAGGGCGCCGGCGCGGCGATTCCCGATGCGATCATCGCCCTGGCGCACAACCTGGGCATGCGCGTCGTCGCCGAGGGCGTGGACACCGAGTCCCAGTGCGCGCAGCTGGCCGCCAACATGTGCGATGAAGTGCAGGGCGCGATCTACTGCGAGCCGCTCGACGCGCAGGCGTTCGGCGCGCTGCTGGCCGAAGGGCGCAAGCTGCCGGCCAACCTGCTGCGCATGCCCAAGCGCGAGCGCACGCTGCTGCTGGTGGACGACGAGCCGAACATCCTGGCCGCCCTCAAACGGCAGTTGCGCGGCGCTGGCCTGCGCATCCTGACGGCGCCGGGCGGCAAGGAGGGACTGGCGCTGCTCCAGACCGAGCAAGTGGACGTGATCGTCTCGGACCAGCGCATGCCGGGCATGACCGGCGTCGAGTTCCTGCGCGCGGTGAAGCACTCGCACCCGGAGACGGTGCGGATGGTGCTGTCGGGCTTCACCGAGCTGCAGTCCGTCACCGATGCGGTGAACGAGGGCGCCATCTACAAGTTCCTGACCAAGCCCTGGGACGACACCCAGTTGCGCGCCCACATTTTGGAAGCGTTCCGGAACAAGGAGATGGCAGACGAGAACCGGCGCCTGGACATCGAAGTGCGCACCGCCAACCAGGGGCTGGCCCAGGCCAACCGCCAGCTCGAGGAAGTGCTGCGGCGGCAGCAGGAGCAGATCAGCCGGACTGGTATTTCGCTCGCGATCGTGCACGAGGCCCTGCAGCACGTTCCCTTGCCGATCCTCGGGTTGGACGAAGAACAGGCGGTGGTGTATGCCAACGTGGCGGCGCAAGCGCTGTTTTGCAGCGATGGCCAGCTGCTCGGCAGCCCTGTGGAGTATTTCATGCCCGAGTTGGCCCAGCTCGAGGAGGGCCGGCCGCTGGTCCAGACGGTGCATGGCGGCCGCTACGAGATTGCCGCCCACGGCATGGGCAAGGGAACCCGGGCGCGTGGCACGCTCATCATTTTTAACCCCGCAGCGCCGGACCAGGAACCAGGAACCCCATCATGATCAGCCGCTATAAGCTTGTTGCGCTCGACGATGCCGCCGCCGGCATGGTGTTGGCGGACGAAGTGCGCGACCGCCTGGGTAACGTGCTGCTGGCGCAGGGCGCGGCGCTGTCCGAGTCGCTGTTGCAGGCGCTGCGCCGGCGCGGCGTGGAGAGCATTCGCATCGAGGAAGACGGACTGTCGCCGGAACAGCTAGCCGCCGAACGCGAGCGGGTCAGCGCGCGTCTGGCGCACCTGTTCCGAAAGCCACACTCCGGCGCCGCCAATGCGACGCTGCGCGCGGAACTCACGGCTTACCGGATGGAGCAGTTGAAATGAATACGGTCCCCCTCGAGCAGGCAGTGGCCAAGGTGCGCGACCTGCCAACCCTGCCGACCGTCGTGGTGCAGCTGATCCAGACGTTCGACCGTGCCGACGTCAGCGTGGCCGAACTGGCAGCCCAGATATCGAAGGACCAGGCGATCGCGGCCAAGACGCTGCGCCTTGCCAACTCATCCTTCTATGGCCTGCAAAGCCGGGTCAAGACGATCGACCAGGCGATCACCGTGCTGGGTTTCGACAGCGTCCGCTCGCTGGTGACCGCGGCCGGCGTCGTCGGCCAGTTCAGTGGCGCGCAAAACGAACACTTCGATTTCACGGCGTTCTGGCGCCACGCGATTGGCACCGCGTTGTGCGCGAAGAGCGTGGCTCGGCAGGCCGGCTGCAACCAGGAGTTTGCTTTTGTCGCGGGGCTGCTGCACGACATCGGCCGGCTGGTGTTGGTGACGCGCTTTCCCGAACAGTACGCGGCGGCGCTGGCCTTCCAGCGCCAGAACGAGTGCGAGCTGCTGCGCGCCGAGCGCGAGGTGCTTGGCCTGGACCATGCCGTGGTCGGGCGAGCCCTGGCCCAGCACTGGAAGTTCCCGGAACTGTTCCAGCGCGCGATCGGCCATCATCATGCGCCCGAGCGCGCGGACCTGGGCGACATCCCGAGCGTGGTGCATGTCGCGAACGTCATCGCGCACGCGCTCGACCTGGACGGCGAACCGGACGCCCTGGTGCCGCCGGTCGCGCAGGATGCCTGGGACAGCCTCAGGATGGACGCGCCGCGGGTGCGCCGCGTGTTCGCCGAAACTGAAGCCGAATTTGAAAATGCCTGCCAGATCCTCACGGCGGGCGACTGAGGAACGATATGGACAATGCATCCGATTTCAATGAACCGCGCAGCGCCGCCCGCCTCGGCGAGCTGGAGGCGCTGGTGCTGGCCGCGAACCGCACCAAAGAACTGGAGCCGGCCCTGCAGCGGCTGGAGGAGGACATCCGCAAGCGCGACGCCGCCGAGGCGGAACTCACCCGGCGTAACAACGAGCTTACCGAGCTCAATGCGCGGCTGTCGATGGCGCAGGAACAGCTGATCCAGTCCGAAAAGCTGGCCTCGATCGGCCAGCTCGCGGCCGGCGTGGCCCATGAGATCAACAACCCGATCGGCTACGTGTTCTCCAACTTCGAGACGCTCGGCACCTACATCGCGCGCCTGCTGTCGATGCTGGAGGCCTACCAACAGGCCGAGGCCAGCATCGGCGAGCGGGCGGTTCTGGAGAAGGTGAGCGCGCTGCGCGATGAGCTGGACATCGACTTCCTGATCGAGGACATTCCGCTGATGATGCAGGAATCGCGCGAAGGCATCACCCGGGTGCGCAAGATCGTACAGGACCTGAAGGACTTCTCGCGCGCGGATGCGACCCTGGAATGGCAGTGGGCCAACCTGCACGCGGGGATCGACTCGACGCTCAACATCGTGGCCAACGAGGTCAAGTACAAGGCCGACGTGGTCAAGGAGTATGGCGACATACCCGAAATCGAGTGCCAGCCATCGCACATCAACCAGGTGATCATGAATATCGTGGTCAACGGCGCGCATGCCATCACCGGAGAGCGCGGCGTGATCACGATCCGCACCGGCTGCGAGGGGGAACATGTCTGGGTCGAGATTTCGGACACGGGCGCCGGGATTCCGAAGGACATCCTGTCGCGCATCTTCGACCCGTTCTTCACTACTAAGCCGATCGGCAGCGGGACCGGGCTCGGGTTGTCGCTCTCATACGGGATCATCCAGAAGCACAACGGCCAGATCGAGGCGCAGAGCGAACCCGGGCAGGGCACGACCTTCCGCATCACGCTGCCGATCCGCCAGCAAGGCGGCGCAGGGGAGGGGCAGCAATGAGCGCAGTGCGGGAAAGCCGCACCGTGCTGTGCGTGGACGACGAGAAGCACATCCTGTCCGCGCTGCGGCGCCTGTTCCGCACCCAGGGCTACGAGGTGCTGACCGAAGAGAGCGCCCGCGCCGGTCTGGCACTGCTGGAAACCCGGCCGGTGGATGTGGTGATTTCCGACATGCGCATGCCGGAGATGGACGGCGTCGAGTTCCTCGAGCAGGTGCGCCTGCGCTCGCCCGACAGCATGCGGCTTTTGCTGACGGGTAATGCCGATGTGCGGCTGATCCTCGACGCCGTCAACCGCGGCGAGATCCACCGCTACATCACCAAACCGTGGGACGACCACGAGATGTCGCTGGTGGTGCGCCACGCGCTCGAACGCAAGGCCCTGGTGGAGGAGCAGCGGCGACTGGAGGCGCTGACCCAGAGCCAGAACGAACGGCTGCGCGAGTTGAACCAAAGCCTGGAAGCCAAGGTGGCGGCGCGCACCGCGCAATTGGAAGCGTCCAACGACAAGCTCAAGCGCAACTTCCTCACGTCGATCCAGGTCTTCTCGAGCATCATCGAGCTGCGCTGCGCCAAGCTGGCCGGTCATTCGCGGCGCGTGGCGGACCTCGCGCGGCGCCTGGCGCGGCGGCTGGACGTGGACGCGCGCGACACCCAGCTGATCTTCATCGCCGGCCTGCTGCACAACATCGGCAAAGTTGGCTTTGCCGACGCCATGCTCGAGATGCCGGTATCGCGCATGAACGGCGAGCTGCTGGGGCTGTACCGGCGCTACCCGGAGCGCGGCGAGCAGCTCTTGATGCCGCTTGAAGAGCTGCGTGAGGCGGCGACGCTCGTGCGGTCGCACCAGGAGCGCTTCGATGGCGAAGGCTTTCCCGACCGGCTCGCCGGGCTCGACATCCCCCTCGGCGCGCGGATTTTGGCGCTGGCGAGCGACTACGACAACCTGCAGATCGGGGTGTTGGCCGAACACAGCCTGCGGCCGGAACAGGCCGCAAAGCTCGTGATCGACAGCCGGGGCAAGCGCTACGACCCGATGGTGGTGGCCGCGTTCGAGGAGCTGACATCCGGCCGGGTCCCGGTGGAACCGAAGCATGACTGGGCGCGGCGCGTGCACGAACTGCATCCGGGGATGCGCACCTCGCGCGACCTTGTGCGCGGCGACGGTTCGCTGCTGCTCTCGGCCGAGCACGTGCTCACCGAGCGCATGATCCGGCAGTTGTCGGAATTCGAGAAGCTGACCGACACGGTGTTGACCGTGTACGTGAATCTGGAAGGGGCGACACAATGAGGCGCGTGATGCTGGTCGACGATGACGCGCTGGTGCTGCGCGCCCTGGAACGGGCGATGCTGCCGCTCTTCCACGGTGAGGACGTACGCCTGGAGACCTTTTCCGACCCCGAACTGGCACTGCTGCGATGCGGCGAGGTGTGGTTCGACGTCGTGATGTCGGATTACCGCATGCCCGGCCTGAACGGCGCCGAGTTTTTGCAAGTGGTCAAGCGCCTGCAGCCCGATGCCGTGCGCATCGTGCTCAGCGCGTCAAGCGACTTCGGCGAGGTCAGCAACGCAATCAATCGCGCCGAAATATTCCGCTACCTGGCCAAGCCCTGGGAAGCTCAGGAACTCAGGGCGATTTTCGCGCAGGCGTTCGAGCGGTTCGACCAGGCGCGCGAGATACGGCGCCGGCTTGACGGCGCGCCCCGGTTATCGGCTGAGGAACTGGAGCTGCGCAAGCTGGAGGAAGAGGAGCCGGGCATCACTTTCGTGAGGCGCGGGCCGGACGGCGCCGTGTATCTGGAGCAGGACAATGCTGATGCGGCGTGGCCACGGGAGGAATAGGCGCTCGCGCCCCAAGTATCACAGCCGGGTGTGACCGTCGAGGTCGTGGCGGGTGATGTCGCCGCCCGCGCCAAGCGTGATCCACCCGCCGCGCCGCGGTTCTGCATCGAGCTCCCAATCGGGCAGCACGTAACGGCGCTTGTCGCCGATCTGATGCAGGGCGGGGCGGTGCGTGTGGCCGTGGATGACGACGTCCGCCCCGGTCGAGGCGAACAGCTCTTCGATCGCGTCAGGCGTCACGTCCATCATCTCGTAGGACTTGGTGGCATGCGCTTCGCGGCTGCCTTCGCGCAGGCCCGCGATGATGGCTTTGCGCTTGTCCAGCGGCATGGCCAGGAACTGCTGCTGCCACGCCGGTTGCCGTACTTGCGCGCGAAATTCCATGTACTTGGTGTCGCCCGTGCATTCGGCGTCGCCGTGCACCAGCACGATGCGCTGTCCGCCGGCCTCAATCAGGTGCGGCTCGACTAGCAGCGTGAGCCCGGCCGCGCGGGCGAATTCGGGGCCGACCAAAAAATCACGGTTCCCGGCAATCCAGTACACGCGCACGCCCGCCTGGCAAAGATCGCGCAGCGCGCCAATCACGCGCTGGTGAAAATCTGTATCGAGGTCGTCGTCGCCGGCCCAGTATTCGAAGATGTCGCCCAGCAGGTACAGCGCCTGGGCCTGTGACGCGCGCTCGGCCAGGAAGCGGAAGAACGCTTCGGCCGTGCGCGGATGGGATTCCTGCAGGTGCAGGTCGGAGATGAAGAGCGCGAGCGGGGCTGCCGCCGAGGCCGCGGATATTGTCATCGGAACGATGCTTGGAGCACGCTTGCGCTTTTCGAACCTTAAACTTAAACGACTTCGACCTTCTCGATCACGACGTTATCGACCGGCACGTCCGAGTGCATGCCGCTGCGCGAGGTGCGGACCTTGGCGATTTCGTCGACCACTTCCTGGCCCGAGGTGACCTGGCCGAACACGGCGTAGCCCCAGCCGTCCTGGCCCGGGTAGTCGAGGAAGGCGTTGTTGGCGGTGTTGATGAAGAACTGGGCCGATGCCGAGTGCGGGGCCGAGGTGCGGGCCATGGCGATCGTGTACTTGTCGTTCTTCAGGCCGTTCTTCGCTTCGTTCTCGACGGTCTGGTCGGTCGGCTTTTGCTTCATGCCCGGTTCAAAGCCGCCACCCTGGATCATGAAGTTCGGAATTACACGGTGGAAGATGGTGTTGGTGTAGTGGCCGTTGTTCACGTAGTGCAGGAAGTTGGCAACGGTCTTGGGCGCTTTCGCCTCGTCGAGCTCGATGGTGATGTTGCCCTTGTTGGTGGTCATGAGTACGGTGGCCATATTTGTTCCTTGGTTATTGTTGCGGATTCGTTATTTTACCGCGTTGTCCGATTTGACGACGGTGACGGACTTGATCACGATCGGTGTGACCGGCACGTTTTGAAAGCCGCGCACGTCGTCCACGACCACGCTCTTGATCTTGTCGACCACGTCCTGGCCCTTGATCACCTTGCCGAACACCGTGTAGCCGCCGTTGCCTTTGGGGCCGGGGTAATCGAGCCCCGAGTTGTCGTTCACGTTAATGAAGAACTGCGAGGTGGCCGTGTCCGGATGATCCTCACGCGCCATGGCGATGGTGTAAGGCTGGTTCGACAGGCCGTTGTTCGATTCGTTCTTGATCGGCTTGTTGGTGCGCTTTTGCACCAGATTGGCGTCCACGCCGCCGCCCTGGATCATGAAGCCGTCGATCACGCGCTGGAAGATCGTGCCCTTGTAAAAGCCCGACTTCGCGTATTTCAGGAAGTTGGCCACTGTGATGGGCGCTTTTTCCTGGTCCAGTTCGAGCACAATCTCGCCCATCGACGTTTTCATCGACACCACGGGCTCTGCAAGGGCCGCGGACGACAGGGCCAGGGCGCACACGCCAAGTGCGATTTTGCCCAGCAGGGAAGGGCGGGATTGTTTGAATGATTGCATCAGGCTTCCTCTCGTGGAACGCGCCAGCGCGCGCTGTCAAGTCTGCTTTGGAAAAATAAAGCTCGGCGGGATGCGGCCAGCCGGGTTTTTATCAATGCTATACTCCGTGACGAACCGTCCCATTTTAACAAAGAAGAACAACACAGAGGGTCCTGGCGATCTCGACGCATGTCCCTGAACTGGCGCGCTCCCGCATGGTGGCGCGCCAGTTCGTCGTCGCCCTCGGTAACACCCCCAAGAGTCTGATGAGCCAACTTAAGATTTACAACACGCTCGCGCGTGACAAGCAGGTATTCGTTCCCATTGAGCCCGGCAAGGTACGGATGTACGTGTGCGGCATCACGGTGTACGACTACTGCCATATCGGGCACGCACGCATGACGGCCGTGTTCGATATCGTCTATCGCTGGCTGTTGGCTTCCGGGTATGACGTCAAGTATGTCCGTAACATTACTGACATCGAAGACAAGATCATCAGGCGCGCGGTAGAGAATGGCGAGACCATTGCCGCGCTGACGAATCGCTTCATCCAGTACATGCACGAAGATTTCGCGGCGCTGGGCATGCTGCCGCCGAGCGCGGAACCGCGTGCGACCAGTTACGTGCCGCAGATGCTGTCGATTATCGACAAGCTGGAACAGAACGACCTCGCCTACAAAGGCGAAGATGGCGACGTCAACTACGCCGTGCGCAACTTCCCTGGCTACGGCAAGCTGTCCGGCAAGTCGCTGGAAGACCTGCGCGCCGGCGAGCGCGTGGACGTGAACACCGGCAAGCGCGACCCGCTCGACTTCGTGCTGTGGAAGGCATCCAAGGAATCCGAGCCGAGCGAAGCCAAGTGGGAATCGAAGTGGGGTTCGGGCCGCCCGGGCTGGCACATCGAGTGCTCGGCCATGTCGTGCGCGCTGCTGGGCGAACATTTCGACATTCACGGCGGCGGCGCGGACCTGCAGTTCCCGCACCACGAGAACGAAATCGCGCAATCGGAAGGCGCGTTCGGGCCGACGATGGTGAATTACTGGATCCACAACGGTTTCGTGCGCCTCGATAACGAGAAGATGTCCAAGTCGCTGGGCAACTTCTTCACGATTCGCGAAGTGCTGAAGAAGTATGACGCCGAGGTCTTGCGTTTCTTCATTGTGCGCGCGCACTATCGCAGCCCGCTGAACTATTCCGACGTGCATCTGGAAGACGCCAAGGGCGCGCTGACCCGCTTGTACACGGCGTTGGCGGATGTGGATGTGGGAGCCGACAAGCCCCAAGTCGACTGGAACGAAGCGCATGCTGTGCGTTTCCGCGAGGCGATGAACGACGACTTCAACACGCCGCTGGCGGTGGCCGAACTGTTCGACCTCGCGACCGAGGTGAACAAGAACAAGTCGGTGGCGGATGCGCGCCAGCTCAAGGCGCTGGCGGGCGTGCTGGGCCTGCTCGAACGCGCGCCGCAGCAGTTCTTGCGTGCCGGCGTCGGCGAAGAAGGTAGCGCGGACGAGGCCAGGATCGTGCAAGCCATCGCTGCGCGCGCCGCGGCCAAGAAGGCGCGCAATTTCGCAGAAGCCGACCGCATCCGCGCCGAACTGCTTGCCTCCGGCATCGTCCTCGAAGACAAACCCGACGGCACGACGAACTGGCGCCGCGCGTAAATGGCAGCAATCAAGGACAACGCCGGCGACGCCTCGCCCATGCTCGAGGTGCCACCGTACTGGGTGGAAGCGAAAGCTGAACTCATGAAGCGCGACCGCATCATGAAAAAGCTCATTCCCCAGTTCGGCGACATGCATTTGCGCGGCCATCCCGACCCCTTCACCACCCTTGCGCGTTCGGTCGTGGGGCAGCAGGTCACGCCCAAGGCGGCCGATGCGGCCTGGGCCAAGCTGCAGCTGATCTGCCCGAAGATGTCACCCAGCCAGGTGATCAAGGCCGGGGCCGAACAGCTGGCCGGCTGCGGGCTATCCAAGCGCAAGACCGAATACATCCTCGACCTGGCCGACCATTTCAAGGCCAAGCGGGTGCACGCCAACCTCTGGTCCGAGATGGACGACGAGGCGGTGATCGCGGAGCTGGTCCAGATTCGTGGTATTACCCGCTGGACAGCCGAGATGTTTTTGATATTTAATCTTCTGCGGCCGAACGTGCTCCCGCTGGACGACGCCGGCCTGATCCAAGGCATCAGCCAGAACTACTTCTCGGGCGAGCCCGTCTCGCGCAGCGATGCGCGCGAGGTGGCGGCCAACTGGGAACCGTGGCGAACTGTTGCTACCTGGTATTTATGGCGTAGCCTCGATCCGGTTCCGGTAGAATAACGCCCTTATCGCCGCAAGCGAGGCAATGCTGCGGCCAAGAAACAATCCCGGAGGTACAATGACCAAAACAACTTTCCTCAGTTTTGAACAGCCGATTGCCGAGCTCGATACCAAGATCGAAGAGCTGCGGTTCGTCCAGGACGACTCGGCCGTCGACATCTCCGAAGAGATCGACAGACTGGCCAAGAAGAGCCAGCAGCTGACCAAGGACATCTACGCCAAGCTGACCCCTTGGCAGGTGTCGCAGATCGCGCGCCACCCGCAGCGTCCGTACACCATGGACTACGTGAACGCGATCTTCACCGATTTCCACGAACTGCACGGCGACCGCAGCTTTGCCGACGACCAGTCGATCATTGGCGGCCTGGCGCGCTTTAACGGCCAGGCTTGCATGGTCATCGGCCACCAGAAAGGGCGCGACACCAAGGAGCGCGCGCTGCGCAACTTCGGCATGCCCAAGCCGGAAGGCTACCGCAAGGCGATGCGCCTGATGAAGCTGGCCGAAAAATTCAACCTGCCGATCTTCACCTTCGTCGACACCCCGGGCGCCTTCCCCGGCATCGACGCCGAAGAGCGCGGCCAGTCGGAAGCGATCGGCCACAACCTGTACGTGATGGCCGAACTGAAGGTGCCGCTGATCGCCACCATCATCGGCGAAGGCGGCTCCGGCGGCGCGCTCGCGATTGCCGTTGGCGACGCGGTGCTGATGCTGCAGTACGCGACCTATTCGGTGATCTCGCCGGAAGGCTGCGCATCGATCCTGTGGAAGACTTCGGAGCGCGCGGCCGACGCCGCCGACGCACTGGGCCTGACCGCACACCGCCTCAAGGCCATGGGCCTGATCGACAAAATCGTCAGCGAGCCGCTGGGCGGCGCCCACCGCGATCCCAAGCAGATGGCAGTGCTGCTCAAGCGCGCGCTGGCCGACACCCTGCGCCAGTTCCAGGGCGTGAAGACCAAGGACCTGCTCGAAGCCCGTCACCAGAAGCTGATGAGCTACGGTAAGTTCAAGGAAACGACTCCAAGCAACGAAGAGTGACACGTAACAGCGCCGGACAGGTTCCGGCAACCTTTGCGCGCTCGCTCGATGCGCTGCGCGCGGACACCTCCCCCCAAGCGATTGCCATGGCCTTAAGCGGCGGCCTGGATTCTTCCGTGCTGCTGCAGCTGGCGCACACGTATGCGCGCGAGCAGGGCATGGTGCTGTTCGCGTTCCATGTTCATCACGGCCTAAGTCCCAACGCGGATACCTGGCTGGCGCACTGTGAGCACAGCTGCGCGCAGCTTGGCGTGGCGTTCGACCATCGCCGCGTCACGGTCGCAAAATCGAAGTCCGGCGTTGAAGCGGCGGCCCGCAAGCTGCGCTACGCGGCGCTGGGCGAAATGTGCCTTGCCCACGGCGTTGGCCTGCTGCTCACTGCGCACCATCTGGACGACCAGGCCGAAACCGTGCTGCTGCAACTGCTGCGCGGCTCCGGCGCCGCTGGACTGTCCGGCATGGACGGGGCCAACACCGCTCCCAAACTGCTGGGCAGCCCGGATATCGTCGTTGGCCGCCCGCTGCTGTCCTTGTCGCGCGCGGAACTGGAGGCATATGCGGGCGAACATGCGATCGCCTGGGTGAATGATGAATCGAATGCCGACCCGCGTTACGCCCGCAACGCACTGCGGCACCAGGTGATGCCGACGCTGGAGCAGGCATTCCCGGGTTTTGCCCAGCGCTTCGCGCGCAGTGCGGCGCACGCCCAATCCGCCCAGCGCATGCTCGCCGAACTGGCCGAGCAGGACCTGAGCGCGTGCCTGGATGGCGAAGCGGTCGACGTCAATCGTCTGCGCGCCTTGAGCATGGACCGCATCTACAACATGCTGCGCCACTGGTTCGGCACGCGCGGCATCAGCATGCCCTCGACCGCCTGGCTGACCGAGATGGTGGCCCAGCTGCTCGAGGCGCGCGAGGACGCGCAACTGCTCGTCACCCATCCCGACTGCCACATCCGGCGCCATCGCGGCCGGCTGTTCATCACGCCCAAGCTTGCGCAGTTGGCAGGCATGCGCGACCCGGACGACGAGGGCGTCATCGAAAAGCATGGCGAGGCTTTCCGCTGGGTTGGACAAGACCAGCTGCGCTTTCCGGCATATGGCGGCGTGCTGCACTTCGACCGGGCGGAGCAGGGCTTCGATGCAGGATGGCTGCGCGCGCAGCCGCTCGTGATCGACTTTCGCAAGGGTGGCGAGCGCCTCAAGCTCGCCGAGAACCGGCCCACCCGCAGCCTGAAGGCGCATTACCAGGCCAGCGGCATTCCCGCCTGGGAGCGCACGCGGCTGCCGATCGTGAGCGTCCATGAAGAGCTGCTGTTTGCCGCCGGCCTGGGCATGGACTGCCGTCGTTTTGGCGCAGGCCCGGGGCCATTCATCAGCCTGCGCTGGGAGGCCGGGACAGTGTTAACTGTACAAAAATAGAATTACCTTATTTTCATTCCGTATAAGGGTTATTGGCCTCCGAGTCTTGTGATTGCGCGTTGCAGCATGCTAGAGTAAGAGTCTCTTTTGATCCTTCACAAGCTAGAAAACTCACTGTCATGGCTTTAATAGTCCACAAATACGGTGGTACGTCGATGGGCTCGACGGACCGTATCAAGAACGTCGCGGCCCGGGTGGCCAAGTGGCACGATGCAGGGCACCAGATCATCGTTGTGCCGTCCGCAATGGCCGGCGAAACCAACCGGCTGATTGGCCTGGCCAAAGACATCATGTCGCAACCGGACCCGCGCGAACTGGACATGATCGCCTCGACCGGTGAGCAGGTCTCGGTTGGCCTGCTGGCAATGGCGCTGCTGGCCCGCGGCAAGGATGCCGTCTCCTACACCGGCTGGCAGGTCGGCATCAAGACCGACTCGGCATTTACCAAGGCGCGCATCCAGTCGATCGACGACACCCGCGTGCGCAGCGACCTCGAGTCCGGCAAGATCGTCATCATTACCGGTTTCCAGGGCGTTGACGACGAAGGCAACATCTCGACCCTGGGCCGCGGCGGCTCGGATACGTCGGCGGTGGCGATCGCCGCCGCCATGAAGGCCGACGAATGCCTGATCTACACCGACGTCGACGGCGTCTACACCACCGACCCGCGCGTGGTGGAAGAGGCGCGCCGCCTGACCAAGATCACGTTCGAAGAAATGCTGGAACTGGCCTCGCTTGGTTCCAAGGTCCTGCAGACCCGCTCGGTCGAGTTTGCCGGCAACTACCGCGTGCCGACCCGCGTGCTGTCGTCGCTGACCGATCCCCTGATGCCGCTCGAAGAAGAAGCCAACTCGGGCACCCTGATTTCGTTTGAGGAAGAAACCAACATGGAACAAGCCGTCATCTCCGGCATCGCCTTTCAGCGCGACGAAGCAAAAATCACGATCCTGGGCGTGCCGGACAAGCCGGGCGTAGCCTTCCAGATCCTGGGGCCAATCGCGGACGCCAACATCGAAGTGGACATGATCGTCCAGAACATCTCGGTGGACGGCAAGACCGATTTCACCTTCACCGTCCCGCGCAACGACTACCAGAAGGCGGTGAGCATCCTGGAAGGCGTAAAGACCGAGCTGGGCGCGCAGCGCGTGACGGGCGACGCCAAGGTGTCGAAGGTGTCGGCGGTGGGCGTGGGCATGCGCAGCCACGTTGGCGTTGCCTCGCAGATGTTCCGCACGCTGTCGCAAGAGGGCATCAACATCATGATGATCTCGACTTCCGAGATCAAGATCTCGGTGCTGATCGACGAAAAGTACATGGAGCTGGCCGTACGCGCCCTGCATCGTGCGTTCGAGCTGGAGCAGGCTTAATTTTTTAAAAAAATGGCCGTGTTGCCTTGACCAAAAGGACTGTGGCCATTAATATGCGTGCTCTCAGTTCTGACGCAAACTGTTGGGGCTGAAAGGAGGCGTGGCCGAGCGGCCGAAGGCACTTCCCTGCTAAGGAAGCATGCGGGCTTAAACCTGCATCGTGGGTTCGAATCCCACCGCCTCCGCCAAGAATTACCAAGCTGTTCCAACAGCAACAAGCAATACCCCACAAAAACCCCTGTAGAATCAAAATCTTCAGGGGTTTTTTCTTTTCTTAAACCCCACACAAGCCAACAAAAACACATCCTGTCGCACATGCCATGTGAGGCATCGGTGTAGGTACGAAACAAGATTCGGAGGAGCGATGCCTACAAATAAGCTCACAGATCGCCAATGCAGGGCCGCTGACATGCCGTTCGCGTGACTCGACGCCGTACCTCGTCGATGCGTGCGGCAATGCCTCGCCGGCTCCGACCAGGCACGGTGCGCTCGTGACGCACATGCACGGTCGGCGTGCAGTTTTCCTGGACGTTTGCGCGCTCGGCGCGACAACCCTTTAATGGCGGGAATGCCTCGACGATCGGTATGAGCAGCCGGGAGTCGTGAACTTGCTCACCTGAGATCTGGGCTACCAACGGCAAACCACGCTGATCGACAAGGATGTGGTGTTTGCAACCAAGCTAGCCCGGATCAGTTGGGTTTCGGCCGGTATGCTCTCTGCCTCGCAGTGGTCTGACTCGACCGCGTAGCCGACTGCCGCCGGTGATTGCCGGTCGGCTGTGGTGATCACCGACCGCAGTCGCCCCAAAGCAGGCATCTGCGCTACGGAATCAACCTGCGGCCAATTGCGGGTATGCCGGGCAGCCGTTGATCTCTTCTAGGAAGCCTTCGGCCAGGTAACGCGGGATCTTGGCGAATTCGCTAAGTACACGGGCTCGAAATTCCTCATGTTCATGCCAGCGCTCGGCAGGAATACTGAAATAGTTGACCGGACAAACCGACAAGCTCAGACCAGGCCAATGTCTCTGCAAAGTCATCAGGTAGCGTCGGGTCGAGCATATTTTCCCAATGACGACGACACTCCGAATCGCACAGCGAGGTCCATCACCTCAGCCACCCTGGCCCGGCCGAACCGTACGTTCTCGCCTGTGTTCGTTGCTGCAGTTTCCAGTATGAGAACGCTTTCAGGTATCCCGAGGCCGACCAGTCGCTCAGCGATGATGTCCGCCTCTGCCAGCGGCGAGGACGCTGTACGTCCACCAGATACTAGCAGGCGGCTGAACATGCCGTTCTGCCAGAGCCCATGCGCCACCTCGCAAAACTCCGGTACGCCATGGCGGGTCCCAAAAAGAAATCCGAGATCCGAAGCGCACGGCGGAAATGACGGCATGATGTATTCGGCAATGCTCTGCAAATCGTCGTGTGACATAAGGAGGAGCGGCCTCGGCGGCGATGTTCACTTGCTTCAGTGTGTGCGTCGGATTACGAACTTCCGAGTTCGACCCAGAGCGGTCATTGTGGACGATGCACGTCCACTGATTTCTGAAAAATGCGTGCCAGCGCAAAAAGGACGTAAGTCTGCACAAGGCCGCAGCATGTCAACCAGCTAACCTGAGCGACGGGTCCCGAGAAGAACGCTGGCAGAGCGTCGTACAGATAAGTGAGTGATGAAGACAATGGAAGGGTAACAATGAGCAGCAAAATATCTGGCGCCAGATGCTCTCGCTGAGAGTGCAGTAGGGTTAGGTCGGTGTAGAGAGCCCAGCCACCCGCGAGTAGCACGACTATCAAGTAAGTCGTCGCAATCGTCATCAAGATTTGAGCTGTACGTCTCTTCATGAATTTGGGCTTTTAAATTGGACGGCTGCTCTTGGCCGAACTCGGAAGTTCGCCAAAGCTCAGTGTACGGCCCTTGTTGCTCTGAAGGCAAGTAGCTGGTTTTGTTAGAGGCACTTAGGTTTGGTCGCCATGGCTCTTCTGTCTGGATCGCGATGCTGAGCGGTGACGAAGATTGCCATCGGTAAATGTAGGCATCTTTGTAGGTATCGTGCAGAAAGTGGCCTTGTATGACGCTTGTAAACTGAGTGTTCGCATCCCACCGCCTCCGCCAGAAAACCAAAAAGCCGACCCATCCGGGTCGGCTTTTTCGTTTTCTGGCGGAGGCGAGCGAAGTGCCTGCGCACTTCGCGCGTGGGATTCGAAAGTCCCGCCCTTGCAAGGGCGGGAGCGGCCCGCGCTGGCGCGGGCGAATCGCCCATTTGCGCCCGCAAGGCGGGCGCTACGCGAGCGCAGCTCGCGCTCCGCCACCACTTCAGAACGCTCGCGCGAATCCCGTTCGGCCGTGCGAGCATTTTTCCAAGCGATCACTTCGCTATGCAGCCAAGCCGATGAGCGTTGTGACAGCTTTACTTGTGCCGGAAACTGGCCGTCCTTGATCACGACCCAACACCCGGCCGCAACGGCAGACCACGACGGCCATCAAGGTCGCTTGGTCGGAGTGCCCGTTCAGCGCGTGCCGCAACTCGATCCCGAGGTCGGGGAACGGGCTGGACTGTCCATTCCTGGGGCAAATTATGCTTGACCTTTGAGCATACTCCAAGGTTTACGCTTCTAGTTTTGAGTGACCACGGAGCTATAAATGATCGGTACTTCTTCCTACTTACGCGTCGTTCGCGCTAGTGCTTGGTATGACCTGGTTGTGACCGCCGGATTCGCCACACCATGGACATTCTCAGCTATTCACTCCGGCTTGAATATCCTTTCGGAGCTGCTGGGCATTGCAGCATTACCAGCATTTGCGCCGGCTCACATGCTGATGGCCAACCTACTTGGCTCAATTGTCACGGTTTGGGCAATCCTTCGTCTACGCAACACTCGGACGGAGTACGGGCGATATGATGCGGCAGGCCGGGGGCTTTTCGCCACCTGGCAGCTATTTGCCTTGGCTCATGGGGCCAACCCAATCATCTGGGGTTTCTTCCTCGCTGAAGTCGCGTTTGGTATCGCGCAAGCATTGCCAGTTACTGATACATATCGCGAAGAAAAAATGTTAAAGCTAGCGTGCTCCGGCTAAAGCTCACTGATTGAAAGCGGTGCTGTGATTTGTTATGGTTGCAGGATGATTGTTAGGGCGGGGCAATGAGTTGCTCCACAACTAACAGTTCATCCCGGCTGATCACGCATCGAGAACGGCCGGCGCCCCTCGAAAATTCACTTCTTCAGGGACGGTGACGCGCGACAATGGACATTGCTGCCGCACGCGCTTCAGCAGTTCGTCCTTCAGACTTTGCAGTTCCTCAATTCGGTCGTCAAGGATCTTCACCTTCTGCGCCAGCAGTTCAGCAACCGCAGCGTCGGGGTCCGCCGCCTGCCACACGCTTGGCATGCTCGCGCCGATCTCAGCCAAGGAGAATCCGAGCTTCTGCGCGGTTCGGATGTAGCTGACAAGTTGGGCGGTCTCCGGCGCATAGCGTCGGTAACCGTTTCCCGCGCGAGTTGAACGAACCAAGCCTAGCTTTTCATAATACCGCAGGGTATCGCAACTTACCCCTGCGGCTTGGGCAACCGCGCCGATTCGCATATTCACCTCTTTGTTCAAGTGGTTGTGCCTTTGGAGTGTACTTCAATCTGCTTACTTCTGGTTTATCATCAAAATGACCTGTGGAAATAGGCAACCATCCCAGCCATTATCGATAGACTTTTCTTTGGAATGTTAAATGTCAGGTCTCACGCCTATATTCTTCGAAACTTCTAGGTTGCGTATCCGTTTTCTTACCCCCGACGATGTTTCGGCACAGTTTGCGCTTTATTCCGATCCGGACGCGATGCGTTATTGGAGCAGCGAGCCATGGGTCGACTTGAGCCAGGCACACCAGCAGATCGAGCGTGACCTTCGAGATTACGCCGAGGGTGTGTCGGCGCGGTTGGCGGTGCAGTTGTTGGAATCGGGTGAGGTAATCGGGAACGTCTCGCTGTATGCCATTAGCGACCAAAATCGACGTTGCGAGATCGGCTACATGTTATCGAAAAGTTATCAGGGCTATGGCTACATGACTGAAGCTTTGCGAGCCGTCATCGGGTATGCCTTCAGTTCGCTGTCACTGAACCGCATCGAAGCAGACACCGATCCCCGGAACGAGCGGTCTTGCCGGCTGCTGGAGCGCTTGGGGTTTCAGCGCGAAGGTTTCATGCCGGAACGATGGGTTGTGGCCGGCGAGGTGTGTGACACGGCGTTTTACGGATTGCTGAAAAGGAACTATCGGAATTAGGAATTGTGGCGGCTGTGTTTGGAACCTTTGTGAAGGACAGTAGATGAAATGGCTTAAATGGATTGGGGCGATCGTTGTGGCCGCGGCGGTGGCGCTGTGCGTATTCGCCGGGCTGACCGCGTTAAAGGGGGAGAAACCGGTCGCGTTCCAGGCGCTGGGGATAAAGGGCCGCACTGGAGCACCTCTTGTTGTCGCTGTCTGGTACCCCACCAACTCTCGCGCCTGGCCGACAACGATCTTTGGAATGCGTGTGATGAACGTGGCTGCGAATGGGGAGTTCGCCGGAGACAAGCTCCCCCTCATCGTTCTCTCACATGGCAATGGCGGAAGTGCAGGGAGCCATGCCGATTTGGCGATAGCGCTGGCAAGTTCCGGCTATGTCGTCGCAGCGCCAATGCATGCGCACGACAATTTTGCGGATCAGAGTGGACTTGCGACGAATTCTTGGCTGAGTGAGCGCAATCAGGAATTGCGCTCGACGGTTGACTTTATGCTCGGCAAATGGAAGAACCGTGATCACATCAACCCGGACCAGGTGGGGGCGTTCGGGCTGTCCGCTGGCGCATTCACTGTTCTCACCGTGGCCGGCGCGCAGCCGAATTTGGATTTGATTGCCAAGCATTGTGCATCGAAACCAGAATTGGTGTGTGACGTGCTCAAGCAGGCCAAATCGCCACTGTTGGGCGACGCTCCGCAACAACAAGCTTTTGCTGCAGACGCGCGCGTCAAAGCCGTGAGTATTGCCGCGCCCGGGTTGGGGTTTACCCTGCCGCCCGAACGATTGGCCGCGGTTACGGTTCCGGTGCAACTGTGGAGCGGCGAAGCCGATGAAAATGTGCCATATACCTCGAATACTGCGTTCGTGCGCGAGGGAGTGCGGACACTTGAGTTTCATTCGGTTCCAGGAGCTGGCCACTTTTCGTTCCTGGTCCCATGTGTGCTGATCGGGCCTCCATTGTTCTGCAGTGACCAGAAAGGCTTTGACCGTAAGGCTTTCCACGACCAGATGAATGTCCAGGTAGTAGCATTTTTCGACAGAACCCTGAAGGGGGCCGCGCGGTAGCACTTCTGTTCGATTCAGCGTCGCCAGCGCTGATTTGCCACGAAAGGTAACGATCCAATGCACTAGCTGATGCGGATGGGTGATATGCCGGGTGCTGTGGCACGCGAACTTGAAAGGATCTCATGAAACGATTTACCCTGGCCCTTCTTGCAGGCGTTGCCTTGTCCACGACGTCGGCGGCACCGAAACCGTATGTCCTTGAAAATACGGAAGTACGCGACGTGAAAGCGCCGGGGCTGAACCGCGAGTATCAGATATTCGTCAGCCTACCACCTTCTTACGCGACCTCAAGCCGCAGCTACCCGGTTGTCTTCGTTACCGACGCCACCTACGCCTTCCCGCTTATCCGCAGCATCGCGCGCCGCGTTGGCGACAAGCCGCCCGGGCTGGAAGAATTCGTGCTGGTCGGCTTGTCGTACGCCAAGGGCGACACGCCCACGTTCAGCCGCAACCGCGACTACACGCCAGTTCCGCGCACCGCAAAAAACGTTACGTCGGACATTCCGGGCCGCGCTGCCGCATACGGCGAGGGTGATGGCTACCGCCGCTTTCTGGCAAGCGAAGTGTTGCCGCTGGTCGCAAAAAACTACCGGGTCGACGCGCACCGCAAAATCTTTATCGGCCATTCGTACGGCTCTCTGCTCGGGTTGGACATCCTGTTCAAGGAACCCGGTATGTTCGATTACTACGTCCTCGGCAGCCCCTCGCTGTGGTACGAAAAGGGCGTGATGTTCGAACGCGAAAAAGCTTACGCGGCGCTCCACCGCGACCTGAAGGCGCGCGTGTACTTGGGGGTCGGTGGGCTTGAGCGGCCTACGCGGACACATCCCAGCGATGACGACATGGTCGGCGGCATGCTGCGCTTCCAGTCAACGCTCAAGTCGCGCCACTACCCAGGACTCGCGATGGACAGCCGCGTATTCGAGAGCGAAGACCATTTGACGGTGGCCCCGCGGATCATCACGGCCGGCCTGAAATGGGCGCTCCCAAAACGGTGACGCCCGAAGGGGCGCAGCTGAATTTGGCCCACTCTGTTCGATGAATTTCCCAATTAGAAAAGCGACGCTGAACTAATCAGGATGATGACGAAGCGTGCTCCTTCAGGTACTTCATGGCGTCAGCATTACTGGGGTCAAGTTCGATCACGCGGCGATAGCTTTCAAAGGCCTCCCGGGTCTGCCCGGTCTTTGCCTGCGTTTCCGCCAAGGCGCTCACGATGAAGGCCAAGTCCGGGTGCAAGTGGGCGCCGAGGCGGAAAATTTCGCGCGCCTGTTCCAGGCGATTGAGCCGGTACAGTTGCAATCCCCACGCAAACACTTCGTTAGGGCCGAGTTTGAGCGCATTTGGCTGCATCGACATTTGCTTGTAGAGCGGAATCGCTCTGTCGAAACCGTTGGCCGTGAGGAGCCGGACGAAGTTCTCCAAGGTCGGCGCCGGATTGGACTGGTTGCGCCGTATGCTGGTTGTGAGCATATGTGCCGGTGCGCGATTCGTCGCTGGGGTATTGTTTACAAAAGTGAGGCCAGCAGCGTCCCCCTTCAGGTAGGCGTCGAGGAAGTGGCGAGTGTATAGCGCCGCCCAGCTGTGCGCCAGGGCGATCTCCTCACGAGTGTAGTCGCCGAAGCTGCCGTCCTGCGACATTCGAATGGAGTACGACGAAAAGTCGCCATGCTTCATTGGTAACACCGAAACGATGTACACGTCCGAATACTTCATTTCGTTCATGAACGAGAAGTGCGTGGGCGTGACGTTACTGTTGAGCTCTTCGACGGTCCTGGGACGCGCGCCCAGGTAGAGAAGCGGCACGGCGACCCGCGCGGGCGTCACATATTTCGCCGCATCCTTGCCGCCATCCACAAATTCGGGGGAGCCGCGTAGTGAACCGTCCAGGCTTACTAGCGCCCGGATACGCTCGTCCTTTGCCGCGGCAAATACGTTGGCAAGTCCGCCCCAGCTGAAACCGACCACGCCAACCTTGCTGGTATCGGCCGCGGGCAGCGTGGCAGCGTAACCGATCAGGTAGGCAATATCGCTGGCCTGTGTTTCCGCGCCGTCCAGGTCGATCGTCATCGCGCGGGTGTGCGCCCCCAGTGACGGGCTGGACAGGACGATATAGCCCTGGCTGGCGAGGTACTCGCACAGGTCGGCATTTTCGATGGCATAGGCGGAGTAGCTGGGTGCATAGATGACGACTGGGAATCTGCCCGCCTTCGGGTGCGCGTCGCGCACCGCGTGCATTGCGCGGGATACCTCGCGTAATAGCGCCGCACGTCGCGCACCTGCATTGTCGTCGATCCGGTTGTCGGTCAGGCGCTTGACCTCAGCCGCGCTGAGCGTGAAAGCATCTTCAGTTGGTACGGTCTCCAGGTAGTCGCGGTAAGTGACCGGCTTGGACCCGCTCTCGGGCGTCGCTGGGTACCAGACGAGGGCTTGGATCGGGCGTGTGCGCTCCCCTTGGACAGGCTCTCCGGTTACCAGGTCGATCGGGGCCTTATACAGCCGCGTGCGATCGTATTGCTGGATCACCTTCAGGCCCACTGCATGTGGACCGGGCGGATTGGAAAAAGTGAATATGTCGGCCGCGCTCGCGGCTGTCGCTGCGCACAAAAGGAAAGCGATCAGTAGTTTATTCATTGGTTCGTGGCGGCAGTTGAGTGGATGAACGGAACGGGGCGAAGAAGCGCGATATAAGCACCGGCACGGACGCCCTTTGCATGTGTGTCATTCACTGACCTCCCGTGCGCTTGAGGTAATGTTGTCGCAGATAAATGTATGATAGTACCAAACGAGCTCCAGCGGCCGAAGCCAGGCTTCGAGAGCTGGTGGCTGAAGTCGGCCCCAGCGCCCAAGCAGTGCGTGCAAGGCTGAATCGACCGAATTGACGTAGAAGGCGCTGGCCTATACTCGCGCTGCCGCGGCCTGCAGGACCGCGCCAGCCCCTCAATATCTGTACGTTGCTCCACCGGCGCCCAAGCTCGGGCCCCCAACCGGCCGCAACCGCTGGGAATGATGCTGGCGCCGGCTCCTTTGGCACCGTATCGGGCGTGTCGGCTCCGGCCTGGCGTGCCGAAAACTCGAAGACAAGCGCGACGGCAGCGCGGGCGCACAGCATTGTTCGCTTATTTGCAGTCATAGCACTTGGTATGGTTGGTTATCGGAATGGATGCCTGGCATAGTATGCTCGCTTTCAACATGTCGGAAGGCGCATGAATTGCAATTTCTAGTTGCGTCCGAGGCCATGTATCACCGACTTCCTCAGTCACGCAGCCGCTGTGCCGCGAACTTGCGAAAGACGGCCATCACGGGCGCCTCGGTGCGTCCGGCCAGGGTGACATACGCAAAGCGTGCATTGGCTTCGACCCTTGGGGACACCGGCAGATCGACCAGCCTTCCGGCCTCGATGCCCTCGCGCGCCGCCGCGGCCAGGCCCAGGAACACCGCCTGCGAGCACTCGACGGCGCCGATCAGGCTGGTCACGTCCTCGCACTGCAAGGTCGTCATCTGTTCCGGATTGGCCCCTGGGCCGTACAGCTCGACCAGCAGGCGCGCGATCTCGTCGGACAAGGGCGCGGATGCAACGGGGTAGGCCAGCACGTGCGCCAGCGTCACGCTCTTCAAGCGGGCCAGCGGATGATCGGCGCGACACACGAAGCAGGTGCGCAGCTCGCCCATGGGCTCGGCCAGCAGGTCCGCGGCCGGATTGATGCTGCGCGCATCGACCACCAGCGCGTCCAGCTGGTGCGCGCGCAGTTGCATCAGCTGCAGTTCGGTCGGCCCGCGCGTGATCCTGACCTGCACTTTCGGATGCTGCTGCGCCATATGACATAGCAATGGCGTCATCAGCATGGCGGCGGCCCCGGAACCCATCCCGATGCGCATCGAGCCGCCTTCGCCCGCCTTGAACAGTTCCACGCTGCGGCGCAGCTCGTCCGCATCGCGCACCAGCCGGCCCGCGCGCGCCACCACGTCCTTCCCCAGCGGGGTCAGTTCATTGCGCTTGCCGATCCGGTCGAACAGCGGCGCGCCCAGCTCCTCTTCCAGGCCCTGGATGCTGCGGCTCAAGGCCGACTGGGTGATGAACAGGCGCTCGGCCGCCCGGCTGAAGGAACGCGTCTGCGCGACGGCCAGCAGGTGCTCCAGCTGCTTGATGTTCATTTGATGAGAAAAACGAATAGTTTTAAGGAAAATAATGCATTGGACACATCGGCGGGTCCGATCGTACCATGGCCGAGCCACCCGTAGTCCCGCTCCCCGACCCCTGGAATGACCCTGCTTCATACAATCTACCTGATTGCCATTGCCGCCGAAGCGGCATCCGGCGCCCTGATGGGCATGCGCCGGCGCATGGACTTGTTCGGGCTGTGCGTCGTCGGCACGGTGACTGCCCTTGGCGGAGGCACCATCCGTGACCTGATCCTCGGCCACTATCCGCTGGGCTGGGTGGCGCATCCCGAATACCTCGCATTCACGGTCGGCGCCGCGATCGTGGCAGCTTTGCTGGCGCGCCGGCTGGACCGGCTCAAGACCGCATTCCTGTGGATGGACGCGCTCGGGCTGGTGGCATTTACCGTCATCGGCTGCGATATCGCGGAACAAGCCGGCGCCAGCATCGTCGTCGTGATCCTGATGGGCATGACCACCGGGGTGTTCGGCGGCCTGCTGCGCGACATCCTGTGCAACCAGGTGCCGCTGGTGCTGCGGCGCGACCTGTACGCGACGGTCTCGCTCGTGACCGGCATGCTGTATGTCGGCCTGCAGCATGCCGGTGTCGGCGCGGGCCTGGCCACCGGCGTGGCCATCGGAATCGGTTTCGCATTGCGCATGCTCGCGATCCGTTTCGCGCTGGCGCTGCCGGTGCTGGAAGCAAACACCAGTTCGTTCGATGACGAGCTGGACGAGCGCCACTGAGCCATGCATCCTCGTTTGCGCAACGTCGCCAGCTCGCTGCTGGCGCACAAACTGCCTGCGTGGCGATCGCGCCTGGTCCTGTTCATCCTGTTCGCCGCCTTCGCCACGCTGGGCGCGCGCGCGGTCTGGTTGCAACTGGTCTCCGATGAGTTCCTCCAGAAGCAGGGAGCATCGCGCTATACGCGCACGCTGGAGCTGCCGGCTACGCGGGGACGCATCCTTGACCGCAACGGTCACGTGCTGGCGATGTCGCTGCCGGTCAAGGCGGTGTGGGCCATTCCCGAGGATGTGCGCAGCGCCTCTTCGCAGCAGCTGGACGAACTGGGGCGGCTGCTCGGCATGAGCCGGCCCGACCTGGAGGCGAAGCTCGCTTCGCAGCGCGGCTTCGTCTACCTGAAGCGCCAGGTGGAACAGGAAACCGTCGACAGGATCCTGGAACTGGGCATCAAGGGCATCGAGACGCGCAAGGAGTACAAACGCTACTACCCGGACGGGGACCTGGTGGCCCACATCGTGGGCTTCACCAATGTCGAGGACGTCGGCCAGGAAGGCATGGAGCTGGCCCACCAGGCCAGCCTTGCCGGGACCACAGGCAGCCGCCGGGTGATCAGGGATCGTCTCGGACGTGTCCTGGAAGACGTGGGCGCGGCGCTGCCGGCGCGCGACGGCAAGGACCTGAGGCTGTCGATCGACCGCAACATCCAGCACATCGCCCACTCGCACCTGAAGGCGGCGCTGGAAAAGCACCAGGCGAAAGCAGCCGGGATTGTCGTGCTTGACGTGCAGACCGGCGAGGTCCTGGCGCTGGCCAACCGGCCGAACTACGATCCGAACGATCGCGGCCGCCTGACCGGGGCCCAGTTGCGCAACCGGGTGCTGACCGATACTTATGAACCGGGATCGGTGATCAAGCCGTTTACCATTGCGCTGGCCCTCGAGAGCGGCCTGGTAACCCCGTCCACCCCCATCGAGACCGCGCCGGGACGTCTGGCCATCGGCCGTGCCACCATCCACGATGCCAGCGGCCATGGCCTGCTTACGGTCTCGGAAGTGCTGCAGAAATCCTCCAACGTGGGGACGGCCAAGCTGGCACTGAGGATGCAGGCGGAGCAGATGTGGACGCTGCTCACGAAAGCCGGATTCGGCCAGCCTCCGGCGCTTGGCTTCCCGGCACCGCTGCCGGCAGGCTGCGCCCCTATGGCAAGTGGAAGCCGATCGAGCAGGCCACGATCAGCTATGGCCACGGCATGTCGACCTCGCTGATGCAGATGGCGCAGTCTTACCTGATGTTCGCGCGCGATGGCGACATGATTCCGATCACGCTCGAAAAGACGGATGAAGCGCCGGCCGCGCGCGCCGTGATATCGAGCCAGACCGCAAGCGCGGTGCGCAGCATGATGGAGCTGGCCGCGGGACCGGGAGGGACCGCCCCGCGCGCGCAAATCCCGGGCTACCGTGTCGCAGGCAAGACCAGCACCGCCCACAAGCCGGTCAACGGCCGCTACACGAACAGCTACGTCGCAGGCTTCGTGGGCTTTGCGCCGGTGTCGGCGCCGCGCGTCATCGTCGCAGTCATGATCGACGAGCCGGCCTTCGGCGGACACTTCGGGGGCAGGGTGGCGGCGCCGGTATTCGCAGCGGTCACCCAGGATACGCTGCGGGCGCTGAACGTTGCGCCGGACAAACCGGTCACCGACATCATCACCGCAGTCGAGACGGCGGAAGATGAGTCGTAGGTCGTGCCGCACGCCCGAGCTAACGGAAGGCGTGGGGTGTGTGCAAAGGCGCGCGCCAGCCCCTCAATATCTGTACGTTGCTCCACCGCAGAGATAGTGCCCACTATGCAATCCCGCGTGCGCGAGGACGGGGCCAGCGTGCATGTCCTCGTAGCTCAGGAACAATGTAAGCTGGCGGCTGATGGACCAGGTGCCGTTCACACGCAGCAAGCCGCCCAGACTCTTTCCGGAGATATTTTGTGTGCCAGCATAGGCGCGCATTCCGCCGCCATATGCCGGGTCGCTCTCGACAAGCCGCCGCGCGATTCCGTACTCGACAGAGATGTTCGATTGCGCGTCTGGCGAAACGGTGATGCCGGGCGTGACCAACAAGAGATTGCTCAGGCTAAGAAACTGGCCCTCGCCAAGGTAGCTGGAGCTTCCATACAGCGGGTTAAACGCCCGTACGTTGCCGGGACCGGAGGTGCCGCCGCCCGATGCGGCATCGATGCGTGTCGTCAGGCGTGGCCTCCAGCCATCCTTGAGCAAAACGACACTCTGTATTGCGAACAGTCCCCAGGCGTCGACAGTACGCTGCAATGAGCTTCCGGTTTGGCGTGCCGCGGTCCAATCGTACCGAAACCGGCCTTGTTGACCCCACAAACGAACACCGACCGTATCACGCCGGTCTGTCCCGGTGCTCCCTCCCAGGCGGAAGTTCTGGTTTTGCGTCGCATACCAGAACGGTTCGATATAGGTGCTGGCTGCGGGCGTTGATTCCAGCGCAAAACCAGCATTCACACCTTTCAAGCGTTCTCCTGGGTTCACCTGTTCGTCGAAACGGCCGGGGCCAAGACGAGTCACACGCAAATCGAAGGCGCCGATGCGTATGCGTCCAGCATGCACAAAAAAACGCGCGCCGTTCCAGGTACGGTGCAGGTTGGCCCCGTCGCTCAGGCTGATCAGCTGCCGCGGGCCGTCGCTGAATTCTTGGCGGCCGAGCATTATGCCGAATAGTCCGCCATCAAATTTGTGACTCGCTTCGATGAATGCCTGTTGCATCGATACCGTGTTTCGAAAATTCGCGGGCATCGTACTGGCCTGGCCACGCACCTGCGCCGTGCCGAGCTCGCCGAACAAGCGAAATCCAGGCGTGACGCGAAGATCAGCTCCTAAAATGCCGCGAAAAAGGCCCTGCTCGTAATCCTTCCCGTTCTGCAGCTGTGCGCGATGGTATGAATCCAAACGCAGCCGGGCTTCGCCACTGAGCGTCAGCGCCATGGCGTCTCCAACCGGCATTGCCTTGAACTGCGGCGCCGTTCCTTTTTGGCGCGCTTCGCTCCAGTCTTCGGCCCACCGGCTCGCCATTAGCCCATTCCCAAGCTCGGGTCCCCAACCGGCTGCAACCGCTGGGAATGATGCTGGCGCCGGCTTCTTTGGCATCGTATCGGGCGTGTCGGCTCCGGCCTGGCGTGCCGAAAATTCGAGGACAAGCGCGACGGCGGCGCGGGCGCACAGCATTGTTCGCTTATTTGCATTCATAGCACTTTGCATCGTCGGTTATTGGAAGGGATGCCCGGCTGCTTCTGGCGATCGCGATTGCCACTGTTACAGTATGCTCGCATTCAACAATCGGAAGTGCATAAATTGCAATTCGCAGGCTTTTTTTCATTTCTGAAAGGCGAGCAGGGCGATTGGCTTGCCAACTTGATAGTGCTCAGTCGGAAGCTTGCTCCGTTCCACGCTACGGAGGCCGTCAGGCTGGAATACTTTTTATCAGTGTGTAAATACGAGATCGAGGCTTATGGACGACATTTTCCACTTCGATACGCTGCTTGCCGGCCCGCCTGACCAGCTGCTCAAGGCCCAGGAACAGGAGCGCCAGCGCATTGCGGCGGACCTGCACGACGCGCTCGGTCCGCTGCTGACACTGATCCGGCTCGAGCTCGGCCGCGCCTCCGAGCTGGTGCGGGAGGACGACCTGAGCGACCTGGCGGTAGTAATCGGACGCGCACACGGCCATGTCGCCCAGGCATTCGACGAGCTGCGCCGCACGGTGGTCAACCTGCGTCCCGCGATGCTCGACGACCTGGGCATCCTGCCGACCCTGGGCTGGCTGGTGCGCGAGTTTGAACGGTGCGGTAGTGGCTTGCGCATCCGCACCGACTTTGCGGTGACCGAACAGGCGGTGCCGTCGCACCTGAAGATCACGATTTTTCGCATTTGCCAGGAAGCGCTCAACAATATCGTGAGGCATGCCCAGGCAAGCCATGCGGCCCTGTCGCTGACGCTGACCGACGAGTCGTTGTGCCTGGCCATCGACGATGACGGCTGCGGCATGCCGGACAACAGCCACCGCGGGCGTGGTCCCGCTGGAGGAACGTCCAGCATCCCCCAGCGCGCCACCAGTTCCGGCGGCCGTTGCGATATCACGTCCGGTCCCGGCCTGGGGACCCGCATCCACGTGTGCTGGCCGCTCGCAGGCATCCGGCCCTAAGCAGCACTCCGGCGTCTGCAAGCTCTACAGCCGCCGGTACCCGGTTTGCGCTGCCACTACTGTCGATCCCTACCCCGCAAACGGGGGAATTCCCTCCCACGGATTTCAGGCCCTGCGCCCAGTGCGCCAGCCAAGCCCGCACGCAATACTGGAGTTGTTAGTCGGACCGGGCTGTGTCGGCTTGCTGAAAGGAGGCGAAATGGGCACGAGAGAGTGGACCGGCACCGGCTATGCCTGGCCGCGTGCGCTGGTGGTAATGCTGTTGTCGATCGCGTGCGGCACAGCGCTCGCGGCGTCCTTGGACGTGAAGGTCATGGGCATGGCGCCAGACGGCAGCGCCACCGAGATCCGCGACTACCGCTGGACCATCGAGAGGGACCTCACCAAGGCGTCGGTGCCGGGCCAGCACGCCACGCGCGACAACTACGCCTTCAGCACCCACACGAGCCACATGCCCCTGGTAGCGACCGGCAAAATGACGGCGTCCGGTCCGGTAATGGGCAACGACTGCAGCGATCCCGCTTCGCTGGCATGCCTCGATCCCGACCGCAAGTACATGCCGCTGCCCGATCTCGGCGCGCTTGACCCGGCGGGCCGCTACTACATTTCGGTGTTGCCGGGCGATGGCTACGCGATGGGCGGCGCGATGATCAAGCCGGGTGACACCTCGGTGACGGTGTACGTCAACAAGTACCCGTTACCTGCGGCCCAACTGTCCGTGTTCGTCTTTAACGACAACAGCCCGTTGAACGGCGCGCCGGACCTGCCGCAGGAACAGGGGCTGGCCGGCTTTAACATCCTGTTGACCGAAGCCGGCGGAACCTACGGCGCGTCAGGCGGGCAGGTCACGCAGGATGCCTTCGGCAATCCGCTCGGCACCACCTACAAGACCATCTGCTCCAGTGGCGAGACCCGCGTCGACCAATACTGCTATGGGGCGGACGGCAAGCCGGTGGTGGCGGTTCGCGGCACTGGCATCATCCGCTCGGGTGCCGACGGGGTCGCGGTCATACGCAACCTGTACCCGGCCAAATACACGGTGCAGGTGATTCCGCCGGCCGGCACCGACTGGAAGCAGACCTCCACCATCGAAGGCACCAAGGGCGACGATGCCTGGGTCAAGAACGGCGAGCCTACCTTCTTCCAGGAGTACGGTCCGCCCGGACACCACGTGTTCACGGGATTCACCCACGCCGGCATCCTCGCGCGTAACGGCAACACCCCGGTGCTCAATGGCGCCACCTCGATCACGGGCCGCGTGGTGAGCATCCACAATGCGCGCCCGCCCGACTACAGCTTCCACAACGGTGCGCCCATCGAAAAATGCTGGGTTGGCCTGAACGAGTCGACCGGCACGCGGCGGGCGCTGTATGCGACGGCCTGCAATCCGGACAGCACGTTCACCATCCCCAAAGTCCCGCCCGGCACCTGGGAGCTGGTGGTCTGGGACGAACCAATGGACGTGATCATTGCCAGCGCGCCCGTGACGGTGCCGGCCAATACGCCGACCGTGAACCTGGGCGACGTGCCGGTGTTCCGGTGGTTCGGCCGCTACGAGGGCAGGGTGTTCTTCGACACCAACGGCGACGGCTTCCCGGATGCGAACGAAACCGCCGGGCTGCCCAACCAGGTCATGAACATTCGCTTTCGCGACGGCAGCATCTACCAGTCGCAAATCACGAACAGCAAAGGCGAGTTCGTGTTCACTGAAGTATTCCCCTTCTTTAACTGGATGATCGCGGAAGTCGATTACGGCCGCTTCAAGGCGACCGGCGCCACCATCGTGACCGACGCGGGCGGACCAGTCGCGCCGCACAACGGCTGGACCGCGCCGTCCTGGGGTAAGCTCACGCCGCAAACGCAAACCTGCGACGCCGGCGACGTCGCCGCCAACACGGCGGGCAGCGCGAATTTGTGCACCAGCGTCGGCCAGACCAAGCCCTACCGCGTAGAGCACGGGGTGGTCCTGCTGGAAGGCATGCAGCTGTTCCTGGGCCAGACCAATCACATCGAATTCGGCAAGAAGCAGTACACCGGTGCGGAGAACGGCGGCATCGCCGGCATCGTCCAGTACGGCATCACGCGCGCCGAGGACGATCCGAAGTACGCCACGGCCGAAAACTGGGAGCCGGGGGTGCCGCGTGTCCAGGTCAACCTGTATCTCGATTGCGATGGCGACGGCAAGCCGGACAAGCCGTCGCCAGCCGGCGACGGCACGTGTGCTGCGGACGGACTGTCCTCGAACGGCTATGTGTACGACCCGCCTGACGTCGACAACTATCCGTTCTGCTGGAGCGACCCTGCCTCGTGCGGCCTGTCGGAGCCGACCCGCGGCCCGGAGGATGTCAAGCGCAGCGCCACCGGCGGCGACGCCTTCGGCTACGGCGACGTGTTCCGCTGGGGCCTTGATCCCGACACCGGCGCGCCCTACGTCGGCCTGTCCACCAGCGACGCCTGGGACGACAACGTGCCCACCGGCTGCCCGGGTGATCCCTACCTGGTGCCGTACGGTCCGCAAGCCGGCCTGCCGCTCGATTGCTATGACGGGCTGCGCAACTGGAACCAGGTGCGCCCGGCCGTGTTCGACGGCGGCTATGCGTTTGGCAGCGTGGCCGGGCAGGACAACCTGCCCAACGTGAAGTACATCGTGGAAGTGGTCGCGCCGCCGGGCTACATCCACCAGGGCAACGGCGACAAGAACGTCGTGTTCGGCGACAACCTGACGCCGACCCCGCAGGCTGAACCGTTCCCCTGCGTCGGACAGGTCTTGCCGGTGCCGCAATTCCTGACGCTGTTCCCGGAGCAGCAGATCCCCAACCCCAACTACAAGCGCCCCGGCCAGACCTGGAACAAGTGCGACATGAAGCAGGTCGACATGCAGCCCGGCCGCAATCCGGCGCCGAACTTCTTCCTGTTCACCGAAGTGCCGGTGGCCGGGCATGGCGTCGGCTTTATCCTGGATGACCTGTCCAGCGAGTTCGATGTCAACGCGCCCACCTTCGGCGAAAAGCACGCGCCGCCGCACCTGCCAGTGTCGGTGCAGGACTGGACCGGGCGCGAGATCGGCCGCGTGTATGCCGACGAGTTCGGCCTGTTCAACTACCTGGTGCCGAGCACCTTCACGATCAACCCGCCGTTTCCGTCCGGCGTCAGCCCGTCGATGCTGACCGCCTGCATGAATTCGCCGGGGCCGATTCCCGATCCGAGCGGCGCCACCAATGCCGACGGCAGCCCGAAACTGATCATGGACCCGTGGTTCGACCGGCGCTACAGCCAGTTCTGCTACACGTTCCAATATTTGCCGGGCAAGACCACTTACCTCGACACACCGGTGGTGCCGGTGGCCGCGTTCCCCGGCCCGGCGCAAAACCCGGTCGACTGCGAATTCGGCGACGGCGTGCCGATGATCTACAGCGTGAC
This sequence comes from Massilia horti, assembly GCF_004614195.1. GTDB lineage: Bacteria > Pseudomonadota > Gammaproteobacteria > Burkholderiales > Burkholderiaceae_D > Telluria > Telluria horti. The sequence goes on along the minus strand of NZ_SPUM01000061.1, from coordinate 24,746 downwards.
CGGCAATAACAACAGCGGCCCGTGGGTCGCTGGCTCCGGCACCGACCGCAGGCTGACCATCGTCTCTGCCGGCAGCGCGGTGGAGGTGCTCAATCCGTACTATGACCCGGCCGATCCGGGTTCGCAGCGCACCATCCGGCGCGACTTCGGCTTCGGCCCGGATGGCGTGACGGGCAACTCGGTCACCCTGGGCAACACCGTGCTGCCGGTGCTCAGTTGGTCGAACGACCTGATCACCGTGTCGGTGCCGGCCAACGCCCAGAGCGGCCAGCTGACCGTGACGCGCGCCGGCGTCGCTTCACCGGTCGGAATCACCGTGACGGTCGGCGGCACCGCGCCCAAGTATGTGCCGGCCGGCGGCAGCATCCAGGCCGTGATCGACGCCCCGAGCACCAATGATGGTGACCTCGTGATCGTGCCGCCGGGGATCTACACCGCGCCGCTCATCATGGACAAGAAGATCCGCCTGCAGGGATGGGGCGCGATGTCGACCATGCTCAACGTGGTGAAATCGGCCAGCGCCACGCTCAAGAACTGGCGCTCGCTGCTGGCGCGCAAGATTGACGCGCGTCCGGCCAGCCCGCCGGTGATCGATCCGGACACCGGGCTGAACACGATCGTCGCCGGCCCCAATCGTACTTTCGACCTGCTGCCGGGCCAGAACCTTGGCATCTCGCTGTCGAACAATGAACCGCTGCTGTTCGGCGCGGAGGAGGCGCCGGGCGTGCTGGTGGTCGGCAAGACGAGTGCGAACGGTTCGGGCAACGGCCACTTCAACGCCACCAATCCGGCCCGCATCGATGGCCTGTCGATCACCGGGTCCGATACCGGCGGTGGCATCCTGGTCAGCGGCTACGGCCGCAACGTGCAGATCTCGAACAACCGCATCTTCGGCAACGCCGGTACATACGGCGGCGGCATCCGGATCGGCCACAGCGAACTGCTGGACGCGAACAATGTCGGGTACGGCGGCTACACCGACTCGGTCGACCCGAACGCCAACATCCACCACAACTGGGTGGCGCAGAACGGCGGCACCGAATCGGGCGTCGGCGGCGGCATCAGCCTGGGCAATGGCGCGAGTAATTACCAGGTCACCCAGAACTACGTGTGCGGCAATTTCACGCTGGGCGACGGCGGCGGTATCGGGCAGCGCGGCCTGGCCGACGGCGGCGTTATCGCCGACAACGATATCCTGTTCAACCAGACCTATAACCAGTCGGCCAACCCGACCGGCGGTGGCATCTTCATCGGCGGCGCGCCCGCGCCGGATGCGACCGGCATGTCGGCCGGCAGCGGCTCGGTGACGATCACCCGCAACCTGGTGCAGGGCAACAATGCCGGCGCCGGCGTCGGCGGTGGTATCCGCCTGGCGCAGGTGAACGGGCTGGACGTCACACGCGCGCCCAACAACATCAATTCCTGGAACCGGGTCACGCTGACCAATAACATCATCGTCGACAACGTGGCGGGAGCCTCGGCCGGTGGCGTCTCGCTGGTCGATGCGCTGCGCGTCACCGCCGTCAACAATACGGTGGCCTTCAACGACACCACGGCCACATCCCAGCAAGCGTTCGCCAACCCGGGCGCCAACGCGTCGCAACCGCAACCGGCAGGGCTGGTATCGGAGGCGACCAGCCCAGCGCTGCTGGCGGCGATGAGCTCGGGATTGCGCTCCCAGCACCAGTTCTCGAATCCATCCCTGGTCAACAACATCTTCTGGCAAAACCGCGCGTTCTGCTGGGCGATCACGGGCACCGGGCCGGGCCAGTTCGGCCTGTTCGATCCGACCACGACGGGGCAGTGCAACAGCGCCTCGCCGGCCGGCACCAACCCGGTCTACGTCGACCTCGCGGTGCTCGGCACGGCGAGAGCCGGCAATTTCGCCAACGGCTATACGGGAACGGGCGTGGACAAGCTGACCCCGGACCACAGCATCCTGACCGACCTGCGCGGGCCGGGCGGATATGACAACAATCACGCCAACCTGGCGAAAGATCCGCTGCTGGTCGCGCCGTATGCGAACGGCAACCGCAAGCCGGCACCGTTCATCCCGGGCTTCTCGACCACCATCGACACGGCCGCGACCTCCGACGAAGGCGGCAACTTCATCGATGTGCGTTACGGCCCGCTGACGCCATGGAACTGCCTGAACCCGGATGGCACGGTCAAGTCTCCCCAGAGCGCCGCTAACTGCACCCTGTTCGGCGACTACCATATCCTGGCAGGGTCGCCGGCTGTGAAAGCCGGCTTGTCGCGCACTGCCCTCAACGGCGTGCCGGACGTCGACTTCGACGGCGATCGGCGAACTGCAAATGCGATCGATATCGGCGCCGACCAGCTTGCCGGAAGCGCGCCGCCGCCACCGGTCACCTTGCCGACGCTGCCGCTGCTGGACAACTTCAACCGCGCCAACGCCAATACGCTTGGCTCGTCCTGGCAGCAGCTCGTCCTCGCAGGCAGCGCGTCGCTGCGCGTGAACACCCAGCGTGCCACCGCGAACACGGCCGGCACCGCCTTCTGGAGCGGCAATTTCGGGGCATCCCAGGGAGCCGGCTTCACCGTCACCGGCACACCGCCCGACGGCACGGCGCTGCTGCTCAAGGGGAGCGGCGCCTTCGTCCTGGGCACTTATACCAGCTACATCCAGGTCCGCCTGGCTGGCGGCGCGGTGGTGGTGGAGACCACGGTGACCGGCGGACTGGCATTTTCCAACCAGCAAACCGCGGCAACCGGGGTGACGTGGGCGACCGGCGAGATATTCGCCGCGATGTGCGACGCGGCCGGTACCGTGACCGTCTGGAAGGTAGGCGCGGATGGCACCACCACCCAGCTGCTCGGGCAGGTGACGCTGCCGGCGACCGGCACCAGTGCGTTCGTCACCGGCGGCGGCAGGACCGGCATGCGCCTGGTGCCCAACGGGCCGGTCGACGACTACCGCGCAGGCAACGTGCAGTGACATCCATGAAAAGGAGGCAGATCATGTTCGCACCAATCCGCCTTGCACCCGGCGTGGCAATGCTTGCGCTGCTGTGCTGCGGCGCGGCCCGGGCCACCGTCTTCGTGCAGTGTCCGGGCGACACCAACGGCGACGCGCGCTGGACCGGCAGGGACGTCCAGCCGGCGCGCACGGCCTGCCTGCACCTGACCGCGGGCGACGGCTTCGCCACCATGGCCGACGGTCGCCAAGTGTACATCTTCGGCTTCGATGACGTCACCGGCACGCTGCCGGCCAACGTCAGCATGGGCCTGGCGCGAGCCAACCTGGTCTCGCCCACCATCGAGCTGAAGCAGGGCGACAAGTTCTACCTGACCCTCTCCAACGTGGGCATGGTGGCGCGGCCGGACCTGTTCGATACGCACAGCGTGCACTTCCACGGCTTTGCCAACCAGGCGCCGTTCTTCGATGGCGTGCCCGAAGGCTCGCCGACCGCGAACATGGGCTCGAGCATCACCTATTTCTACAACCTGACCGAGCCGGGCACCTACATGTACCACTGCCACGTCGAGGCCACCGAGCACATCGAGATGGGGATGCAGGGGCAGCTGTTCGTCAAGCCGAGCCAGGATGGCACCTCCAAGGTGTACAACGGCCGCACGTACACCAAGTTCGTGTACAACGACGGCGACGGCTCGACCGGCTACCACAAGGCGGCCGCGCTGCAGCTGACCGCCTTCGACATCGCCACCCACGAAGCCGATTTCGCGATCCAGCCGATCCCGTTCAACGAGATCCGCACCGTGTACCCGATGATCAATGGGCGCGGCTACCCGGACACGGTCAATGCGGGCGCGCTGCCCCCGACCCAGGTCGACCCGTACACCGTGAACTCCAGCTTCCAGTCGCAGAAGACCACCGCGCTGGTCACCCTCGACCGCGCGACCGAAGGGACGCGCCTGCTGCTGCGCCTGTCCAACCTTGGCGTCACCGACTTCTTCACCATGACCGCGCAAGGACTGCCGATGAAGGTGGTGGGAGCCGGCGCGCGCCAACTGCGCAGCAGTGCCGGCAAGGACCTGTACTACGACACCGCCTCGGTCACCCTGGGCGGCGGCGAATCGGTGGAGGTGATGATCGATACCTCCGGCGTTCCGGCCGGTACCTACTTCTTCCACGCGAACAACCTGAACTTCCTGAGCAATAACGAGGAAGACTACGGCGGCATGATGACCGAAATCGTCATCAAGGGAAACCCGACATGAACGCCAGATCGCACTTGATGCAGGCTGGCCTGGCAGCCTTGCTGTGCCTGTGCGCGGCGGCGGCAGGCGCCAAGGTGGATGGCATTGCCGGCAGCGGCAACGGCAGCGCCGCCTCGCCGCGCACCTTTAATCTGGTTGCGCTGGACGCCAGCATTGCGACCGGCGATGGCAACACCGTCTATGCGTGGGGCTATGCCGACGCGGCGACCGGCGTGATGCAGTACCCGGGGCCGACGCTGATCGTCAACCAGGGCGATACGGTGGTGGTCAACCTGTCCAACGGACTGCCGCCGGCGAACCTGCCGGTGTCAATCGTGTTCCCAGGGCAGCAGGGTGTGGTGGCCAGCTGCACCTCGACCGGCCCTGGCTGCAGGGACGGGCTGATGACCAAGGAAGTTGCGCGCGGCAGTAGCGTCAGCTACCGGTTCGTGGCGAGCCAGCCCGGCACCTACCACTACCACAGCGGCAGCAATCCATCGCTGCAGGTCGACATGGGCCTGGTCGGTGCGATCGTGGTGCGCCCATCCGGGTTCGACCCAAACAGCGCGACGGTACGCAAGGCCTACACCCAGCCGGGCACCGAATACGACCGCGAGTTCCTACTGCTGCTCACCGAAATGGACGCGGCCATGCACGACACGGTGTACGCCCAGGTGCAGGCAGGGCAGGCCCCTTCGGTCGACACCTCGGGCTTCTACGCCACGCTGTGGTTCATCAACGGCCGCAACGCGCCGGACACCCTGCTCGATGCCGGCGTGCCGTGGCTGCCCAACCAGCCCTACAACGCCGCGCCGGTCATGCACCCGGGCGAAAAGATCCTGGTCCGCGAGATCAACGCCGGGCGCGACCTGCACCCGTTCCACCACCACGGCGCGCACATGCTGCCGCTGGCACGCGACGGCCGCGTGCTGGAGAGCGCAGAGGGCATCGGCCCGGACCTGTCCTCGCCCGATTTCACCATCCGCACCATTCCCGGCCAGACCATGGACCTGGTGTTCGAGTGGACCGGTAAGGATCTCGGCTGGGACATCTATGGCACGTCGGACGGCCACAAGTGCGTGCCCGTCAAGGACGGCTTTTCGGCGGACCACGAATGGTGCGCTGACCACGGCAAGCCGTTCCCGGTCATCCAGCCGAACCAGCAGGACGTGACTTACGGCGAGTACTACAGCGGCTCGCCCTTCCTGGGGCAGTTCGGCGTGCTGCCGCAGGGGCATCCGGGCCTGAACGAGGACGCCGGCTACTTCCACATCTGGCACTCGCACAGCGAAAAGGAAATCACCACCAACAACGTGTTCCCGGGCGGGATGAAGACCTTCCTGATCATCCAGGCGCCGAAGGTGCCGATCAACGAATGAAGCGGGGGCTGACATGCACAAGGATCAGTTAATGCCGATGCGCTGGACACTGCTGCTGGCGGGCCTCTTGGGCGTGGGAGCGGTGCAGGCTGCCGAGTACTGGCTGCGCACCGGCACCACGACCGTGGCCGGTGTGCCGATGTGGGGCTACGCGCTGTGCGGCACTGGCAGCGCCCCGCCGGCCACCTGCGCCGGGCAGGTGACGGTGCCCGGCCCGTTGCTTGCGGTGCCCCCAGGCGAGGGACTGGTCGTGCACCTGACGAACACCTTGCCCGAGCCGACCTCGCTGGTGATCGCGGGCCAGGTCAAGCAGGAGGGCATGCAGCCGGTGTGGTTCGAGCCGAACCAGCCGGGGACAACCTACAGCGGGGCGCGGCCGGCGGGTAACACCAGCGCGCGGGTGCGCTCGTTCGACCGCGAGGCCGCCACCGGTGGCGGGAGCGCGACCTACACCTGGGCCAACCTCAAGCCCGGCACCTACCTGTACCGCAGCGGCACCCATCCGCAAGTCCAGGTGCAGATGGGGCTGTATGGCGCCGTGACCAAGGACGCCGGGCCGGGCAGGGTCGCCTACACGCAGGGCACCGCGAGCGTGACCTACGTGAACCAGATGCTGATGCTGTTCAGCGAGATCGATCCCGCGCTGCATGCGGCGGTCGCGAACGGCACCTATGGCGGCAGCGGGCCGACCAGCACCCTGGCCTACCACCCGCGCTTCTTCCTCATCAACGGCAAGACGTTCCCCGATGCCGGCCTCGATCCGCTGGTGCCGCCAACCCTGCCGCCCGGGCAGCAAACGGTACCCGCCGGGCAGGACCTGCTGCTGCGCCTGGTGAACGCGGGACTCATGACGCACGTGCCGACCATCGCCGGCCAGTACTGGCGCGTGGTCGCGGAGGATGGCAACCCTGTGCCTGTCCTGGCATATCCACGCCAGCAGTACAGCGCCTTCCTCGCGCCGGGCAAGACCCTCGACGTGCTGCTCAAGCCCGACAATCCCAACAGCAGCAGCGTGCGCTACCCGATTTTCGACAGCCGCTATTACGACACCAATGACGGCCAGCCGGGCGGCGGCATGTTCGCGCGAATCGAGGTCGGTCCGGCCGTGGCGGCGCCGCCGGTGTTCGATTCGGTGCCGGTGACCACAGGGCGGGTCGGCACCGCGTGGCAGTACCAGGCGCATGCCACCGCAAGTGGCGGGCATCCGGTGCAGTATGCGTTCGTCACGCCGCCCGCAACGCCTGCGGGAATGACCATCAATGGCACCACCGGGCTGGCCACGTGGCCGGCTGCGAACGTGGCGGCTGGCAGTTATCCGATCACCGTGCGCGCCACCGATACCGTGGCGTCCCTGTCGACCGACCAGGCGTTCACGCTGACGGTCGCTTCCAACACCCAGCCCGTGGCGCGGGACGACAGCTATACGGCGGTCGCGCACGCCGCCACATTCGGCAACCAGGCCCTTGCCGGGCCTGGCGTCCTCGCCAACGATACGGATGCCGACGGCGATGTGCTGACCGCAGCCAAGCTGACCGAGTGCATACTTAACAGCGCCAACAACTGCGCTGGCAATTCCAACCGGATCACGCTGGCCGCGAATGGCAGCCTGACGCTTGCCTCGTCGACTGCCACCAGCAACCTGCGGATGACCTACCAGGTAAGCGACGGCACCCAGTTCAGCGCGCCCGCCAACGTCACAATCACCATGGTCGACAACCGGGCGCCGACCGCCAACGCCGACAGCTTTACGGTCCCGCGCTGCACCTTCCGCCAAGGGAACAGCAGCAACTGCCGTACCGGAACCGGCTTCTACCAGCCGCCAACGCTCGACCTGGCCAGCAATGACAGCGATCCGGACGCGGACACCCTCGACCGTGCCAACCAGCTGCCGCTGGCGGTGGCACGGGTTCGCACGGCAGCAACCGGCACCGGCGCGGGCAGCGTGACCAGCACGCAGACGTCCAGCGGGGGGACGGTCACCGTCTCCGGCGGGTCGGTTACCTATACCCCGCTGTACAACTTCACCGGCACCGATACCTTCAGTTACCGCGTGAAGGACAAGCTCGGCAAAGAATCCGGTTCCATCAGCAGCAACACCGACAACCTCGGCGCCGGCTGGGCCGTGGTCACGCTGAGAGTGCAATAGAGAGGAGGCTGCCATGCGGATCGGTGTTATGGCTGCGGCGGTGCTGGTTGTGCTTGCCGGCTGCGCAGGGCAGCGGTCGGCGCCGGGCGGCGAGGTGGCGCTGCCGGAGCAAGGCATCGTGGTGCGCGCGCTGCGGTTGTCCGCCCACGGCTACATCCTCGACCTGCGCTACCGGGTGACGGATGCGGAAAAGGCTGCCCGGCTGCTTGATGCGCATAACAAGGTCGAGCTGCTGGACCTTACGCACGGGGCGAAGCTTGGCGTGGCCGAATCGCCCGTCATTGGCGCCATGCGCCAGACAGCGCGTAATCGCACGGTGTACACCGACCGCGACTACTTCGTGCTGTTCGCAAACCCCGGCCGCGCGGTGCGTGCCGGCGACAGTGTCCGGCTCGCGGTGAACGGCCTGGCGGTCGCGCCGCTGACAGTGAACTGAGGGGAGCGGAACATGCGACCCAATCAGGTGAGTTTGGCGCTGGCGCTGGCGTGTGGCAGCGCGGCCGCGGGCGTGATCACCCCCGAACTGGCGAGCGAGATGGCGAACCATCGCCCGGACGAGCGCCTGCCGGTGATCGTCCAGCTGGCCGAACGGGTCAATCTGCTCCAGTACGACCACAAGGACCGGCGCCAGCGAGATACCCGGCTGCTGCGGGCCTTGCGCGACCAGTCGGCGCGCGCGCTCGAGCGGTTCGGCCCGCAGCTCGACCTCGCCGGGGCCGTCGGGCGCAAGACGCTTTGGATCAATAATTCGGTAGCCGCCTCGGTGCCGGTGCATGCGATTGCCGCGCTGGCCAAATTGCCTGCCGTGGCACGCGTGCAGTACGACGCCCCGGTCAAGCTGGCGGCGCTGCAGTCGGGCAGCGGCGGGGCGGGCAGCCCGGGCTGGAACCTGGCCGCGCTGCACGTGCCGGAGGTGTGGAACGCCGGCGTGAAGGGGGCAGGCGTGGTCGTGGCCAACATGGACACCGGCGTCGACCTGAGCCACCCTGACCTCGAACCGCGGTGGCGCGGCGGCAGCAACAGCTGGTTCGATCCGTTCGGCCAGTACCCGGTCCCTGGCGACTCGAATGGCCACGGCACGCAGACCATGGGGCTGATCGTCGGTGGCGGCGCGAGCGGCGCGCCGATCGGGGTGGCTCCGCAGGCGCGCTGGATCGCCGCGCGCATCTTCGACGAGCGCGGCAGGTCCACGCTGTCGGTGATTCACCAGGCATTCCAATGGCTGCTCGATCCGGACGGCGATCCGGCGACCGTGGACGCGCCCGACGTCGTCAACGCCTCATGGGGGCTGACCGGCGGCACGCTCGGCGCCTGCAACATGGAATTCAACGAAGACATCAAGGCGCTCACGAGCGCCGGGATCGCGGTGGTTTTCTCGGCCGGGAACGACGGACCCGCTCCCGCAACCGCGGCCAGCCCGGCGGCCAATCCCGCCGCCTTTGCCGTGGGCTCCGTCGACACCGGCCTGGCCGTGGCGGCCGCCAGCAGCCGCGGCCCGTCAGGCTGTGACGGCACCATCTTTCCGCAAGTGGTGGCGCCGGGCGTGGGCTTGAGCAGCAGCGATCTCTCGTTCGGAGGGCTGCCACTGTATGCGACCGTCTCGGGGACTTCCTACGCTGCCCCCCATGTGTCCGGAACGCTGGCACTGCTGGCTGCCGCGTTCCCGTCCGCCTCGGTGTTCGAGCTCGAAAACGCAGTGATGGACAGCGCCGCCGACATCGACGCGCCGGGCGCGGACAACAATGCGGGCCACGGACTGGTCGATGCGATGGCTGCCTACCAGAGGCTTGCCGTCGGCGGGGCAGGCGGCCATACACCGGTGTTCACCTCGCTGCCCGCGACCGATGCGTTGGTGGGCCAGACTTACCGCTACCCGGCCAGCGCTAGTGATGCCGATGGCGGAGTACTGACGTTCGCCCTGGCCGTCGCGCCTTCCGGCATGACGATCGATCCGTCCCGCGGCCTGGTGGCGTGGACACCCACGAGCGCGCAGGCAGGCGCCAATCCGGTGGTGGTGACGGTGACCGATCCCACGGCACGCTCGGCTTCGCAGAGTTTTTCGATCCTGGTCGCCGCGCCCAACCGCGCTCCTCAAACAAACCCCGACAGCTACAGCGTGCAAGCGGGAGCGGTGCTGTCCGTGGCTGCGCCCGGGGTGCTGGCGAACGACCAGGATCCTGACGGCGACAAGCTGACCGCAAGGCTGGTGGCAGGTCCGTCGCACGGCACGCTCACGCTGCCGGCGGATGGCTCGCTGCGCTACACCCCCGCCAGCGGGTTCATCGGCAGCGACAGCTTTACCTACCGTGCCGACGATGGCAAGGCGCTCGGCGGCGTTGCGGCCGTCACCATCGCGGTGCTGGCCGCGCCGCCGGTCGCGCGCGACGACAGCTTCACCGCCGCTCTGCGCCGCTCGTCCTCATACACAGCGGTGCGCATGGCGGTGCTGGCCAATGACACTGCCAGCGCGGGCGCATCGCTGGTCAAGTCCAGCGTGACGATCGGGAGCAAGCCAAACCACGGCGGCAGCGCCGTGCCGAACTCCGATGGCACGGTGTCGTACACCCCTGCGGTCGGATTTTCGGGCAGCGAGAGCTTCACGTACCAGGTGCGCGACAGCCGTGGCCTTTGGTCCGCCGCCGCGACCGTCTTCGTCACTGTCAAATAGGGATGCGATGCGCGTGCTGGCCATCATTCTCGTCCTGCTGCCGTGGCTGGCCGCAGCCGCGCCGCAGCCCGACCCCGTCGCGGCAGGGCAGGCGATCTACCGCCAGGGTGTGCTGGGCGACGGCACGCCGCTGGCTGGCCAGGGCGCCGCGAATGTGACGCGCACGGGGCACGAGGCGGCATGCATCAGTTGCCACCGGCGCAGCGGGTTTGGCCTGGCCGAAGGGCCGCTGGTGGTGCGTCCGATTACCGCGCCTGACCTCTTCGGTGGCAGCGCGGCGGCGCCCAATCCGCGCATCCTGCACCAGCTCGGGCAACGCATCCGGCCTGTGTATGACAGCCAGTCGCTGGCGCGGGCAATTCGCACCGGCGTGGGCGCCGACGGCCGCGCGCTCGATGCCATGATGCCGCGCTACCCGCTGGGCGACGCCGACATGGCCGCCCTGCAGGCCTACCTGCACACGCTCTCGCCCGGCCCGGACCCCGGCGTGGACGCCAGCGTGATCCGGCTCGCGACCGTGATCCAGCCCGGCGTCGATCCGCACCGCAGCCAGGCCATGCTCGATGTCCTGCGCGCGTTCGTCCGCGACCGGAACGCCGCCGTGCGGTCCGAGCCACAGCGCCGGCGTGCCGGGACGATGCGCATGCATCGCGCCTGGCGCAGCTGGGTGCTCGATGTGTGGGAATTGCGCGGGGACCCATCAGGCTGGCCGGAGCAGTTGGAGGCTTTTCAGCGCCGCGCGCCGGTGTTCGCGCTGGTGGCCGGCATCGGCACGGCTTCGTGGCAGCCGGTGCACGACTTCAGCGAACGCAACCAGGTGCCGTGCATCTTGCCATTGACCAGCCTTCCGGGCGAGGGCGGCGGCTTTTACACCGTCTACTTCTCACGTGGCATGGCGCTGGAAGCGGATGCGCTGGCGCTCGAGCTGCGCCGCAAGCTGGCGGGGCAGCGCGTGCTGCAGGTCGTGCGGCTGGACGATGCCGAGTCGATGGCGGCTGCCCGCGCGCTGTCCACGGCGCTTCCCGGCGGCGGCATTGCGCTCGACCAGGTGCAGTTGTCGCACGCGCCTGACGCGTCGGATTGGGCACGCATCGCGCAAGCGGATGCGGCCGCGCTGGTGCTCTGGCTGCGCGCGCAGGACCTGGCGCGTTTGCCGGGCGAGGCGCGGCCCGTGTATGCGTCCGGCAGCTTGCTGGGCGATGCGGACATGGCGGCGCCGCCGGCCCAACTGCGCGTCATCTACCCATGGGAATTGCCGCAATCGCAGCAGCTGCGCACGCGCCGCGCCAGTGACTGGCTGCATGCGCGCGGCCTTGGCGCAGCAGCGCCGCGCGATGCGATCGACACCCTGTTCGCAGTGTCCGTGACCGCGGACGCGCTGGCGCACCTGATGGACAGCTACTCGCGCGACTATTTCGTGGAGACGGTCGAGCACCAGCTGTCGACCACGATACTGGCGCCGACGCGTCCCGCGCCAAGCCTCGGGCCGGACCAGCGCTTCGCGTCGAAAGGGGTGTACATCGCCGCGCCACGGGCTTTGAAAGGTGGGCCGGGAGCGCAGCCCGCGCTCATCGTGCCATGACAACAAGGAGACGCCATGAAGGTCAGGATCGCCGTTCTCGTCCTTGCCAGCGCAGCCGCGCTGGCCGCGGCTGCGGACCCGCCAGCTGCATTTGATGGCGCAGCGGTCCGGCTGCAGCGTGCGGACGGGACCTGGACCAGGCTGGGCGACGAGCTGGAAAACGCCGGCCCGGCAGTGCTCAACTTCGTTTTCACCAGCTGCAGTGCGATCTGCCCGATCCAGAGCCGGGTGCTGGCCGAGCTGCAGAAGAAGGCCGTGCCCGGGCTCAGGCTGTTCTCGATCTCGATCGACCCGCTTAACGACACGCCGCAGCGCTTGCGTGCTTATGCGCGCAGCGTTGGCGCTGGCGAAGGCTGGCGCTTCTATACGGGCACCCCCGAGTCGAGCGGGGCAGCCCAGCGCGCATTCGGCGCCTACCGGGGCAACAAGATGAACCATGAGCCGGTGATGTTCCTGCGCACGCGCGCAGGTGGTCCTTGGCAGCGCATCGATGGCTATGCCAGCGCCGACCAGCTACTGGCCGCGTTGCACGAGCGCGGGGCAGGGAGGTAGCCGATGCGCTTCGAGGTCACAGCGGTCGGCGCGGGTGGGGCGGTGGTGCGGCTGATGCTCGATGCGGTGGACGAGCAGGATGCCACCGCGCAGGCGTGCGCGCACGGCAACCGCGTGCTGACCGTGACGGCGCGGCGCGCCTGGCTCGCATGGCGGCCGCAGCGCAGAGCGCAGCTGCCGCTGGCGCTGTTTTGCCAGGAACTGATGGCGCTGCTGGAGTCGGGGCTGGCGCTGCTCGAGGCGATGGAAACCCTGGCTGAAAAAGAAGCGCGGCCCGAGACACGGCGTGTGCTGGAGCAGGTCGCGGCGCGCTTGCGCGAGGGGCATCCGCTGTCGTTTGCGCTGGCCGAGTCCAGCACGGTGTTCCCGCCGCTGTTCACCGCCACCGTGCGTGCCAGCGAAAGCTCGGGCGCGCTGCCGCAAGCGCTGGCGCGCTACCTGCGCTACCAGGAACAGGTCGATGCCGTGCTCCGCCATGTGACGAGCGCGCTGGTCTACCCCGCGGTGCTGGGCGTGGTCGGGGTGCTGGTTACCGTGTTCCTGCTGGTGTATGTCGTGCCGCGTTTTAGCCAGGTGTATGCCGATACCGGCGCCGAGCTGCCGCTGAGCTCGCGCATCCTGGTGGGCTGGGGGCAACTGCTGGCCAATCATGCGCTGGCGTGCGCCGCCGCCGGCATCGGTGCGGTGTGGCTGTGCTGGCGGGCGCTGCGCCGTCCGGCGACGCGCCGCTGGCTGATGCGGCGCGTGTGGAGCTGCGCGCCGCTGGGGGAACGCCTGCGGCTGTTTTACCTGGCGCGCCTGTACCGCTCGCTGGGCATGCTGCTGCGCGGCGGCATGCCGGTCGCCGCCGCATTGGCACTGGCTGGCGGAGTGCTCGAGCCCGGCCTGCGCGCACGGCTGGAGCAGGCCGCCGCGCGGATCCGCGAGGGCCAGCCGATCTCGCGCGCGCTGCCGGAACAGGGGTTGGCCACGCCGGTCGCGCAGCGCATGCTGGTGGTGGGCGAACGGACCGGCGCGATGGGCGAGCTGATGGAGCGCATCGCCGCGTTCTACGAGGACGACATGGCACGCTGGGTCGAGCGCTTCACGCGCCTGTTCGAGCCGATCCTGATGGTGGCGATTGGCGCCGTGATCGGCTGCATCGTCGTGCTGATGTACATGCCGGTGTTCGACCTGGCCGGGAGCATCGGATGACGGCCGCGTTTACCCGTGAACAGCTGCGTGCCGCCATGAACGCGGCGGCCGGATCGGGGCGCAGCGCGGCCGAGGAACTGGAGCGCGCGAGCGGGCTCGATGCAGCCGGTGTCGCCGCGGGGCTGGCGCACACCCTGGGCCTGGTGCTGCTCGGCCGGGATGAGCTGGCGCGGATGCAGCCGGCGTTCGACCTGGTTCCGTTTGCGCTGGCCAGCGCGCACAACTGCGTCGCGCTCTACACGGACATTGGTGCCGTCCTGCTGGCCACGGCCGACCCGCTGGATCCGCAATGCGCGGCGTGGGCCGGCGAACAGGTTGGCGTGCCGTTTTCCTGGGCTGTCGTCGCACGCGACGAATTGGCCGGGTGCCTGGCGCGCCATGAAGCGTCGTTGCGCGCGCTCGACAGCGTGGCCGGCCCCGCCGGGGTCGGCGCGGCGCCGGCCGAGTGCGCCCCCGAGCTGTCGCTCGAGGCCATCGGCGCGGCCACCAGCCCTGTGGTGCGGCTGGTCGACTCGACCCTGTACGACGCGCTCAAGGCCGGCGCCAGCGATATCCATTTCGAAAGCAGCCCGGCTGGCCTGGCGATCAAGTACCGGATCGACGGTGCTTTGACCGCGGTGGGCAGCCTGGATGGCGCCGCGCTGGCAGCGCAGGCGCTCTCGCGCGTGAAAGTGATGGCGGAACTGGACATCGCCGAGCGGCGCGTGCCGCAGGACGGCCGGTTCAGGGTCTCGGTGCGCGGGCGCGAAGTGGACTTCCGGGTCTCGGTCATGCCCAGCATGTTCGGCGAGGACGCGGTGCTGCGCGTGCTCGACAAGCAGGTGCTGTCGGACCAGATGCGCGGCCTGCGGCTCGACGTGCTTGGCTTTGACGGGGCGAGCGTGGGCACGTTGCGCCGCCTGTCGCGCGTGCCGTACGGGATGCTGCTCGTGACCGGGCCGACCGGCAGCGGCAAGACCACCACGCTGTATGCCGCGCTGGCCGAGATCCACGACGGCGCCGGCAAGATCATCACCATCGAGGACCCGGTCGAGTATCAGCTGCCGGGCGTGCTGCAGATCCCGGTCAACGAGAAGAAGGGCCTGACCTTCGCGCGCGGCCTGCGCTCGATCCTGCGCCACGATCCGGACAAGATCATGGTCGGCGAAATCCGCGACCCGGAAACCGCGCAGATTGCGGTCCAGTCGGCGCTGACCGGGCACCTGGTGTTCACGACAGTGCACGCGAACAGCGTGTTTGACGTGATCGGGCGCTTCCTGCACATGGGCGTGGATCCATACAGCTTTGTCGCCGCGCTCAATGGCGTGCTGGCGCAGCGGCTGGTGCGAGTCAATTGCCGAGCGTGCGCGGTGCCTGTGTGCCCGCCGCCCGGGCTGGTCAAGGAGTCGGGGCAGGCAGCAAGCATGGACTATCGCGCCGGCACCGGCTGCACGCACTGTCGCGGCACTGGCTTCAAGGGGCGCAAAGCCATCGGCGAGCTGCTCGTCCTGAACGACGAATTGCGCGAGCTGATCGCCGCGCGCGAGCCGGCGCGGCGGGTGCGCGAGGCGGCACGCGGCAACGGAACCCGGCTGCTGCGCGACGCGGCGCTCGCGCTCGCGGCGAGCGGGGAAACGACACTGGAGGAGATCGACCGTGTCACTTTTGCCGGCCAATGAATTGCGGGTGCTGCTCGCGCACGACGCGCTCAATACCGCGCGTGCCGGCTGGCGCTGGCAGGGCGGCGCGCTGCGCGAGCCGAGCAGCGAGATCACCAGATCGTGGCGCGCGGCGCTGGCCGCACTGGAGGCGCTGCTGCGCACACAGGCGCGGCCGGCGCGCTTGCACGTGACCCTGTCGAACCGGCTGGTGCGCTATGCGTTCGTGCCGTGGCAAGCGGGGCTGAAGGGCGTCGCCGTGCAAGCGTACCAGCGCGACTGTTTCGTACGGGTGTACGGCGATGGCGCGCGGCAGTGGCAGATCGCGGCCACGCCACCCCGGCGCGGGGCACCGGGCCTGGCCAGCGCCGTCGATGCCGCGCTGGTGTCGGAACTGCAGGCGCTGTGCCAGCGCACCCGCGCCCAGTTGGCGGACGTGCAGCCGCTACTGGCGGCGGTAGTGAATTGCTGGCGGCGCGTGCTGCAGGGCGATTGCTTCTGGCTGGTGCTCGCCGAGCCGGGCTACCTGTGCCTGGCCCTGTCGCAGCACCGGACATGGCGCGCCGTGCGCACGGCAAGGACGGGCGCCAACGCCCTGGCCGCGCTGGGCCAGCTGATCGAACGGGAGTCCCTGCTGGCAGACACCGATGCGACCCCTACTCAGGTGTTCCTGTGGGCCCCGCAGTTCGAGACCGCCGACATGGAACAGGTGGCCGGATTGCCGGCAGTGCGGTTGGGGCCCAATGCAGCGCACCCGCTGGCTGCCTTGTTTGACTGCGGGGCTGGACAATGAGAGCCATGCCGCCACTGGTGTTGAGCCACATGGCCGCGCCGGCCAACCATCGCAGGCAGCTCTTTGCCGTCGCCATGCTGGCAGCGGTGATCTTCGGGCTGGGCACACTGCGGCTGGCCGACCTGCGCGCGCAGGCGGCCCTGCTACGCGCCGACACGGCCCGCTTCCCGGCGCACCGCATCAAGCCTGCGGCAAGTGCCGGCCAGACGCAAGCCGTACCGGCCGTGCGCTGGGAACGGCTGTTCCAGGCGTTGGCATCGGCCGCCAGTGCCGACGTGAGCCTGCTCGCATTCGATCCGGCGCCCCAGCAGCGCCGCGTGCGCCTGGATGGCGAAGCGCGCGACCTGCCGGCGCTGCTTGACTACCTGCGCCGCCTGGGGACCGCCGGGACGTTCGTCCGGGTGCTCCTGCAAAGCCATCAGACGCTGCGCGACGACCCGCAGCATCCGGTGCGCTTCACGGTGCTCGCCGAGTGGGGAGACAGCACATGATGCCGGAGCGTTTGCCGTGGCTTCTGGCAGCTTGCCTGGCCGGCGCGGCGTGCTGGTTCTGGTTCCAGGTGCTGGCGCCAGCCGAGGCCCAGGTGGCCGCGCTGCAGCGGGAAGGGGCGCGCCGCGCATCTGTCCGGCCAGCGGCTGCCTTGGTGAAACCGGCCCCGGTTCGACCGAGCGAAACCAGCTTTCCCGACGTGCTGGCCCAGATCGCCGGCGCAGCCGCGCAGGCCGGGATTCTTGTGGACGAGGCCAACTACCAGGTCGTGCGGCTCGCGCAGGAGCAGGCGGTGCGCTACGAGATCACGCTGCCGCTGCGCCTGACCTATCCCCAGCTGCTGGTCTTCCTCGATGAACTGCATGCCGCCCTGCCGGCGCTGGCTGTCGAGACCATCCATCTGCAGCGCCAGAAGATCGGCGACGGGGCGATCGAGGCGCGGATCAAGCTGGTCGTGTTGATGGAGGCCCGGCCATGACGCCGCTTCGCCCCGTGCGCGGCCTGCTGTCCGGGTGCGCGTTGGCACTTGCCGGCGTGGCCGCCGGACAGCCACCGCAGCCAGGCGCCGGGGTGAACCCGTTCGCACCGCTGTCGTGGCAAAGCGCGGCGGCGCCAGCGGCGGCCCCGGCAGCTCCTGCCTTGCCACCACAAGTCCAGGACACCGCCTCCGCGCCGCCCGCACCGCCGCCACTGCCGTTCCGCTACCTGGGCCGTTACGCGGCAGGCGTGAAGCTGGTATTCCTGATGAAAGGCGAGCATGTGCTGCTGGCCAAAGCCGGCGACACACTCGACGGCGGCTGGCGCGTGGACCGCGTTGACGGCCCCGCGATCCAGTTCACCTACCTGCCGCTGCAGATGAAGCAGTCGCTGGCAACCGGCGACGTACCTTAGGAGACTGCCATGCCTACCAATTCCTGGCGCTTGCGTTCTTTGGCCGTGTTCGCGATTGTTGGCCTGCTCGCCGGTTGCGCGGCGCAGCGCCTGCAGCGCGAGGGGCTTGAGCTGATCGCGTCCGGCCAGGTCGAGGAGGGGCTGGAGCGACTGGCGCAGGCGAGCAAGGCCGATCCCTCCAACCTGACCTATCGTTCGGCGCTGGCGCGCCAGCGCGAGCTCGCCGTCACCAGGCTGGTGTCGCAAGGCGCCACCGCGCGCGCCGCGGGCGATGCCGCCGCCGCGCACACTGCGTACGAGCGCGCGCTGCACCTCAATCCGGCCGACCGCAACGCCCGCGCCGGGCTGGCCAGCCTGGACATGGACGTGCGCCATGCGGCCGAGCTGGCGGAAGCTGACCAGCTCGTGGCCAGGGACGAGGGCCAGGCGCGCGAGCTGGTGCGGCGCATCTTGCTCGAGGACCCGGACCATCGCGCTGCGCGCCAGCTGCTGCAGCGGCTCGACCAGCACGCCAGCCGCGCCCAGGCCGCGGTGCCGGGGCTGGCCGGGCGCTTTCGCAGCCCGGTGAGCCTGCAGTTCCGCGATGCCAACGTGAAGGTCGTGCTCGAGGCGCTGGCGCGCGGCTCCGGCATCAACGTCCTGCTCGACAAGGACATCAAGCCCGACATCAAGGTGTCGATCTTCGTGAAGGACGTTTCGGTGCAGGACGCGCTCGAGCTGCTGCTGATGCAGAGCCAGCTCGAGAAAAAGGTGCTCAGCGATTCGACCGTGCTGGTCTATCCTAACCTGCCTGCCAAGCTGAAGGAATACCAGGACCTGAAGATCCGCAGCTTCCACCTGGTCAATGCCGACGCCAAGCAGATCGCCGCCATGATCAAGACCCTGCTCAAGTCGCGCGACGTGGTGGTCCATGAGCGCACCAATTCGGTGGTCATGCGCGACACGCCAGAGGCGGTGGAGCTGGCAGCGCGGCTGGTGGAGGACCAGGACGTCGCCGATCCGGAGGTGATGCTGGAGGTCGAGGTCCTCGAAGTGTCCGGCTCGCGCCTGTCCGAACTTGGCCTGGCGCTGCCCTCCAGTATCGGCGTGTCGGTACCGGGCGATCGGCTGACGCTGGGTGCGCTGCGCGACACCAGGGCGTCGAGCCTGCTGGCCGGGCCGGCGCCGTCGGTAACGCTCAATTTGCTGATGCAGGACAGCGATGCCAACCTGCTGGCCAGCCCGCGC
The DNA here is from genome assembly GCF_004614195.1 of Massilia horti. Taxonomy (GTDB): domain Bacteria; phylum Pseudomonadota; class Gammaproteobacteria; order Burkholderiales; family Burkholderiaceae_D; genus Telluria; species Telluria horti. The sequence goes on along the minus strand of NZ_SPUM01000061.1, from coordinate 6,006 downwards.
ATCCGGGCCCGCAACCATGAAAAGGCCAAGATCATGATCGGCGACCGGGTTCCGGTGATTACCAACGCGGTGACGCCGATGTCGACCGGGGCGCCCGTCATCACCGGCAATGTGCAGTACCTGGACGTGGGCCTCAAGCTCGAGGTCGAGCCGGACATTCATCTGGACGAAGAGGTGAGCATCAAGATCAACCTCGAGGTCAGCTCGATCGTGAAGGAAATCCAGAACGTCCAGTCCGGCACGCTGGCCTACCAGGTCGGGACGCGCAACGCCACCACCGTGCTGCGCCTGCGCGACGGCGAAACGCAGATCCTGGGCGGCTTGATCAACGACGAGGACCGCAACAGCGCGAGCAAGCTACCGGGGCTGGGCCAGCTGCCACTGCTCGGGCGCCTGTTCTCGAACCACCGCGATAACGCGCGCAAGACCGAGATCGTCTTGTCGCTCACGCCGCATGTGATCGGTGTGCGCCGGACGGCCGCCGCGCGCCAGACCGAGTACTGGTCCGGCACCGAGTCGCAGTTGGGCGCGAACCGGCTGATGTTGCGCCCGCTGGGCACCGTCGGGATCAGCCCCGGCGGCGGGCCGGTGGCGGCGCCGCAGGCTGCGGCTGTGCCGCTTGCCGCGCGCGCGCCGCTGGCCGCGTCGCCAGCTAACCAACCGGTGGTGCTGTCGTGGCAGGGCCCGGCGCAGGCGAAGGTGGGCGAGCGTATCTCGATTGCGCTGAACACCCAGTCATCGATGGCCGTGCGGGGACTGAAGTTCACGCTGGCGTATGACGCCGCCGTGCTCAAGGCGGTGGAGGCGGCCGAGGGCGACTTCATGCGGCAGGCGGGGGCGGCGTTCACCAGGAACCTCGACGGCCAGGCCGGGCAGGTTCAGGTGGAGTTTGCCGCCGGCAGCGGTGCGGCCAGCGGCGCCGGTGCGGCGGCGAGCGTGGAGTTCGAGGTGATCGCTCCTGGCGCGGCGCAGGTGGCCGTGGCGCAGGCCGAGGCGGGCGGCGTATCGGGCGAGCCACTCGCGGTGACCGCGCCCGCGCCGCTGGTTGTGCAGGTGCAGCCATGAATCGCGGCTTTACCCTGGTCGAGCTGCTGGTGTGCGTGGCGATAGTGGCCGTGCTGGCCAGCGCGGCCATCCCGATGGCTGAAGTGGCCGCGCGGCGCGCGAAAGAACAGGAACTGCACCGCGCCCTGCGCGAGATCCGCGGCGCGCTCGACGCATACCGTCACGCGGTGGAGGAGGGTCGCATCGTGCAGCCGATGGACCGTTCCGGCTATCCGCCCACGCTGCGCTTGCTGGTCGAAGGGGTACCGGATGCCGCCAGGGTAGAGGCGCAGGCACGCCTGTACTTCCTGCGCCGGATTCCGCGCGACCCGCTCTGCCAGGATCCGGCGCTCAGCGACGAGGCAACCTGGGGCAAGCGCGATTACCAGAGCAGCGCCGACGATCCGCGCGAAGGGGACGAGGTCTACGACGTCTACTCGCTGGCCCCGGGTGTCGGACTGAACGGAATTCCGTACAGGAACTGGTGACGAAAATGTTACGCCCACGCATCCATCGCGCGTTTACGCTGGTCGAACTGCTGGTTGTCATGGCGATCGTCGCGCTGTTGTTGAGCATTGCGGTTCCGCGTTACATGCACAGCGTGGAACAATCCAGAGAGACCATGTTGCGGGCGAATCTTGCCTTGACGCGGCACTTGCTGGATCAATTTTATGAAGACAACGGCAAATACCCCGACGCTCTTGACGAGCTCGTCAGCAAGAAATATGTGCGCAGGCTGCCGATCGATCCCGTCACCGGCAGCAGCGCGACCTGGGTGCCCGTGGCGCCGCCTGATCCCGCCCAGGGCGCCGTGTTTGACGTTCACAGCGGTGCGCCGGGCAACGGCCTGGACGGCACGCCGTACGGGCAGTGGTGATGATTGGTCAGCGCGAGCAGGGGTTTGTCTATGCCGCTGTGCTGGTTGCGCTGGTGGTCATGGGCATCGCACTGGCAGCGCTGGGCGACGCATGGAACGGCATTGCCCGCCGCGAGCGCGAGCGCGAACTGCTGTTCGCCGGCCACCAGTTCCGGGACGCGCTGATGCAATATTACCGGCACTCGCCGCCGGGCGCGCCGCGCCATCCCTACCAGTTGGCGGACCTGCTGCGCGACCCGCGTGTGCCGGCGATGCGGCGTTACCTGCGCAAGATCTACACCGACCCCATCACCGGTTCGGCCGAGTGGGGTCTGGCACGCGGGGCCGACGGGGCCATCTACGGGGTGTACAGCCTGTCGCAGGAACGGCCTCTCAAACATGGCCGTTTCGCACGCACCGACCAGAACTTCGTCGCGGCCGCGACCTACGCCGAATGGGTCTTCATGTTCTCGCCGGGGCAGGCAGCGGCGCCGTCGTTGCCGCCCTGAGCCCACTTTCCAGCGGGAGCGCGCGATGACAGCCAAGCACCGTATCCTGATTGTCGAAAACCATGCCCTGTTGCGGGCGGGCTTACGGGCCTTACTCGCAAGCCACGCGCACTTCGAGGTGGTCGGCGAAGCAGCAAACGGTCATGAGGCGCTGCAGGCGGCACGCCTACTCGAGCCCGACCTGGTACTGATGGACATCTCGATGCCAGGCATGAACGGGATCGAAGCGCTCATCGACATCAAGCGGCGGCGCCCGGCGCCACACGTGGTGGTGGTGACGATGCACAAGGAAGCGGAGTACATCAATGCCAGCCTGCAGGCAGGCGCCGAAGGCTACCTGCTCAAGGATTCCGGGAGCGAGGAACTGGAGCTGGCTATCCGGACTGTGTTGCAGGGTAAGATCTACCTGAGCCAGGAGGTGTCGGGCCAGATCATCCGTGGCTATCTGGATGGGGGCAACCGCCAGCGGCAGGCAAGCGTGCTGCGCCAGTTGACGCACCGCGAGCGCCAGGTGCTCAAACTGATCGCGGAAGGGCACCGCAATAAAGACATCGCCGAATATTTCAGCCTGAGCGTCAAGACCATCGAGAAACATAGGGCCAACCTGATGCAGAAACTGAACCTGCACAATTCTTCGATGCTGACGTCCTACGCGATTGCGCACGGGCTGCTCGACGAATGAAATGCTCATCAAACTGATCGCAAGTGATCTTTCCAATGGTAGCGCAACCAAAGCGCGGAGCGATATACTGTTGCGTCCTGGACATCAAGCGCCAGGCATTGGGAGGAAAACTTGGACAGGCGGATGGCACCCAAAATAAATCGACTTGCCGGCAGTATTGGCGTGGCCGCTGTTTGCCTGTGTTTGCTGCAAGGCCTGAACGAGGCGTGCGCGGCGGCAAGCGATAAATCCGCAGACTGGACCAGCAGTTGGGGTGCAGCGCTCATGGTCCCAAGCGCGAAAGCCGCGCTGAAGAAGGAAGAACTCGGCGAGTTCACGCTACGCCAGGTAATGCGCCTGTCGGCAGGTGGAAATCGCTTGCGGGTCCGGATCAGCAACCTGTACGGCAGCGAGCCTCTCGTGCTTGGAGCGGCGACAATCGGCCGCGTCGGTCGTCCCGCCAGCTCAGCGCTGCTGGACAGTCTTGAAACGTTGCGCTTTGACGGGCAGGCTGGCGTCACGGTGCCACCGGGTGGCGAATATGTCAGCGATCCGATCGAATGGAAAGCGGCCCGCGGGGACGATCTGACGCTGTCGCTGTTTTTCAAGGCGCTGCCCCAGCAGCAAAGCGCGCACGTGGCCGCGCATGCCACCCAATTCATCGCGCCTGGCGACCAGTCATCGCAGACTGACCTGAAGGATGCACGCAAGGCGACCAGTTGGTATCAGGTTTCAGGTATTGAAGTAGTGGCCGATCCGCGACCGAGCGTGGTCGTCGCGGTCGGCGATTCGATCACCGACGGCTCGGGATCGACCATGGACGGGAATGATCGCTGGACTGACTTTCTCATTGGTCGCCTCGCAGAGGAGGGTAGCGCTACCGCAGGCGTGGTCAATGCGGGCATTGGCGGCAATTGCATGCTGCGCGAATGCATTGGTCCGCCGCTCCTGGAGCGCTTTGAACGGGATGTGCTTCAGCGTCCCGGGGTTACGCACGCGATCGTCCTGATCGGGGTGAACGACCTGGGCCGCCTTCACCGGGGCAAAACCGAATCACCGCAATCGCGCGCCGCCATGCTCGCGGACCTAAAGTCCGGCTGGCGCGAGCTGGTGCAGCGCGCGCACAAGCAGGGCGTGTGCCTGATCGCCGGAACCTTGACGCCGTACGGCGGCAGTACCTTGTACAAACCGCTGCCGGAAAACGAATCGGATCGCCAGGCGATGAATGACTGGATTCGCACATCCGGCCTGTTCGACGGCGTCGCCGACTTCGACGCCGCGGTTCGCGACCCGGCTGCGCCCGACCGGTTGCAGGGCCTATTTGATTCTGGCGACCATTTGCATCTTTCGCCCGCCGGCTACCGTGCGATGGCCAGTGCCGTTGGGCTGAATCGCCTGGCCACATGCTCAGCGGCCCGACGCCAACAATAATTTCCAGCTACGCAGACACGGTCCGATGAAAACATCCCCGACAAAAGCACTTGGCCTGCTGTCGTTATTCCTGCTCGCCTCACCCTCCTTTGCGGTTGTGCGGCTGCCCGCGATCATTTCCGACCACATGGTGCTGCAGCGATCGCCAAAGGTGCCGGTGTGGGGATGGGCCGATCCGCAGGAAACGGTGACGGTAAAAATCGGCAACCAGACGCGCACCACGCGCGCCGGGGCCGACGGGCGTTGGCAGGTCGATCTCGATCTGGTCGCCGCGCCGCGCGCGGCGACCACGCTCACCGTCAACGGCGACGGCAACGCTATCGTTGTCAATGATGTGCTGGTCGGGGAAGTGTGGCTGGCATCCGGTCAGTCGAACATGCAAAGGTCGCTCGATCAGACCAACGACGGCAAGCAGGCGATCGCAGCGGCCGACCATCCGGACATCCGCCTGTTCAAGGTCGACAGGAAGAAGTTTACGCGGCCGCAGAATGACGTGAAAGGCGAGTGGGTGGTGTGCACTCCGGACTCGATCGCCAAGACCAAATTTTCGGCCGCTGCCTATTACTTCGGCCGAAAGCTCAAGGAAGAATTGAGCGCGCCGGTAGGCATGATCGATTCCACCTGGGGTGGTACCCAGATCCAGCTGTGGACCCCTGTGCAGCAGCCAGATGACAGCGCCGGCACCGAAACCAGGAAGAACGATCCGTCCACCATTTATAACGGCATGATCTCCGGTCTCGCGCCATACGGCATGCGGGGCGTGATCTGGTACCAGGGCGAATCGAACATCATCGCGGGCGAGGAGGGGCCTGGGTACACCGTGATGATGGAGACCCTGGTATCGAGCTGGCGCGCCAAATGGCAGGCCGACTTCCCGTTCTACTACGCGCAAGTGGCACCCCACCTTTACCATGTCGTGCGGGACAAGTTCGTCAAGGATTCACAGGCCGCACCACGCATGTGGGAAGCCCAGGCGCAGGCGCTGCGCATCCCCAACACCGGCATGATCGTCACTACCGACCTGGTCGACAATCTGCGCGACATCCATCCGCTGGACAAGCTGTCGGTGGGCCTGCGGTTCGCCAACCTGGCGCTCGCCTACACCTACGGCAAGAGCGGCATCGCGACCTATGGCCCGGTGTTCCGCAAGCTTTCAGTGAAAGGCGGCAAGGCGATCCTCTCATTCGACTTTGCCGACGGCCTGGCTTCGCGCGACGGCGAGCCCTTGAACTGGTTCGAGATCGCCGGCTCGGACGGCAACTACCATCCGGCCAATGCGGTGATCGAACAGAACCGCGTGGTAGTCAGCAGCCCGGACGTGCCGAACCCGGCGACGGTGCGCTTCGCATGGGATGAGTCGGCCCAGCCGAATCTGGTCAACAAGGCCGGCTTGCCGGCGCTGCCGTTCCGTTCGGACCATCCGCTTCCGCCAGTTCGGTAAAGCACATAAATAACACAGAGGCCCAATGCGGACCGTAGGTGTGCAGCTTTGCTGCGCACGCGGT